>JAITUZ010000038.1 GCA_031286065.1 Candidatus Methanimicrococcus odontotermitis | reverse complement strand
GATAAGCCCGCCGGCGTTCCCTGCTGTACTGAAGTGTGCGAGCCTTCGGGAAACTTGGATCGCTGCCAGGAGTCTTTCTTTATTATTCTTACTTTTTGTGTTGTTTTAAATTGGAAGAGCGGAAGCTGTTTTTAACATATTTTTTGTTTATTTTATTTTCTATTATTTTTTTGTTTTTTGATCTTTTTTGCCTTTGTATAATTCATTCAGATCATGAAAATTAGCATATTTTTTTTATTTATTTCTCACTTTATCGTCTTTCTTATCTTGGCTGTTTATTCTATTATATAAACAATTCGAATATTTTAGATAACTTTAAATATGTTGCCAAACGATTGTTGATTGTTAAGGATTGCCGTTTTACCTCAATCCTAATTTAATTCATGTTTGGGGGCATTAAATGGATATCGAATCTTTAAAAGTGAATGAATATAAAAAGAAAGTTCGAAAAGGCTATATGTGGGCCATTTTCAGTGCATTGCTTTGGGGTATTTGGTATATTCCGGGTACTGTCATATGGAGTTTAAACCCGTTTGATATCATGTCTGTTGAAATCGGCGGAACACACGGTGATACCGTTGCGCTTATCGTTACCGCTGTTTTGATATCCGCATTCAGCGCTGCGGTAATTATTTTGACTTTGGGTGTTTGGAATCTTGTAACCGGCAAATTCAAAGAAATTAAACGTACTGCTTTTCAATTCAAATCTTGTTCCAAATGGTTTATTCTGGCTGCATTTTGCGGCGGTCCGCTTGCGATTTTTGGATCTTATCTGGCGATGGGTTTTGTCGGCGGCGCTTTCGCGGCGGTCGCGTCACTTCTTTTTCCGGTCGTCAGTTCCATTGTCGCGAATCGCTGGTATGGTGAAAGAATTACAAAACGCGCGGCTTTTGGTATTTTTCTGATTATTCTCGGCGGTGTTTCTATTTATTTTGGCGGCATGATCAGTGAAATGATGAATGACGGTGTCCGGTGGTTCGGTTACGTTGGCGGCGCAATGGCTGCTCTCGGATTTGGTTTAGAAGGCGCTGTCGCCGGCAAAGGCATCGACCTTGCCGAGCCGGATGCCGGTCTTTATGTCCGGTTTTTGGCAGAAGCTGTTCTTTGGTGGGTCATCGTTATTCCGATTCTTTTGATTTTCGGCTTCCCGATGATTAAATACGCGATTTCCGCATTCGAACCGCTGACACTTCTGGTTTTAGTTTTTATCGGTCTTTCATTCGGTTACTGTTATGCGGCGTGTTACAAGGCGTTTCCGCTTATTGGTGTTGGCCGCGGCCAAGGCGTTGCTAATCTGTACGGTCTGTGCGCCGTTATTTTCATCCTTTTATTTACGGGTGATTTTCCGGGGTGGACGCTTCTTCTCGGCGGCGCGTTTTGTCTGATTGGTAGCACGATTATGTATTCTGATTCGGAAAGTTCTTCTGAAGAAGCAATCAGAGATTGAGGTGACTGAAATGACGCAATTACCGATTAAATACAAAATTTTGGCAATCCTTTCTGACGGAAACGCTCACTGGAACAATGACATTGTTTATCAGCTTCAAAATGAATACAGTGATTTGAAAGGCGATTACGGAAGGGACTCCGCCAACTTTGATATGATTGAATTGGCTTCAAACGGTCTTATAAAAACCGTCGAGTTCAAAATAGATGACGGCGGAAGTTATAAACAAGGATCTCTTTTGCACAAATATACTCTGACGGATATCGGTTGGAACCGTGCGAAATATGCCGGCGTTTGCGCGGGGGGAAATTAAATGGTACAGACAGAAGCTGCAATGGAAGCTTACAATATTTTTTGGGCCGACAGCCTGGTGCCGTATTCGGAATACATGTGGATGATTGCCATTCTTGTGATTTCTCTCTTGGCATTATGGCAAGCCCGTGTTTTTATAAAGGATTTTTAAAAATTAATTTTCGGCTCCGCTTTTACGGCGGATCCGTTTTTCAAATTCATTTACTGAAAAAGCATAAAGGAATCTGTTAAAATGGCAACTGAAATCTATTCGAGGTTAGCGGACGCTGTCGCTGCGGGCAAAAGAGAATCTGCCGTAATCGCCGCTGAAAATGCATGCGGAACACTCAGCACTTTGGATATAATCCTGTCTTATTTCCGGTATTGGAACAGTGATGCAAGCTAAAGAATTATCTGAGAGAATTAATGGGGTAAATCAAATGACAACAGAATATTATACAAGAATGGGAGACGGCAGAAGAGTTGTCCAAACCCGGGAACAAATTTATGAAGATTTGATTGCCGGAACCTCGGTCGGGGCGGATCTCGCAAGTGTTTCTGATTTGACGGCAGATGAAATTGACAAAATGGCGGAAATCATTATGGATCCGAGTATTTTTGTCAGCGTCGGCCGCGGCAAAGAAGTCGCTCTATCAATGGACGGCGGCACGATTCGAATTGATGCCGATCAAGGCAACAGCGGCTGTGGAATTCCGGCGAGCAGGCTCATCGGATTGATGACTCATGAACGTGTTTTCTGCCAGGATACAATTGAACTCGGTCATATCGATTACAGTTTCAAACCTGTAAAACCGATTGTTTCACACGAATGTCAAAACATGGAAGTTATTCAGCAGAATACAATTGTCCCTGTTTTTTACGGCGCTATGCCGAATATGGGTCTTTATTATACGCCTGACGGTCCTTATTCCAATCCTTCCGATCTCATGCGTGCCTTCAAAATCGAAGAAGCGCTGTTATCTGTTGAAAAATCCGTTGAGCATCTGACGCGTGATATGGTTTGGGTCATGCAGAAATTGATGGCATCCGGATCTGACGGCGTTAATTTTGATACTGCCGGCGCCGCGGGTGACGGCGATTTTCTAGCTACGCTTCAGGCATGCGCGCAGCTCCGTGCGGAATTTCCTGAAATGTATATTGAAATCGGAATGGCCGGTGAGTCTGTTTTGGGCATGCACGGCAGTCTGGAGTATAAAGGCACAACGCTTGCAGGTCTCTGGCCGCATGAACAAGCCAAACTCTGCGCCAAAGCCGGAAGTAATCTCTACGGTCCGGCAATCAATACCAATACCGGAAAATCTTTCGCTTGGAATCTGGCGCGCGCTGTCACATTTACAAAAGCTGCTGTTCTGGAGTCTCCGATTCCCGTCCATGTCAATATGGGAATGGGCGTCGGCGGCGTGCCGATGCTGGAGACGCCGCCGATTGACGCTGTCACCCGCGCCAACAAAGCGATGGTGGAAATCGCAGGCGTTGACGGTATTTAGATCGGCGCAGGCGATCCGATCGGCATGCCGATTGCGCACTCTCACGCGTCCGGTATGAAAGGACTTCGAACGGCCGGTGATCTCGTTGCCAGAATGCAGTGCTCTAAAAACATGCGCTTAAAAGACGCAAAAGAATATGTCGCCAAAAAACTCGGCGTTGATGTTCTGCAGCTGACGGATGAGTATATCATGCGTGAAATCCGCGAAGAACTCAACATCGGCATCATCACGTCTGTCACAAATAAAGCGAAAGGACTTTCTGCGAAAGCGAATATTGAAGAAGTTCTCGGCATCAAAATTAACGGATGTGAACAGCTTTTAAGAAATCAGCTTCCTTAATCCGAGTCTTTTTTATTATTCATTTACCGGCTTCAGCCGGCATATTTTATTTTTCTTTCTCTTTTTTTCTTCCTGACTTACTTTTATATCTGTTAAAACCGTATTTTATAAAATCAATTATTGAGGAAGTAATATTTTGGATAATTTGACAATGCTTGAGCGTTTCACGCGCTCGCTTCATAAAAAAGAAGTCGGTAAAATCCCTGTCTGTTCTGTAACGCAGACCGGAACGATGGAACTTATGGAAATGACCAAAACGAGCTGGCCGAAAGCTTTTACCGATCCGGAAGAAATGGCCGCGCTGGCAATGGCCGGCTATGAAATCGCCGGACTGGAAGGCGTTCGCTATCCTTTCAGTTCTCCCGAAATCCCGCAGGCATTCGGCTGCGCTTATTCGGCCGGTACAAACAGTTCGCCGCCGCACCAACTCGATTTTCCGTGCAAGAAGCCTGTAAATGTTGACGATGTTGTTATTCCTGATAACCTGTATGAAAGTTCCGGAATCAAATCCATGATCGAAACAACAGATATTCTGCGCGGAAGAATTGATGAAAAAGGATACGAGTTGCCGCTGATTGCAGGTATTTTGGGTCCGGCCTCTTTTGCCGCGTGCGTTGCGGGCGTGAACAATTATTTAATGTGGTCCGTTAAAGAACCCGACGCTCTTCAGAAATTAATCAATCTCGGCGGCGAGGTTTGCGCTGAATACGCCAACGTTCTTTATGACCGCGGCGCCGATTCCGTTGTGATTATTGATTCCGAATCCGGTCCGGATTTATTCCCGCCGCCGTTTTTTGAACCGATGTTTCTGCCGGTTTACAAAAAAATGACGAACGCCATGAAAGGGCTGAACATTCTTCACATGTGCGGTGATGCTACGCTTATTTTGGAATCCGTTGCAAAATCCGGATTTTTAGGTGTCAGTCTGGAAGAAAAAACGGATATGTCTTACGCTTCTCAAGTTATCGGAAAAGAGGTCTGCCTTATCGGAAACGTTTCCGCGGCAGACGATTTGCTTCTCCAGTCATCTGATTTTGTCAAAGCGTCCGCGAAAAGATGCATCGAAGACGGCGTAAATATATTGGCGCCGGGGTGCGGCATTGCGCCGTACACGCCGCTTGGAAATATCAAAGCGTTTGTCGCGGCAAGGGATGAATATTATTCGGAAAAAGGGTTGTTGTAATCCTTTTGCAATATTTTTGGCTGCTGCGTTCTTCAAAAAATATCCCTGCTTCCGCTTTAAAGATGCTTTTATTATCTTTTTTTGCGAAGCGGGGTTTTTATTTTCTATAGCTGTGTGCCGGAAAGTGGTTTGTCAGACTGTTTTTTATTTTCAGAGACTTAATTGAAGAATGCTTTGCATTTGATGACGGCTTCTGATGAGTCTTCAGCGTAAATGTCGGCGCCGATTTTGTCGGCCCAGTTTTGAGTTGCGGGAGCCCCGCCAACCATGGTCTTGACCTTGCCGCGAACGCCCGCTTCTTTAAGCTGCTCTTCCAGTTTCATCTGAAGGACCATCGTCGTTGTCATCAAAGCGGATGACGCAATGATTTGAGCGCCGTTTTTAGCGGCTTCAACATAACTTGTAATCGGGACATCGCGGCCAAGATCAATCACGTGGAATCCTGCAATTTTAAGCATGGTTGCCACGATATCTTTGCCGATTGAGTGAATGTCCCCTTCAATCGTCCCGATCGCTACGGTATTTTTTGCTTCCGTTTTTAGAGCTGATTTTTCAAGAACCGGCGTCAAAATCTTAACTCCCGCGCTCATCGCGTCAGATGCGGCAATGACATGCGGGAGAAAAACGATTCCTTTTTCAAACTGATCGCCGACAGCGTTCATTCCTGCTGTAAATCCGTCCTGAATGAGGGAAACCGGATCAAGGCCGGTTTTAATGCATTCTTTTGCAACTTCTTCAGCGGCTTCATCGTCAAAATTCATGACGGCCTCTTTTCCTTTTTGATTTAATTCTTCTTGTGCTGCCATTTGTATTCCTCTCCTGTTTATTCGCCCAATACGCCGGCTGTATAGTTTTTGTCCGCTTTGTCCATTATGGCCTGAATCGCTTTTCTCGTGTCGGCGTCTATCGGGTCCGGTTCATAATTTTTCAAAATATCTGTCACCGTTTCATGTGCAACCGTGACGATGTCTTTTGATCCTCTTGATTCCCAGTCTCCGATCATTTCCCGATTGATGTATTTCGGATTGGATTGAACGGACATGTTTTCCCGAGTCGATTTGTGCGCGATAAAGTTGTTTCCTGCGCCGACTTTGAGAATGTGTTCGACACTCAATGTTTCGGGGGTTACCTCTATGCCTCTTGCGGCATACTGGGCCATTTCAATATAATCGCAGTCAAGGATCAACTGTTCCAGCGAGAATGACATGCCGAGCTCAACCATTCCCATACCGTAAATTGTTTTGGCGCCGGACAAAAGCGGCAGTATTCCTGTGAGTGTTTTTTCATGTCCGAGTTGGCTGTCCGGAATTTTTGAATCGGCCTAAAAACCCGCCACATATGTCGGCAAGTTGTAATATTCTCCCATTTCAACGACTGCCGCGCTGATCAGTCCGATTTCGGGTGCGCCGACGGGGGCCGTTCCTCGACGAAGGTCAAAAGCGGTGGTGGAGCTGCCGTACCAAACAGGCGCGCCCGGAACAGTCAGCTGGGACAAGGTGATTCCTGCCAGCACTTCCGCATTATGCGTCACGATCGTTCCGGCCAGATGGACCGGACTTGATCCGCCGGACATGGCCATCGAAAGAACATTGCAGGGCATGTTGTATCGGGCGGCTGAAATGATGACTTGGCAGAAATTGGTGCCGATTTCAAGGGGACTTGTCGGACAGCCTGTCATTGAATAAATCGGTTTCTTTCTGGCTTCTTCTTCGTCTCCTCCGTAAAATGTTTTAATGACTTCAAAGTAAATCGGCATGAATGGGCCGACCGCATCCACCAGGATATTCTTTGACGTGTTGAAAACCGGCGTAATCTGCTCATGAATGTTTTGCGCTTTTACGCCCGTCAAATCGCCTGCGGCAACCGCGCTTAAATAGAAATCGATTTTATCGGCATAGTCCACAACTTTTGCAATATTGGCGATATCGCTTTCCGTTGAATTTCTGGTATGGTATTTGCCGGGAGCGACGTAATCGCACATTTTGACGCCGACGCCGAAATTGTTAAATGTCGTTTCGCCGCCGTATCGGATGTCCGTTGTTCTTTTCTTGTTGCGGCCATAGAGCTTAAAGCCGGTCGGCGCGCAAGAAAGCGCTTTTCTCACAACATATTCGGGAATTTTTACCATGTTCGTTTTTTCATCAACAATACAGCCCGCTTCTTTGTAAATGGATCTCGCTTCTTTATCCAAAATCATGATTCCGGATTCCGCAAGAACTTCCATTGTGGCGACATCAATCATTTTTCGCTCTTCCAATGAAAGCAGTCTGTAAGTATTTTTGATCATCTTTGATTTCTCCTTGTAAATCATCTCGGTTTGAGAAAGATCTTTCTCTCTCTTTCTCTTCCTTACTTCTAATATTCTATTTTTCTATTATATAAATTAGTATGTTTAAATCAGATATGTTTATATATTGTTAACACCACTCAATTTTCGGGGTTCAAACAAACGTTCCGGTTATTGAATATTACTCGATTATTCATTACGTTCTCGGATTTTTGTATCGTTGCCGCTGTTTTTCGTTTGTATTTGCTACTGACGTCTGTGTTCTCGATGCCGTTTCATCTTCATTTTATCGTTTTTCAAAAAATCATGATTCGTTTTTTAAATGTATAATATATAAAACTTGAAAAAGAAAATAAGAAGAGACAAGGAAATAAAATTAAAAAAACAAAGAAAATAAAAAGAAACAAGGAAATAAAATTAAAAAAGAGTATAAAAGAAAAAAATCCGATTCATTATCGGTTTTTGGTGATTCGTCTGTTTTTCTGTTGAAGTATTTGGTATATATCATCAATAGCGTGTTCGTAAACATCCAGATATTCGTTTGTCGGCTCCATTGTTTCCAAATTATAACATTCCGTAAATGATTTTCCGATATCGGGCGTGTTTAATTTATTTTTGTATCTTGAAAACAATTCCATGCATAAATAATTGGCATCTTTTCGGGAGAGTTCTGCTGCAAAACGGGAAACTTCCGCCATGAATTGAGCGTCAAGGCCGGCAACATGATTGGGAATATTGCCATTGTTTGATATCGGTCCCGAAAGTATGTCGCAGCCGCAGGCAACATAACCGATAGCTTGGACGGCGGTTTCATACATCATCATTTCCGTGCATGGTCCTGCGGAATTGTTGACGACGCTTCCGTGGAGACATATTCTGTTCTGAGAAATTGCCATAGACGATAAAAATGAAGCCCAAAGCGTTTTATAACAATCTGCCGGGTCAATATGAACCGGATATTTTAAGAAAACGGAAGCGCCGTATATGACTTGGGATTTTAAAGCTTCAGCAACGATTTCGATTGCGAATTGTTCAGGTGAATCTGTTGTAATTCCGCGCAAAACCATCGGGCTGCATAAGTAATTCGCGCCGGTCATTTTGTAATGATAGACCCTCGACAGCTCATCGTAATT
Source organism: Candidatus Methanimicrococcus odontotermitis (assembly GCA_031286065.1). Lineage (GTDB taxonomy): Archaea > Halobacteriota > Methanosarcinia > Methanosarcinales > Methanosarcinaceae > Methanimicrococcus > Methanimicrococcus odontotermitis. The sequence goes on along the minus strand of JAITUZ010000038.1, from coordinate 7,273 downwards.
GATTTTTAAATCCAGGCGCGGAATGATTTCTTGTAAATCTCCCGGACCCATAAATCTCGGATTGGCAACCGATACGGCGGCAATCGGATCTTCGATGTGCGGCGGCGTTACAATGCACATGTCGGGCCGCCCTTCCGAAGCGCACGCTTCTTTAACAAGCTGGACGGCCTGCCGGGCGCGCATCAGAGTTTCCGGACCTTTTTTGAGCGTGTTCATCGATGACGTATCCAAAGACGCCGGTGCAATCGCGTTGATATCTCTGTATTTCGAATATGACCGATGAATCGGAATATAAAGGTCCGGCGTGACGGGTGACGCGTTCGGCCCGCCCATAATCAACGGCATTCTTCGATTATTATTCTGAAGCGTCAGCAGGTATTTGTCAATTCATTCTCCGATATTGAGGTAATTGCGTGAATTCTGTATGCTTCTTAAAATGCTGTCGCGCGGAATTTGAAGAACTTTTTTAGTGTCGAGAGAGTAGACGCCGACAAGTTCCAAAAGATCAATGGCCGCTTCAAAGACGCGGTCGGCCATATCATCATCGTTCGGAATCAAATTTTCGATATCATAAACGATTTCATATGAATTGACAAGTTCCAGGCCGACTTCATGAATGAGTTCTTCGTGATCACTTTCAGCCATTTTCGTACCGCCCGCGATCATGTCGAGTATATGCTGCATTTTTTAAACCTGCTGATGTGTTTTATAGGTCTGATTTTAATCACAATACTCGTTTTCTCTTATATTATTCTTTTTCCGTTTATCGGCATGCTTATATATCCGTTATTGAAAAACAAATTTTATCGGCGCGAAATCCGCTTATTTTTTTGCCGCAGAATATAATAGATTTCGGCGGAATGGATTTCGCAGTCACCGTTTCATAAAACTCTGTATTGAAACATTAAGTCTGACATGTTCCGATATTAACTGTTTTACAGCTTTCCGTCGGATATTTTTCATATTCAAGGAGCTTGAATAAAAGCATAAAGGCGTACCAATTATCCGTGTCATCGAATCCGCGTCCGTTGTGAACTTCAAGCGTATTGTTTTTGTACGTCACTTCGGAATAAACGGTGATCTCTTTCGTTTCCGACTCTAAGTTCATTCCCGTCATATTTTCTTTCAGAAACGTTCCTTTTCCTTCCAAAACATAAACATTTCTGTCATCCTGTTCCGTTTTTTCTTTTTTCTTCAGGGTGATTTCTTCAAACAAATAATCTCTTTTTTTATACCAGTCGTTGGAATAGCCCATATAGTCGACACGGAATAAAACGTCTCTGACAACGTATGTTCTGCCGCTGTCCGTTTTATCGAAAACTTCCCGAATCATTTGATCTGACGGGATGATGTATTCGGAACTGGCGATATAATCCTGTTTTTTGTATTCGTTCTCGTCGATTTTCCAGTCCAGTCTTTTGTAATTTTTTGTTTTCAAATGCCCTTGATGCTCATTCGCGTCATACTTGTTGGAGCCGAATAATTTTCCGAAAAGTCCCATTTTATTCACCTGTTTTCAAATTTTTTATTTTATGACTTTTGTCCTGTCATTTCATTTTTTGAACGATCTCTTCCGAATTTTTAAATGCCGCGTCCGCTTGTTTCTTTGAAAGCCCCGCGCCCATTAAAATATCATAAGCCGTTTCTTTTGTAATCATGTCTCCCGGACGGTGCGCGTCCGTGTTGCAGACCAGTTTTGCGCCGGTTTCCGCTGCCGTTTTCGAGACATGGCCGTTGGTCCGGTTGTGTCCGCCGCGCGCCGTGATTTCCAAATACGTGTTTGTCGCTTTCGCCAGTTCGGCGTCTTCCCACGTCAAAAATCCCGGGTGCGCCAAAATATCGACATATTCAGATTCAATGGCGGCGCGATTTGTTCCTGAAGCGACCGGCTCAACAGGCGTTTCACCGTGAACGATAACGATATCCGCGCCGAATTCTTTCGCTTTTTTGGCGAGTTTGTCGATTTGTCCGGGCGGCACATGCGTAATTTCAATGCCTGCGAAAATGTTGATTTTAAAATCTTCTTCCATCATTTTGGCTTTCTGAAGAGAAGAAATGATAAATTCAAAATTTGTAAAATCGGCGTGGTCGGTCATGGCGATTGCGCGGCAGCCGAATGTCGCGGCGCGGCGGATATGTTCGGCGGGAACCAGTTCGCCGTCGCTGAAAAGAGTGTGGGTGTGAAGGTCAATCATCGGAATTACCTTTTTTATGATGAATCTCGGATTCGTTTATTTATAAATTGCTGAGCGAGTGTATTTTTTTGGTTTTAGGAAGAAACGGATTTATTCTTTGTTCGGCGGCCGGTAATTGTCTCTTGAGACATTTCCTCTCGGCGGGTTTTCTTCCTTTTCATAATCCGCCGAAAGCGGAATTTGAGTTCTTTGCTGAATCGGATTATCGTATTTCGGATTTTCGGGAAGCGCATCCAGTTTTTCAACGACTTCGGCAAATCCGAAGTTGGGTTTGACATCTTTGATTTTTATTTTGACGATATCGCCGATTTCGGTTTCTTTAACAAATAATACGAAATCATCAATGTAGGCGATGCCGTCTCCGGATGCGCCGAGTTCTTTGATTTCGGCGGCGTAGATTTGTCCTTTCCGAATCGGCGCCGTCAGGAATTTTTTCGCGATAATGTAAATTTCGGCACTGGTTGAGCGTGACGCTTGCGGCGTATACGCGCGGACATGAACAAATTCACTCGTCACATCGTCAAAAAAATCTTTGAACATATCGCCCTGGAACACTTTAACGACGAACGTTCCTTTGGGTTTGAGAATCTTTTTGGCGCATTCAAAAGCGGCGCGGTTGAGCTCAATTCCGCGGGCGTGGTCCAGAGCCCAGTTGCCCGTTAAGTTCGGCGCCGCGTCACATAAAACCACATCCGCGCCGCCTTTGCCGGCGAATTCCAGGATTTTTTCAATGGTTGAATCGGCGGTGATGTCTCCTTTGATTGTCGTCACTCTCGGAATTTCTTCGATTTTTTGAAGGTCTACGCCAAAAACTCTTCCGCCCGAGAGTTCTTTCGCGACTTGGAGCCAGCCGCCGGGCGCGGCGCCCAAGTCAACGATCGTATTTCCGCGGTTAATTATGTTTGAATGATGCTGGATCTGTTTCAGCTTATAAGAGGCCCGCGAGCGGTATCCCTCTTTTTGGGCCAAGTCATAATAATAATCTTTTTGGTTTCGCGCCATGAAATCCCTGCCGTCTTTTTAATATATTAATTGTCAGTTCCTTTGAATACTTTCGGTTTGAACGGATTAAACGTATTTATGATTAATGTTATTAATCAAAAAACCGTAAAAGGTTTTGCTTATTGTTTTTATCATATTCATTAAACAGCGGGTCTGAATCATGGAATGCAAAAAGAAACTCGGCGGCGATGATTTCATCTTCGGGGAAAAAACGGCTTCTCCCGTCCATCCGACGCTTTGGATTCGGGAAGTCAAAGGAACGGCTTTGTCGGGAAAAACGATCGTTCTCGGGGTTACAGGAAGTATCGCCGCGGTTGAGACCGTCAAGCTGGCCCGCGAACTTATCCGCCGCGGCGCGTCTGTCTACGCTGTTATGACCGATGCCGCCTGCCGTATTATTCATGAAGAAGCGCTTCATTACGCGACCGGAAATCCGGTCATCTCAAAATTGACCGGCCGGGTCGAACATGTCGAGTTTTTCGGCTCAAAAGGGACCGCCGATTTATTTTTAATCGCGCCCGCCACCGCCAACACGATTTCAAAAATCGCGGCAGGGATTGATGACACGCCCGTGACCACATTTGCGACGACCGCTGTCGGCGAAGGCAAAAAAGTTATGATTGTTCCGGCGATGCACGAATCTATGTACCGTCATCCCAAAGTCTTGGAAAATCTGAAAACATTGGAATCATATGGCATTGACATCATCGGTCCGCGTTTTGAGGAGGGGATCGCGAAAATCGCCGACAGTGAAGAAATTGTTCTTCGTGTCCTGCGCGCGCTCGGAGACCGCTCTTTGACCGGCAAAACCGTCTTTGTCACATCAGGGTCAACGGCCGAATCCATTGATCCGATTCGTTTGCTGACAAACCGCGCGTCAGGAAAAACCGGAAATGCGCTTGCCAAAGAAGCGTACATCAGAGGCGCTGAAGTTTATCTCTTCCACCGCGTGAAATCCGAGTGGGGGCATCTGCCGCATTTTCATGACATCCGCGCGGAAAGCGTTCATGAAATGATTGAAGCCGTTACGGAAAAAATCGCTCTTGCGCCGCCGGTCTCCGGTAAAAATATTCTTATCAGCGCGGCCGCCATTTCCGATTATACAGTCGATGCCGCCGCTTCTAAAATTAAATCCGGCGAGCGCGATCTGACAATTAAATTGAAGCCGGCAAAGAAATTGATTGAAGAAGCCTGCTGCGCTGACCCGAATATTTTCATTGTCGGATTCAAGGCGGAAACCGGCGTTTCGCATCAGCAATTGATCGAGTCGGCCGCTTCTAAAATAGACGCCGGAATCGCTGATATCGTCGTTGCCAACGACGTGAAAGAAAAAGGAATGGGCACCGATGAAAATGATGTTTATGCCGTGACAAAGGACTATTTGACCCATCATGATTTGAAAACCGTCATTCCGATTTCCGGCAGTAAGGAAAAAATCGCGGCGGAACTTTTCGATTTGATTTGTGCTGAGGCGGATTTTGGCGCGCCGCAGTTTTTCATTGATTCGGAAATCAAAGCGGCAGGACCGGATGATGAAAGGGAGGCGGCTAAGCATGATACAATCATTTCGGATTCGTTTGAAGGGACAATCGGCACTGATTTAAATGAAGAAACGGGCTCCGATTCGCTGACGTCTGACGCCTTCATTTTTTCAGGCGCGCCGGCTCCTAAAAAGACACTTCGCCGCAAGCCCGCTCAAATCAGAGGCCGTATTTTTAAAAGGAATTGATCATGTCCGAGTTTGAAACATGCGCCGCTTTTTCACCGGGTCACATCACCGGTTTTTTTCAAATCCGCGATCATTCAGATCCTCATATTAAAGGATCCATCGGCGCCGGCCTTGTTTTGAATCAAGGAATCTGTTCCGAGGTCACGCCTTACCGGGGAAAAGGCGAAAACGCCGTTTATTTAAACGGTGTCAAACAAAATTCGGCCGAGTCAGCAAATGCCGTTTTAACCGTCATTTCGGAACTTTCTAAGTCGGCGGAACAAAAATACAATTCGCCGTTTTATTTTGAAATTAAAGAAAACATTTCTCTTCCGATTGGAAGCGGTTTCGGACTCTCGGCAGCGGGCGCATTGAGCGCGGCTTTTGCCGCCGGCAGCGCGCTTCATCTCGGTCTGTCCGATAATACGCTGATTGAAATCGCGCATTACGCCGAGATCATTAACGGCAGCGGTCTCGGTGATGTCGCGGGAATTGCGGCGGGCGGGCTTGCGGTCCGCGAAATTCCGGGCGGATCTTTGCACGGAAAATATTACAGCGTTCCGCTTCCAAAAACCGACCGCCGGAAAAAGATTTATTGTCTGGTTTTGGGTGAATTATCCACTAAAGCCGTTATTACAAATGCGGACTGCGCCGGAAAAATCAATAAAGCCGGCGCGGAAGCTTTCAAAAATTTTCTGAAAAAGCCGGATTTGGATTCTTTCATGACCGAATCTCTTTCTTTCACAAAAAGCGCCGGTCTCCTCAGCTCTGAAGCCGAAGCCGTCATTGATTCGATTGATAAAGCGGACGGCACAGCCGCTCAGGCGATGATTGGAAATACTGTTTTTGCGGTTCCCTCCGGCCGTGAAGGGGCGGACAAATATATTTTTGATTTAATGCGCCGGTTCGGCGATGTTTATGAATGCGAAATCGAGGCGAACGGGCCGCGCGTTTGTTCGCCGCCGTTTTAATTTTTTTTGGTGATTGAAATGGAAAAACAGGCGGCCCGACATCGGCCGATTCAATGTAAAACGGCGCTTCATTCCGTTCGCGGCGGGTTTCCCTACAAATCAGACCTGAACATTTACCGCGGCTGTGAAAACGGCTGTAAATACTGTTTTGCCATTTATTCTCACAAATACATGAACAAAAACGAAGACGATGTTCCCGCCGGTCCGTCTGACGGCTATTATGATCTGATTTATGCCAAAACGAATGTCGCCGAACAATTGGATAAAGAACTCGGACGCTTCGGGCGGAAGAAAACGGTCATTAACATCGGCGGCGTCTGCGACAGTTACCAGCGTGCGGAGGAAGAGTTTGAGCTGATGCCGGATGTTTTGAGAGTAATGCTCAAGCACAAAAATCCGATCATCATTTCCACAAAAACCGATCTTATTCTTCGGGATTTTGATTTGATTGACGAACTTTCCAAATACGTTTTTGTCAATATCGCTTCAACGATTACGACCGCCGATGAAAATTTAAGAGTGAAAATTGAGCCGGGCGCCGTCAGCGCGAAACGCCGTTTCGATATGCTTGAAAAATTCAAAAAAACGGACGCGACAATCGGCGTTCACACGATGCCGGTTCTGCCGTTTTTAACGGATTCGCCGGAAAATCTGGAAGCGATTTTTTCAAAAACAAAAGAAATCGGAGCCGTTTACATTATCGTTCAAACTCTTTATTTGAGAAGCCAAACAAGGAAAACATATTTCGAATTCATCCAAACCGAATTTCCCGGCCTGTTCGAAGATATGAGCCGGCTTTACAAAACGGGACATTTGGATAAAGAATATAAAAAGAAATTTTATGCTGTGCTGAATCCGCTGCTGAAAAAATACGAGTTGTCAACGGATTATACGGCATCGGTCCGAGAGGCGGACGCTTTTGAAGTCGGCAAAGAAATAAAACAGAAAACTCTTTTCGATTTCTGAAAGTCTGCTTCTTCTAATGGCAGCCGTTCGCTTGCGCGAACGGGGACGCTGTTCCCTCAGCGCGCTACAGCTGCGCTGCCGCCGCGTGAGCCGCATCTCTTTTCCAAAAAATAAATTAAAACGGTTTCGCTTTTCCAAAAAACAAATTCAAATCCGATTCTGATTTCTAATAATATAAAATAGAAGTTTGAAGCGATTTTTTCAAATCACTTCGTAACCGTATTCTTTCGCCAATTTCAAACTCATTTCTCTCAATTTGAATTTTTGGATCTTGCCGCTTCCCGTCATCGGGAATTCGTCCAGGAAGAAAACGTATTTCGGAATCTTGTAGCGCGCGATTTGTCCGCGGCAGAAGTCTCTGACATCTTCGGGATGCATTTTCACGCCCTCCTTCAAAACGATGAACGCGCCGACTTCTTCGCCGTATTTTT
>JAITUZ010000020.1 GCA_031286065.1 Candidatus Methanimicrococcus odontotermitis | reverse complement strand
CTTAACGGTCATCCGTTTTTAAGATTCGTTGATTCATCGGCAGGCGGAACTCTGTATGTTTACGATGAAAACGGGAACCAATTGGGTGCCGTCTACCAAATAAACGGGAAGCCGGCATATGAAAATGTGACGCTTGATGTTTATACATACCACGATGGTTCAAAAATGAACATCGCGATTTTGGTATATGATCACGGTATTCTGAGCGGCGGCGCTTTCACCTATTCATATGCGACAAACACCGAAATTTCAACGCTGAGAGCGAACATGACCGGTTACCAATCCAATGTGGATTATATCAGCAGTCAATATCAGGTGCTTTACGAAGCTTAAAAAGGATCGGGAGGATATCATCATAAATGTTTAAGCAAACAATTTCATTTATTGAATGCTGTATTATATCAAGTGTATGGATTGTATCGCTTTTACTTGCAGATGTGCTCGATACTCTCCCTCTGCTTGTAAAATTGTTGGGGGGAGCGGACGTTCATGTAGGATTACTGGAAGAAGCAAAGATATACTACTTCTTGTTTGTTATTTTATCTTTAGTTCCGGGTATCATTATTTATTCTGTTTTAAAGAAAAAATATGAGTTCGAAACAAAAGTCTTTTTTTATGGGGCGGGATTTACATCATGCGTTTTTCTGCTGTTTCTTATTTTTCGGGGCGTTTTAATCCACTTTCTCATTCTTCGGATAATACCATCAAGTCATTGGATAGAATTTGCCGTTTATGCATTTTCAGCACTTTCATTTACATTATTCTATTATACATATGCAACCTTGCTTCAAAGAGATAATGAAATTTTATTTAAAAATAATAAAAAAATCGGTAAAGGTACATTCTATTTAGCGGTCTTGACTGTTATTTCTTATGCGGTTTTAATCGTTTTTGAAATCATTAACTATCAAATCCCTTTTACCATCATTTCTTTGTTATTTTTCGGCGTTTATTTTGTTTATTGTGTGAATAATAAAATCCGCAAAGTCACTCTTCAAGAACTCACGTGGGTTATTTTGTGTGTGACATACTCGGCTTTTGTATATTTCTTTTTCTTTTCCCTTATCAGCAGGCCGATAATATAAAAATAAAGTATTAATTAAAGGAGAGCTATACAATTCAAAAAAGTTCATTTTCCAAAAAAAGTCTTCTTCTTTTAGGAATTCTCTTTGCCGTCATCGGACTTCTCTTCATTATCGGTTCACAAACAAACATCACGGATGACTTCAAACCCGATGACGACTTTCGTTTTTTAAATGAGAGTGTTTTAAATTCCGGTGCAGACGCGGTCGTTTTTTCGCAAGGCATGAATTTTATTTACGAAACGCAGCTGTCACGTGTTCAAACGATTGAAAAATGGGCGTCTCCGATCCAAATAAAATATGACGGAAATCCGACAAAAGAAGACATCGCCGTCTTAAAACAAATTATTAAAGAATTCAATACAATAGACGGTTTTCCCGGAATGAGAATCGTCAGTAAAAATGAAAACGTTCTTTTGATTTACGCGCCGGAAGAAGATTTGCCGGAAATCCGGCAGGAATATGATTTAAGCACGTTCGATAAAGGCATCTGTCGCCGCGTTTCGGAAAACGGAGAAATAAAAAGTGCTGTCATCGTTATCGAATCTGATATTGAACAAGCGTATAAAAACAGCGTTGTTCTGCATGAATTTTTCCATCTGATCGGGTTTTACGGGCATTCTTATGATGAGACGAGCGTGATGAACCGAGAAGGAGAACCGCTTCCGAAATTGTCTTCTGTTGATACTTTAGCTTTTGAAATGCTGTATCATCCTGAAATTAAAATCGGGATGGCGTATGAGGAAATGAACGCCTATTATCAGGATAAAGAGACGGCTGAAGTTTTGAAATGAGCGGGTTTTGAGCGGAAAAAAAAATCAAATCTTTTTCATAAAACCGGAATTTCTGTTTTTGACTTTTTATGAAAATTTAAATGAAGCAAACCGTTAAAAAGATAAAAACCGATGTTCTTTTAATTTCAAAAACCTGAGACCAAACAATGCCCGATGTTATCATTTTGTGGGACAGCCCGCTCTTTTTTGAACATATGTTTCAGGAGTACGGCATCTCTTCGATGGTTGCGGCGCCGGCTTCGTTAAATTCGCCACATCTGCCGCCGGCAAAACTTTTGGTCGTACCGGCCGGCTTTACTTATCCGGAACATGCCGCTGTCAGCGGCGCGCTTGCCGATGAAAAAGTCCGAAAAAAAATATTTGATTTCGTTGAAAACGGCGGCGTTTTTTTGATCTTTTCGCCTCTGAAAGAAATCGGATCATGCGGCGCCTGTCGGGAACCGGCCGTCACGGATTTGGCGCGCTTCGGTTTTGAAGCCGAATATACGCAGACGGATATTCTGATTTTGCGCGGCAGCCCGCTGACGGAAAACACAGATTCTGTTTATTGCGACGGTTATTTTCAAAACATCGGCGGCGTTTTTTCCGTGATTGAAACGGATGATGAAGGCAAAGCGGTTCACATCGCCGCGTCTCTTGGGAAAGGAAAAATCATTCTTTCATCGGTTCACGAATTTTTATCCAAAGCGTATTTCAATTCTCTGCTGACAGGCCCGAAAGTGAAACTATAAATGGCGCGAAGTCAAAACAATTCAAAACATGAGAGATAAAATGAACAAGGAATCTTTTATTCACATTCTGGACCAGGACACCATTAATAAAATCGCGGCAGGTGAAGTCGTTGAGCGTCCCGCATCCGTTGTTAAAGAATTGGTTGACAATGCGATTGATGCCGGCGCGAAAAATATCCGCGTCGAATTAAAGGACAGCGGAAAAACTCTGATTTCGGTTCGCGACGACGGTAAAGGGATGTCCCGGGAAGATGCCGCTTTGTCTCCGATTAAGCACGCGACAAGTAAAATCTCAACAATTTCAGACCTTGAAGTTGTTTCAACAATGGGTTTCCGCGGAGAAGCGCTTGCGGCCATCAGTTCCGTCTCCATTTTTGAAATCATCACAAAACGAAAAGAAGATTCAACGGGGACCCGTCTTTATTTGGAAGGCGGCCGGCAAGAAATAACGGACATCGGCGCGCCCGACGGCACAACTGTCAACATCGCCGCTCTTTTTTATAACACGCCGGCGCGTTTGAAATATATGAAAAGCGACGCGACTGAATTGTCTCATATTGCCGGCATTGTCAGCGATTTGATTTTGGCCAACCCGAAAATTTCGCTGACGTTGATCAACAACGGCAAAACGATTTTATCAAGCGCGGCCTCCGATTTATTCAACGCTGTCGTTGACATCCTGGGTCATGAAGCGGCCCGCTTAATGTTGGAAATCCCTTCCGGCAGTATGGAATCTTTGTCCGGCGAGAACAAAAAGGAGGCCGTTGACCAAATCAAATCGCTGACGGAATACGCTGATATGGAAATTTCGGGCTACATTTCTAAGCCGGCTTACAGTAAAACAACAACGGATAATCTTTATTTCATTGTCAACAACCGCCCGGTCACTTCCAAAGAACTCATTAAAGCCGTTCGCCTCGGTTATTACACAAAATTGCCCAAAGACAGATATCCGGCGGCCGTGCTCCATCTCAAAATCGATCCGTCTGAGACGGATGTCAATGTCCATCCGCGGAAGACTGAGATCCGCTTCAAAGATGAAAACCGATTGATACGAATCGTTTCGGATGTGATTGAAGCAACGCTTCGCTTGTATGAATTGGCGCCGAAAGTGACGGCCGCCGATGCTAAAAAGGTCGTTGACAAATCCTTTTCCGACTTCGGCGCGCCTCAAAAATCCGAAACAAAACAACAACCGCCGGCAGAATCAATAAATGAATTTAAATCGGATTCCGGCTCTTCAAAAGCGGCAGATTCCGATACGGATTTTGTCAAAGAAACACAGGCCGCGTATTCCGCAAAAACCGTTTCTTCTCCGCCCGATATGAAAAAAGCTGAAGACAAACAGACCCGGGCTGAAGACAAACAGATCAAAGATCAATTTTTCGGCGCTTCGTCTTCGCCGGCCGTTTTTGAAAAATACCGGACAGGATACACTGCGCCGGCGAAAGATACGGATAAACGTCTGAAAGCGACAGAACGTTTGCTGTCTGAAACCGGTAAAACGGAAAGTCAAAAAACGCCGTCGGAAATCAGTATTTTAGATAACGTTCATGTTGTCGGGCAAATCTCCGCTCTTTACATTTTGGCGGAAAAGGACGGCGGGCTGCTGATTATCGATCAGCACGCGGCGCATGAGCGGATTTTTTATGATATTATCAAAAAGCGGGAGGACTGTTCGGTCCAGGAATTGATTTCTCCCGTCGTTATCAATTTAACGCCGAAAGAAAAAGCGCTCATGGACGAATATATCCCGTATTTGGAAGAAATCGGTTTCGGCATTTCCGAATTCGGCGATTATTCTTACGCTGTCAGTTTTGTTCCGGTCGTCTTTGGGAAAATGGAAGATATTTCTGCCGTTCATGATTTCATCGCCGATTTATTGTCTTTCGGCAAGGTGAAGGATGAAACCGGCGCGCGTGAAACGGTTGCCAAAAGAACGGCGTGCAGAGCCGCGATTAAAGCCGGCGCGTCTTGCAATCAGCTGCAAATGGAAGAATTGGTCCGCCAGCTTAAATTAGCGGAAAACCCGTATTCTTGTCCTCACGGAAGGCCGACAATATTGATTTTCTCTCAAAAAGAACTTGAAAAATTGTTTGAACGGTCTTAAATTCAAATAAGGTGAACATATGTCTTTTTTATCAGACGCAGAAATCAGAGAACTTATTTCTCAAAATCCGCCGCTTATCGAAAACTATTTGGATTTAAACAAGCAGGCGCAACCCAACGGTTTTGAAATGACGGTTGCCGAAGTGTATGAATTGAGCGGTGCCGGTGCCGTCGATTTTGATAACAGCGGCAGAAAAACGCCGGATAAAATAAAGCTGGATTTCGGTGAAGACGGCTGGCTTCATCTCGATTCGGGAATTTATTCGGTTGTTTTAAATGAAATCGTCCATATTCCGAAAAACATCGGGGCGATTGCTTATCACCGCTCCAGCCTTACACGAAGCGGCGTTGTTCTCGGGACAGCTGTGTGGGACGCCGGTTACAGCGGGCGCAGTGAATGTCTTGTCATTGTTCACAATCCGGCCGGATTTGATATGAAAAAAAATGCCCGAATCATGCAGCTTTTGTTTTTCCGGTTGGGAACGGACGCTGAAAATTTATACCGCGGTGTCTATCAGAATGAAAACATGAAAGGATAATCGTTAATCCGGCCTTATTTTTTCAAAACGGATTTGACATCCGGTTATATGAGAGTACCTCATTAAAACATCAAACCTAAACCTTGCTTTAAGATTGGTAGTAAACGCCTTATTTATCGCTTTCAGCCATTTTTTGCATTTTGTAAAAATTTCATCGTTCCGGGTAGTAAATGCCGTATTTATCGCTTTCAGCTAATTTATAATATTGGCGGGGCAGCAAGAGCATTCGCGTAACTCAACCCGTACCAGATAAACCAACATATAAATAAACCTAAAATGAGGAAAAATATCCAAGCTTTTGTGTTAGCCATAAAATCACCTGAAATTTCTTTAATTTAAATGTTCAAACAATTATATAATTTCGGCAGTGTATTTAAAAAGCCCAAGTAAGCCTCAACGCAAAATTATGCCAGAATAATATCCACGAGAATACAAAAGGACCCCAAGAAAATAATCGAAGATTGAACAGATGCGTTTTATATATTAAACAATAAACAAAATATAATTCATAAAATAAAAAGAAGACACTTACATACGGAATTTGATATCTGCTCATTTCAAAAACCGTTAATGCGATTAAACAAATCGCTGTTATCGCCGTCAGCAAATACGAGATTATTTTTTGGCCTTTTTCTCCATTCGTTTTAATCAAAGCTGCATATGAATAATACAGCAAGATTAAAGGGAACAGGTAAAAAGACATTGTTTTTCCAATCATTTCATTAACAGGATTGCCGGAACGGCTCATTACAATACCGGCATCCACAGTATCAGTAATTAAATAAATAATCATAAAACAAGTTGATACAAAGCCGACACCATAAAAAAATACGTTTATTTCGAAATTAAATTTTTTCTTTAGGGTCGAATACAAAATAAAATGGAGGATCGGATTTAACACACAGAGACCGATCAAAATTAAAGAGAAAGATTTATAATAAGAAGTATCAGAAACGGCATTGTAAGTGAGTATAGATATAAAAAACATCTGAAGGAACATTAATGATGATAAAACACAGCATTCAATAAAGGGAATGTTATTTGGCTTGAGTATCTGATTTACTATTTTTTGAATCATAATATATTCCGCCGAAATATTATTAAAATTGAAGAAAGTGTCATCAACGGCACAATGATGCCACTTTCAATTTCTACTCGTTAAGATTCGTAGTAAATTCCGTAATCACTGCTGATATAATCCACGTTGGACTGATAACCAGTCATATTCGCTCTCATTGTTGAAATCTCATTTATCGAATAGGAATAGGTGAAAGCACCGTTGAGAACATCATCATTTTATTT
>JAITUZ010000054.1 GCA_031286065.1 Candidatus Methanimicrococcus odontotermitis | reverse complement strand
ATTGACGAATATGATGCTGTGAACGAACGCCGGGAAGAATTGACAGGACGCCGCAGCACGCTGTTTAACGAGCGGGAAGAACTGCTCAGCCGTATCGACCAGTATGAAAAATTGAAACGGGATTCGTTCATGGAAGCTTATAACGGCATTAATGAAAACTTCACGCGTGTCTTTTACGAATTGGCGGACGGCCACGGTGAACTGATATTAGAAAACGCGAATGATCCGTTCGCCGGCGGCATGACGCTTCACGCGCAGCCCAAGGGCAAAAATATTCTGCGTTTGGAAGCCATGTCCGGCGGTGAAAAAAGTTTGACCGCCCTCGCTTTCATCATCGCGATCCAAGGATATCGGCCGGCGCCGTTCTATGTTTTTGACGAAGTGGATCAAAACTTGGACGGATGGAATGTGGAAAGAGTGGCGGAGCGCGTTGAAAAATCCGCGAAAGCCGCGCAGTTCATCGTCATTTCCCTGCGCAAGCCGATGCTGGAACAATCGGACAGGATCATCGGCGTGACACAGCTGGAAGGAATAACAAGCATCACAGGGGTAAAATCGGCATGAGTTCAGAGATCGACTCGATTCTTAAAAATAAGGACGGATTAAACACGCCCGACAGCGAATCGGGCGATATTATGAACAATGAAAACGTGAAATCCTATTTTATAAGCGCGTTGGGAGATAGTTTGACCGATAGCGGTATTGATGTAGAAACCCTGGATTTCGCTGATTTTATCGGCAACGAGCCGATTGAAATCCTCGTCGAACTCGCGAAAAACGGAAAAATAAACCCGTGGAACATTGATATTGTTCATGTCACGGATACTTTTCTCGGCAAAGTGGAAGAACTTCAGCAAATGGATCTTAGAATTTCAAGCCGGACGCTGCTGTATTCCTGCGTTCTGCTCCGCATGAAGTCAACGGGGCTGTTCACGGAAGAAGAAATAGCGGAAGACGTTTATGAAGAAGAGGCCTACGAAGAAGAAATTGACCTCAACGAATTCAATATGCCGCTTCTGCCCGTCAGAAGATCCGCGCGCCGCCCCGTCACGCTTAAAGAATTGATTGACGAGCTGAAAAAAGCGGAAAAAGATGTCGTCAAAAGAAGAGAGCATCTGAGGGCGGAAAATGCCCGCCGCTATATCGAAGTGGAGCTGACGACAGAAGACATCATCAACATCGCGCATGACGAAGCGATTTTGAAAAGAACAGGAACGCTGATGGATTTATTAAGGCAGTTCTTTAAAAATCAGAAATATGTAACGCTGGACGACATCTTTGAATCCGGCGGCGCGGATAAAATTATGGATTATATTACGCTTTTATTTCTGGCAGCCATGAAAGAAATCATGCTTTATCAGGAAAAAATTTACGAAACGCTTTACATTTATCCGTTTGACGCCGCTTTTTTAGAAAACGGGTTGAAACAAGACGCGTCCGAAGCCTTGGAAAAATACAGTGAATAAAAATATTTGATTTGGATCTGATTGAGCATTATGACAGCGGAAAATACGCCGAAACAAATTATCGAAGCCGCCTTATTCGCCGCGGGCGGCGTGGTGACAGCGGACACACTGATTAAGATATCAGGTCTGTCCAAGAAGGAAGTCATGCGCCTTGCCGCCGAATTGAAAGAGGAGTACGCGGCGCGCGGATCAGGAATTGAAATCGCGGATTTGGCCGGGCGTTTTGTCATGCAGATTAAGCCGGAATTCGCGGAAAAAGTCAAAGATGTCGCGCCCAAAGAACTGACATCGCCGCAATTAAAAACGCTTTCAATCATCGCGTACCGCCAGCCGATTACGAAATCTGAAATCGCGGAAATGCGCGGCGGAAACGCGTATGAGCATATCAATGAGCTCTATGAACGCGGTTTAATTGATCTCAAACCGCACGGCCGTACAAAAATAATGACGACAACCAAATTGTTCGCCGAATATTTCGGAATCGCATCAAATGATTCAGCCGAAGTCAGAAATAAAATGGTTGAAATTTACCGCGCGCAGGGCGGACAGAGCGACATTTCGAGTTTTGCTTTCAGGAAAAGACTGGCGGTGACTGAAATGTACGAATCTCTGATGCGTATGTGCGGCATAACGAATTATAAAATCGTGGATCCGTATCAACCGAATGAAAATGATTTACGGATTTTGGAAGAAACCGATATTTTGGTGATGGCCAAAGGTTATTCTGAGAAACTCCGAAAATTAAACCCGCCTTACGGCGGCACGGTTCTGGAAATGTCTTCTTCGACGTTTGGAGATTTGGCGGATGACATCCGTTTGATTGAAAAAGAACTCGGAGAAGATTTTACGCATTTTGGGAAATTGTCCAAAAAAGAAGAAAATCTCAATGATTTAAAAGAACTTCAAGAAATTTACCGCAATAAAGCGCTGACGATCAAATCCAAAGCAAGCCCCGCAACCGAAATGTCGGCCAGAATCCTCGGCGAGCTCGGAATCGGTCTTTCTATCGACGGCGCGATCGTCTCTCCTGATTACGGCACTTCCGGCAGCGGTAAAAAAATCAAGAAAGGCGAAGTGACGTTTCCGACGCATAAAAACCAATCGGGCAATTTGATCAAGCGCGTTTGTGAGAAATACGATGCTGTTATCGGCGGACTTCGCGAAATCGATAAAGCCGAAAAAAACCGGCAGTGATTTTTCAATAATTTATTTAATCTCTGAGCGCCTCTTTTGAATATATGTACGAGGTCGAAGTTAAAGTCAAAGTGTCGCATGCCGAAATCAAACAGGATTTAATCGGGAACGGCGCCGAATTTTTGGGAACGGAAGAACAAAATGATATATATTTTAATTCGCCCGAGCGCGATTTTTCAAAAACGGACGAAGCGCTCCGTATTCGTTCCGTAAACGGGAAAGGAGAAATCACATATAAAGGAAAGAAAATCGATACGGTTTCAAAAACACGTCCGGAATACAACAGCCTCGCCGACGCGGCCGAAATGAAAGAAATCCTTTTGGCGCTCGGCTATTTTGTATCGGGCGCGGTGAACAAGCGCCGCGAGATTTATACATGGAATAATTTCATAATCGGCTTTGACAGCGTTGAAAGTTTGGGAGAATTTGTCGAAATTGAAATCGGATTAAGCGACGATGCCGGCAAACCAGAAATCCAAGCCGAGACCAGCCGCATTTTTAAATTTTTAGAAAAATACGGCTTATCCGAAAAAGATTCCATAACGACTTCATATCTGGAAATGGTTTTAGAAAAACAGAAAAGTTAAATTTGGATACAAAAATCAGGAATTTAATGGATCGGAGAACGGTTTTTAATGAAAGGAAAAAAAGTCAGACTTCTGTTCGGCATGTTTTTATGCTTGGTTTTAACGGCGTCCGCGTTCGGATGCCTGGGAGAGAAAGAATACACCGTCGAAGGAAAAATTATGACGGAAAACGGGTCTCAGCCGTTTAACGATTCAAAAATTTACATTGAATTGGTCAATATAACGGATGCCGTCAACCCTGCCACAATGGAACGAACAGTACTGGAAAACGGTTCGGAGACGAATTATACGTATAAACTGATCCATACAAACACACTGGATCCGAAAGGGATTTACACGATCACCGCGCTGGCCGACATGGATGAAAGTGAAAACGCGACCGCCGGGGATTATGTTTCAAAAACAATATTCCGCCTGGAACCGAATATGATTGAGCAGCCGTTTGACATCTATGTTTATCCATATGATGCGGCAGCGCAGAAAAACGAGGTATGAGACAACATCCTGCGGTCAAAAAGAAGCGGATCAATCGTCTTCTTGATCCGCGGTTTCATTTTCAGCGCAGGTGTTTGACTTCTCAGCCGTCTTTTTATTTTCATTCAGAAGCGCATGCTGAAGAATTTGGACGCTCGGAATGAGCGCGATTAGAAAACCGATGAAAGACAAGATTTTTGCCGCGGCGTAATAATGATCTTGTTTTAAGATTTCTTCCGCGCTTCCGCCGTTGATTTTTAAATCATCTGACTTTGAGTCAGCGGAATACGCAAAAAGAGTTCCGGCGGCAAAAATAATCAAACCCAACGCGATGAAGGCATAGAATTTTTTAGCTGAAAAACGTGAAGCGGATAATTTTTCGGACATCAATTTCCATATATTTTATGAAAGATTATAAACATTTGCAAAATGAATTAAAACTTTTTTAGAGATAAGGGACAGCTGCAATAGCCGTTACAGAAATTGAGGATTGTTTACCGGCAGAAATGTCCGCGCCGCGGAGACAACAATTATTTATTACAGTATCCTGTTTTAATGGTAAATTTGGTTATATTTATTTATTCGATAAAATGACAGCACAGTATAAATTACAGCAATATTTAAAGAATATATGATTAAAGCCTTTACGGTGCGTGCAAAAATGGTTTCTAAAATTCCGAATGTTGAAGAGATAATGGTCAGAAATGTAGTCAGTGCAACCCTTCCGGGCTCAAGGGACGAAGTTTTGAGTATTCTCAAAGACAAAAAAGTTTCGGGTGTCCCGGTATTGAAAGATAACAAAGTTGTCGGTATCGTTTCAAGAACAAACATTCTCAAAAATCCGGAAGAAGAACAACTGGCTTTACTGATGTCCAGAAATCCGATAACGATTCAGGTCGGCGCGTCATTAACAGAAGCGGCCCGCCTCCTTTATTATAAAAACATCCGCCGTCTTCCGGTTATTGACGAACGCGGCCGTTTGGAAGGTTTAATCACGACCGCCGACATTGTCGGCGCGATTGCGGATTTCGAGATTGAAACGCCGATCGGCGACTTTATATCTCCCGATGTGTTCGCCCTTTGGGATGAAACGCCGCTTCCGGTCGTTTCCATGATAATGGATCTGGCCGATGTCAAAGCTTGTCCGGTCATTGATTCGGCATTGAATCTGATCGGCATTATTTCCGACAGAGACGTGGTCGGCTCAAGCATCATTGAAGACCGCGTTGAAAAATCAGACATGTCCGCCGGCGATGATGATGACAGCTGGACTTGGGAATCCATGCGTGACACGATGAGCATTTACTACAGCGTTTCCAGCGTGAAGCTCCCGAATGATAAATTCGCAAAAGATATTATGGTGTCGGATTTGATTACCGCGACCAAGATTTCAAGCATCAGCTCCTGCGCCCGTAAAATGAAACGCGCGAGAATAGACCAGATGCCTGTGGTCGGATCTGACGGCCGGCTTGAAGGCATGCTGCTTGACCGCGACCTTTTGCGCCCGCTGATAGAAGAGGAATGAGACAGTCCTTCATTTCTTTTCAATTTTATTTTTATTTATTTTTCATTTTTTCGGCATTTCAGGCGATATTATGATTCCCGCTTCGGACCGACCGTACATTTTTATCAACTCAGCCATGTCTGCTGACGGCAAGCTGTCAACGTTTGAGCGCAAACAGGTGAGAATATCAGGCAAAGCGGATTTTGACCGCGCGGACGCGCTGCGCGCCGGAGCGGACGCAATCATGGTCGGTATCGGAACCGTTTTAGCGGATGACCCGAGTTTGACCGTCAAATCAGAACAAAGACGAAAGGAACGCGTCGCCGCCGGAAAAGAGGAAAATCCGGTCCGCGTTGTTATTGACAGCCGCGCGCGGATATCGGCAGATGCTGATATATTCAAAAAAGGGAAAGGCCGAAAAATCATCGTTGTCTCCGAAGCGGCGCCCGAGGATAAAATCAGCCTTCTTTCAAAAATACAGGATACTGCGGTAATTGTCGCCGGATCCGACCGCGTGAATCTCGAAGAAATGGCGGCGCGGCTCAAAAAAGAAGGCATTCGCCGATTGATGGTCGAAGGCGGCGCGGGCCTCAACTACGGGCTGATTTCAGCCGGTTTGGTTGACGAACTGATGATCTTTGTCGGCAATTTGATCATCGGCGGGGAAAACGCGCCGACATTCGCCGACGGCAAGGGTTTTTCGGAAGAAAAGATTCAAAAATTGGCGCTTGAATCCGCCGAGCGGATAGAAGACGGTATTTTGCTGACGTGGAAAATGAAAAACGAATAACAGCACCGATGCTGTTTGAGTTCATGACATCCGGAAGTCGGCGGCAAAATCGCCGCGCGGGACTTGTCAAAACAAAAACAATCATTCTTAAAAATCAATAAAAAAGATGATTTTCATCATTCCTTTCTCTCATTTTTTAAAATCAAATCTTTCTCTGTTTCTTTAAAACAAACACCGCCGCGCCGATGATAATGAGAGAAAAGAATTACACTCCTTCTTCATAAATCTTCATCAATTCGACCAAACAGGCCGCTGCCGTTTCAACGCCGCCTTTGGTTTGGGACATGGCAATCAGCGGCAATTCAACAGAGATGTTTTCCAAGTATTCTTTGGATGTCTTTTGCGTGCCGATGCCGGCGGGAAAGCCGAGAACCAAGTAGGGCAGGCTGCCGCGCTCGGCCATCCGGCAGACGCTGAGGAGAGCCGCGTCGTCTTTGCCGATGACGACAACAGATGTCCGGATATCGTCTTTTAAAATCATAAAGCCGGCCATGGATTTAGAAATATTGTATTTTTGAGAGAATTCGCCGGCTTTCGGATGTTCGGCAGCACAAATGATTTCCGGAATCGAAAGCGTTCTTTTTTTCGCGGATTTATCCGAATCAAAGCCGCCGCGCGGTTTTTCAATCAATTGTCTTTCGTTCTCTTCTTGAATCAAGGCGAGAACCGCGGCGCGCGTCAGCGGCGTGTCGACATAAATGACGGAATTATTCTTAAAAGCCTTCAAAGCGGCGGCCGTCGGGTGCATTTTAAAAACAAGAAAACGTTTATAATCAATATCGCCGGAAACTTCCACACAAGCCCGGCGAATCCGGTTTTCATTGGTTTCATCACGAAGATCATTAAATTCCTCCGGTTTCCGTTCTTTTTTCGGCGCAGGCGCGGGCTGAAGCTGATCATAAATTTCACTGATGCTGATTTCAATATCTTTTTGATCTTCACCGGACATTTTGAGACCTCACGATTCGTGTTGAATAATATATTGACATTAAGAACAGGGTGGATTAAAATTGTTTTGATGAGTTTGATTAAAAAAGAAGAGGAAACAAAATATAAATAACCGCTTATGCCCGCTTTTTGAAAAATCACGCGTATCGAATGAAGACCGAGAGATATAGAATTGAAATTGATAAATAGAATAAATAGAGATTATAGAATATGTCGAGAAAATATAAATAATAAAAAATGATTTTTCAAAATTGCACACGTTCCAAACCACCTCGGCAAAAAATAACAAAAATTCAAAATTATTTCACCCGATGATACGGAATAATCATTTTTTGCACATCTGTTAAAATGGAGTCAATTTATGAAAACACTCAAAATAAAAAATAAAAAAATCGTAAAGACCTTTGCAATACAACTCACCGCTTTATTATCCGTTCTTCTTCTCGTTTTTTCCGGCATAGGCTGCCTCGGTCAAAACGCCGGCGACAGCAGTGTCGTTCTCAGCGGCTCCACATCGGTTCTGCCGCTGGCGCAGACGCTTTCAGAAACATACATGAATGCCCACAATGAAACGCTTCTCAGCGTCAAAGGCGGCGGTTCCGGAACCGGCATCGCTGAATTGATTGACGGCAGCAATGACATCGCCATGTCATCGCGCGAGATCAAAGACAGCGAAACGGCAGACGCGAACGCAAAAGGCATCGAACCTGTCGAATATGAAATTGCCAAAGACGGAATTGCCGTCATTGTTCACCCGTCCAATCCCGTCAGCCGTCTGACTTTGGACCAGCTCCAAAAAATCTACAGCGGCGAAATCAAAAATTGGAAAGACGTCGGCGGCGAAGATGCGGAAATCGCGGCCATTGCCCGAGATTCCGCTTCCGGAACGCAGGAATTCTTTAACGAAGCCGTGATGAACGGCACTGAGTTCCGCGCTGACTTGATCACGCAAGCCGCAACCGGCGCCGTGACACAGGAAGTCACTCAGAATTCAAAAGCCATCGGATTTGTCGGCGCCGCCTATCAAAGCAATTCCATAAAAACCCTCGGCATTGAAACAAACGAAACGACCGTTATGCCGACTGAAGAAAACATTTTAAGCGGCGTCTATCCGCTTTCAAGAGGCTTATACCTTTACACCGACAAGAACCCGAAACAAGAAGCTTTGGACTTCATCCGCTTCATTTTAAGCGCGGACGGACAGAAAATCGTCAGTGAAACGGGATACGCCCCCGTCAATTAAACGTCATGTTTTCAATTTGAACAAACCCTATTGAAAAACAAAATATGACAGGAAAAATATGACAAAGCACAGTCTCAGAGATTTCAGAGAGAACTTCATGAAATCTCTTTTTTTGATCGGCGGAATCGGAACACTTCTGATCCTGCTTTTGATTTTCGCGTTTTTGTTCGCGGAATCATTCAATTTTTTCAAAACATATGATTTTTGGGATTTCCTGACCGGAACGGAATGGAAACCCGGCGCAAGCCCTGAAATGTTCGGACTTCTGCCTTTGCTGGCAGGAACGGCCGCCGTCACCGTCGGCGCAATCATTCCCGCGGTCCCCGTCGGCATTCTCAGCGCCGTTTATATCTCGGAACTGGCCGGCCCGAAAACGGCGGATATTTTAAAATTCGCCGTTGAACTCTCCGCCGGAATCCCGTCAGTTGTATTGGGTTTCTTCGGCATGATCCACCTGGTGCCGCGCATTCAATCCGTTTTTGACCTCACGACAGGACAGACCGCCTTGACAGGATCAATCATTTTAGCGATCATGGCGCTTCCGACAATCATATCCGTCTCAGAAGACGCGATATCCTCTGTTCCGGCCGCCTTGAAACAAGGATCTTTCGCGCTCGGCTCCAATCATTGGCAGACGATTTACAAAGTGATCCTTCCGGCCGCCGTCTCGGGTATTTCCGCCGCCGTCATTCTCGGCATCGGTCGGGCTGTCGGTGAAACGATGGCAGTCATGATGGTCACCGGAAACATGGCAATCATTCCGGGGTCAGACATTTTCCTTTCATCGGTTCGGACCGTGACCGCGACAATCGCGCTTGAAATGGGAGAAGTCGCCAAAGGAACGGAGCACTATTACGCGCTGTTTACCATCGGCGCGGTTTTGTTCGTCATAACAATCGGGATCAACAAAATCGCCGAAGCCGTTAAAAGAAAACATAAACAGGTGACCTGAGATGTCATACGAAAACAGATATTCGGACGAACTCGGGCAGGATCCGGTTTTGAAAAAGAAAACGGCGCGCCGAAAAAAACAGGAATTGTATCAGAAAACCGCGTTCCTGCTCATAAAATTATCCGCTGCGGCCGCGATACTGACTTTAATTATTATTATCGGCGACATCGTTTTAAAAGGATATCCGGCCGTAACGATTGAATTTTTAACGCGGATGCCGGTCAATCAAATGACGGAAGGCGGCATTCTCCCCTGCGTTATCGGAACGGTCGAACTTATTCTCCTGTCCCTTCTGACAGCGGTTCCTCTCGGAGTCATCGCCGCCGTTTACATGACAGAATACGCGGCGGACGGGAAAATCAAATGCGCCGTTGAAGAGGCGGTCAACACTCTGGCCGGAACGCCGTCCGTTATTTTCGGTCTTTTCGGAATGGCATTATTTATCAAATACATCGGCTTGCCGCAATCTCTTCTGACAGCCTCCCTGACAATGGGGCTTCTCATTATGCCTGTCATCATACGGACAACGCAGGAAGCTCTCTTGGCCGTCCCGAAAGAATACAGAGAAGCGTCAAGAGCTCTGGGCGCAACAAAATGGGAAACCATCCGCTGCGTCATTCTGCCGGCGGCTTATTCGGGGCTGATCACCGGAATTATCATCAGCGTTGGACGCGCCGCCGGAGAGACGGCGCCGATTTTGTTCACCGGAGCCGTCTATTATTATCCGAAACTGCCGGATTCCGTTTTTTCACCGTTCATGGCGCTTTCTTATCATTTGTATGTGCTGGCGACAGAAAGCATGAACATTGAACTGACGCGGTCACTTCAATACGGCACCGCATTGGTTCTTCTGGCAATTGTTTTTTCAATGAATTTGATTGCCGCCGGTGTTCGGAGACATTACAAAAAGAAACTCAGCTCAAATTAATCAAATAATCAAATAAATCAGAAATAAAAACAGAAAAGGAAAAAATGATGAACGCGACAGAATCAAAAAACGCATTTTCTTATGAAGACACGCTCAGCTTTGAAAATGCGATCGGATTTGAAAACAAATATTTATACGAACAGGATCCTGCTTTTTCGCCGGAAATGAACCGAAAAAAAGCGATAGAAGTCAAAGACTTGAATTTATGGTACGGCGGCAATCAGGCTTTAAAAAAGATTTATCTGGACATCCCGAAAAATAAAATCTTCTCATTGATCGGTCCGTCCGGATGCGGCAAATCCACTTTCTTAAGGACGATGAACCGGATGAACGATATGATTTCAAACTGCCGGATCGAAGGAAAAGTCTGCGTTGACGGCGAAAACATTTACGGCAAAGGAATCGATGTCACCGGCTTGAGAAAGCGTGTCGGCATGGTGTTCCAAAAAGCGAATCCGTTTCCGATGTCGATTTACGAAAACATCGCGTACGGTCCGAAAATCCACGGCGTTTCAAAAAAAGAAATCCCGGGAATCGTTGAAGAATCCCTGCGCTGCGCCGCTCTTTGGGATGAAGTCAAAGACCGCTTGAAAGAACCGGCGCTTTCTCTCAGCGGCGGCCAGCAGCAGCGTTTGTGTATCGCAAGAACATTAGCCGTGAAACCCGAAGTGATTCTTTTTGATGAACCGTGCAGCGCGCTGGACCCGATTTCAACCGGAAAGATCGAAGAATTGATGGCGGAATTGAAAAAGGATTATACGATTGTCATTGTAACGCACAACATGCATCAAGCGGCCCGCATTTCAGACTGCGCGGCATTTTTCCTCTCAGGAGAACTGATCGAAACCGGAAAAACGGCTCAAATATTTGAAAATCCGCAGGATAAAAGAACGGAAGGATACATCACGGGGCGGTTCGGATGATGCGGAGCAATTATGACAGTGAATTGACAAAGATGAGAGAAGACATCATTTTGATGAGCCGAATCTCAACAAACATGTTTGAACAATGCATGCGTCTCTTTTTTGATGAACGCGCGGTTTCAATTCAAAACTTGGAAGAGATGAAAAAACAGCAGGAAGTCATTGAAAAAGAAATTGAGAGAACGGCGGCAAAATTAATTACGCTTCAGCAGCCGGTCGCAAAAGACACCCGAGAGATCATCTGCGCTGTCCTGATCGCGGCCGATTGGATGAAAATCAGCAGTCATATCACCGACATTTCCGATATTTCGGTTTTATGCACCGAAAAAATAGAATTAGATTCTGAAGAATGGAAAATGCTGCGCCTGATAAAAGACGCCGCGGAAAAAATGTTAAACGGCGCCGCCGAAGCGTACAGAACAAGAAACACAGATAAAGCGCTTTTTACAGCCGAAACGGATGATGAAATTGACCGTACGTTATGGAAAATGTGGAACAATTTTCCGGAGAGCGGCGGCGGATCAAGTTTCTCATTTTATCCTTTGATGATTGCCGAACATATTGAGAGAATCGGTGACCACGCCGCGAATATCTGTGAAGAGATCATGTATTTGGAAAAGTATGAACAGGTCCGATTAAATAATTGAAAAAATAAAAAGATGAAATGAAAAAGATGAAATGAAAGAAGCGGCGAAATTATTCGCCGACTTCCGAACCATCGCTCCTGACAACCAAAACCTGTTGTTTGGCATTGCGGATGACTTTTTCAGAAACACTTCCGAGAATCAGCCGTTCAATGGCTTTTTTTCCGGTCGCGCCGACAACGATCAAATCGGCGTTGACCAAATTAGCGTATTGGACGATTTCCGGTCCGACCGCGCCGGATAAGCTGACAGTTTCAAATGTAATTCCGCACGCTTCGGCTTTTTCCAAAACGTATTCAAAAGCGGCATCAGACTCGAGTTTCATATTTTCGGCGACCAATTCCCATTCCACGCTGGTCGGCGTAATATTGGAAACATCGGAAACATAAACGGCGTAGAGTTTGGCTCCGGTCAGTTCCGCCAAGCTGACGGCTGTATTAATCGCTTTTCTCGCGTATTCCGTTCCGTCTGTTCCGACAACAATTGTGCGATAGAGATTTTCTGTCATGACCCGCATCCTGCGTAATTCGTTGGTATTGCAAACGGCCTTGAACTTCCGGCCGAAAAATTAAAAGTACAATGATGAATGAAGAAAGCATCTGATATAAAATTGATTCATGAACCTGCTGAAAATGATCGGAGATGAATATCAAAATATCAATAAATCAGAGAAATCTTATTTTCAATCCGGAAATGCAGAATAACAGTTTTAAATAAAAAATAAAACTGAAAACAGTTTTGAATTAAAAATAAAATCCGAATTAACCGCCCGCTTATTTCCGATTCCGAATGAAGCGAGGAATCGGGAATAAGCGGATTCATACACGGTTTATACAGTAAAAATGAATCAACCATTTTAGTTCATTTTGCTGTGTGTGTCTTTTTAATTACATGTGCATCCGCTCATTTTTATGGCAGCCGTTCGCTTCGCGGACGCGGGCACAGCTGCTCACAGATTCCGTTTCCACTGCTGCCTTGCCGCCTTCTGACGGCATTGCTGTGCGTGCCGCCGCTGCGCGCGAGTCACGGCAGTTCAAAAAAAGAGTGAAAAACGCCCCGTGTTTTTTAGAAATTGAGAAATTGAGAAATTGAAAAATCAGATCAGCCCTAAAATATCATCGGCGCGCGCTCTTCTGATAAATCCGGCCAACGGGTTTTTGACATGTTTTAAATTCAAAGATTTGGCGTTTAAAATCATCATATCCGCTTTTTTGCCGACTTCGATCGAACCCGTGAACCGGCAGCCCAGCGCCTCGGCGCCGTTGGAAATCGCCATTTTAAAAAGAACGGCGTCGGAAATACCGTAAATTTTAGAGAGAAAATGCAATTCTTCAAACATATCCGGCGCGTTGATCATGACATTGTCAGTTCCGATACAAACCGAGATTCCCGCATCCAGCATGTTTAAAACAGGCGGCAGCCCGACACCTGTCGCCAGATTGGAGCGGACGCAGACGGCAATCGGAATCTCAGCGTCAGCCGCGGCTTTCAAATCCGAATCTTCGGCATGCGTCATGTGAATGAGTAAATCGGGATCCAGAGAAAGCGCCGATTCAATATCGCTTCGGTCTTTTTCACCGGCGTGGAGGACCAGCTTCCGGCGTTTGGACTGTGTTTTTGAAGCGATTTTCGCCAGCGTGTAGTCATCCAAATCGTTTGCGCCGCTGACGCCGATACCGTCGGCAATATCCAACAGATCTCTGAGTTCATCTAAGAACAAGTGAGAAGAAGAAACGTTTGAAAAAGCGGGACGCCCGAAAATAACAGGATGAATATTCCTTCCGGCGTTTTTAGACGCTTCAATCAGCGCCTCGACGCCTTTGACGCCGCCTTCGCGAAAGTCAGCGAAAACCGAGACGCCGTTTTGATACATGTCCCAAATCGCCGATTCCATCGAACTGACAGCTTTCTCCGGACTCAGCTCGGATAAGAACCGATGCTTGAGACCGTCAGGCGGACGGACGAGAGCGTCCAAATCCCGTTTGTAAGCGTACGGCGTCATGTCAGGTCCCAGCGGCGGGTCCTTCAAAAGCGTATCTCCGACATGCGTATGCGCGTTTATAAAACGCGGCGCGATCCAGTTTTCGGATTTTGGCAAAGAGCCGCGGATCTCTTCGATTTCTTTAATGATTCCGCCTTCGATATAGATATTGCCGGAAATCAAATCCGGCTCGGTTCCCGCAAAAATCAAGCCTGAGACAACGCGGTCATAACCGCCGCAACCGTCTTTAAGCGTTGATTCGGAACAAAACGTTTCACTCTGCCTTTCCTTTTCAGTCCGATCGATAATTTCGAGAAGACGGACAAAATCAGAATCGTTAAAGCCGGACATAGATCACCTGAATTAAAATTAAAAACAATAAATAAAATGATTACAGTTAAAAACGTCAAATAAAATATTTATCCTTTGCCCGTCTTTTTAGAACTGTCGCGCCGTATAGGTCCCGGCATGAGAATCCGGAGAACTCGGTCTGTGAGTGTTTCGGACAACCCCGGCGCGGTACAACAGACGTGCGGAAATGCCCTTTGCGAGGGAAAACGAAGAAGATTTGAGGATTACCGGAAAAAATGATTCTTGGTTGTTAGTAAAGGGCGACAGCACCATTTTTTCGAAATTTCAGAAAAACGGTGTATAAATACTTTCTTTTTTTGAAAAAATCAAATGCTTTATGGTTTTTTGAAGTCGTTCTTCCTCTCGGGTGAAAAATTGACAAAAACCGATAAACTGAACCGATTACGATTTTTAACAATAGTATTGTTTCTCTTCATTTTCACGGCGGGAATCGCGAACGCCGCGTTTTCCGAACCGGCGGCAGAACCGGAAAAAGTAATCAGTGACGCGATTTCGCCGATGAAACTGGAAATCGATTTGAAAACAGACAATATAACTGAAACAAAAACAGTCGTATTAACAAACACCGGAGAAACGGCCACCGAATACATTTGCCGGATCGAGCAAACAGGCGGGAAAAATGAACTCGCCGCCGATTTCGTTTTGTCCGAATCAAAAATAACGCTTTTGTCCGGCGAGTCAAAAAAACTGGAAATTGAAATGCCGGTCAAAAAACTCAAAACAAATCCGGCGGATGCGGAATATAAACTGAAAATCATTCGGAATCCGAAGACTCAAACGCCTGTCGGCTACATTATCCCGATAAAAATAATCGAAAAAGGGCCGGACAGTAAAACAGACGGCCGAAAAAGCGGCGCAGGAATCGGCTTGCCGGCGGCTGCCCGAGAAAAAGAACCGGAGAATAAAACGGAAATCGAAAATGAGAACAAGAACAAATCCGCAGGAGATTTCAAAAATACTCATTCCGCCGACGCGGGACCGGAGGAAAAAAGAAATGAAAATAATATCATGAAAAAAAGCGGAAGCGCATTTCTTTCCGCTGTTTTGGTCATGCTTGCTTTTTTGATCATGATTGTTTCCATTGCCGGAGCGGTAATAATAAAGAAGAAAAAGAGAAAGGATTAAAGCCTTTCACTTATTTTTTTCGTTCTTTCACTTATTCTTTTTCGTTTTTTCTTTCACTTTTGCCAGGAATTTTCTGGCGTCGTCCTTAACGTCTGCCGCCATATCGTTTTGACGCCGGAATTGTGACATATCCGGCCTCGGCGGTGGCGCGCCGGAAGACTCCTTTTCACGGCGGTCATACTCTTCATGAAGCCGTTTCAATTCTTTGATTTCAGTGACGCGGCGGTAGATGATTTCCGCCAGGAAAATGATCAGCGCGATCAGCAGCAAATAGACGTTGAAACTGACCGCTTCGCGCGTTTGATAAACAGCGGTCTCGCCGTTGTTTCTGATGTAAAGGGATTCGGCCTGCTCCACTGTATAAACATTGCCGCCGGTGGATTCAACCAATTTGCGGAAATCCTGATAAACGCCGATATTGAGATATTCAAGCGGATAATTGACCGTTACAGGATAACCGGAAACATTGTATGTGCCGGTTTGATCAAAAGTTAATTCCGTGATATAAACGCCCTCCGACTCCATTGTCAGAAGCAGTTTTTGTCCGTTCAGCGTCAGCACGGGAACGCCCGGATCATACATATGAACACGAAGCGTGACAGGCTGCCCGACAAAAGCGTCAGGGCACTCAATCACCAGACCGCTTTCCTTATTCGGATCTCCCATGATCCAATTCGTCGCCGCCGATATAAGTTTCGAGCCGGGCGCCGCGTAGAGTTCAGAAGCCCAATAATTTCCGTTTCCGACACCGTTATCCGTTGTCAGCGCGGCGACGCGCCCAAGACCGTAACGCCAAACGGTTAAAATCGGAGAACCGTCACTGGCGATGACCAATTTATCGGATCCGGCTTTCGGCGTAACGCCGTTGTAGCCGCTGACGTTCGTTTCGCTGAGATTTAGTCCTTGGACGATGAAATGTTTGGGGTTTGAAACGTAAAGGCTTGCCTCCGTCACGTTTTCATTGGGATTTTCAGTTTCGCCGAACATTTGAGAAAAATTCGGATAAATCGGGAGACCCTTATTGGATTCCGTATAAACGCTTTCTCCTTTATAATTTCTCATCAGAGATTTGGCATAAATATTTCCGCGGGAATCATTAAATTGGTCCAATCGTTTGGAACCGCTGGTAAAAATGTTCATGAAAAGCATGGTCGTGCCGAATTTATCCGC
This sequence comes from Candidatus Methanimicrococcus odontotermitis, assembly GCA_031286065.1. Taxonomy (GTDB): domain Archaea; phylum Halobacteriota; class Methanosarcinia; order Methanosarcinales; family Methanosarcinaceae; genus Methanimicrococcus; species Methanimicrococcus odontotermitis. The sequence continues at coordinate 9,076 of JAITUZ010000054.1, read as the reverse complement.
TTGGTTCGCCGCGCGCAGCAATTCATTGTAAGATCTCTGATTCAGAATGTTTCCGTCTGAAATGATAATAACAAGAGGCTGACCGGAGCGGTTTTCCATGATCGGGAGCGCTCGGTCAAAAGTGTGAACAAGGTCGGTTTGACCGTCGCCCGTTTTTAAATCTTCGATTTCTTTTTTAAGGGCTTCCGACTCACGCGGATTGCCGACGAAATAGAAGTCTCCGGTGTCATTTCGGGATTTGTCGCCGATCGTGAAATAAGTGATGTTGGCTTCTTTGAAATAATCACTGTCGATGATGTTCACGGCTGATTTTTTAATGTTGGATAAAATGGTTTCATTGTTTGAGCCCCATGAACTGGCGCTGTCCGAAACATCAATGAAAAGATAGACATCCTGAATGCCTTCCCAATCAGACGGAATGGAAATGACCGGAAGCAGCTTTTCAAATGAAGAATCCATGTAGGAACTGCCGACCGGATAATCATAAGACATTTTGCCGCCGACAACCATCAATCCGCCGCCATCGGAAACATATTCTTTCAAATAATTGACTTCTTCTTCAGTCATGTTGCCGATATACATATTGTCTAATATGACGGTCTTTGAAGCCGCCAGCGCATTCGGAAGAGCCGCGCCGAAGTCTGAAAGTTTTCCGACGACCGTCACGTTGTAAAGAGAGCTCGCGACTTTCGTTAAAGAGACTTGTGGTTCGGACGTGACAACAATCACATTCGGTTTTTCAACCGCGTAAACGGATTTTGTAAAAACGTTATTGATCGGATCCGTATCCGCGGAAGAAGTCAGTGTCGCTTCAAGCGTATGCGCGCCGAGATACATAAAACGGGCCGGAAAAGTCATTGTCTTTTCCCGCTCGCCGTCGGTCATCGTAAACGTTTCGCTCTGAATCGTATTGTTGTTTAGTTTGACAACATAAGTACCAGTGATATTGGCATCGCCCGCTTGGCGGACGGTCACGCCGAACTCCTGAACATTGCTGTAAATGACGGATTTATCGCCCGTGATCTCAATGCTCAGATCATTGCGCTCCAAAGCCGGTATGACGGCTGAGACGGTTGTATTTGTTGAAAGAGCGACATCAATGCCTTCTTCCAGTGTCTTTCCGTAGTTGCTGTTTCCGTCAGACACCAAAATGATTTGATTCCTGCCGTCGGCGTACTGAATGATTTTTTCACCCAGAGGCGTCATATTTCCGGTAAACGTATCATACTTAATTTGGAATTTGTCCGAAAAGTGCTCATAAAGCTCTTGACCGGCGCCTTCTGAAAAGTATCCGACGCTTAACGTATCGTCAACAACAAGCGCCATATCCGGATTGGTGTCGGTCCGCGTCACGGTCATAAACAAAATCGGATTAGACAGCGCGATAATTAAAATAACCGCAATCACTGAGCGTGAACTGACAAGAAGCTTTTGCTTCCTTCCGACAGCTTTTTTGAAAAAATAAACGGAAATCAAAATGATCGGGATAAGCAAAAGCAGCAGAATCGGCATGTTAAAATACATTTAAATATCCCCCCGTTTTCGGAGCAAATAAAGTTCCAATATCATAAGCAGTGCCGCCAATATCGCGAAAATGTAGAAAAGATTCGTCTTGATTTCATACTGTACCGGCAATTCGCCGCCTTCGTTGGCGTTTTCAAGTCCCTGCAGGCGCGGCGACAAAGTGTTGGACTCTTTATCGTTATACATGTTAACGGCAACTTTCTTTGGACCGATCGTATAGACGCCGACCGTGTCAAACAAAACGCGGTTTGTTGTCATTTTGCCGCCGGGCGTCAGAATTTCTATATCCGAAGATAAGGTTTGGATCGTTCCTGCTTTCACATTGTATTCAGAAATGTCACCGATGCCTGCAAAATAATCAGCGACGCGGATCCAAAAGACAGGGAAAGCCGGGAAACTGGCGAAGTTATTCCACGCGTCTTCTCCGGAATGATCATCCAATCCGAAATAGAAAATCGTTCCGTTGCCGTACGAACTGTATGCGATGATCGGAACGCCGTCTGTTGTCATGACGAGATAAGCGGTCGCCGTCAGATTGCGGGTTTCAGCATTCAAATACGTTTTCACGTAAACGCTGTTTAAATCCAAGCCGCTTGTGAAATCATTGTTGGCCGTATAAATTTGAGTGCCGTCAATGCGGGTAACGGTTTCATTGACATGGATGGGAAGCAGTTTGGACAAATTAACCGTTTGGTTGGCCGCTTCCAGATATCGGCCGGCGACAAACACCACCTTGCCGCCGTTGACCGCGTAAGTATGCAGCGCGTCAACTTCGGGTCCCGTCAGCACCCGATCTCCCATATTCACAACGGCGAAGCTGTAATTCATGGAAACCGCTTCGGGAACTTCCGTGACGCTTGTCACCGTCAGTTCGGGGATCAAGGAAAGAGAGATTTGAGACGGCAGTGTTTCCACGGAGCCGCCGGAATCCGAAACGTAAAGAACATCCGCGGATTGGGTGCCCGGAATAGAAATATAAGCGTAATTATCAGATTGGATCGCGTCATCAGTCATCAATCGGATTTCAGTGGTCCCCCGGCGGACATTTTTGAAAGAGAATGTTTCAACGCCGTCGCCGGGAACAGTGACGGTCAGCGGCGTGTAGACCAATGTCGACCCGTTTGGCAGTGTCGTTGTCACGTTCGCGTAAACGGATTTTACGCCCGTATCATAATTGCGGACCATGAAATAGTAATTGTAAGTTCCGTTGGATTTTTCCAAATAACCGTTAATAACCGCCAAATTATTGGCGGTCGTTGTTCCGTACGGAACAAAAGTCACGTCCAACCCGCTGCCGAGAAGATTTTTCGCTTCCAGCGGATTCAGTCCGCTCCAGGAAGTAAAGTCGGATAAAACATAAATAGAACCGCCTTTCGCGGAAAGAAGACTGGCGGCCGAAGACATGGCGGAACCGAGATCCGCTGTCACCGCTTTAGAGGACAAGCTTTGTATCGTTCGCTCCGCTTCCGCCGCGCTGACGTTTTCAGCAACGATCACGGGAGCGGATTCCGCCAAAATAACGGTATTGACCTGACTGAGATAACGCGAAGCGTCACGCTGCGCTTCACCGAAGCGGTCGCCGGCTTGCATGCTGGCAGAACCGTCAATAATAATCACCGTGTTTTTGTCGCTCAGCGTGTCATAGGAGACGATGTACGGACCGGCCGCGGCAACCGCCAGCAGAATGAGAACAAACAGCTGCACAATAAAAAGCGGGTCGCGGACAATTTTAGTGATTGAAGAATAAATTTTTTCGCGGGATTCTTCCACTTTCATTAAAAACATGACCGAAGGCATGCTCACTTTAAACGGTTTGGGAAGAAGCATGTACAGGATAATCAGCGGAATGACCGACAGAAGACCAAGTAACGCCAGAGGTAAGATAAAAGGGAGAAAAGCCAATGAATCTGCAATCGCCATATTACGCACCCCTGTCAATGATCTGCAAAAACGAATCAAACACAGACGCTTCCGTTGTAAATGAATAGAACGCGGCGCCTGCCTTTTTACAAATTCCGTCAATCGCCGCGTTGTGCGTTCCCAATTCTTTCAAATAATTGTCACGGAAAGAATCACTCAAATAAGTTTTCATTTCATCGCCGGATTCCATATCAAAAAATCTGGAATCGCCTCGGATCGGCAAATGCTTTTCAAACGGGTCCAAAACCTGAATCAGCATCAAATCGTTTCCGGAAAGGCGGTGAATCGAAGATTCGATATGTTTCAGATCTTCCATAAAATCGGAAATAATGACGACAAGAGAACGAGACTTAATCATTTTTTCATATTTATGCGTACAAACATCCAAATCGGTCGTTCCGTTTAATTCCAATGACGCCAAACGGTCAGTCAATTCAAGAAGATACCTCATACCGCGTTTGGGGGCGTTGATGTCAAGATGCTCATTGAATGTCGAAATCGCGAATTTATCGTTTTTGCGGGAAACCGTATAAGCGATTCCTAAAGCCATCATCGCGGCATACTCATATTTTTTGACGCCGCCATCCGGAAAATCCATGCTTTTGCTGGCGTCCAATAAAATATGAGCCGTCAGCGTTTTTTCTTCTTCAAACTGGCGGACATAAAGTTTTTCCGTCCTGGAATAAGCTTTCCAGTCGATATCCTTCATTTCGTCGCCTTGATAATATTCACGGTAGCCGACCGTGTCAATGCCTTTTCCGATACGCGTTGACGGACGGTTTCCCGCGTAAACGGCGGACACGCGTTTTCGAATCGCCATGTTGTAGCGGTCCAGCTGTCTGAGAAACTCGATATCTAAATTATGTTTTGTTTCAGCCATGATTGTTCAGCATAAAGGGTTTTACCAATCGATACTTGATTTTTCGGCTGAAAAATTATTTCTTGGAACCGAACGGCAGTTTGGAGCGAAGGCCGGAAGATTCGTTTTCCTGCGGCTTGGGTTTTAAGAAACCGGATTCAATCAGAAGATCTTCAATCGCGTCATCGGGCGTTACGCCGGAGCGTTCCGCTTCAAAGCTGAGAATGATCCTGTGCCTCAAAACCGGATAAGACATGGCAATAACGTCTTCTTCCGCGACATAATTGCGGCCGCGGATCAGCGCACGGGCTTTGGCGGCTAAAATGATTGCAATAGACGCGCGCGGAGACGCGCCGTATTCGATTGCGCCGCCGTCACGCGTTTGAATAACCAACCGAATGGTTCGGTCTTTTAAATCATCAGCGATGGGAACATCTTTCGTTAATTTTTGAAGATTCATCAAAGTATCTTTAGAAATGCCGCGCGACGTCTCGGGTGAAGACTGAGCTGTGTATCGGTTGACGATCTCGATCTCTTCATCATAATCCGGATACGGAACAAGGATCTTTAAGAGGAAACGGTCGAGCTGGGCTTCCGGAAGCGGGTAAGTTCCTTCCTGCTCAATCGGGTTCTGCGTTGCCAAAACGAAAAACGGTTTGTCCAGCGGATAAGTGTGACCGGCAACGGTAACCTGCTTTTCCTGCATGGCTTCTAAAAGCGCGGACTGCGTCTTTGGGGAAGCGCGGTTGATCTCATCCGCTAAAACGATATTAGCGAAAACAGGCCCTTGTTCAAAACGGAATGTTTTGCTGCCGCCGTGTTCTTCCACGATTGTGGTTCCGGTAATGTCGGCCGGCATCAAGTCGGGCGTACACTGGACACGGTTGAAAGAAAGGTCAACCACTTTTGAAATGGTTGAGATCGTTAAAGTTTTACCAAGACCGGGGTTGCTTTCCAAAAGAGCGTGGCCATTACATAAAAGCGCGATCATGACTTCTTCAATGACTTCTTTTTGACCGACAATGACTTTGCCGATTTCATCAAAAAGCGTTGTAAAGATTTTGTGCGCGTTGGTATAGGTTTTTAAAAGTTCCGGATCGGCGGCAGGCTCAAATGTTTCGGAGCGGACAGGATCAACGGCCGCCGTTTCTGCGTATGGCTCCGGCACGAATTCTCTGTCATCTGAATTTGAATAGCGGTAAGACGTTTCGTTGTATTCCTGGTCCATTTTACTTTCCTCTGTATACGATTATTATCTGTAGATTAAATGTATTTGATGAATGAATGAAAATAAAAATGAAATCAGCTGTTTTCAGCCAATTTCCTGAAATAGTCTTTTACGACATCTTCATAGCCGGCCGGCAATGTGTCGTAAAAATGATTCGAACTTAAACTCTCAGGCGGGAGGGGGTCTGACGGCGTGAAGTTGCTTTCATTGCCTTCAAGCATGTCTCCGGGACCGGTTCCCGCGCCGGGCGGCAATGTAATATCAATATCAACTCCGGGTTCCGCGGCGATTGGCGGCGCTTCCGTCGGGATGCTGGAAGAATTATTGGAAGAGGTATTTTCATCAATCGGCGGCTGCATGATTGTACCGTTCGGGAATCTGTTATAAATGTCACCCGGAGAAAAAGGAGCGGTGAATCCCGTAAAGAAGACAGCGCCCAAAAGGAGACAAGAAACAAGAATCGAGGCTAAACCGTACCCGATGCGCTTTTTGTCGATCAGGTCTGAAGCGGAAATGCTTTCCACGTCATTTGAAACGGAAGTATTGAGCTCGGCCGCGATAAGATTTCCGGAAGCTGCGTTCCGAGAATCATACGCCGTCTTCAAACGGTCTTTCAGCTCGGGATATGTGTTTTCCACGATATCGCGGGATTTTTGGCGTTTCGGCGGTGTTTTGTTAAGAAGTAAATAAATTCTTTTGGTGTTCTTTTTCACCAGCTCCAAAATTAAAAGAGAGAGCAGACAAACAATAATGAACAGGAAAATTGTTTCATAATTGACGGTAAAGAACGGGATGTCCGGCGATAAACCGACGTAAGGCTCCGTCAGCGGAATGAGTTTGAAGATGTCACCGATATTGAAAAAGATGGCAATCAAAAGAATGATTAAAGAGATTGCCATGAATTCTATCAGAGAATAAATCACCCGATAACGGCGTATGACCGAATCCATATGACGCGTAAATATTTCAAGATCCAAGAGAGTCTCTCCGTTTTTTTTGCAGTTTCCAGAAAATCATAAAATTAAATATTATTATGTTGACTGAAAAATATAATTGATTGATTAAATAATAATTTAGACACTGACAAATATTATGTTGCATTATAATTATAAAATGAACGGTTTAAAATTTCAACGCATATAAAATGAAGCAATACTCATTTAAATGTTATGCAGTGTTATGATTGGTATTTCTGTTAATTCCAAAAATAAAAAGAAAATAAAATTTCACAAAAAAATAAAGAAGAATCGGGGGAGACAAAAATGAGAAAAGAAATCATTGTGTTAAGACTTGGTCACCGCCCCGAAAGAGACAAGCGGATCACAACGCATGTCGGCCTGACCGCCCGCGCGTTCGGCGCAAACGGCATGCTTCTGGCATCTGACGACCAAAAAATAACGGACAATATCGAAGAGATGACAAGCCGCTGGGGCGGCGATTTTTATGTCCGGAACAATGTTGAGATGACAAAAGAAATCAAGAAATGGCAAGCGGAAGGCGGAAAAGTCTGCCACTTATCCATGTACGGAATCAATCTGCCCGATGCGGTTTCGGATCTGAAAAAGCAGAGCAGGCTGATGATTATTGTCGGCGCCGAAAAAGTGCCCGGCGAAATTTACGAATTGGCGGATTGGAACGTCGCCGTCGGCAATCAGCCGCACTCGGAAGTGGCGGCGCTTGCGGTGACGATGGACAGAATCGCCGAAGCCGATCCGCTGACCGCTCCTTTTGAAAACGCGGAATTGACGGTGGTTCCGACAGCGAAAGGAAAAAAAGTCATTCACGATGATGAATTGAAAGAGAAAAACAAAACGGCTCATTAAACGCTTCTCTTTGAAACAAAGAGAATTCTTAAATATCACGCCGACCTTTTTTAAAGAACGCGGGAGCGGCAGGGCGGCTGCGGGAATTTCAAATTCCTGAGGAAAGTCTCCCCACCCTCTTTCAAATTTGCGGATGTTTGTGAAGAACATTTGGCGAGAGTCAAGGCTATGGCACAGAAACGATACCGAGCCGTGTTTTGCGATGATGTGAAAAACTGAGGCGCGCGGCGTACGGATGCAACGGTAAAACCCCGCAGGTGCAAGTTGATTTCAGGAGAACGCATTTGATTTGAAAGCGCGCCTGATATGAAAAGACGCAAAGCCGAATGCCGCCGTACATTTCAAGAAATTGATGAATCAAAGATAAGAATGTTCTTTGAGAGTACAAAAACAGAAGGGAGCTTACTCGCCGGACCCGCGTGTTCATTTTATTTTCATTTTTGATATAATTTCAGAGCGTATTTGAGACATGGATATTTTTCTTTTCGGTTTGTGCAAAATAGAGGAAGAGAAGCGTCCATATCTTATAGAAGCATTCATACCGGTTGGTGTTCCAAGCAAATATGAACTTATTCCAAAAACAGATTGATATACAAGTTTGGAAGTGAACCGGAAGACATGTGCACCGGCAACCATGCCTTTCTTATCAGATCAAGGATTTCCCCAATCATATTTGCTTCAATATGAAGGCCGTCTGACGGATTTTCAACATATGAATTTGGATTTGCCGCAAACGGCATAGCGCGCGGTACTATTTCAAAAGCCAGCGGAACATCTTTGATGTTTTGCATTTCCGCATACTTATCAACGATTTTTTTCATTGATTCCAAATCTTCATCTTTTACAAAATCTTTATATTCATCTAAAATTTGGATATAAAGATAGCCATCCGTATGTGCGCCAATGCCTGAAAAATACGGAGAGTTCATCAATTCTTTACCTTCCGAGATAGATTGAGCAACAGAATCGAGCGTTAACCACCATTCATAAGATTCAGCGCCGCCGCTCTTTTCCGGAATTGTCCCGTAAACCGCTAAGATATCGTCTTGTTTTGAAAGTTCATTTAATAAATCAGGATTTGCCGCAGTTTTTTTATCAACTATTTTAAGAACTTCTTCATATTCCAAAGGTATCGGATTTACGAATATCTTCTGCTCCATAAACCGGAAGCAACATTCCGATAAGCGCAAGACAAAGGAGGAAAGACAATTTCATTATATTTCTGTTCATATACATCACCTTGGCAGAATTCCATCAATGAATTAATAGAACAAGGGTAAATATATTGTATACTCACTGCTTGACAATAAGATTTACAGTGTGCAGTAATGGCATATGGAAATAGTCAAGTTAATATAATGCGATAAATAAAAAAAGAAAGAACGGATAATTTAAAAAAATTACTGCTGTTCTTCTAAAAGGACCGCGTTGATGACGCCGTCTTGACCGGGGCGGCTTGTGACTCTCACGAGACCGATGTCGGTTCTGACGACCGTTCCTTTTGTCATGATGTTACGTCTGATATAGTGTTTGTTCGCGGGGTTGCCTGTCACTTTTTCAGCGGTTGCGCGGCGGGTTTCGCCGGTTTTGGAATCCGTGACATTGATAAACCGTTCGCTGAGAAGTCTGACTTTTCTGTTGCCGCCGCGCGTCGCGATATTCTTGCTTCTTGCGGGACCGATTTTAGTTTCGGCGGATTCGCGCCCGATTTCAAACTTTCTT
>JAITUZ010000025.1 GCA_031286065.1 Candidatus Methanimicrococcus odontotermitis | reverse complement strand
TGTTCGTTGAATCTGAAGAATTCGATTCGGCAGCAAAAGAAAAAGAGGGTGTTAAAATCATCAATACGATTAAAAGAGCGGAAATTTGTTTGAAATTCATATACTCAACTCAAATATTTCGAGACAGTATTAACCATCATATTTAATGACAGATTTGGCATATGAATATAATGGCAAAAATATATATAAAATATAATAAATATATACGTTAATATAATTCGAATTGATTATTACCAAATTGAGTATTTTCAACATGAAACAAAAAATAATAAATCCCAAAAAAATTAAAATTCCAACGCCTCTTTTGAATACCGGATCAGCGGTTTTGACAAATGTCTTCTCGCCGACGGCGGCACTTCATAATATCCGGCGCGGATTTTTCGAGGAACGGGTGTCTTGATTTTGTCCGCTGCGGTCGTTTTGCATTTTTTGCACCGGAATCCTTGTCCGCCCCCTGCCGACTCCATGCGTTTGCCGCAGTTTGAACAAGCTGGATTTTCGAGTTTGAAATCGCCGGCGAGTTTCAAAATTTTGATTTTTTCAAGATTCAGCGTTTCTTTTTTGAAACTGCCGTAAACGCGGATTTTGTCGCCCGGAATCAATTCCCGAATGACGTGCCGGAAATTTCCGGTCGGCTCATAAGCGGCGCATTCTAAAAGCGCGCCGCCGGAATCTTTCAATTTGAAAATATCATGGCCGCCTTCCGTTGTTTCAGCTTTTGAACAGACGGTCCCTTCCAAAATATAGGAATGAAGCGGCCGCATTTCTAAAACGGAATCCGTGAAAATCAGATGAGCGTCCGTTCCCTGATTGGTTTGAAAAATTTGAAACCGTTCGATTTCCTCGGAAATAACGGATTCGGCCGCCTTTTGAACCGCTTCCGGAGATTCACCGCGGATGCCGAACAAAACCGGATCATTGCCGCGAGGAACGCAAACAGGAAACGGTTTCGTTTTTTTATCGTAATCGACCGTGTCCCAAGTTTCAGGCGCGGTATTTCGGTCGGCCGAAATCAGACTTTCAAAATCAACGAAACGGGGAGGACCGCCGCAGCTTCCCCAATTTTTCGGAAGACGGTAAGCCAAATATTCAAATGTCGAATCGCGGCTGCCGCTGAGCACCGCGCCGCAGGCCGCAAGAGAACCGATGAGTCCGCGGCCGTTTTTCAATGAAAAATGAAAGATGTCCTCCGGAAATTCCGCCTCAAATTGATTTAAAAGCGCGGCCGCTTCTTCAATTTCAATAACATCGGTCACCGCTTTTTTAAAAACCGCGCCCAGAGGACGGCGCAAGGAATTGTAAGAACCGCTGAAAATAAAAACCGCGCCGGGGTTTGTTTTTTCACAGGAGAGATCGGCGTATTCATGGATTTTATCGGCAACAAGGGTGATTATCTCTCTTTTTGTTTCCGGCGTTTCATCAAATAAAGAAACGCTGAGTCCGAGAGCCGCGTTGCCGCGCGTTTTATACGGAACCGTCGGATTCAGCCGAATTAAATAAGGAAAGCCGTCAACAGTGCCGAAAGCTTTCAGCTCGTCCGCCAAAAGCGCCGCCAAATACGTTGTGCACATGCCCGCGTCTGAATCCGTGTCATCAATTCCAATCAGCATCAAAGCGTCAAAAAGAACGGCAAATTATTTTTAGATTCGTATTTGAAAAAAAATGAAAAAATAAAAAATGAACGGAAATATCTCCGTTCGGATTGAAACTTCAGAACAGCAGAGAAGACAGCGTCATCGTATCAGACTCATAAAGGGTGTAACTGCCGATTCCCGCCAATTCCGCCGCCTTGTCGGCAGCGTCATAAAGATTGCCGAAATCATCAATGAGCCCGTTCTCTAAAGCGTCTTCACCGACATAAAGTCTGCCGTCGGCCAGTTCTAAAACTTGTTCACGCGTCATGTTGCGGCCTTTTGCGACATCATTCACAAAAGTGTTGAAGCTGACATCAACGATATGCTGCAAGTAATCTTTTTCTTCCGCCGTCATTCCGCGGTGGTCGGAGCCTATATCTTTCATTTCGCCGCTTTTGACAACAGTGATGGCGACACCCTCTTGCTCATAAGCGGAAGAATTGTCGGCAAGACTGAAGATAACGCCGATGGAACCCGTTGATGTCCCGGGGCTGGCGTAAATATAATCGGTTTGCGATGCCACATAGTAAGCGGCACTGGTCGCTTGATCGCCCATAGAAGTGACGACGGGAATGCCGCTGTCGCGGGCGCGCTGAATTTCCATATTGATTTCCTGAGAACAGGAGGGAGTGCCGCCGGGACTGTTGATTCTTAAAACAATGGCTTTGACGCTTCCATCGCCAACGGCAGCGCGAATATGGTCGCAAATGGAATCCGAGCCCGCGACGCCTGAACCGTAAGGATAGTCGCCGGTGTACATGGGACCGTCGATATGAATGACGGCAACTTTGTTTCCGGCACCGAAACCGGATGATCCGTCCGCCGCGAGGTAAATCGCGGAAATGAAAATGAAAAAGATAAGGACGAAACCCGTGACGATCCAAAAACCGCGATTGGAGTTTTTCTTTGGCGGCGCCTGCGGCCGGCGGACCGGATTCGCCGCGGCGGGGGCGGGTTTCGGCGCGGATGACGCCTGCGGGGCGGTTTCTGAGAGAGTTTCTTTCGGATCTTCTTCATGCGAGTAACTGTAATACGGTTTGTAGGCTGATCCGGAAGGGGACGGGTCCGCCGAATGATTTTGAGTCATTTTTATTCACTCCTCCTGTATAAAATTGAGCAAGGAAAACAAGGCGATTTAGTATTAAAAATTTCCCTGTTGATTATACAAAATTTGATATATTCCGGAGAACTTCATAGCAATTCCTATCGAGAAAGAGAATTATTCAAAAAATAGACAGAGGAATCACGAAATGAATCAAGACACAAAACCGATGATTGTCACCTGCGGACTTCCGTACGCGAACGGAATGGCACATCTCGGTCACATGCGCACTTATGTGCCGGCGGATATTTATGTCCGCTCCCAAAAAAAACAGGGGCGAGAAGTGGTCTTCATTTGCGGCTCCGACACGCATGGAACGCCGGTTGTCGTCAACGCCGAAAAAGAAGGCATCACCCCGAAAGAACTTGTGACGATTTATCACAAACATTTCTCGGATATTTTTACGCGTATGGGCATTCGTTTTGACGCGTACGGCACAACCGATGACGAGGAAAACCATATCAGAACCACTGAAATCGTTCAAAAGCTCATTGACGGCGGTTATGTTTATTCCAAGAATATTGATATCGCTTACTGCCCGCGCTGTGACCGCTTCCTGCCGGACCGTTATGTGGAAGGCGTGTGTCCGCACTGCGGCGCCATTGCGCGCGGCGATGAATGTGACCAAGGATGTAAAAAACCGCTTTATCCCGGAGAATTGATTGACCCCAGATGCGCCGTCTGTAAAAATCCGGCGGAATACAGAAGCCAAGAGCACCGTTTCTTCAAATTGTCGGAATTTGACGGTTTCTTAAAGGAATATTTGGAAACACTTAACGGAACGGATAATGCCGTCAACTACGCCAAAGGCTGGGTGGCGCAGGGTCTGGAAGATTGGTGCATTACTCGGAATATGGATTGGGGCGTCAAGTTTCCGAATGCGGACGGACTTGTTGTCTATGTTTGGGTGGACGCGCCGATTGGCTACATCGCCTTTACCGAGGAGTGGGCAAAAGACGGTAATGATTCGTGGGAAAAATTCTGGAAAAACAATACGGATGGGACTTTGAACTCACAAAACTCCCGAATCGTCCACTTTATCGGCGGCGATATTGTCTACCATCATTGTATTTTCTGGCCGGCGATGCTGAAAGGCGCGGGATACGCCCTGCCGACGGATGTCGTGGCTTCCGGAATGGTAAAAATTGAAGATAAAAAATTCTCCAAAAGCCGCGGATATGTCGTTTGGGTCGGAGAGGATTATTTAGACCGGGGATTCCATCCGGATTTGCTCCGCTTTTATTTAGCCTGTTATACATCCCATACGAAAGAACTCAATTTCGGCTGGGAGATGCTTCAGGAAAAAATCAATTCGGAACTTGTGGCCGTTCTCGGAAACTTGTTTTATCGATCCCTTTTGTTCGCTTTCAAAAATTTCGGCGCGGTCCCGAACGGAACGGCGCGACCGGAAATTCTGGAAAAGATCAAACAAACGACGACTGAGGCTGTCAAAGCGATGGAAGAATACGAATTTAAGAAATATTCGGATACCGTGATGGAACTCGCTTCTTACGCCAACACGTATTTCCAGTCTCACGAACCGTGGGCTCTGATCAAAACAGATAAAGAGAAATGCGGCGAAGTGGTGTACAATTGTCTTCAGCTTGTGAAAGCGCTGACCGTTCTTTTTGAACCGGTGACGCCCGGCAAAATGCAGGAGGCTTGGACACAGCTCGGTCTGAAAGGGAATGCGGCCGACACTTTGTATGAGGAGGCGCTTGTTCCGCTGGTCCCGGAATCAAAACTCGGGACGCCTGAAATCTTGTTCACAAAATTGGAAAACGACAAGATTGCGGAAATGGATGAAATCGCCAAAAAGCGCGTTCATTCTGCAATGAAGGAAGCCGGTTTGGTTCCGGACGAAGAAAAAGTATTGGAAGATTCAAAGAAAGAAAAAGGTAGCAAAGACAAAGCGCCGAAATGCGCTTGTGCCGCGGGTGAGAAAATGGACGGGGAAAATACAAATGAATCGGCGTTATTGCCTGAAATTACGATTGATGACTTCTTTAAAGCTCAGATAAAAGTCGGAAAAATCCTTTCCGCCGAGATTATTGAGAAATCGACAAAGCTTTACAAAATAATGGTCGATGTCGGCGAAGAAACGCCGAGACAGATCGTGTCGGGCATCCGCGCGTATTATGAAGCCGAACATCTTGTCGGCAAAACCGTTTGCGTTATCGTGAATTTAAAAGCGGCGAAGTTGTGCGGCGTTCAATCGCAGGGCATGATATTAGCGGCCGATGACGGCAGCGGCAGCGTTTCCCTTTTGATGCCGGATCAGGAATTGAAACCGGGGTCTGATGTTTGCTGAAAAAATAAAACTGAAAACAGTTTTGAATTAAAAATAAAACCCGAATTAACCGCCCGCTTATTTCCGATTACGAATGAAATGAGGAAGCGAAAATAAGCGGATTCGTACCCGGCCGATACAGCAAAAATGAATCAGCCGTTTTTAGTTCATTTTTTTGTATGTATCTTTGCCGCATGTGTCTTTTTAATTGTATCTGCCTCATAACATGTATCTGCTCATTTTTATGGCAGCCGTTCGCTTCGCGAACGCGGGCACGGCTGCCTTACCGTTTTTCCGTTTCCGCCGCCTTCTGACCGCATCGCTGCGCGCGAGTTGCTGCAATTCAAAAAATAATGAAAAACGTCCTGCGTTTTTACAGAAATTGAAGAAAACAAAAACGAATAAAAACAAAAACGGAGCGGAAAACCGCTTTATTTTATCTTTTTTTTAAATAAACGATCAGGAAAATTTTAGCTCTTCCCGAATTTTATCTTTTCTCGGGAATTTTGCGCTCTTCAATCGTCTCAATCAGGTCTTCGGGCCCGCTCATTCGAACAAGTTCTTTTTTCTCAATAAAAGCGGTGCTTTCAACGGATTTAACTTTAGAATTGCCGTTGATCAGGAAAACGGAGTCTGTGTTTAAAACGTCGGAGATGCTGCTCATCAAATGCGCGCGCTTCAGCGCGGAAACGTTGTATTTGCTGACGCCGGTGAGGATGACGGAGTTTTTATCTTTGGAAACGGCGCGAAAAGGCGCGTGAGCGGTTTCTTTCACGTCAAATCCGAGCGTTGAAACATAAGTCAATAATTCATCTTCTGCTACCGTTTCCGAACTCGGCGGCTTATTTTCTCCGGAAATCGAACCGCCGACTTTCGCCGGACTCGTGGGAGACGAATCCGCCGCCGTTTTTTGATTCATTAATGGAACGGGCGCCAAAATATCAATCGCCTGCGCCAATTCGACTTGAAACAAATTTTCGAGAATTAAAACAGTATCGACCGACGCGTGCATTCCTTCTTCTTCGTATTTGCTGATTGTGCGGCGGGAAACGCCGATAACGCCGGCAAGCGATCCGAGCGACATATCGTTTTCAAGCCGCGCCTCTTTAAGAGCGCTGCCGTCAATCAGGACATAAAGGCCTCCCGGAGATGCCGAAACCAACGGCGGGACGCCCTCGATAAAATAATCATAAAATGTATGGATGTTGACGGCCGTGATTTTATACCGCATGTAAATCACGTTGTCTTCAAGCGGCCGGTCACGCGTTTTTTCGCCGATGACAAGCGGCGTTCCGCCGAGGATTTCAGACAAAACGCGCATTTCATTCGCCGTCTCCTCTGGTAAGCCGTCGAGATTGAGTAAAATTTTGCATAAAAGCAAGGTTTCCCCTCGGCGCGCGGCGATATCAAA
This sequence comes from Candidatus Methanimicrococcus odontotermitis, assembly GCA_031286065.1. Taxonomy (GTDB): domain Archaea; phylum Halobacteriota; class Methanosarcinia; order Methanosarcinales; family Methanosarcinaceae; genus Methanimicrococcus; species Methanimicrococcus odontotermitis. Next base: position 10,278 of record JAITUZ010000025.1, on the reverse strand, counting down.
ACTTCGGGGACGGATATCGCAACGGTCAGAGACCAAAAACCCCGCGTGCCGGAGCACTTCAATTGTCTGATCGACAAGGACATCTCGAGACATTCAAATGAATTTATGAATGCGGGTCTATATAAACGTTCTTGGAATGAAAAAAGACGCGACGGAAAAAATCGGGAAAAATGAAAAAACAATAAAAATGAAAATAGCGCCCGATGCAGGATTTGAACTTGCGCTCTTCGAAGAAGAAGTGGTTTTCGAGACCACCGCCTTACCGCTAGACTAACCGGGCATGAAAAATAATGAACTGCTCACAGCGTGAGTCAACGTTTTTGTTAATGCTGTTTTTCATATAAATACTTTTAAGTTGAAACAAATAAGGATTTAACATAAGTTTCAAGGTCATCATACTTGATTAGAATTATATTATTTCCACATTCCACATCACTTATGCTAAGACGTTTCATTAAAGTTTTTTCAATTAATTGTACAAACGAAACATCTTCTGGGTCTCTAGAGGTAATTTCATTAGGTAACATTAAAAGTGAGAAAGCTAAACTTTCTAATGCTATACTACCTTCTAACATCCCATCAATCTCATTCCAGTTTTCTTCAACTCCATCAATTGGAGCGGCGATTTCGAGTAGTTTACGAGAATTAAACCCTGAACCTGACTTGGATAGGATTATACTTTTTATAAGATCATAAATTCCTGGATTTGAAATCATTTTTTTTGTAAAATAATTTCCAAATTTATTAAGTATAAAACTTGAGACCCCTTCCACTGGAAGCAGAGAATTTACACAAAGTTTCAACATGGATTCACGTCTTATAATTCGTTCGGAGAAAGCTATATCATTTTCACATGAAACGCCAATGGTGTCCTTTTTTAAATCCGGATGTACGGAAGCATGAACAATTTCAAATAAAATGCCATTTGAGGTAAAAACAATATTTACAATATATGTTAAGTTTAGAAGTTTAGTATAGCACGGATTAGTTGAACCACAGAAACTAATCGCATAACGAATTATTTCTTCGATATAAATTACAGGAGAAGTAATTTCGTTTGTTTTACTATGCTCTAAAAATTCAGAAATTTGAGAAGATAATACTTCTGCAATTGAATATCCGATATCTGTCGAGTTTTTTTCAGATTGTGTTATAAAATTTGAAAATTCTGTTATATTTTCCCTTGATACATCAATTTGTATCCAATTAGATGGGAAATTTAAAATAATATCAGTATATGCCCCATTTTCTTCATTAAGCCCTTTAAAATTACTATGCTTATAGTTTAAATCTTCATTTTTACAAAAAATTGAATTCAATGAAGCATTTTCTACTAAAATCCCTGCATTTAAAATTAAATTTGAACCTTGAATTTTAGGATTGTGTTTTTGTATTAACAATCCATATTTAGAATTTTCAATTGCTGAAGCTATCCCAATATAAGGTAGATTTATAAGAGTTCCATCTTCTGCAAATGGAACAAAAAATTGAAGCTCATTTGATTTAGAACGGATGTTATGAGCGGGTATATCGAAAATATTTTTATCAAAATTTATGACTTGGAGGTCATATCTTAAATCAAGAATTATTTTTGAGATATATTCAATGATTTCTTCGAATTCCAAATCACAGTCTAAATACAATTTAATGCTTGTCCCAACATCTAATTCAGAACGACAAGTTTCAATAAAAAAACATCCATCATAATTTGGAATGTGTAATTTCAATGACTCTTTGTCTGCAGTATAATATTTTGTTTCTACATCAATTTCTTTGCAAACCATAAAAGATGATAAAAATCCGATACCAAACTGACTAATTGGTTTGTAATAAATTCCAAGATCTTCATAATCGTCATCTGAATAAAAACTTCGCCCAATACTTGTGAAATAGCGTTCAATTGAATACCTGTCCATTCCAGACCCGCTATCAATAATTTTAAAATAACGGCGTTTGGACTCATCAATACCTAATTCAATAATTATTTTTTTAGAAAAAATTTCATTGGATTTGTTTTCGCGGACGGCAATTGCATCAACCGAATTTTGTATTAATTCTCTTGAAAATACTAATTTTGTGGGGTAAATATTATCTCCAGTTAATAAGGGTAACAAAGTTGGAATATAAGCTTCGAAATTATAATTATCCAACTGGTCATTATAATTATTTTTGTGGACAAGAGGAATTAAATAATAAATTTTAAATCCGATTTTTTTAAAATAATCCTCATATTTTCTAAGAAGTATATCAAACTCCTTTATAAATAAAACAGCCATTTTATGGGCTATAGCTTCAATGCAAAATAATTCTACATATATGCTTCTTTTATCAACATTTGTTTTAACAGCTAATTGCGGGATTTGAACCCACCTGTTTTAAACGGCTTTTTTATAAGTGTGATTGAGGCTCGAATAATTTTTATCCGCCGCCGCGGTTACAACAGAAAACGACGGCAGTAATAAGAATCATTACAACAGTTAGACGGCTGTCTGAGCCTCATACATTTCATAAAATGAGACATAACTATTTATATTTTATTGCGGATTATTAATTAATCGGTGTTTAGACGCACTGATTAAAACCTGATTTAGACAATCAGAGGTTACAACATGGTTACAACAAACTCAAAAAGCGAAGCGGAAAGCTTCGATGAAGACTATTTTAACGACCTGCTCTCAAACGCACATGAAAACTTCGCCGACGCCGCAAACGAATGCGGACGACTTCGAAAACAACTGAAAGAACAAGAAGCGGAAGCGGAATTTTGGCAAAACGTCAAAAAAGCACTGAACAAACACGTTTCCTTTTTCAAACCCGAAAAAACAGAAGCGGAAGAGACAGATTCCTACAAAATCACAGAAGAAACGGCAGACGTTACCGTTTTTGAAAAAGATGACGATGAAAACGGGGGTGTTAACCCCCCCGCCGTTCTTTAGTTTGACCCTTATTCAGGTCTCCCGTGCGTGGTTCAGGCGGTGATTTAAATGGATTCTCACATCCAGTTGCGGAAAGTTGACGCTGCCGAAGTCGCTCCGCTCATCGCCGCGATGACAAAAAACGGTCACAAGCTGACAGGGTGCAATCTGAACGAAAGGAGAGTTAAGCCCTCTCTTGTCGAAAATCTCCTTTTCAAAGACGGCCAAAAGGAAACATCCTATACTGTCTGTTTTACAAAATCAGGTGATGTAAATGACTTCGTCTAATCCTGTTTTTCTCAAACCGGCCGGCTTTCTCATTTTAACATTCAAAGCGGAGCCGGAAGGACTTGATTTTAACATGTCAATGAATTGCAACGGAGCCTTAATACGTCAAGTTTTAAAAAAGCTTCCTGATGTTGAAAATACTATTCAACATCTTTATAACGCTGCTCCCGCCAAAAACGAAGAACTCACTGCGGGAGATGTTAACGAATGAGCGAATGGTATCACAAACTCCCACCCGAAGCCGATTTATTTTTCTCAAAAAACGAACTTAAACAAGTTGAACGTAAAATCACACTCGGGCGGCTTCAATGTAAATTTTTAAAAGAGGCGGAACAATGGGAATTTTAACATTCGATAACTGGAGAATCACAATTGCGGAAACCGTGACCAAGAGGGAAGGTTTTCAAAACTCGGAACAAATCCGCGCCGCGCTTTACCTCAACGATCGGAGAGAAGCGCGCGACTATATGAGGGAGCTCGCCCGGCGCAACCCGGCGTTCAAATTCTCGACCTGCCGCAACAAGTCTGAACTTCGCTACACGCCGACCACGGGGGCGTTATAATTGCGCTCGCTACGGTCAAAACGACAGAAAAACAACGTGTGGAAATCCTTGTTTCAGAAATCAATAACGGGAATCGTGATTTCACAATGACAGACATTAAAAACATGTTAGGCTTTAAACAACACTGCGGAGCCCGTAAATTTGTATTAAAGCTCTGTAGAAATCATCCTGATACGTTTAAATACGTCCGCGGTAAACTAAAAACGAACAAAGCACACCTTCAGATAACGGTTCAAGAGTTCTAAAGCCGCCCTATGTCGGAAAATTCTCTAAAAGGGATATTTTTCCGCCATTTTTTATTTTTTTTGGTTCAACTTGTTACTGAGTAACAAGCATTTTACCAACTTGTTACTCAGTAACAAGCACCACCCGATTACGTTTTTAACTTTTTTTCAATTTAATATTTTCGATAGCGATAAACACCTTTTTAGAACGTCTTGTTACTCAGTAACAAGTTTAGCGAAAGTAAAGCGCAGATTTAAATAATTTCAATTTTAACGCCCTAAAAAATTATTATAAAAATGAGTTGAATAGTTCGCCCGCTCTCGATTCTTTTTATAAAAAAAGAAGGTTACACCTCTCTGCCGCTTTATTATATGCGTAACCGGTATAAAAAGGTTACACCTCTCTGCCGCACAAATTTGGCAAAAACGACAGCGGCTGACGCCGTGCCGTTTTTGGGATGCGGAAATTTGCTTTATGCCCACATTGGGATTTTGAGGATGTGGGAGCCGATACCGATTTTAGAACAGCAAACGGCAACGGGAAACCCGCCGAAACACTTATGTTATACAATTGTTAATATTATTTTGGAGCGGTTATGATGGCGCACATATGCGATTATTGCGGTAAGGGCTTTAGCACGAAACAGAGACTGAATACACACATTGAACGAAACGTTTGCGACCGTGGAGAAAAAACCATGAAAAACACAGAAACAGAAACGAATGATGATTTTAAGCCCGTTTACCTTTTTGACGAACAAAAAAAAGCCGCAGAAAAAGAAAAAACTGTTTACATTTGCGGCGGTTGCGGAAACCGGAACGATGAAAAATTTACAAAATGTAAAAAATGCGGTGCTGAAAATGAATTTTAAAATGTTTTTACCGATTGCGCGGAAAGAAATGGAACACATGACTGATGAAGAATTTATTGACGCCCTTATTCTCGTTTTGGGTGAACTTAAACAAGAATTCAATAAACGGAAACTGATTGAAAAAACAGACTTATTGAAACCGCTTGATGAATTTTTAGAACGAATCATTGATGAGGAAGCTGATACTAATGCCTGAAACCTTTACATTTGAAGATTTGATTGAATCTGAAGCGGGCAAATTCACGCCTTCCGGAACGATTAAAGAAGTCGTAAAAACGGCAACGACAGAACAGGAAAGCATTCTCGATAACATCGTCCCGGCGGAATGGAAAAAACCAATCGGGAAGTTGATTGAGAATTTTGCCGACCATCCGGAACGTTTTCAGAACACCATTTTAGGCGGCGGTGGTGGCGGTGGCACTCGGCCGCCGGGCAAATCTCCCGGACCCGCGCCGGCACAAACTCAACCGGCGCAAACTCAGACCGCGCCCATCACGCCGCCGATCGCCGCGCCGGAACAAACGCCGGAACAAAATCTTAAACCTCGGCCGGATTTTGAAACGCTTTACAGACAGCTGACTGAAGGCGTTGAGAAAGTCATTGAACTTCAGGGCGACATGCCTCTTTCAGAGATTTTAAAAGAACTGAAAGAAGAGACTTACAAACCGCTTTTAGAACAGATGTTTAACAGCTGGATGTGATTTTATGGGATACGGTAAAAAAATCGACAAGGTGGCTGTTTTCGGACTGCAGGGAAGCGGCAAATCTTACCTTGTCAACAAACTTTTTGTTGAAAATAATGACTACTGCTTCTTATTTGACCCTCAAGGCGAACACACTGACGCGAAATTCAGATACATCCCGAAAAATCAGGACAATTTCGATAAGCTAAGCACTGAAATGAACGCCGCGCTTAAAAAAATCATCATCCCGAACTGCAACAAACTTGAAAACAAAAAACGATTCAAGGAAGCCCTTGACGTTGTCGTTTTTGACGAAGCTGACTTAATGTTTCCGGCCGGCAAGCAAATGCCCCAATACGCGCGCAAATTTTGGGTTGACAGCCGCCACTACATGCTTTCTAACCTCGTGACGGTCACAAGACGATTTACTGACATTAACATTTATATCCGTGACACGGCAGACCATTTAGTTGTTTTCAAACAAGCAGGCGCGACTGAACTCGCCGCCCTTGAAAAATTCAGCACGGGAGCGCGTGACGCCATGCAAAACGACATTGATTATGACAAGCACAACTTCTTATACTTCGACCGCTCCCGAAAATTCGAAGTAATGAGTAACTGGAAAGACCTCAAACAACGCCTTAACAAATAAATAACAATTGTATAACAAAAATGTAACATTGTTAAACCAATGTTTAAACAAATCGCTAACAGAAGGCTTCATATAATTTAAAAACAGTGTCGGAAGTGGGTGGTAATTTTATCAATCCCTCCGAAAAAAATCCCCTTCATAAATCATACACAAAACACAAACGGAAGCCTTCGAAATGGACGCAAAAGAACTTACTGGAAAAATCAAAGCCGACACGAACGGCCTGTTTGAAACGGGCGGCGCGGCGGCTATCAAAATCATCTCTGAACAACTCTTAAAACCGTATGTCGGTGACGCTTCCTTCAAAAGCGGACTGACAAAACTCGGTATTGGTGTCACGGCATCTTATTTGTTGCCAAACGGTGCCGCCAAACGCATGATTACAACCGCTGAAATCATTGACGGCGTAGAAGACCTCGTTTACGCAAGCGGAATTCTCGGCATGATTGACGGACTGACAGGAAACAACAACAGCAACAACAACTTAATGGTGATTTAAATGCCTCTCTTCGGTGCACGCACAAACAACAAAGTAAATCAGAAATACACACAAACGACCACATTCGCGCAATGGCAACAGAACGGCGACGGCAAAGTCACAGACAACACGGACTACATCAAACTCATTCAGATGAAGACGCCGGCTCAAAGCATGCTTTGCTTCGGAACAGGCGGAATCGTCAACGGCGTTGATGACCGCGGCGTCATGCAGATGATTTTAAAGGACAACGCAAGCACACCTGTTACCCTCAACGGCGTCCTTCGACTTTACGTGACGAATGCGGCCTTCCTTGACAAAAGAGTCATTTTTGAAGACCGCCTCGAACGCCTGCAGAGCTCTGACATTCAGAGCGCGTTCCGACTCGCTGAAACTGGACTTTACGCGAAAGAAGACAGCTACCTCGTCATGGAATTTAAAGCGGACGTGAGCGGCAAAACAATCAGCCTCGCGAACTCTTCCGCGCTTATCCCAATCACAACCCTTATTCTGTGAAGGGGGTGGCGGATATGGGTCTCGAAAAAGGGCGTTACTCTCAGAGTCCGCCCGTTATTTATTCTATCCCTGCGGGAACCGCTAACGAAACAATCAGGAAAACGTTCGACCGAACATTAAACTACACGTTCGGCAAGTATGGATTCCCGAACGAAATTCAGATCAGGAATTTCAGCAACAACAAATTAACTCTGCTGATTAATGACGAATACGAATACAGAATTCCGCCTTCTATCATTGAAAACTTTGAATTCGATGAAGAAGAAATTAAGAATTTCAGTATCAAGAACCTTGAAACGTTCGTCACGGACGATTTAATTCAAATCACCGTTAAAAAATCAGTCACGTCTTCCATGATTTATACAAAAATTTTTGAATGGATTGACAACAGAAGCGGCAGAGGTGCTTACTGATGCCTCTCCCGCTCATCCCAATCCTTGCCGGCGTTGGTCTTGGTTTAGGCGGCGGCCTTCTCGTCGGCATGGGCAAAAAAGAAGCCAATCAAGTTTCAACGACAAGCCAAGACACTGTCACGACCACGATTCAAAAAACGAATAACTATAATTTCGCTATCGACAACAGCTACAACAGAGCCAGCGGCATGAGCTCAATAAAGAAAGGCGATATGGCCACATTGGGCGGCAGCCCGGGCCAAAACGTTGTCCCGACCGTGAGCGCGGAAACGGTGCCGACCTTAGACCAATCCTCACAAACCGATATGACAGGGCTCCTTTTCCTCGCCGTCATTGCAGTCGTGGGAGTTTACGCGTATAAAGAATTCGTCACCTAAAAAAAGAAGCGGGAGAATCATTTCATGAAAAATATTAAAAAACCTAACAGCAAAACTGTAAAAACCGCCGTTGTTGTCGGCGGTCTCGGCTTAATTGCCCTTTACGCGCTGAGCCAAGGAGCCATGTCCGGCGGAAGCGGAAGCGACACCGTGGGCGGTGGCGGCGGCGGCATACTGTCCTATCCGGACACCGGCCAGACGCCGGCAGCACCCACTCAACCGGGCGTAACGAACATTTACCTGCCGGCAGCCGAACCGCAAACCACGCAAACAACCACGACCGGCGGCGGAACGCCGACTAAAAAAGCGGCAACCGTTACCGAAAACATTAACATGAAACTGGCCGACATCGGCAAAGCCGCGCCGCCGTTGTCTCAAACATCAAGTACGGGCGACAACTCGACAGGTTCCAAGAAAGGCTACAAACCACCATTGGTAGCGGCTTTAGACAAATCCGCGGCACGCTCTCAAACTCTCGGCGGCTATGTTTCTTCGGTTACAAGCGACATTAAAACAGCAACAAGCTACGTTAAAAAAGGTCTCTCGGGGGTCTTTAATTGACCCTCTCAACAGCCACGCCGATTTATCGTAAAACGTCCGTCCAGCACGGCTTAGAGTCCGATTTGCCGCCGAATCCGAAAGAAGGCGACCAATACTTCGCGACCGACACGGGAATTATTTACGTCTGCTACACTGCAGACGTTTGGGACGTTGCCACGCCGTTAAAAAAAGAATCGGACAACACATTAACCTTCAACGGCAAACAGCTTTACATCATCGATTACGATTTTGGAGAACAGCTAGCCTCGTCCACGACAACGCCGCTGAATTTTACCTTCGACTCTGAAATTCTGCCGACCGATTGCGTTCTGCATTATGAGTTTTATGTTTTCGCGGCAGGACAACCCGCAACTGTCGACTTTAAAATTTCCGTGAACGGCACAGTGACGACTTTACAACGCGCATCAATGACGACACAAGCGATTGTTGCAGACTTCCCGTTTACGTTTCAGCCTGGCGACGTTGTGCAAATGTCTACTGTCATCGTTTCAGGCGGCGGAAGCGGTTCCGTGCAAAAAAATTACAGACTGCAGATTAATGCCGCCGAACCAATCCGCCGACCCGTCTACGTCTCAACGACTTAAAAAAAGGAGCAAGAGAACTAATGACAATTGTTACACAAACCAAACTTTTGGAAATCATAAACGCTAACAGAACGCCCGACAATGTCGGAAACGTCTACATGAGCGATGAGAAGTATCAACTCGTTTCCAAATTCGACCGCTCAATTCTGAAAACGGTCACAGGAATCACAAAATTGAAACCGTTCCGAAACGATTTTAGAGACTGTGACGACTTCGCCCGGACAACTGCAGATAAACTTCTGTCCGTTTGTCCGGGCAGAGCGTTCGGCACGATTTGGACAGATTCGGCTGAGTGGCTGCCGGCCGGCAGCTACCACGCCGCGAATATTTACATTGACGACGCCGGAATTTTGTGGCATTATGAACCGCAATCGGGAAAGAGATATCAACAGAAAATCAGCGGCAAAAGAACACTTATCATCATTTAATAAAAAAACAATGAAAAATAAACATCAGGAGAAGATACTATCGAAATAACAAAAATTGAAATATTAACAATCATTGCGCTCGTCATCGTTTTAACTATCGTTTCAATCTGCCTGTTCCCCGAATCGGCCGGGCCGCTTCTGGACTTGATAAAAACGTTTCTTTCTTTATTCCCTGTCGCGGCGGCTGGTGCTGCCTCTGCTTACCTTTATTAAATCAAAACCAGAAACTCATGACAAAAACGAACCAATAAAAAAGTAAGCCTTCCGCTTACTCTTTTATTTTTCTTTTCTTTTCTTTTCTTTTTTCAAAATTCTGGCCAGATTTTTAGATATATTTAGATATATAAATTTCAAAAGGAGTTATTATTTCTAACAAATATATATAATTATGCCAAACTCGTTTTACGTAGTAAAACGACAATAGTAGACTGTTTTTATAAGGGAAACTGCTAAATAGTTGTAGGTCAATCTTTAGTTTGGTGAAACTCATGATTGACCTTATTTCTGTTAATCAATCAAATTATTTGAACTTAGCTACTGCTTTTTACTCTGATTGCCAAGCGCGCGGACTTGCTCCGCTCACGGCACAACAGTACCAATCGGTAGCATACGAATACATGAACGAAACGAACCCGAACTTTTCAATGTCGGCGGAATATCTCGATATAAAACCGTCATTAGTTGACTTCGTGAACCATTGCCGGAATCAAAACCTTTCTTACTC
>JAITUZ010000040.1 GCA_031286065.1 Candidatus Methanimicrococcus odontotermitis | reverse complement strand
CTTTATAATCCGTCAAATCTTCATCTTCGCCGGCGGAGGCCGCCGCTTCCAAAACTAAATCCTGGACTTCATATTTCATTTCATCCAAATGTTTTTCAATCGCCTGGACTTCAAGAGCGATGTCTTTATTGTTAAGAAGAAGCGCGGAATAAGCGAGACCGACGGAAAGCTCGCACATATTTTTCATTTCAACGATAATGTCAATGGAGCGGTCAAATTCAGCCGGTTCATTGCAGTCGATGACTTTTCTCGGCGTATAGCTTTTATTGGTCGCCTTTTTGAAAAAAATCGGAACGCCTTCGTCATGGCCGCGGGCGATGAGAACATCATCCCGGCGAAGACGGGTGTCGCTGTTCGGCGCGTAGATCCATTCGGAATTGCGGCGCATGGCGATAATCCACATGCCGCTCTCAACATCGAGCTCCAAATCGCCGAGCGTTTGCCCGACCATTTCGGATTCTTCGTTCAGGCGGACCTTAACAATCGTTTCATTCGCATTTCTGAGAGCGACTTTTAATCTGTCCGGAATGGAAATATCCATTAAAACGCATTTTGAAATTTCCATGGCGGCGTTTGCGATGTATTCGGAGGCCGCGGCAACTTCCAAAACTCCGAGAAGCTGTTCGGCTTCTTCAATGCGGCGCGTGCTTAAAATCGCGCCCATTTTGATTTGATAGTCCAGCATGTCCATGTTTTCTTCTAAATGCATCACTTCTTCGGCGATGTCTTCGTCGTCATAAATCATTGCCGAGTAAGCCAAATCAACCATCAGTTCCGATGTGTCTTTCATTTCAACGAGCAATTCCTTCAAATTCCGCGGTTTATATTGATATCGATTTTTAGCCATACAGTCCCAAACATCCTTTTATTTTATTTCCCTAAAATTGCCATTTCAAGACGGCGCCTAATGTTTTTAATATCTTTTTGTTCATATGATGTGTTTTTTGAATGAATAAACCAGTTTGATAATTTTAATTAAATCACGGTCAAGCCGAAAACAATGATTGCGGCCATAATGCCGATGACGCCGACCAAGTCGCCCATGCTGGCAACTGTCGGAATTACGACATCGTCGGGGTCAAGCCCGCTTCTGTGAGACAAAGATGATAAACCGACAGCGATCGTGTAAACAATGATGATATCCAATAAAACGACGATAAAGTTGACACCGAAAATCAGAAACGCCGATGTTCCGTATCCAAGGATCAGATTGACAAAATAAACAATTGTGCTGACAAACGCGGAGGAAATGACAGCCACGATAATTGCGGCGATCAGGCTGTTTCTGATAACGGGGTTATTGAAGATCCTTTGACCCAATCCGAGATGGAAAGCCGAAGACAGTCGGGAGCCGAGCATACTCCCCGTATCGCCGCCGATTTTGAGCAAAACGGGCATTAAAATCAGAAGCGTCGGGTATTCGATCAGAATATTTTCCTGGTAGCCGAGAAGGAGGCCGACGATGATTGCCATAAAGCAGGTGACGATCAAAACCGGAAGACCGCCTTTGACCAAACCTTTGACCGTATAATAACTCATATCAGCAGCACCAGCCTGGCGAATACGAAAATCATCGCAACAGAGATGATATCGCCGATTGTCGCAATAGAAGGCGTGACGACATTATCCGGATCAAACCCGAAGCGGAACGCTCCGATCGAGAGATAGACGGAAATGAAGGAAAGGATTAAGCCTGAAAAAAACCCTGAAAGAAGCGAAATCAATATCAGTTTCAAAAGACCTGCGCTGCCGAACCCGAGAAGAACGGAAACGAAGTGGCCGAGAAATCCGAGAAAGATGGATATGAGAATTGTCAAAAGCAATGAGCCGATAATGTTATTGGTCAGCTCGCGGTTCTTAAAATCAATTTTAGTAATCAGACCCATGTGAATCGCGCTTCCCAAGCGGGATCCGAGCGTGGATGAAATGTTGCCGCGCAGCCCCATGATTCCCGGAATGATCACAATAAGTCCCGGAATCATTTCCAGTTCGTTTGTCATGCCTGATAAAATAATGCCTGAAACAATGCCGCCGATAACCGCGATCAGTTCAAAAGGCAGCGCCTCTTTGACAATTGACGTGACGCTGGCGTATTCTCCCAAGTATTGCTCAACGTATTCGGCTTCCGCGTCTTCGTGTTCACGGCGAGGCATAAATACGTATTAAGAGAGCAGCAGCATATAAATGCTGTTATAAGGATTTGATTTTGAAGGCTTTCCGAAGAAGCCGTCCTCAATCGAGGATTTACGGTTATATTTAAATGCTGCTGTGTTTTACTCATTGTTTGACGCTTTAATTAAAATGAATTGAATTAACGGGGCAGTATGACTTCTTCAATCACGGATGAACTGAATCGGCTTGATTTTTCCGCGTCTTCGCCGGAGACGGCGCAGCCCGCGCCGGAAATTTTGCCGCCGCAGGAAAACGGAAAGAAACGTCCGGAAGGCGATTATGAAGAGCATGTTGTCGGTCACTTGAAGGAATTACGCAACCGCATTATCATCGCCGGCGCAGCGCTTCTTCTCGGCGCGTTTGTTTTTTATCCGTTTTCAGGAGAAGCCGTCGCTTATTTGTGGGACCGGCTCATTCCGGAAACGGTCATCATGTCCATTTATTCTCCGACGGAATATTTGATGACGCGGCTGAAGCTTTCGGCGGCTGCCGCCGTCTGTATCTTTTTCCCGCTTTTAATGTATGAATTATTTAAATTCATGTCCCGCGGGCTTTATAAAAATGAGCGGAAGTTTTTGGTCAAAGTCGTGCCGCTGTCTTTTTTATTGTTTATATTCGGAGCGGCCTTAGCTTACTTTATTGTTCTTCCGCTGTTTTTGAATTATATTTTGTTCTATTCGGACCAAACGGCGGTGGCTCAAATCGGTCTTGGTGAAACGTTCAACACGATCATTTCACTTGTTTTGGGATTCGGCTTGGTTTTTCAGATCCCGCTTTTGATGGTTTCCGTTGTTCGGATGGGAATCGTTGAAGAAAAAACGCTTCGTAAAGGAAGAGTCGTTGTTTACGGTATGCTTCTCGGATTTACTTTTTTGATTGCGCCCGATCCGACAATGGTTTCTCAGCTGATCGCCGGCGCGGCGCTTGTCATTCTTTTCGAATTCAGCTTAATTCTGCTGAAATTTGTATAAATATATTTTAAAAAATCCATATGCGATTGGCTCTTAAAGTCTTTTTCATAATGGCCGCTTGAATTCTTCGCTGTACCGCTCACCTTTCTCTTTAAGATATTTCTCCAAGCATTCCGGATGTACCCTTCTTTTATCCTCCTTTGACGGATATCCCTCGACCTTAGATATACCCACGATCTCATTGTAAACGACTGATTTATTCGGTGAGATACTTATATTTTTATTGCAGAACACACAATCGTAGTTTACAGCGAATTTGGGGGCAGAATTATGCTCCGAAATTTCATGAATGGCTATGATTCTGAATGAATGTATTCTATCCATAACAGTATCAAGAAGCTGCACATTTCTGACGTAAGCTACGTCTTTCGCATTTTTTTCGGCCAAAGAGCGGACATATGCAATATTCTGCGACATATTATTGATGAATTCTGCCTGATTCTTAACGCATTCCTGCAATTCTTTGATTTCTTTAAGGGCGGTCTGCAGCTGCGACGCTTCAACATTCTCACGGAAGTTCAGAGCTTCTTCCGGTGTCAAATGATGGTATGCCGCATCCGGCGTATTCACGCCGCTCCCCGAATGTTTCACATCGGATTTTGGATCGATATTGGCCGGAGCATCTTTAATCTTCTTTTCTCTTATAATCGGTTTTGCCTTTTTTATGACCATAATTAAATTTAATTATATTCTCAGAATATAGATTTATCTGTTATCGGCCGCATATACAAAAGGACGACCGCATCGTCTGAATTCATTTTTCCGTAAATCGAGTTCATATTTTCTGAAAAGTTATAATTTTGTTTTCACAGGCTGCATTCTTCCGCGCGATATTTCGATCTTTTTCGGTCAGCGAATCTTATTCTTTGAAATTTTATCATGCCCCTCCATTTTTAAATGATTTATATCTGCAGCATTTCATTTAAAACAGAAAATAATGACAGGACATGCAAATCTTTATAATCATGAATTAAAATGTAAACTTACTATGATTGGTTCATTCGGATTCGGCGAAATCATTTTCGTTATCGTCATTATTTTAATTTTATTCGGCCCGAACAAAATTCCCGAATTAGCGCGCGCCGTCGGCGGCGCTTTGGGAGAATTTAAAATGGCTCAAAAGTCGGCGGAATTTGATTTGAGCGGATTTGACCAATTAAATCGGGAGAACGCCGAGACAAAAAAGAAAGAAACGGCCGCTTTGAATGATAAGATCGCCAAAATGGCAAAAGACGCCGGAATTTCGGCGGAAGGAAAAACAACGGATGAACTGCTGATTTTGATTTCCGCGAAAATGAACCGTTCCGATGAGAAATCCGCCGACGGCTCCGGCTCGCCGGAAAAAGGCGAAACGCTGCGAACCGCCGCGACTGAAAAAGAAATTGAAGCTTAATGAGACTTGAAGGTTAATGAGACTTGAAGGTTAATGAGGCGATGATTTGATTCAATACAGCTTCAATTCAGAACAGCAATAAATTTATATGATTATTATTCATTGACAAAACAGATAATAAACAGCGTAAAACTGTCTGAAATAAAAACATATTATTTGAGGTAATAGAGGTAACAAATATGATTGGCGGACTTGGCCCTACTGAAATTATTTTGATTGTCGCGGTGATTGTCCTTCTTTTCGGAGCATCCAAACTTCCCGAATTAGCCCGCTCCGCAGGAAAATCCGCAGGCGAGTTTAAGAAAGCGCAGAAAGAAGCGGAAGTCTCTTATCAGGAATTTGAAAAGAGCTTGAAAGACACGACGCCTGAAGTGAAAGAATCTAAAATTCAGAAAATGGCCAAAGAACAAGGAATTGAAACCGCCGGCAAAACCGATGATCAAATCCTTGATGAAATCAGCGCCAAAATGAATAAAGAAAACTGAGCTTTTCTTATTCATTTTATGTCTTTTTATAAACGGTTTCAGATATTTATCTTTTAAGTTCATTTTTTTTGTGTCTTTTTTGCCGTGTGTGTTTTTTTAATTACATGCGCATCTGATTCACAATATGCATCTGCTTATTTTTACGGCAGCCGTTCACTTCGTGAACGTGGGCACGGTTGCCTTGCCGATTCCGGTTCTGCTGCCGCCTTGCCGCCTTCTGACTGCGCCGCCGCGCGCAAACCGCCGCGCGCGAGTTGCCGCAGGTCAAAAAACAGTAAAAATGTCCCGCGTTTTAACAGAAATTTTTGGAGATGATGTATTTTTTCTGTTGAATGCAGGTTTTATATATTCTGTCATTATTTCAGTATTTATATCATCGTTAATTTCATCATTAATCTCATTACTTATTTCGTAAATATCATGATTCGTTTCATGATTTATTTCATTATTTTATTCATTACTTATTTCAGAGTATGCTCGCCGCGGGTGAACACGGTAAAATTTCAAAAGGTTAAGAGAGTGAAAAAGAATCAGCTGATCCATTGGTTTTTTCTGTTCGTTAAGGGGATGTTTATCGGATCGGGCGCGATTTTGCCCGGCGTCAGCGGCGGCGCCTTAGCCGCCGTTTTCGGTATATATGAGCGCATGATTTCGTTTTTGTCGGATATTCGGAAAAATTTCAAAGAAAATGTGATTTTTTTCACGCCGATTGGGTTGGGCTGCGTTTTCGGCATTTTTCTTCTCTCGTTTGCCATCAGTTTCTTTTTTGAAAAAGCGGAAGTCCAAATCATATGGTTTTTCATCGGCTGCATTGTCGGAACGATTCCGGCTTTAATCAAAGAAGCCGGAAAAAAAGGCCGAAAACCGATTCACATCCTCATTACGATTGGCGCCGCGCTGCTTATCTTTTTCATATTGTTCGCGGGAGATTCTGTCATTTCCGGCGCGCTGCCTTTGAATTTCTTCACATGGATTTTAGCGGGCGCCCTTGTCGGACTGGGCGGCGTTGTTCCCGGTTTGAGCCCTTCCAATTTCCTGGTTTATTTGGATTTATACAAACCGATGACAGAAGGAATTAAAACTTTGGATTTAGCGGTCATCATTCCTTTGGGGCTTGGTTTTGCGCTAGTGCTTTTCGGGTTATCAAAAATCATGAATCTCATTTTTAAGCGGTCTTACGCGGCTCTTTTCCATTTTATTTTAGGATCCGTTTTCGCGTCCACGCTCATGATCATTCCTCTGAATTACAATTATTTAAGTATGGGCGGCTTATACTGTTTAATTGTCTGTTTCCTCGGAATCCTTCTCGGTTTATGGATGGGCCGTTTGGAAGAGCGGTATAAACCAAAAGACGATGAGTTTTCCCCCGTAAATCATTAATTGCGCCGGAGTTTGGGTTATGTCTGAAAATCAGTCTTCACAAAATTTCGAATTATTGGAGCTGTGCCGCGCCGTCTACACGGATATCCGCGCCGCGATTTCTTTTTTGGAAGGCACGAATGAAGCCGGAGAGTTCATGTTCATCGGCGCCGACGGAACCGATACAAAACGTATTGATCTGGCGGCCGAAGAGGCTATGATCAAGCGCTTCAAAGAATCCGGCCGCTCGATTCGCATCATCAGCGAAGAATTCGGTGAAACAATTGTCGGTGACGCCGAAAATATCGAATTCGCCGTAATCGTTGACCCGCTGGATGGAACAACGAACGCCATTCACGATATTCCGTTTTACGGCATTTCGATCGCGTTTTCAAAACCCGATCTTATCGGCATTTATTTCGGCTATGTGCGCAATCTGGCCAACGGTGACGAATTTTATGCTGAAGCCGGAAAAGGCGCGTATATGAACGGCAAAAAAATAACGGCTTCTAAAACGTCATCCGTTCGCGAACTGACCATCAGCGCTTACGGTTACCGCCAAAATAAGGACAGGACAGCCAAACTCTGCTCCCGCGTCCAAAAAGTGCGTGTTTTCGGCAGCGTCGCGCTTGAGCTGTGTTACGTTGCGGCCGGCAAAATCGACGCGTTTATTGATGTCCGCCGCACACTTCGATTAATTGACATCGGCGCCGGCCAGCTCATCGTCAGAGAAGCGGGCGGCATTGTAACAGACGGCACCGGCAATACAGTTTTTTTGCCCGACAATCACATCAAGCCTGTGAATTTAGCGGCTTCAAACGGCGTGATTCATCAGGAAATCCTGAACCTGATCACTTTTCCGGAAATCGATTGCCGCGGCGATTGGTACTATTATCAAGGGACCGTCAAAAAAATCGCTGTTGTTTCCCGCTGCGACAGCGCCGCGGCGCTTGACATGATCCGGCAAATCATTGACGCTTTCAAAGACCGCATTGAGATTTATCTTTCTTCCTCGCCCGCGAAGTATTTGAACATGGAGGAGCGCGGCATTTCAGTCTCTAAAATGAAAGAGGCGGGCGTCGACTTTGTCATCTCTCTTGGCGGCGACGGAACGATTCTGAGGAATATGTCAAAAATGGCAGATCCGATACCGGTTCTTGGAATCAATATGGGAACGCTCGGATTTTTGGCGGATGTTGACCCGGACGACGCGCTCCGGTCAATTGAATCGGCCCTCGCGGGTTTTATGTATGACGAACGCCCGCGCCTGGAACTGTCGATTAACGGCAAATTTATCGGGAACGCAATCAATGAAGTTGTCGCGACATCCGCTTATCCGGCCAAAATGATTACTTATGAAATTTGGGTCAACCGCCGCCTGCTTGGAGAAATTCGAGCGGACGGAATTGTTTTTGCGACGCCGACAGGTTCGACCGCTTACGCGATGAGCGCGGGCGGCCCGATTATCACGCCCGAAGTTGACGCGATTTTGATTATCCCGATCGCGCCCTTCAAAATCTCATCGCGCCCGTGGGTTGTTCCTTTTGACAGCGACATCACTGTCCGCGTCAAAATGCCGAACAAAGAAATCGTTGTCGTAACGGACGGAAAAGTTGTCACGCCGCCGGAAATTGAAACCGAGCGCCGGGAAGATTTCCTTTACATGAATGAAAATGACATCATCACAATCAAGCGCGCGCGTTATCCGGGAAGATTCGTGAAGTTTTCCGACGCTTGTTTCTATGAAACGGTCCGTAAAAAGCTGAGCTGAAAAATGACGCTTTCAAAAAAAAGAAACATGATGAATAATTTTATTAACCCATAAAATATAACAGAATTCATCAACCGTTTTAAGTTATAACACATTCATCCGATTCGGAGAGAGAAATCAATGAAAGAAGTACTTCAAGATATCTATATCGGGCGCCAATCTTTAGACTCGATCGAGTTCAAATACAACGAAATTGAAATTCCGCTTTACAAAGGCGAAGACCGCGAGTTTCAAATTTTCATCAAAAATTTTGCCGCGCCGACACATATCACTTTTCTTCCGGATGAATCCATTCGGAATTATTTGATTCTGGTTCCGAGCAAACATCATATTCAAAACAACGAATACGTGCGCATCGTCGTCCGAATTCCGTACAACGCGAAGCCGACGGCAGAAGGCATGTTTTATGTCATAACAGGCTACGGCGCCCAAAAGAAAGGTTTCAGATTTTCCGTCGGCTCCGACAAAGTCCGCGCTTCAATGATTTCCAAATCCGGCGATTTTACGGAAGAGCACGCCGCAAATGATTCGATCGGCGATATTTACAGATCGGAAGGAATGCCGATTCAGTCGTCCTCAAACCGCGTGCCGTTTATTAAAGCGGATGAAGATGAAACGGCGCCCGAAAAGAAAAAACCGTCGTTTTCCGTGAAAAAGGACCGAACCGAGAAAAAATCAAACAAAGCTTGGCGCGCTTCCCGTTCCGACAAATACAGGCCGGCCAAAACAATCGCGCCGCTTTCAGCAGCCGAAAAAATCTCAGCCGCGGTTTCAATTCTGCTGATTTTGATTTTGATCGCGATGTTTTATTACATACAAACGACAGAGATCAACTCCATTTTCAGTTTTGATCCAACGGTTATTTTAGCACTGCTCACATTCGGTTTCGTTATTTTTATCGTTCTTCTCCTTTCGATGTTTTTGAAAAGAACGAAGGGGAACTGATTTTGGAGGAATAAATTTTCCTCTTTTTTTATTTGACTTTTCAGGTCTTGATTCAGAATGTCATTGACAGATTCGGCCCCGCAAACATCCGGCAAAACAACATCGCTCACACCTAAACAAAGATATTGGGTGCTCATCGGTATTTCTCTCGCTTCTTTCATGACGCCTTTTGGCGCGTCCATGCTGAATTTATCCCTTCCTGAAATCGGATTGACTTTTGATGTCAGCACGCACGCGCTGGGCTGGGTGTCAACCGCCTACCTCTTCTCATCCGTTCTGTTTTTAGTGCCGGTGGCGCGGATTTCAGATCTGATCGGGCGGAAAAAAATATTTTTGATCGGAATGTGCATCACTACCTGTTCGACCGCGCTTCAGCTGTTTTCGATGAATTTTGAAGTATTCATCTTTCTCAGAGTTGTAGACGGCATTGCGATGGCGTGCATTTTTGGAACATCTCTTCCGATACTCAGTTCAGTTTATCCGGCATCCCGGCGCGGCGCTATTTTCGGAATCAATGTCGCTGTCATTTACATCGGTTCATCGCTCGGGCCTGTCGTCGGCGGCATCATGACACAGACATTCGGATGGCGCAGCCTCTTTTTGCTTCTGCTCCCGCTGGCTGCCGCCGCCACTCTGTTGGTTTACCGCGCATTAAAAATCGACTTCATAGAAGGCAAAGGCGAACCTTTTGATATGAAAGGCGCGCTGCTTTATATGATTACGATTTTATTCATTCTCCTCGGGCTCATCAATCTGCCGGAAACACGGGCATTCATCTCCCTCGCTCTTGGACTTGTGATGCTTCCTGTTTTCATATATTACACCAAGAGACAAGCGTATCCGATTATGCAGATCCGGCTTTTCTTTCAAAACAAGCATTTCTCCCGCTCAAATTTTGCCGCCTTTTTAAATTATGCCGGAACATACGCCATTGTTTTTTTCCTCAGTTTATATTTACAGCGTATTCTTCATTTGTCAGCCGGAAACGCGGGATTGATTCTCTTGGCGCAGCCGTTGCTTCAGGCCATTTTTTCCCCGTACGTCGGCAAACTTTCTGACAGAATGGACAGCCGCTATCTTTCCACGTTCGGGATGGTGCTTCTTGCAATCGGCCTTCTTTGTTTGTCAACACTCTCAGCCGAATCCGAAATTTGGCATTTGATCGTCTATCAAATCATTATCGGTGTCGGTTTCGCGTTTTTCGCTTCTCCGAACACATCCGCGATTATGGGATGTGTCAGCCGCAGAGATTACAGCAGCGCAAGCGCTTCCTTGTCCGTGATGCGCCAATCCGGAATGGTTTTGTCAATGGCAATCGCCATGTGCGTCATTTCCGTTTTCCTCGGAAGCACGGAAATGATTCAAGCAGAAACAGTGCCGTTGTTCCTTTATTCTATGAAAATGACTTTTTATTCCGGCATTGTTTTGTGTTTGGCCGGCGCGGTTTTATCTTATTTGAGAGGGCCGGCCATTCGAAAAGAATAAAGGGCCGAAATCCTCGGCCGCTGAAATTTAATGAAAACATCTTTTATATACCAAAAAACTGTTTTGTCCAAACATGATTAAACATATCGTCTTATGGAAACTGAAGCCGGAAGCGGAAGGGAAAACCGCGCGGGAAAACGCCGTTTTGATCAAAGAAAAGCTGGAAGGGCTTTTTTGCAAAATTCCGGAAATTAAAAGCATTCAAGTTCGTGAAAACACACTCGATATCGAAGGAAATTATGACGCGGCGCTGATTGCCGAATTCGAATCAGAAGACGCGATGTACGCTTATCAGAAAAATCCGCTTCATGAAGAAGTTGCCGCCTATGTGAAAAAAACTGCTGAAACCAGAGCGGCTATTGATTTTGAAATCTAATTTATCATATAATATTCGGGTGACTTTATGACAGAAAATAAAAAAGAGAACGGCAAGAATGACGCCGGAAAAGAAGCGGTTTTACCTCTCAAATCAGACTTCAGCGAATGGTTCAATTCAATTTTAGACATTGGGCAAATCATGGATGTCCGCTACCCTGTCAAGGGCCTTTACGTTTGGCATCCGTTCGGATTCGGCATTCGGAAACGCGTTTACGGCATCATCCGCGACGTAATGGACAATTCCGGTCACGAAGAAACACTGTTTCCGCTGTTGATTCCGGAAACAGAGTTCATGAAAGAAGCCGACCACATCAAAGGGTTTGAAGATGAAGTCTTTTGGGTGACGCATGGCGGCGTAACGCCTTTAGATGTGCGTTTGGCGCTGCGCCCGACCAGCGAGACCGCGATTTATCCGATGTATCAGCTTTGGATCCGCTCTCACGCCGACCTCCCGCTGAAACTGTATCAAGTCGTCAACACTTTCCGCCATGAAACAAAACACACTCGGCCTCTGATCCGCCTGCGTGAAATCACGTCTTTCAAAGAAGCACATACCGTTCACGCGACTTGGGAGGACGCGAAAAATCAGGTGGATGAAGCTGTCGGCCTGTACGCCGATATTTACAGAAAGCTTTCTGTCCCCGTTTTAATTTCAAAACGACCGGACTGGGACAAATTCCCCGGCGGCGATTACACAATCGCTCTTGACACGATCATGCCTGACGGCAAAACGCTTCAAATCGGAACGGTTCACCATCTCGGAACCAACTTCGCCAAAACGTACGGCATCATGTACGAGAATGCGGCGGGTGAGCAGGAATACGCCAATCAGACCTGTTACGGAATTTCCGAGCGTTCTATCGCGTCGCTGATTTCCGTCCACGGCGATGACAAAGGACTGGTGCTGCCGCCGGCTGTCGCGCCGGTTCAGGCGGTCGTCATCCCCGTCCTGTTTAAAGAAACAGCGGAAAGCGTCATGACCGCTTGTGAGAATGTTGTCAAAACTCTCAAAAAAGCCGGAATCCGGGTTGAAATGGATGCCGGCGACATGCGCCCCGGCGCCAAATATTACAAATGGGAATTGAAAGGCAGCTGTCTCCGAATTGAAATCGGTCCGCGCGATTTGGAAAAAAAATCGGCTGTTTTGGTCAGAAGGGACAAAGGCGAAAAACAATTCGTCTCATTAGATACGATTCTTGAAACGGTGAACGCTGAATTGAAACAAATGGCTGACGACCTTTACGCAGCTGCCGAGGAAAAGATGAAGGCGATGATTGCGCCGTGCGAAACGGCGGAAGAAGTCAAAACGCAACTCGGCAAAGGTGTTGCTGTGCTCTCATGGTGCGGCTGTAAAGAATGCGGCATGAAAATCGAAGAGGAAACAGGCGGCAGCATTCTCGGAACGCCGGACCGGCCGGCGGAAGTTAAAAAGGGACAATGCGCCGGATGCGGAAATGAAGCCGATCAGATTATCCGCGTTTCTAAAATGTATTAAATTTTAAAGAAGGCGGAAAAAATACAGCCGGAATGATTCTGGCTGAAAAATCCGTATTCTGTATACGATTTCTTACTATTTTTTACCGTTCCCGCGCCTTAATTTATATCTTTGACGCCTGCTGTTTTTAAAAATGTTTTTTGAATTCATTGAAATGAAAGGTCGAAATTAATCAAAGAGTTAATTAATTGGGAATTAATACTACAAGGATTATAGAAAGTCTAATATATATAAAACACAAATAATAAATTCACAGTTTAAATTCAGTTTCGGGATAAGAAGGGAAGAGAAAAGTATGATGAAAAAATCGGCATGGGTGTTCGTTTTTATCTGCGTCGCTTTGGCAGTTGCCGCCGTGGGATGCATAGACAACGCCGGCACGACACCGGACAACGGAAACAATAACACGACACCCGGCAACGGAAGCAATGACACGGCACCCGGAAACGGAACCAATAACACGGCACTTGAGGATGAACTCAACCACATATCTAATTTAGCGGATGAGCTCCTGATTGTGCCGGTCGACAGTTCTCCTTCCATACCGAGAAGCAGTTTGACGAATTTAAGAAATCAAATGGAAATTTCAGATGACAGGCAATCGATCATGTTTGTTTTCGATGAGGCGGCCAACGGCGACAGATGGGAACTGACGATGGAGCCGAAAAATCTTCTGACGCTGACAACAGATCGAATTATTGTTCCCGAAGAGGGAGAGACTGAGAGTTCCCTTAATCTTCACGTTTGGGTCCTTGAAACCGGCGAAGAGTCTGGAACCATGGTCATGAACTACAAGTATGTCACCGGAGATACAGATAAAATAATTAATACGATATATTACGTGATCCGAATTAATGAGAACGGAAATATCAGCATCACCAACAGATATCAGCAATTTATTGTATGAACACTATTTAACGGATAATAAAATGAAAAGCGGGACCCTGCCGCTTTTCAAACCGTTTTTTTAAATATTGTTCTTTTTAATTTTCCGTTATTTTTCCCGTTTTCCTTTTTTCGTTTATTTTCCGTTATTTTTCCCGTCTCCGTTATCAAATATTATCATTTTTATTTCATCTCTTTTAGAAACATTTGCAAACTTTCAATGGCTTTCTCCATTTTTTTTGTTTATTTATCAAAATGAAATGAATGAACTTGATGAATGGATCAGATGAATGAGATGAATTAAATGAATCGGATAAATGAATCGGATAAATGAATCGGAATAAATCAAATTATTGATTAACGGAGAGCGGAATTAATTATAAGTGGAATAATATATATACAAAGATGCATAGTTTTTAATTCGTTTTAATTTATTTTCATGGTAAGAAAGAGGAAGGCATGATGAAAAAATCAATATGGATATTCGTTTTTATCTGTTTTGCTTTGGCAGTTGCCGTTGCAGGATGCGTGGACAGCGGAAACAACACAACACCCGATAATAAAAACAACACAACGCTTGACAATGAAACAAAAAATATGTCTGATTTATCAGCTATAATCGAAGACTTCGGCACCCCGATAACGCCGATCAACAATTCATCCTCCGTTCCGGAAAACGGTTTGTCTTATTTGAGAAAGCAAACGAAAATTTCAGACGACAGGCAGTCCATTATGTTTGTTTTTGATGAAGCTCCCGACGGTGATAAATGGGAAATGACGACTGCGCCGAGAAATCTTCTGACGCTGACAACGGATAGAGTTATTGTTCCGGAAGAGAAGGATGCTGAAGGCTCGCCCAATCTGCATGTCTGGATTCTTGAGACCGGCGATAAATCCGGACAAGTGATTATGAATTTCAATTATATCGTTGAAGAGACCGGAAAATCAATTAATAACATATATTATGTGATTCAAATCGGCGAATCCGGAAACATCAATATCATCAGTATATTGTATGAAAGATATTAAACAATAAAACAGAAAAACAGAAAAAGCAGAACTGAAAAAGCAGAACTGAAAAAGCAGAACAAAAAAAAGAGGTTTCTGCCGCTTTTTAAAACACTTTTTCCGCGGAAGAATCAGCTCATATGCAGCGGGTCGGTTTTCATATATTCCCGAAGAACGGTTGTCGCGTAACTTCCTTTCGGCAGTTTGAATTCCAAAGTCAGTTTCGTTTTTCCGGCAATCAAATCGTCTTCGGCAACTTCAACGCGCGGCTCAACCTCCAGCAAAATTTCTTTTCGAAGGCCGCGGGAGGCGATTTCCGGAAATGCCGGCATTTTAAAATCTTCGGGCTTAAATCCGGTTTCTTCTATCAGCTTTCGCTCGATTTCACCGGGAAGCCCTTCGGCGAGCGGCGTTTCCGAGCCGAAAAGAGGCGCCGTAATAAAAGCGCGCCTGCGTTTTAAAAGACCATTGATGCCGTCAATATTGTTTTCATCGACTTTTTCCAAACGGCTCGGATCAGGCGTTTTGTCTTTAGCGCGGTAACAAACGATATCACCGGCAACGGCCTGATTCAAAAAAAAGCCGTTTTTCAACCGTTCACAAATAATGCGGTTAAAAAGACAAGATTGATACGCGTGAATAAACATCGTGTACAAATTCTTTGGAAGAATCATGAACGCGCCTTTGAAATCGCCGGGGCGGGCAATCAGATGATTGAGAAGCGCTTTTTCATGTCCCAAATAATTCGGGAATTTCAAAACGCCGCTTTTTAAATCTCCGGTTTCCGAGATGTAGCGGCGAACCTCTTTTGTGTCATCCGGCTCATCCGGATAAACTTCAGAAACATAGCGCATGACAGCTTTTTCCAAATCGCCTGCTAAAAGGTCGGCGCCGACATGATGCGTCACCGGTCTTCGGGCGCCGAATCTTTGAATGCCGAAGAAATTCGGAACGCCGCCGGCTTTTAAAATTTCCGCCGTCGTATTTTCGGCGGCCGTTTTTGCTTCCGTTTCCGGAAGTCCGATGTTTCGAATCACAATTTGAAAATGATTGCCTTCCAGGTCGCCGAGGCCGATGGGCTGCTGAGAGCGCCCCAGGACGCGGACAGAAATGTCTTTCAAATGAACATTTTCCGCCTGTTCTTTTGTGACATCATAAAGACTCATCTTCTGGACCGTGACCGCTTTTTTGTCTTTTGTCCCCGCGTAAGAAATGCGTTTATGACTGATTCCAAGCGCGCTTGAATAGGCTTTTAAAAAATGGTTGGTGTCCCAATTCTCTTTTGTCACTTCCGTCATCAAATATTTGCTGTTTTTATCAATCACATCATTTTCTTCATAAGGATAATTGGAAATTTCCCTGACAAGGAAATCGGCCGGCCGATATCTGAGAATACCGTTTACGCCGGCTGTCGTTGTAGAATAAAGATCGATGCCGATTTCTTTTTCCAAATCATGCACTTGAATCGCTGTCATAATCATCTGTAATTTAAAACGGCATTAAAGCATCTTTAAATGCCCTGTAATTTTATCAATTTTCTCTTCTTGGGCCGGACCGATGCCGAGAACCGTAATCGTTCCGGGCGCGATTTCCGTTCGCCCCGCATCTGTAATCAATGCCGTCGGCAGTCCTTCCCGACGCGCTTTTTCTTTCAGCTCGAACAGTTCCTGAAGATTGGCCGCCTTGAGAACGACTTTTTTCTGTCCGCCGTCTTTCCAGGCATCCAAATCTCTTTTGTCCGCCCAGTCCGCTGCCGACACCGCGCCGTGCGCGACTTGAACCGCCAGCTTTCCCGGCGACAATTTCAAATCCGTCCGCATGACAATAACTTGTTTATATTCTCCCGTAATTCTTCCTCCGATACGCTTTGACACGAAAACATGTCATTTAACCGTTTGCATTCGGAAACGATTTTAAGATTTCTTTCAGATAAATCCAAACTTTTTCCGCCGCTTCCAAATTGAGTTTTTCGTCCGGCGTATGCGCGCCGATGATATCGGGGCCGATTGAAATCATTTTCATGGAAGGAAACGTCCTGCGGAAAACGCCGCATTCCAAACCGGCGTGGATCGCCGTGATTTTCGCTTCTTTTCCAAAAGTTTTCATATAAATGTTCGCGCACGATTTCAAGAAATCGGATCCGAATTCCGCTTCCCACGGCGCGTATGTATGTGTGAGTTCAATGTTGAAATGATATTTTTCGGAAAGCGCCATCATTTCTCTCATTTTATCTTTCAGTTTCGATTCGGACCCGGAACGAAGACTGAATGTGACTTCCAATTCACGTTTTGACTTTTCCGTTGAAAAATCCGAATCAAAAATATTCGAGTTCTTTTCGATTCCTTTGAAATATTCCGCGTTTGATTTTGTTCGAATCACCGCTAAGTTTCCGGAAAGCAAAACTAAATCGGGAATCGATGCCGACATTTCAAAAACGCCGGTCGGGACCGCGGATAAGAAATTCAGAATCCGCGTCGTATTTTTCACTGAAAACGATTGTAAAGCCGAACCGTTTTCTTTTGGGAAATTAAGAGCGGAAACATTAACGGTTAAATCGGGATCATTAAAATCGGCGGCGGATTTGATTTGTTCGGCAAAGGAAAACGCTTCGCTTTTCAACGAATCCGATGAAATATCCGTGACAAAAGAAATTTCGGCGCGCCTCGGGATTGTGTTTGAAGCGGTCCCGCCTTTGATTTGAATCCATTTCATCTGATTCTGCGGATATTTTTCGGCAAGCAGTGAAAAGAAACGAATCAAAATTCGGTTGGCGTTTCCGCGCCCGATATGAATATCCGTTCCGGAGTGACCGCCAAGAAGCCCCGACACGACAACGGCATAAGGCAGCAGCGCGCCGCCATCGGTTTCTGCGGCACTGTCATTCTCGCAGGCGTCCTCAATGTCAATCAGCCGCTTAAATCCGATTTGTGTGCCGCCGGCGCAGCCTGCGATGAGGGTGCCTTCTTCTTCGGAATCCAAATTGATCAAATAAGCGCCGGAAATAAAATCAGCCGTCAGCCCCTGCGCGCCTGTCAATCCGATTTCTTCATCGGTCGTAAACAAGAGTTCCAGCGGCGGATGGCGGATGCTTTCCGATGCGGCGACTG
The DNA here is from genome assembly GCA_031286065.1 of Candidatus Methanimicrococcus odontotermitis. Classification (GTDB taxonomy): domain Archaea; phylum Halobacteriota; class Methanosarcinia; order Methanosarcinales; family Methanosarcinaceae; genus Methanimicrococcus; species Methanimicrococcus odontotermitis. The sequence goes on along the minus strand of JAITUZ010000040.1, from coordinate 50,695 downwards.
CCAGCATGTACGCCATACCGATGCCGTTGTCTGCCCCAAGCGTTGTTTTTTCCGCCGTCAAAAAAGGAACGCCGTTTTCTTCAATATAATGAAGTTTCAGACTGTCCGCCGCAAAATTATGCGGCGTTCCGGTTTCTTTTTCACACACCATGTCTGTATGCGCCTGCAAAACGACCGTCGGCGCGTCTTTCATGTCGGCGGACGCCGGGATTTGAATCACGATGTTGTTGAAGTTATCTTTTTTTGTTTCAAAACCGCGCTCTTTACCGAATTTTTCAAGCCATGAAGTGATTTGCGCTTCGTTTTTGGAGCATCTCGGGATGCTTGAAATTTCTTCAAAAACGGATAAAACGGATTTAAAATCCGAACCGTTCCAACGGTCCAAACCTGCTGTTTCCATATCATTCACCTGAGATTTATCTGGGGAGAAGCGGCCAAAGCTTCTTTTAAAATTTCCGCATATGCCGAATCGGCTTTTTTTGTCAGCTGTTCAATGTAAATTTTATTGTCTGAAACAGCCGTTCCGGCCGGCGGCTTGAGAAGCAGAATGTTTCCGATTTCAACACCTTCGCCGACGCCGGCAACCGTTTTGAGAATCATTTCGCCGGAGAGTGAATCCGGCAGGATCAGAAAATTCGTTTCTTTGACAGCTTCTTCGATCAAAATCGTATAATGTTTTGCCGGAATGCCTTCCGTGTTCAGTTTTTTTTCAAGCGCTTCGGCATTTTGAATGGTGCAGTCGACCGTGTCATTGCGCCCGAGGTCTCCCGCGCGCCCGCCCGATATAATGCCGATTTTCGGAAGGATTCCGAGATTCCGAATCAGCGGAAGCCCGGCTTTGACGCAGAATTCCAAATCTTCCGGATCCGTATTCATATCCGGACCCGCAGGCGCGGTAAAAAGAAGCCGGTCTTTGTGCGTTAAAAAAACAGACAGGCGGAAGATTTTTTCGGCGCCCGCTTTTTCTTTCAGACCGCTGTAAACAGACTCGGAAGGCCGATGACCAAGAAAAACAATAGAATCAGCCGCGATCGGCTGATAAGCATCGGACAAAACGGGAAATAAAGAACGAGCGGAAATCATTGTATCTTACCGAAAATAAAAATAAATTGAATTTTTAATACTTTCACTCTTTATACAAAACATTAATTAATATACTTATCATCGTTTGAAAGGATTTCTATGGCAGCCGGCATGAAAGAATATTCAGGCGATTTTATCGCGGCAAACGGTCTTTTTGAAGAGAAAGAAAAGCCGGTTTTGCCGGAAGTGACTGTCACGCTCAAAACAATCAAAGATTTAAAAAGAAATGAAAACGCTCTTGTAAAACCTTAAAAACAATAAGCGCTTCTACAATTCATATTGAATGACGCTGACGCATTTTCAGAAATAATGTAAACAGATTTTTCAAAAGGAGTTTTTTAATGGAAGAAACGGATAAAACCCCGATTGCCGAAGAGCTGGCAAAGCGTCAAAAATCAATCAGTGTCGCCGAATTTTTTGAAAAGAACCGTCACATCCTCGGCTTTGATTCCGCGCCGCGCGCACTGATTACAACAATTAAAGAGGCGGTTGACAACTCTTTGGACGCTTGCGAAGAAGCCGGCATTCTGCCGGATCTTTTGGTTGAAATCACTCGCGGTGAAGGGGATTACCTTCAGATCACGATCGAAGACAACGGTCCGGGTATTGTTAAAGAACAAATCCCGAAAGTCTTTGCGAAACTTCTCTACGGCTCCCGTTTCCATGCGCTCAGACAAAGCCGCGGCCAGCAGGGCATTGGTATCTCCGCCGCCGTTTTATATTCCCAGATCACGACAGGAAAGTCAACCAAAGTTATTTCAAAAGTAGACCGCCTGTCGCCGGCGTACTCTTATGACCTCATGATTGATACGAGTACAAACGACCCTTCCGTTTTGGAAGAAAAAATCACGGACTGGCCCAACGCGCACGGCACGCGGATAGAAATTGAAATGGCCGCGTCTTACGTCAAAGGCAGAAAGCAGTCCGTTTATGAATATTTAAAATCGACCGCCATCATCAATCCGCATGCCCGCATTCGTTTGACCGAGCCTGACGGCAATGAGATTCTTTTTGAGCGCGCGACTGACCAAATTCCGAAACAGGCCGAAGAAGTGCTGCCGCATCCGCACGGAATCGAACTCGGAATGCTCATGAAAATGCTTCAGAACACGGAGCGGCAGAAATTAGCGCCGTTTTTGCGCTATTCCTTTTCAAAAATCGGGCTTCAAATCGCTGAAGAAATTTGTGATGCGGCCGGATTGGACCGCGAAGCTGACCCGCGCTCATTGGACAGAAACGCCGCGGTAAAACTCTTAAACGCTTTTAAAAAAGCGAAAATCGTCGCGCCTTCAACAAACTGCCTGTCTCCGATTACGGAAGATTTGATTTACCGTGGCCTGAAAAAGGAATTCAGCGTTGACTTCATCGCGACCGCTTCAAGAAAGCCGGCCATTTATTCAGGCAACCCGTTCGTGATTGAAGTCGGTGTCGCTTACGGCGGCAATTTTCCCAAAGAAGAGAAAGTGCAGATCATGCGTTTTGCCAACCGCGTGCCGCTTCTGTATCAGCAGGGGGCCTGCGCGACGACACACGCGATTGAAAGTGTCAAATGGAAGCAGTACGGCATCAGCCAGCCCGGCGGCGGCGTTCCGTTCGGTCCGTTCGTCCTTTTAATTCATGTCGCGTCAACCAACGTCCCGTTCACTTCCGAATCCAAAGACGCGATCGCCGACATTGACATCATTCGGGAAGAAACCGAACTGGCCGTCAAAGAAGTTGCCCGTAAACTGAAAACATATCTCGGAAAGCAGGGGGATTTGGCAAAACGCCGTGAGAAGGAGGTCATTATTACGAAATTACTGCCGCAGATGGCGGAAAAAGTCGCCGCGATGGTGGATAAGCCTGTTCCGGACATTCAGCCGGCTGTTGCCAATATTATGGGCAATCTCCTGGTGAACCGGACGATTGAAACCGAAGCGGGCAGCCGGTCCCGTCAGCACTTCGTTTCTCTCGCTGTCCGCAATTACGGTACTGCCCGCCGGAAATTCAAACTGCATCAGATTCTGCCGTGTGAAATAAAAGCCCCGAGCCCGCCGCCTTCTTCAATTATCAGTATCGGCGACAAATATGATTACGTTTGGGAAGTGACGGTCGCCGACGGCGGGTCAAAAGTGTTCCGTTTTATATTGGACGGCGCGGACGACAATGAACTTTCGGATATGGAAGAAGTGATTATAGAAGGATTGGATGAGGAAGATGTTACGGGCGCAAAAGCCGTCAATGAATTGTTTTGAGGTGAAAGAATATGGTCCGCAAAAATAATAAAAAATCTGAAAATCAAGAACCGTCGGAAGAAAATATTGCAGAGGCGAATTTCTCGGATTCTGAAGATTATGAAGCCGAATTTGAAGCTTTTGATGATTATGAAGAAGAAGACGGCTTATCTTCTTATCAGCCGGCGAAATCGGCGGAATATTCTGAAGATGACACTTCGGATGAATTCGGCGGCGAGGATGAAAAATTCCTCGAGGCCGAATCGGATTTATTTGACGGATCGGGCCGGCTGAAATCAAAATTTGAAGAAGACATGCCGCCGCTGAGAAGAATGGATGCGGAAACCGCAAACATCGACAGAAATTCGGCGGAATACAAAAAAAGGGTCGCCGATAAAAAACTTGAAAATGACGCGTGGACAAAAAACAAACTCGTTGGTTTGGCCGGAATATTTTATGAACAATTTGAAAACGGTCATGTTCCTCATGTTCTGATGCCGTCGAGAACGAAGAAAAACCTGGCTTACAGTGATGAAAGTGATGTTTGGGTCTACGGCGATATCGAAAGCGAGCGCTCCGCCAAAACTGTCAAAGGCGCGCATCAGCTGCTGCGGACAGTCTCGGTCTCGGATTTTGTGGTGCAGGAACATTTGAAAAACAACCGTAATTCGACATTAAGAGAGTTGTATTACATTTCGGAAGGATGGGGCGCCGCCAAATTCCACGCGCAGACTGAAAGTGACCGATTGATTGAGGATTTAGAGATTATCACGGGCGCGCAGCGTGAGTTTTTCCACATCCGGCCGGAAGAGGACGGCGCGACGATGTACGGTCCGCTGCTGCTTCGTGAAGAAACGAAACGCGGCTCACGTGACATCCACTGCCAAAAAGATATCGGCGAAGGCGGTTATCAAATCCCTTTCAATGTTGAAAATATTGAATTTTTGGAACATGACGCTTCCATGATCGTTGCCGTTGAAACGGGCGGTATGTACGCGCGTTTGATCGAGAACGGATTTGATGAGAGATACAATGCGATTTTAGTCCACCTCAAAGGCCAGCCTGCCCGTTCGACGCGCCGGATAATCCGCCGCCTGAATACGGAACTCGGCATACCCACAACCGTTTTTACGGACGGTGACCCTTGGTCTTACCGTATTTTTTCATCGATTGCTTACGGTGCTATCAAAAGTGCGCACCTTTCTGAATATATGGCGACGCCGGACGCGAAGTTCATCGGCGTTCAGCCGTCTGACATTGTCGAGTATGAACTGGCGACGGACAAATTGTCCGAACAGGATATCGCGGCGCTGAGAAGCGAACTTTCCGACCCGCGTTTTGAATCGGATTACTGGAAAGAGCAGATAAATCTCCAGCTTGAAATCGGCAAGAAAGCTGAACAGCAGGCGTTTGCCGGCAAAGGTTTGGACTTCGTGACGGACACATATCTGCCTGACAGATTGAAGGAACTCGGCGTTATTTGAAAAAATATTGAGGCGGACTGCAGATTTTAATGAATTATAACGGATAGATTATATATTTATAATATTATTGTGTGTTTATAAAATAAATCAATCAATTATTTGTTGCGTAAATCTCTCTTTCAAAATTTATTTTAAATTCACCGAGCGGAAGAATGCCGTACATTAAATCGTATCAAGCTGTTCTCGTCACGGCAGTCATATTAATCCTAATTTGCGGCGCGTGGGCTGTCGTGAACAAAGTAAACAATGACGGCCGGAATTCAACAGATTCCGGAGTGACAATGACAATTCAAAAAGTGACGCAAAGCAGTATTTCTTATACACTTGAAAATCCGACCGGCAAAGAGTACGGCTTCGGCGGTGATTGCGGTCCGTTCCTGTATGTGTATAAAAATGAGTCGTGGGAGTATGCAGAACCTATTGTCGACTCATGGACCTGTACAGCACTTATGTATACGATTATGCCGCATTCTGAAATCAATAGAACTTATAATTATCATATTTGGCTTGGAGAATTGCCAAAAGGATATTATAAATTCCAAAAAGAAATATACGACTTATCTGCCAATGAGACTATTATTTTAGAGCAGAAGTTTTCGATTTCTTAATTTTTCGGGAAAAAATTCGCGGGTTTGAAATCCCTTTGGAAACTGTTCTTTTGAAAAAAAGACGTATATAAAGACTATCCTTAAAACAGGATGATGCGACTTTGTTTAATATCATAAGAAATGCTCCAGTCGGGATTTGAACCCGAGTCTTCGGCTCGAAAGGCCGGAATGATTGGCCGAGCTACACTACTGGAGCATATTGGAATATACTATCGTTTTTTATCTAAAGAGGTTCACGCTTCCTTTTTCGGCTTGTGAACAGTGCATAACAAGGAATCGCTGGTATATATACATTTTGGTTATTCCGTCCGCGATTCTTTTTGAACGCAAATAAGACCCGAATGAATGAAACGGTGTATAAAAACTATGAAATCAGTATGGAGCGAAATAAAAAAGAAAAACGTATGAAACGAAATGAAAAATAAAAAAAGAAGTCGTTTTGAAAAATGTTTGCGCATTATTCAAAAACGAGTTCTTCATCTGATAATTCATATGCGTCCGCCTCCACTCCTTCAAGGAATTCAGGCGGCATTTCAATTTCACTGTGTTCGGGTTCTGCCGCAGTACTGTTGCAGCCCATCGCCGCATAAAACTCTTCGGGTTTTTCATGGATATTCAGAATCCAAAGCGTCAATGCCGGACAATATTCGGGGCGGCATTCGCCGATACAGCCTGTACACGGTGAAAAGATGCCTTTGACCATTAAAACGTCATAATTTTTCTTACGCTCTTCTGCGACTGTCTTTAAAAGATAAGTCTTCGACCCGCCGACAACGGCTTCTTCACGAAGGATCTGACCGGAGTCCATCAGTTTTTTCAGAATGCGGGAACATTTGCGGCTGTCAATATTCAACTGTTTCCAAATATTATTTTGATAAACAGGGCCGGAAGCGTTTTTAATCAAATTATAGACTCTTGTTTCAATGTCGGCGCCGTCGTCAGATTCAGCGATTTCCTTTTCTTCATCCTTTTTGCTTTTTCGGCCGGGTTTTTTGGCGGAACCGGAATCTTTAAGGTCACCCGAATCAGCGGAATTTTTGAGTTTATCCAAGTCCGCGAAATTTTTGTGTTTATCCGAGTCAACGGCATCGCTTATGATTTCATCCGCCTTTTTTTTATGGGAGGAGGTGCGCTTTGCCGCGGTTTTTTCAACCGGTTCCTCCGCAGGGGCGGGTTTTTCAGCGGTTTTAGATTGACGCGCCGTTTTTGTTTTGACAGCGGTTTCCTCAGCCGGAATGACTTCTGCGGCTTTTGTTTTTTCGGCGCGTATTTTCTTTACAGTTTTTTCGGAAGGACCCTTTGATTCAGGTTGATTTGAAGCCGGCGCGGACGCTGCGGTTTTGCGCTGCGGCGCTTTTTTTGGAGCGGAGGTTTTGCTTTCGTTTACCGAAGCTTCGGCAACCTTCGCTTTTGCGCTTTTCGTACTCTCTTTTTTTGTACTCTCTTTCTTTGCAGTTGTGCTCATGTTGTTCTCCTTTGATTTAGCTTAATTATTTTTGGAAAAACCAAAAAATCGCTGAAGAGAGCTTGAGAGTTTATTCATCGACCGGCGTAATCAAAATGATATTATTGCCTCTCAAAACAACGGACTTGAGTGATCTTTCTTTTTGACCGTTAACGATTTCAAATGTGTCGACCAAATGGAGATTCATATAGTCATCAACCGTGCTGAGCGTGCCTTCAAGGAGGTTTGCGTCGCCCTTCATTTCAACAAGAACGCGTGAACCGACAATTTTCTGAACTTTTTTATTTGGGAACAAAATAATCCCTCTCTTTTACTTGAATAAAAATGGATTGAATGCGGAAAAATCCGAAACTTATTTCTGAAAAACCAAAAAAAGATTCAGACTCCGGCTGTAAAATTGCATTTATTAGATATAAAGGTTTATATACAGATCTGTTTACGCGTATCCGTCTAAAACGGTACTGTCGCTGTCCGCCGTTCCTTTCGAATTTGCTTTCGGAGCGGATTGGCTTTTGATTTCACCGAATTTGCTCTCATAGTCTTTGACATTTTGCGTGAGCCAGCGCGCCAGTTCTTTGGCCGCCACCGGAGAAAGAATGACTTCTGTCCCGATTTTACGCTGAATTTTTTTGAAGCTGTTTCTTTGACCGAGTTCCGGATCATCATTGTAAAAACTGACTCGGAAATCGTAGATATTGTTGACGCCGATCGCGCCGATGGCGTAGAACCGCTTGAAGTCCTCTTCTTTGGAAACTTCAATCACAATTTCAATCGGCTGCCCGAGCATGGGCTGTACCGGCATTTTTTGAGGAATATTTTCGTCCGTCATGAACATCGCCTGTTTTTTATGAATTCAACAGATTGAATGAATAATTTCAACATTATTTAAAGATGTTTCATACTTTCGCAGATTTGATTTAATTTGATTTTTCCTTTTTTCGGTTTCAACTGTGTATTTTCAGCCGCGTATTTTCAGCCGCAGGTCTTTCGCTTCCTTTGCCAAACCGTCTTTTTTCATCGTTTTGGCAATCAATTCCACCGCTTCTAAATTTCGAACAGCGTCTTCCAGATAAGAAAAAACATCGCCGACATAAGCCGTGATTCCGTATTCGTATTCCAGTTCGCGGATGACTGCAAGCGGCTCCATGCCTTTCATCCGAAGCAGAAGAATCTTTTCAGAGAATTTGCGCTCGGCGCACCCGCAATAAGGCGATTCTTTACAAGAGCAGACAAACATGTCTCCGGCAAAATTAAGAAGCAGCTGCCGGTATTTCGGGCTGACGGCGTTTAGAACAGTGCCGTCGAAAATAATGTCTAAAAAAGATCCTTGGAAAACACGCGACGGCAGATTTATTCGAAGATCTTTGGAGATCTGCTCGGCGTATTTGAACACCGCGCCCGTGAAAAACTCCAAATTCGTGATGATACGAAGCGCCGAGATATTCGCTTTAATGGAATCCGTAATCATGAAAGTTTTGGAAACCGATAAGAAGTGCGCTGACGCGATCTGCCCGAGTTCGGTTTGAGCAACCGTCTGCCCTTTGAGTTCAATGAACTTATATTTCTGAAGTTTCAGCAGCATTATATTTTCATTAATTGACCCGAACATCGCTGACAGGATTTTCAGCAGATCCGGTTTGAAAGAGGTGACGGAAACGGAGGCTAGCAGTTCTTCCAGCTGGTTTTCTTCATTATAGTCAAAATCGTCATCCGACAGCGTTCCTTTCAGCAAACAAACGGCGACGTCTTCTTCGGATTCTTTCGTTCCGGACAAATATGTTTTTCCGGGAACCGGCATTAAAACGACAATGCCGCGGTCATGGTAATCCGGACGTCCCGCGCGGCCGCTCATCTGAAGGAAATCTTGAACGGTCAGCCAGTCAATGCCCATCGCCAGCGATTCAAAAATAACCTGCGACGCGGGAAAATCAACGCCTGCCGCAAGCGCCGCGGTCGTAACAACCACAGGAATTTCACCGTTTCCGAATTTTGTTTCAACTGTTTTTCGTTCGCGCTGATTCAATCCGGCGTGATAATAAGCAGATGTCATCGGCAGCGCGTTTGAAATGTTTTGGCAGTTGGCACGTGAATTTGTAAAAATAATCGTTTGTCCGCGGTGCCCTTTAGAAGATTTGATATTCCACTCGTCTTGAATCAGCTGCGTCATTAAAATATTTTTTTCATGTTCCTGAACAAAAACCAAATGACGATCAATCGGAACGGGGCGGTTTTCATAAACGACAAGAGCCGCCCCGAGTTTTTCGGCGAAATAATTCGGATTCCCGACAGTCGCGGAAAGATAAATGAATTGAGCTTCAGGAACCGTATAGCGCAGGCGCGCGATGAGTCCGTCTAAGCGGTGGCCGCGCTCGGCATCGGTGAGCATGTGCACTTCATCAATAACGACTGTTCCGACTTTCCCGAGAGCGTCGGCGTTGCCGAGACGAAGAAGGTGATCGATGCCTTCGTAAGTGCCGACAATGATGTCAGAATCGAGTGTCTTTTTCATGAACGACGTTTCTTTGGTTTTGATCATCTCGGCGCCGATTCGAATGGATGTTTTGATCCCGATTTCATTGTAACGTGTCGTGAATTGGTCGTATTTCTGATTGGCAAGCGCGACCAGCGGGACGAGGTAAAGCATTTTTCCTTTTTCAGACAGCACGTTTTCAACGCCCGCGATTTCACCGACAAGCGTTTTTCCGGTGGCTGTCGCCGATACGATCATTAAATTTTGGTGTTTCAGAAGACCGGCTTCAATCGCCAAAGCCTGAACGGGCATAAGGTCTTTGGATTTTTTAAGAAGGAGATCTTTGAGCCGTTTGTGAATCGGAAGCGACTTAATCGGCATTCTTTTTTCATCTTTGGAGGAGACGACTGTGTCGTATTTTGTTGTCGTTTCATCTAAATGGTCGGCGTTGAGCATGGAGAGCGTTTTGTCGAAATCTTTGGTACGGTCCATGACCCGATCAAAAAAATCCATCGCGGCGTCGCCCATATGATGTTTGGAATTGCGGAGCGCTTTTTTGAGTTCGTCGTTTGCGCAGTCGGGACAAATGTATTCCTTGCCGTATTTAACGGAGGATTTGTTGAGAAAATTGAAGCGTTTCTGAAGAAGGCAATGACGGCAGATTTCAACGATATCGAATTTGAGCTGATACGCTTTGAACATGTCTTCGAGTTCGCCGCGGTTTTTCGGCGACGTTTCTTTTGAAACCATAATCCGGTTCGCTTTTTTCAAAAGATCGATAAACTCTTTTGCCGAATAATATTCTTCATCCGAAAGCGTTTTTCCGTTTTTTTTCAAAACCCTGATTTTGTAAGGGCGGAATCCGGCCGTATTTTGTTTCAGCTCCAGCTCCCCGACCCACAAAGGTTCCCGTTTTTTATCTTCAATGATCAGAGCCGTGAAAGTTTTTCCCTTTCCGGCAAAAAGGATCCATAACATTTGATACCTCAAAAGAAGAAATGGTTTAAATATTTATCATATTTGAAAAACGAAATCGAATTTGCGGGATTTTTAAAAATTCGGAATTTGTGGAATTTTTAATAAACGAGGGAGGCAATTTTCAAAAATTATGAAAACCCGAACAGCTTGTGCGCGGCGCCGGCGAGGCGGCAGTGCGAAACGGCGGCAAGAAGGCAGAAGCGTGAAACGGCGATGAGAAGGCAACAGTGCGGAACGGCAGTGGGGAGGCGGCAGTGGGGAACGGCGATGAGAAGCCAGCCGTGCCCACGTTCGCGTAAGCGAACGGCTGCTATGAGAAAGAGCAGACGCGCATAGCAAAGCAGACGCGCATAGCAAAGCAGATACAAACGGAAAAGTGAACGAAAACAGTTTTTCGTTTTTGCTGTATCGGACGGGTACGAATCCGCAAATTTCCGCCCCTCACTTCGCTCTGCTCAGTTCGGGACGAAAATTAGCGGGCGGTTGTTTCGCTTTTTCAATCATTTTTAAATTAAACGAAACATCCGTTTTATTCAAAATTATAATAAAAATTATAGAAAATCAGAATAGAAAAGGAAATCAAACGTTTCCCGCTTTTAAAATTTCACAGACTTTCTCGACTTCTTCCCGAAATTCTGTATCGGAGAAGCCTAACATATTAGCCAGATACATAGCGCCGCCGGCGCCGGCGCCTTCTTTAATCGTTCCCGTATCATATCTTTGAATTCCGGGAAGACGGGATTTGCTGAAACCCGGGTCGGAAATGTAAGCCTTAAAGCCGAGCGCTTTGGAAAGGTCGCTGAAGTTGGCGGTTTTATCTTCCATGACATAGCGTGTGGTTGCCAAATCCACATTTTTAAGGTTGACGCCCATATGTTTGGCAACAGCGTAAACGGCTGCCATCTGCGTTCCGCCGGCCATGATAATATTCATCTCGGAATCATATTCTTTGAATCCCGCAATCAAGCCCGCAACGGCAGGCATCATGGGGTCGCCGAGCAGCTCAACGGCCCGAAGCGGATCGTCACGAAGACTTCCGATGACGATGTTGTTTCTTTTCATCGAGTTGCTGACGACTTGACATTTCAGCTCAACCGGATTGATGTCGGCGCTGCTGCTGACTTTCGCGTCATATCCGAGCGCGATGAGGACGCCCATCGCTGTTGTCGTTCCGCCCGGAGTGCTTTCGCCGATGACCGGATGATCGGTGGTCGGCGCAAGTTCGAGACCGATTTTTTTGGCGTTTTCAAAAATGGCTTTCGGATCATGAACGGCATTTCCAATCGTGATATCTTCGCCGGCCTGCGCGTCTGTACAGTACATCGGAATGGAGTCGTCCGGCAGAATCATGAGTCCTGAATTGACGAAAACATAAGGAACTTTTGTCAGATTGAGAGCGGATTTTGTGATGACGGCCGGGGTCGGCGTATCATAAGGCGGCGTCATAGGCATTACGGGAACGCTGATAATGTTTCCTGTATGCATCAATTCGCTGTCGCCGGCAGGCGTGTAAACAGTCAGTTCCGCCGTTTTTCCCGCAGCTGAGAGGCCGGGGATCTGTGACGTTTTCGTGTTTGATAAAACGCAGATGTAAAGCGGCTTTTCAGCATTGTATTCGGGTTTCGGTGTTGTCCAACTCATATTTGTAAATCCCATCCATTTCTAAACAATCATTCTTAAATTAAACAAGCAAAATGTAATGAGGAGATTTTTGAATATTAATTATCCGTTCAGAAAAATTGAAAAAAAAGAAAGTTGAATTGATTTAAAAGGAATCCGAATTAATAGGACAATGAAATTAGAATTAATAGGACAGTGAAATTAGAATTAATAGGACAGTGAAATATCTTTAAAAATTTAGGATGAGATTAATTGTTATTTTTTTCCGGATGTGTAACCCCTCATCCAAATAAACATGCCGTATATAGCCATCCCCAATAATATAACATATTGGACGGACATAAATTTGACATCTTTTACCCAATACAACCCTATTGCGATAACATCAACGATAATCCAGTATATCCACCCTTCATTCTTTTTGATTGTTGTCAAATACATAGCTGTAAAACTCATTATTGTCGTTAATGCATCAAGAAAAGGAAAAGATGCTTGTTCCGTAAATATGGCCGGCAGCCACACATGAAAATTAGATATGCAAACTGTCAAAATGCATGTAAGTATTATTGTTGCCGCAGCAGTCAAAGCAATCTGTTTTGATGAGCCCCATGATGTTTCAATTTTCTTTTCCGCTTGCTCTTCTCTTTTTTTGTGCCAAAAGATCCATCCGCATATGCTGATTACAAAATAATAAACTTGCTCAAGCATGTCTGCATAAAGCTGTATTTGATAAAATAGAATGAAATACAAAATAACGGAAAGTATTCCTACAGGCCAAGTGAGAATATTTTTCCGAGAAATCAAGAACACAGAAATGAAATATAACACCGTTCCCAAAAACTCAATGTAGCTTAACGGATAATTGCCGATTTCGATCATAATTGTATTGATATCCAAAAAATTCATTGAGTGTCACCTCTTTTCGATATACAGATTTACCGTTTCCGCTCTTTCTTCCGGAGTTCCGGATAAAACCGTATACTTTAGTTTGTTATCGTCAAGAACCATTTTATTTATCTGCTGAATCGCTTCTCTTGATTCCGGTCCCGAACGATCCCATGTATCATCAAAGGGTATATCCTTGTCGCACAGAAAAATATGATGATATTTGTAGAGTGACGATTGTAATATATCAGTCAGCAGTTGTGAAGCTTTCCCGAAATAATAAAGAGCATATGAATATGTCGTTATTACATTGGTATCAATAAAAACACAGTCTTTGTCTTCCGCAAATACCCTGTCCTCAAGATTATTGTGCCCGATAGCTATTTTTTCCAGATCGCTCATTGAAAGACGGTGATCTTTCTGAAACATAAACCAATAATTTCTGCCATATTCTTCACAATACGAACCGTTGAAAAATGATGCGCATTTTTGAGAAATTGTCGTTTTTCCGGTTGAAGGGGCACCCAGAAAATAGTATTTGGGCTTTATGTCATCGTAAACAACTTTTGAAACAAACTTTTTAATATTTTTCACATCTTTAGTTTGGCGTATTTGTTTACCGCTTATCGGAATTATTTCTCTGTTTATGTCAACGATTCGATTATTGCAATTCAAGGCTTCACTCACAAAAGCACCATAATTTTCACTTGAATAAAATGAGTGGATTTCTCTGCCATTTAACACACGTTTTAAGAAATTATGCTGCTTTTCCATTATTTCAGAAGTATATCCGGTCTCCTGCGGTCCGTCTTCAGCTACAATAATTTCGACATCCGGAAATATTTGACGTATCCAATCAGCTCTTTTTTCTGTCGGTATGTCCGTAACCTCTGAGGCATTATAAATTATTACAATGACCTTTTGCATTTCCTTTAAAGCGGCGGCGATCACAAACTCATGCCCTTTATGAAAAGGAGCGTATTTGCCCAAAGTAAATCCTGTCTTTATGCTCATTCAGTCACCGTACAGCAGATTATGATCTCAACTTGTTTTTTGTTTTCTGCATTGCAATTGGGAAAGCGGATAATTTCCAAAAATAATATGCCGTTTCTTCTCTTCCGGTATTTTGCATAAACAGGACGAAATCACTCATGCTCCAAACACTTTCAGAATATAAAAATTATAACATTAAAATTCATGGCATTGTTACTTTATTATAGTCAATCGGTTATTTAATTTCAAGAACAGCAAATTTAAAGAGATCCCCCATAATACAACATATTGAAACGGACATAAATTGGCAGGACTGCCATGCAGAACGGCGGTGAAGCGTTTACGGTCCTGTTATGTGAAGTGTTCCCTGCTCCGGTTATTTTAAATTTTTATTTTTCAAAATAACCCCTTTCTCCGATGGTTACGGCTTCTATGCAACAATCCGGATTTTCAGCCGCGTCTTCCGCATAAATTGAGATACCGTATTTATAACTTGTAAATCCAACATATTCTTCTTCCTCAACGTTTTTATCATATTTTTTCATAAAATTCAAACACTCGCGATAATTCATTTCTAACAAATCCTTATTTTCAAAAAACACTTCACAAGGATCAGTCAAAATAATATATCGCAGCTTAAATATTTTATCGAAATAACCTAAAATCAATCCTTCACTGTCATAATGATCATTGACAATATTTACGCCATCTGTCGTCTGTTCAAATACAGATTTAAATTTTGTATTCAAATAACCGTTTACAGATTGTCTGTCCGTTCCAAATTTTAGGTTTCCGACAGAAATAAATGGATTTATAATATATTTCATTTTTATTCTCCATTCTGTTTTTTTCAATCAATTTTGGTGCACATTTCACATAAATTGTTTATATTCCTCAAAAGATGCGATATATTCCATATTGGCGGCATATGCGCCGTAAAAGTGCGGAATATTTCGCCTTTATCTGCCGAAAATGAAATATCCCGCAACGCTTGAACGCTGCCGTATTTTTTGCTGATTGACCGGCAATTGATAATTGACAATGGAGAAGAAAATTTATCTGTACTTGGGTCGGAGACATACGTACTTTTAAAATATAGGTGAAATACGGTTAAGGCGAATTGAATTATTTTCTTCTTCAAATTGTATTCCGTCATACCAATTTTCAGCTTTTGTAAAAAAACACCTTCGGGATTGGCAGACATAATAATGTCTGCGTCTGATATGAAACGGAAAAGCAATCTGCTGCGTCATTTGAGGTGTCGGGGGTTTCCGGAAGTTACTTCCGTCTTCCTGAGCTTGTACCGCTTCGCGTCGGAGAATTTGACCCCGATCCGGATGCCGGCAATTCCGATTCGATGATGCCGGGGGTCGACTTGGTGTATGAGTTTTTACCCGCCGGAGCATCCACCCGTCCGCTGTAACTCGATGCGGTGTACGAGTTCTTGCCCGCCGGAGCATCTACCCGCTGGGTGCTTGAGGGGGGAACGTGTATCGTCCTTAACATTACTTTTACCGCCTCTATGTCTTTTTTAGCTTCTTCCAGCGCCGCTTCGGCGTCGATTAATGCAGATATGACGGTCTCTATATCGTTTATTTCTTTTGTTGTTGCTCTTGGCCGCCTTCCCGATGCTGACGAACTATCCCTTGTGGGTTTTACTTCATCAGCCGCTTCTGTTATTGCTGTGCTTGGCCGTCTGCTCGATGCCGATGTCGGTGTTCTTTGTCCTGCCGGCCTTGTTACTTCTGGTGCCATGCTTCATATTATATGGAATATTTTATTTATATTTTCCTTTTGAATCCTTTTTTTACATCCTTTCCTCAAGAGTTACGTGAATCACATCGCCCGCCTGTTTCCCGATTTTGGTGCGGATGTCCTTTCGGATACCGATGATGTAACACACCGAACCGTCGGCGTTTTCCACGCCCATATTGACGATGCTGCCGTCGTATGGCTCGCTGTCGAACACGGCGCGAACCTTGACGCGCCCCTTCCCGAACACGGCTCGTATATCGAACGGAATTTCCACATACGCCCCGTCCAAATCCGGCACTTTATGGATTTCGGCATCAAATTCAATCATTATCAGGTTCGCCGCTGTTTTTGCTGTAAAAAAAAGTAAATCCTTCTGTCCGGCGTTCGTCTTGGAGTTTTGCCCACGCTTCCCATCCCTTTTCGCGCAAAACGGCATTATCGTTTCGAAGCATCGGATAGCCCTCAAAAAATGCTGTGAAATGTTCGCAAGGATAACTGCCGCACAAGGCGCATATTTCAATATTTTTTTCTTTTGCGCACAGCCTGATTTTGCAGGCCGGATTGCCGCTTCCCGCCTTGCATGAGATACAGATGCCTTCCGATGACATGCCTTTTAAAAATGCCCAGAACTTTTCGCCATCGGGAAAGAATTGCATAATTTCCGCAAATCCCAACAGATTCATTTCTTCATACAAAGCTTTCGCCGCAGGTTCCACTTTCACCTTGACCGCGCAGTTTTCGCAGTAAAGACCGCAGCAGCAGGCATATTTTCTGTCCATATTTCCAATCTCTTTTTCTCTCTTTTTATTTTATCTCTTCGGAGGGGTAAGTTATAATTATTCCAACTCTTTGCGGCAAAAACAACTCGTCAG
Source organism: Candidatus Methanimicrococcus odontotermitis (assembly GCA_031286065.1). GTDB lineage: Archaea > Halobacteriota > Methanosarcinia > Methanosarcinales > Methanosarcinaceae > Methanimicrococcus > Methanimicrococcus odontotermitis. Next base: position 34,269 of record JAITUZ010000040.1, on the reverse strand, counting down.
ATGGTCATTCACAAGACCTGTCGCCTGCAAATGCGCGTAGCAAATGGTGGTGCCGAAAAACTTGAATCCGCGTTTTTTCATATCTTTGCTGATCGCATCCGAAAGCGGCGTGGAAGCAGGAATTTCTGACAGTGTTTCCCAATGATTCATGACCGGCTTCCCGTCGGGTAAAAACGATTTCAAATAATTGCAGAAACTGCCGTATTCGTCCTGAATCTCTAAGAAATGCTGCGCGTTTGAAAGAGTCGCTTTAATTTTTAATCGGTTGCGGATAATTCCGGTGTCCTGCATGAGACGCTCAACATCTTGTTCGGTAAATTCGGCGACTTTGCGGGCGTCAAAACCGACGAATGCGCTGCGGTATCCCTCGCGCCGGCGCAGGATTGTAAGCCAGCTCAGTCCGGCCTGCGCGCTTTCCAGCACCAGAAACTCAAACATTTCTCGGTCTCCGGTCACTTCTTTCCCCCACTCTTCATCGTGGTATTTCATGTAAAACGGATCGTTTCCGCACCACCCGCAGCGCGTTTTAGTTTCAGTTTTATTCATACTGTTCTTGTTCTGCGTTATTATTTAATTGTTTTTCGGGATAAATCAAACTCAATAATCAGAGCGTTTCTTTGGAATCAGCTGAGCCGTTTACAACAGGTCGGCTGAGCCGTTTACAACAGGCCGGACAATCTGATTTAAATTTTTCTGTTTTGAGAAATTCGGCAGTTAATTATGTTTTTAATATTTTGTCAAATCCATGACATCTATCAGCAGTTTTCGTTTCGGATTGTTTGTTCTTTTTGCGGCTTTTCTTTTGTCAGCGGCTCTAATGCCTGTTTCGGCGTATGGTTCCTCTGAGTTTCATAATTATACGCTTTATACGAACTTGGACGAAAGTCATCCTTTGCCCAACGGCGCCGTCTGCTTGATCGTTGACGGTCTCGGCTCGTCTTATCTTTTTCCTGAATCTGAAGGAAAAACACTTGTCGGTGAACATGTTGAAAAAGCCTCTCTTTCGGTTCTGCCGAAAATTTGGAACAGCGGATTTCGAATTTCACATATGAAAGTTCCGGTTCCCGTAACCGAAAAAGGCCATTCTGTTCTGGTCACAGGAAATCCCTCCGCGGACGCTGAAATGGTCGGATATGCGGAGTCAACCGTTATGGATGTTTTGAGAGAGGAGGGTTTTCTCTGCATCGGAATCATGCAGCGCGGAGATTTTGAATCTATGCGCGGTAAGTTCGATGTCATTATTTATGATAAAACGAATTCGGTCAATAACATGGATTTCACAATTCAAAGAAATTCATTTGACGGGTCTGATCCGAATGTTCTCAATGACACCGTTTCTGTTTTCAATTCCGGGAAAAACCGCGCTGCCTCTTGCATCAGCGCAAAAGATGCCGGTGAAAAGTACGCCGGATATAACCGCTGGGGATTGGATGTCGCTTATGACGTTTTATCTGTAATGGAAAAATATCCCGATCAAAAATTTATTCTCGTCATCAGTGTCGGCGCCGTTGATTCAACCGGACATTACCGCGGTTACTACGCGTATTTGGACGCTGTTGACAAGCTGGACAAAGATTTGGAGAAATTATATGACAAATGCCGCCGCAATAATCTTTTCTTTTTATTGACGGCCGATCACGGTATGGCTTTTGAAGAGCAAAATAAAAAAGGTGGCGGTCACGGTTCTTCTAAGTATTCCAAAACCAATGAATCTTTGAAAATCCCGTTTATCGTTTCCGGCAATTCGATTAAACAAAATGCCGTTTTGTTTGAAGAAACCGGACAGGAAGATATTGCGCCGACTTTGATATCTCTTTTCAATATTCAAAATCAGCCGCGTTTTTCAAAAGGCGAAGTCCTGCCGGTCAAAGAAAAAGCGGCATTTTATCTTCAGGCACCCGAGCCGGTTCAAATTCGATTATTTCGGCTGACGGAAGACGGCGAATCTGAAGTTTTCAACTCTTTAGGATTTGACCGCAGCCACGGTTTCTTGAAATATTCCGTTGCCGGGCTGGAACCCGGTCATTATTCTCTGAAATGGGATCTGACCGGATCAAAAATCAAATATGATCGATCCGAAACCCGATTCCAAATCACAAAAGACACATTTATTGATTTGTCGGATTATTCAGTATCTACCGATTCATTTTTGACAAGCTCGGATGAACTTCCGCTGTCGGCGTCTTCTTTTCTATCAAAATACATGAAACCGATTTGTTATCTGCTGATTACGGTCATTAATGCTGCCGGAATCGGCTGTATCTATCATTTCTATAAAAACGGCGGTTTTTCAAAAAATTAAAACCGACCTTTTTCTTTTCATTTTTTTCAATGGCCATTTTTCTTTCAAAAATAATTTGAAGCCGTTTCGGCTTTTGCCGGTTTTTATATTTGAGATGTTTTTCAGTTCTTCTTATCCTGTTATTTGTGAGAAAAACATTTTCCGAAGGTAACTTTTTTAAATAAAGGATTCTTTTCATAATCAATTGATGTCTGTCATTACGTTGTATCAATTACGCAACATGCAGGCATTCCTGAAATTTGTTAATCTTATTTCGGTTTTTTAATTTTTCAAAATCATCGCCAATAAGGCGTTTTCAGATTTATCATTCTTGATGATTCATGATTTATAATTTACGAAGCTTAAAATAAAACAAACTCTATTTGGTTATATATATGGCAAAAAAAATAAATCCGATGTTGGGAATTGTAGGCGGTTTACTTGTTGTTCTTTTGATTTTTGCGGTTATCGCTGTTGTCTTATATCCGGGCGGACCTGTTGAGACCGGCGACAGCCACGTTTCCGATGACCACGCTTCTGTTGACGGCAACGTTTCTAATGACAGCGCTTCCGACACCGGCACGGCTGACGGTAATGCTTCTGTTGACGGCGCAGCCGATAGCAATGTCTCCGATGACAGTAACGCTTCTGTCAACCGCGTTGCTGACAGTAATGTTTCCGACGCTCAGTAATTGAAAAGGTGACAGTTTTGATGGTTAAGAAACAGACAGTGATCTTGTTGGCGGCGGTGCTGCTGGCAGTAATAATTACCGGCGGCTGTATCAACGGCAGCGAAGTCGCTGAAAATGATACCGTTTCCGTTCGCTATGTCGGAACGTTTGAAAACGGAACCGTCTTTGATTCCAATACGGGTGACGACGGCAAAGAGCCTTTGCAATTCATTGTCGGAAAACAGCAGGTTATTTCCGGATTTGAAAAGGCCGTCATCGGCATGAAGCCGAATGAAACAAAAACGGTGACACTCCCGACCGAAGAAGCTTATCCGTATGATCCATCTCGTGTTGTCGCTTTCAATAAAACGGAAGTTGTCGAAAGCCTCGGCTCAATACCTGAAGTCGGTCACAAACTGACGCTTCTTAACGGAAACGGCGGCAACATGGTCGGCACCGTTTTGGAAATTACGGACACAGAAGTCATTATTGACTTCAACGGTGAAACGGCCGGCAAAACACTGATTTTTAAAATCACGGTTGTCGATGTTATTAAAAGCGGAAATAATTAATCAATTAATTCTTAATTAATCAGTTAATTAATTCATTAATTAATTCATTAATTAATTCATTATTTCAGGTATTAATTTTATTAAAACCTGAAACATTGACATCTCACTTTTCTATTTTTTATTTTTTATTTTTTGCCGCTTTTTTCAGTCATATTTTATTAAGCAGTATTTTATATATGTGCGATGTATGTTTTTATTTTATGAAATTATTTTACTGAAAAAAATTTGAACGGGATTAAAACGGCATTTCAGAATCCAAACAATTTTAATTGACATCTGCGTTTTAGCCTCAAATTTTAAATTGATTCGAAAGTTCAGGTGATTGATTGCAGACAACGACACAACTATTGATTTTTGCCTTTTTCATTTATTGGGCGGCCGTTTATTGGCTGAAGAAAAAAGGCACGTTGGCGAAATACAACATCTCGGCCGCCGGTCCGATTCTAATGATTGAAACCACTAAAGGTCTCCACCTGTTGGATAAACTCGCGGCTCCGAAATGGTTTTGGCGTCTGTTCGCAAATATCGGCATCATCCTCATGTTTGTCGGTATGATTTTTATGTTTTCTTTGGTCATCTTTTCCGATATCGCTCTTTTTCAGCAGGCGCAGGACGGTATCGTGACAGAGCCGAATGAATACACCGAGATCCAAAATATTTTCCTGATTCCGGGCGTTAACCAATTCATTCCGCTGGTTTGGGGTTTGATTGCCCTTGTCGTCGCTGTTTTCATTCATGAGATGATGCACTCCGTTCTTGCCCGCGTTGAAGAGATTAAAGTTCATTCCGTCGGCTTGATTGTCGCGCTGTTCCCAATCGGCGGATTTGCTAAAATCGATGACAAACAGCTTTACGGTGAAGAGCTGGATGCTTTAGATGAACCGAAAACAAATTCTATCGACGGTTTTAATGATCTGACCGCAACGATTGAAGAAATTCGGGAGTATGAGGCGTCCATGACGGGAGGCGCTGTCCAAACGCCCGGTCAATTCGCCGCTGCCTCTGACATTTCCGCCGGCCGTGAATCCGAGGCGGCGCCCAAAGCGGCGACCAAAACCCAGCGCTCCCGCGTTCTGGCCGCCGGCGTTATGTCCAATTTCGCCGTCGCTTTAATTGCCGCAATGCTCTTTTTCGGGCCCGTTATCGGTGCGATGGCGCCGATTGGGACGCTTCAAATTACTGACATGGACAACACTTCCGTTTCGTCCGGACTGACAAAAGAAATGGTTTTGATCGCTCTCAACGGTCAAAAGGTAACGGATATCGAATCGGTGAATCAGGCGCTTGCAAATACATCGCCCGGTGATTCTGTTACTGTTCAAGCGTCTTATGATCGCGTGATTGAAAACTATACCGTTGTCACCGAAACATCCGCGGAAAACATGAATTATGCCGGCATATCCGTTTCGTCCGTCAGCGCCGGTTCGCCGGCTGAAGCCGCGGGTTTGAAACCGAATTCTCTTATTTTCAAAATAGACGGCGAATATGTGATAGATGCCGGCAGTTTCACAACGATGATGGCGGAAAAAAATCCGGGAGACACGATTCTTTTTACGGTTAAGGAATATAATGACTCGGGTGCCGAAATTGGGATCAAGGATATTTCCGTTATTCTCGGGTCAACGCCCAATAATGAATCCAAAGCTTATATCGGCATCCATTATTCCGGCGGTCCGCTTTATATCGGTTTGCTGGGGATTTCCGCGGGCGTGTTCGATGCAAAAGGGTATCTGTCCTTCTTAAACACGCTTCCTTCTATGCTTTACACCGTGGATTTCTCCGCGCCGAAAGAATCCGTTCTGACAATTCTGTCCGGTTTTATTCTCATTATGATGATGCCGTTTTTAAGTATTCTCGGTGAGGGGTTCGGCGGTTTTACGGGTTCTTTGATGCAGTTTTTTGAGCCTGCCGGATGGGCCGAGCCGCTCGGAATCGGTATTTTTTGGATCGCGAATCTGCTTTACTGGATTGGGTGGCTGAACTTCTATGTCGGTCTTTTCAATTGCCTGCCGGCGCTTCCTTTAGACGGCGGCCATTTATTCAGAACATACTTTGTCAAGATTGCCGAAAAATTCAAAATGAATCCCCAAAAGGCGGTACGTTTGTCTTTCAGAGTCAGCGCCTGTTTGACCGGCTTTATTTTCCTGTCTTTCTTGCTGATGTTTATTTGGCCGTATATCGGACCGTTTATTCTCCGGGTTTTCGGCCTTGGCTCATAATGCCGGCAAATAAACGCCGATTTAAACGCCGGCAATAAACGCTGTTTTATCAGGGGCGGCGGCAAAAACTATAAAATCAAAGACACCGTCTTTGAGCCTGATAATTAAGGGCCTATAGGGTAGAGGATATCCTGACGGACTTCGAAACAATCCGTTGTGAAGACATCCGTCGACTTGCGTTCGAGTCGCAATAGGCCCGCTTCATTTTTTTATTTTCCTTTTCGTTTCTTTTCATTTTTTCTTATTTTCATCCTCTTTTCTTCATTTTCTCTTATTTTCATTCCTCTTTTTCTTCATTTTCTTTTTCATTTACCTTTTCACTTTTCCTCTTTTCTTTTATTTTCATGATGTTTTATCCAAAATTTTTCCTTTAACTTCAATTCGGTTTGAAGTTTAATAAACGTATAAATATAATCTGGCACATTTTCTCATTACCAATTCAATGCTCTTTCGCTTCATTTTTTGTTTCAAGCCGGTTTGCATTGAGAATCCGATTTAAATTTGATTTAAAATCAATTATTTAATTAAAAGCAAGCGGCTCATTTGTAAATACGGCCGCTGTCCATTTCACAATGAAGGTTTTATCTTGAAATCTAAAATTTATCTCCTGATGATTTTATGTCTTGCCGTTGCCGGCGCAGTTATTGCAGGCGGCTGTTTATCGGCAGATGAGAAAAGTCCTGATTTGAATGATGTCGGCATGTCATCGTTCACTTCCGAAAAAGAAATGCTGAAGTATTTTGAAAACAGAAGCGTTTCCGGATCTAGATTCCTTTCTTCTTATGGCGGTTCCGGCTCAAATGACATGGCAGTGGACGCCCCCGCCGGGGTACCGGCACCCGAGGCTCCGGCGACTATGGAGGCCTCCGATAACTCAAAAGCTCCCGATTATTCAAAAACGAATGTTCAAATTGCCGGTGTCGATGAAGCGGATATTATCAAAACGGACGGCAAAATCATTTATTACACGCCGAATCTGCATTATCCGACAAATATTACGGAGCACACTGATTCCAAGTATCCGTACTACACTTACGACACCTATCAAATCACGCTTGTCATCAACGCGATGCCTGCAGCAACCGCTTCTATTATTTCTCAAATCAAAGAAACCGGCGGAAATCTCTATCTCGCGGATGACCTTTTAATCGTCATAAAAACAGGTATGGACAATCAAATTGTCGCTTACGACATTTCCGATCCGGTCCATCCGAAAGTGATGTGGGAGCAGGCTTATGAAGGGTATTACACGGATTCCCGCCTCATCGGCGACAAATTGTATTTCATTTCCGGCGACTACGGTTTCGGGCTTCTCCCGATAACGTATATGGGCAAAGAATTAGTGTACACCGATTTCTATTATCCGGGCGGCCCCGATATTATCAGACCCGCTGCCGATAATACCTATTATGTCACGAAAATGGATGTTAAAACCGGCAGCGTTGAGGACACTAAAGTTTTCATCAGCTCTTACCGTTCCATCTTTTTCGTTTCCGCCGATAATTTGTATCTGACCAACCATTACTATCCCGACACCCAGCTCATGTTTTTGAATTTTGTCGAGTCTAACGGCTCCGACTATCTGCTGGCTGAGACCATGCAGTACATCAAAAAAGTGATGGGATACGATTTAAGCAGCAACATTAAGTATATGGCGGTTTCTGAAGCCATCAACAATTATACTTCCGGCCTGACGGGAGACGAGAACACTGCCTTTTCTGATTCTTTCTACGAAGACTACAACGCTTACTCTTCCGCTTTAATTATTGAAGCCGAGAAAACGACGATTACAAAAATCAATTTGGAAACATTCAACGTTGTTTCCGGCGTTGTTCCCGGACGAATCAATGACAAATTCTCAATGGACGAAAAAGACGGCTATCTGCGCGTCATTTCTTCAGTCGGCGATGATTACAGAACCGATGAAAGCACGCTTCGTTCCATGGTCAGCGTTTTGTCTTCTGAAATGGAAACCGTCGGAACACTTGATAATGTCGCCGCCGGCGAATATGTTCAAACGACCCGCTATGTCGGAAATACGCTTTATCTGATGACCTACGCTGAAAACGACCCGTTCCTTCTGATTGACTTGAGCAATCCGGAGAGTCCGTCCGTTCTCGGTGAAATGAGGCTTCAGGGCACTTACAACTATATCTACCCGATCAGCGACACGTTGCTTGTCGGTTTCGGCTATACGGGTGACTGGAGAGACATGCGCACCAAGCTTTCTCTCTATGATGTCTCCAATCCGCAGAATCCGATTGAGCTGGACGTTTTCTACTTCAATAACGATGAATATGTCAGCGTTTATGATTACCGCGGATTTACCTGGAACGCCGCCAAAAATCTCATGATCGTTTCCGGCTCAAACACCGCTTATGTCTTTGAAATCAAAGAGAATCAAATCACTTTGATGAAAGAGGATATGCACGAAGGCGGTTACATTACCCGCTCCGCCTACGTCGGCAATTATCTGTACGTGTTCTCCGATGCGGAAATCCATGTTTATGATATGGCCAACTGGCAGCGTGTTCAAGTGATTTCAATTGAGCAGCCCGTTTATCCGGAGTACGGAACGATTTATCCGATTCATGACGAACCGGTTTATGCGGCGCAGGCATAATCCGAAAGGCGCGTCAAATAAGTTTAAACGAATTCGAATGAAGCCGATTCTTTCGGCTTTTTCTTTTTTATTTCTTTTGTTTTCACTGTCCTTTGTTTTCACTGTCCTTTGTTTCACTTTAATTTGTCTTCATTGAAACTTATCTTCATTGCAATTTGTTTCACTGAAATTTTTCTGTTATTGTTTTTTGCGCCAAGCCGATCCTATAAGAAACTATTTATAGGAAGTTTCCCCTTTTTCGAGGGTGGGCTCGTGGTCTAGACGGTTATGACACCGCCTTTACACGGCGGAGGCCCTGAGTTCGAATCTCAGCGGGCCCATGTACCTTAACTTTCTCTTTCAAGTTTTCGTTTCGGCGGAAATGTATAAAAGTAAAAACAACCAATACAAAAAATACTTACATTGGGCTCGTGGTCTAGACGGTTATGACGTCGCCCTCACATGGCGGAGGTCCTGAGTTCGAATCTCAGCGGGCCCATTCATCTTTTTGTTAATCTCCTCTCCGGAATTTTAAAACATTTTCGGAATTATTTTATTTCTTCCGAAAAACTTTCAAAATTGCTTTTTCAGAATTGCTTTTATACCATCAGAACCTCTTTTTTTGTCATGGCACTCTTAGATACACTCTCAACTTTACCGCTGTATGTTTATGTGATTTTATTTATTGTACTCGTTATTATTGTCGCTGTCGTCTTTTTATTAATCGGGAAACGCAAATATAATCAAGACCATGGCATCATTAAGGAGAAAAAAGTTCGGGCGCCGAAAGAACCGAAAAAACTGAAACAGAAAACCGGCAGAAAAGTCAAGTACGCCGATGACGCTGTTCCCGCCGGCTTTACAGGCGATTTCAGTTCAGAGGAAGAGGATGACGGCGAAGCTGACTTTTTAAAACCATCGCCTGCGGCAAAACCGTCTCAAAAAACAGTTTCAGGTCAAGCGGCGGCTGTCGGCGAAAAAAACGCCGCTCCGGAAAAAATTATCGAATGGAAGCCGCCGGCGGAAGATAAAAAAGCGGTTGTTGAATCCTCGCAATCCGCCCCTGATTCAATGATATACGCCGCCCCGCCGGCTGCCACTGCTTCGCCTGCATCCGCTCCGTCTGCCGCTGCTTCGCCTGTTGCTGTCTCATCTGCCGCTGCTCCGTCAGCCGTTCCGCCGTCCGAACCGCCGGAGAGCGGCTGGAACGATGAAGATTTGGAGCTTTTTGAAGCGCGCGCCTATTCTTTTGATGAAGAGACGCAGTCCGGATACATTTCGGATAAACCTCCGGAAATAAACGCTGAAAAACAAACCGAAGTGTCCGAAAATGCCGTTTATCCGTTCCGTGAGAGAAAAGGTCCGTCCCGCGACCCGTCAGAAGACGAAGGCGTTCAAGTTTTCGAAACAAAAGATGAAAAGCCGGAATCTGCATCGGTGAAGCCTGTTGCGAAAGAAGAAAAAGTCAACAATTCCAAATACGCTTATTTCGATTCCGTTATGGAACGAGAGAAATCGCGGGAGGAAGCGAAATGGCAGCCGCCGCAGGAAAGAACCGTGTCTGAGTCTTCAGATTCCAAAACGCCGGATTCCAAAAAGAAATCCGGCATGCAGTACATTGAATTGGATTTGAACGACAAAGAATAAGTATTTTCAATACAGGCGGGCAGTTTGAAGCTGCTCGCTTTTTTTTGGTTTACATCGTTTCTTCATATCATAAAGCGGGGAAAAATATGACTGTTCGAAAAATCGCATCCGATGCGCTTGATTTTATATTGGAATCATGCAAAGCTTCTCATCCGCGCGAATTCGGCGCATTTTTGGAAGCGGACGGAGACACCATTATTAATGTCATTTATCTGCCGGGAACCGATTCGACAAGCCGGAGCGTCAGTTTAAAAACATGGATGATGCCCAATATGCCGCACGCCGGATCCGTTCACAGTCATCCGAGCGGCGCCGTCCGCCCGTCCGAGCAGGATTTGATTTTTTTCAGATCAAATGAAGTCAATATTATTGTCGGTGAGCCGTATACGCGCGACTCCTGGAAAGCGTTTGATAAAAACGGCAATTTAACGGCGCTTGATGTTGTCGAGTATGAGTTTGACGATAAAATTGATAACGCGTATTTAGAGACCGATATGGATTGATGTTTCAAAATTATATCTGTAAAAAATCAAAGGCGTGAATATCTAAAAACCAAAGGCGGACATATCTGAAAATCAAAAACGGCTTATCTGATAAATTAAAAACGTATATAAAACACATTCATTAACCGAATTGAGCAGAAATGATTGATTTATCCGTGATTCCGGCATCCAGCGGCTGTTACATTTACCGCGACAATGAAAATGAAATTATCTACATCGGTAAGGCGAAAAATCTTAAAAAACGCGTTTCCAGTTATTTTCAAAAGCGGGACTTAGACCCGAAAACGCGTCTTTTGGTTAAGCACATTGATTCCATTGATTTTATTGTCACGGCCAACGAAGTCGAGGCGCTGATTCTGGAAAACACGCTGATCAAAAAGCACAGCCCGAAATACAATATTGATCTTAAAGATTCCAAGAGCTACGCGTTTATCCATATCAGCGGCGACGTGTTCCCGCGCATCGGCATCCTCAGGCGCGCGACAATGCAGGGCAAACTCTACGGGCCGTTTGTTTCCGCGCATGACCGCGATGAAATATTGGATGTCGTGAAGCGGACATTTAAACTCCGCTCCTGCCGGAACATGCCCAAGCGTCCCTGTCTGCGTTTCCACATCGGCAACTGCATGGCGCCGTGCACGGGTGCCGTTTCCGCGGAAGTCTATAAAAAAGCGATTGATAAAGCCGATTTTGTTCTGCGCGGCAACTCGGAAGAGCTTGCCGAAAAACTTCGGCTGGAAATGGAAGAATACTCAAAGAAACAGGAATTCGAAATCGCTAAAGACCTCCGCGATCAAATTTATTCTTTGGAATATTTGAACAACCGCCAGCATGTCTCCCGCCGAATCGACCACGATGAAGATGTTGTCAACTATATTGTCCGCGATGATAAAATTTACATTATGGTTTTCAACGTGGTCAAAGGGTCGCTGGTCGGCAAGGAGGAGTTTTCATTCCGCTACCATCAGAATTTTTTGGAAGAATTTTTGGTCCGCTATTATTCGGGGCATGAAACGCCGTCGGAAATCATTCTTCCGGACGCGTCTGAGATCCAGGAGGAAGAAGCTTATACTTCCGCTGAGGATGTCGTTTTTGAAACGCCGGCCTTAAAAAGAGAAGGCGATAACATCAGCAGGTCTTTGGTCGATTTCCTGTCTCAGCGGCACGGCAAAGCGGTCAAAATTACGATTCCGAAACGCGGCGACAAAAAAGATCTTCTGCTGCTTGCCGAAAAGAACATTGAAATCGCTTTCTTCAGCGCAACGTCGAAAGTGGAAGAACTCGGCAAACGCCTGATGCTCCCCGACCCGCCGCGTGTGATTGAGTGTTTTGATATTTCGCATTTGTCGGGAACGCATACGGTCGCGTCCATGGTTCAGTTCCGCGACGGCAAAGCGGACAAATCCAATTACCGCCGCTTTAAAATCAAAACCGTAGAAGGCATTGACGACTTTGCATCCATTGCTGAGGTTGTCAGCCGCCGTTATACGCGTTTGCTGGAAGAAGACAAAACGCTGCCTGACTTGATTGTGATTGACGGCGGCAAAGGTCAGCTTTCGTCAGCTGTCACCGTTCTCAAAAAACTCGGCGTGAAAACGCCGGTGATTTCGCTGGCCGAACGTGAAGAAGAAATTTTTATTCCGGGCTTATCCGACCCGCTGCCGATCAAAAAGAATGAAAAAGCTTCTCTTTATTTGCAGGAAATCCGTGATGAAGCGCATCGATTCGCGATCACTTTCAATCGCCGACTGAGGGAAAAAGCATTGACCGACTGATTTCACATTTATTTTTCGTCCGTTTCCCTTTATTTTTGAACAGGTCAAAGATAAACGAAGAATTCGGCAATGCAAAATAACGGATTGTTTTTATTCTTAAAAAGAATGTGATTTTCATGAATCTTGTCCGAAAATGCCGAAAATGCGGAAACTGGATCTACATCATCGACAAAGAGGTCGGCGATTTGATCAAATGCGGCCGTTGCGGAGAAGATCATCATCTGTCAAAAACGCTGTCGGAAAAAATCGTATTGACGCGGATTTGAGTTTTTTGTTTTTTCAAGTTTTTATCTTTTTAAATCTCTATCAAATATGTGATTGTATATGGAATGTGAATATCTTGTTTATGACCCAAAATCTAAAAAAATTGAGGTTTATACATATCCTGCGACAATTCCTTTAAAAGATTTTTACAACCGAAAATTGAGGAATATGAAAAGCTGCATTATTTCATATAATACAAAAGAAACATCTCTGGTTATTGATAATTATAAAGCCATTGATTATTATATGTGGAGTGAAGCTCTTGATTATTTTAAAAATAAACGAAGCAATGAGGTGAAAAAAACATTTAATCAAAATAAAAAAACGATTCTTTACACTTCGATCTTACTGATATTTCTGATGTCAGCAGTTCTGCTTGCTGTTCATGTAAGTAATAATTATTCGAGTTTTTTTAGTGTGAATGAAGGCGGAAGTCTCATTGAAGTGAATAAATCCCTTATTGTTGTTGAAAGACAAACAATTAATGATGAAATCATTGTCGGCAGATGGATTGATGATACAACTGGCTGTGTCATTATTTTTGACAGTAGTTATGGATATTATTCTCCGTTATCTCCTTATTTGTATTATGGCGGTAAATGGAGAATTGAAAATAATCATACATTAGTTATGTATGGCAACACTGAAACCACTGAGTATATGCGGGATGTTATTGAAATGGATAGCTGGTCTGATGAGAACGGGACTATTGCTCGCGGCAGTATCCAAAACGGTGAATTGGTTTTGACATCTTACGTTATTGTTAATGAAATAAATGGTTTTCCTGAAGGAAAGTTTCGACCTGCATAATTATTGAACACTATATTCTCAAATAAAACCTTTTTATAACCCAATAATGTTTACATTCCTATTTCTTAATCTTGAACTTCTTAAAATCAATTTACATTTTTAACCTTAGAAACAGGAGATTTATTTTTATGACCGGCTCTGAAATTCCCAAAGAATACAATGCCGCCGAAATCGAAATTAAATGGATGAATGAATGGGATTTATCCATGTATCATTTTGACTGGGCCGACCGCACAAGACCGCAGTATATTATCGATACGCCGCCGCCGTACCCGACAGGAAACTTCCATATCGGCAATTCGCTCAACTGGTGCTACATCGACTTCGTCGCCCGCTACAAGCGCATGCGCGGATTCAATGTCATGTTCCCGCAAGGCTGGGACTGCCACGGGCTGCCGACGGAAGTGAAAGTTGAAGAAACGCATCATATTACAAAGAATCAAGTGCCGCGCGCCGAGTTCCGGAAAATGTGCGAAGAGCTGACGCACAGCAACATCGTAAAGATGAGAAACACAATGAAGCGGCTTGGTTTTTCAAATGACTGGAGCAATGAATTCATTACGATGGAGCCGTCTTATTATGTCAAAACCCAGCGCTCTTTTTTGAAAATGCACGAAAAAAATTATGTCTATCATGAAGAGCATCCGGTCAACTGGTGTCCGCGCTGTGAAACAGCCATCGCGCTTGCCGAAGTCGAATACAGCTCCAATATTACCAAACTCAATTTCCTTAATTTCTCATTGGCGGAAAATGAAAATGAAAAAGTTCATATCGCCACCACCCGTCCCGAACTTCTCTGCGCCTGCGCGGCTGTCGCCGTGAATCCCAATGACGCGCGGTACGGTCAATTCGTCGGCAAAGAACTCATTGTTCCGATTTTCGGGCAGAAAGTGCCGGTGATTCCCGACGCCGACGTTGACGCGGAATTCGGTACAGGCGCGGTCATGATTTGTACTTTTGGTGACAAGCAGGACATTCGCTGGACAAAAACGCACAATCTCAAAATCACAAAAGCCATCGGCAGAAACGGAAAGATGACTGCCGCCGCCGGTAAATATGAAGGCGTGAGCATCCCCGAATGCAAAGCCAAAATTATTGAAGACCTGCGCGACGCCGGATTCCTTTACGAGCAGCAGGATTTGGACCAAAACGTCGGTCTTTGCTGGCGCTGCAAGACGCCCATTGAAATCCTTTCTGAAATGCAGTGGTTTGTCAAAGTCAAGCCCGATGAAATTCTCGCCGGCGCCGACCAAATCGAGTGGATTCCCGAATACATGAAAGTCCGTCTTGAAAACTGGACGAACACGATGGAGTGGGACTGGTGCATTTCCAGGCAGCGTATTTTCGCCACGCCGATTCCGGTTTGGTACTGCAATAAATGCAATGAAATCATTATTGCCGATGATTCTTGGCTTCCGATTGACCCGACGCAGGAAAAACCGCCGATCGCTTGCCCGAAATGCGGCGCAGACGACTTCAGAGGCGAAACTGACGTCTTTGACACTTGGATGGATTCGTCTCTCACCGCGCTTCACGTGAGCGGGTGGGACAGCGAACACGAACTCCGCCTGCCGACACAGCTTCGTCCGCAGGGTCATGACATTATCCGAACGTGGGCGTTTTACACCATTCTCCGCGCTGAAGCGATTGAAAACAAGATTCCTTGGGAAACGATTATGATCAATGGGATGGTTCTCGGCCCTGACGGGCATAAGATGAGCAAGTCTCTCGGAAATATCATTTCTCCCGAAGATGTTTTGGTCGAACACAGCGCCGACGCTTTCCGTCAGTGGGGCGCGCTCGGCGGCAGCGTGGGGTCTGATGTCATGTTCCGCTGGAACGATGTCGTTTCCGCTTCCAGGCTGATTCAGAAATTGTGGAACATTTACCGCTTCTCCATGTCCAATATGGATGATTTCTGCGCTGAGGCGGCCGCTTCTTATGATCTTTCCGAACTGAAGCAAATTGATTACTGGCTTCTCTCCAAGCTTAACGGGTTGATCGATGATGTTACCGGCGCGATGGATGTCTGCAAGTTCGATGACGCGTTCAAAGCGATCCGCGTTTTTTCGTGGGATGTTTTGGCGGACAGTTATATTGAGCTTGTCAAAGGCCGTTTGTACGGCAGCGACACCGGCGGCAAAACCGCTGCCCGCTTTACGCTTTTTACGGCGGTTTTAACGCTTTCCAAACTGACGGCGCCGTTTACGCCGTTCCTTGCTGAAGAAATGTATTCCCGACTCGGCGAGGGCAGCGTTCACTCTCAAAGCTGGCCGGTGAAAATCGTCGGTCTTCCGGCTGACGCGGAAGAAAAAGGAGAGCTTATCACATGCATCACAAGCGCGATTCGGTGTTACAAATCCGACTGTAAAATAGCGCTCAACGCGCCGCTTAAAAAGATTGAAATCTATAACGCCGTTGTTGACGCCGCCGATATTTCAAACACGGTGACCTCTCCGACAGATCTTATTGAAGGCGTTCCTGAGTTTGAATCCGTCCCGGTTGAAGTCAAACCCAATATGGGTATGCTCGGCCCAATGTTCCGAGACAAAGCCGGCGCCGTTATCAGCGCGCTGAAAGCCCTGCCTCTGAAAGAAGCCGAAGAAATGAAAGCGGCCGGAAAAATCATTGTAACCGCCGGCGGCGAACAGATCGAGCTCGGCGCTGATTCAATCGACATTAAAAAAGAACTTGTTTCCGGCGGCCGTGAAATCGACATTCTTCACGTCGGAGAAGCCGTTATCGTGATTGTGAAATAACACAATCACATTTTTCATTTTTCTTCCGCTTTTGTTTTCTTCCGTTTTTTGTTTTCTTCCGTTTTTTGTTTTTTCCGCTTTTGTTTTCTTCCGTGTTTTCTTTTATCCTTTTTTTACTTTCAGCGGGTGCGGCGAAGTCAACTAAAAAAGTGGCAGTAGCCTGTTTTTTGTCACAGATCTATCAAAAAAAGTTCTTTATATACAGGTCCTTCCGGCGTCAGTTCGCTTTCCATTAAACTGATGCGGGAAACCGATGTTTCAAAAGCGGCATCCATTGATTTTAAACACGCGTCCTTTTCTTTTTTAAACAGAATGCGCCGGCCCAAAGTCACGTGGGGAACGAATTTTTTCCGGTCTGTTTCAATGCCGGCATTTTGAAGAGCGGCGAAAAGATGCCTGTGAATTTCCGAGAGTTCGGCTGATTCCCCGCCGACCCAAATCAACGCTTCGTCTTTTCGGTGACCTGATTTAAATTGTCCGGCTCCTGTAAATTTCATATTAACCGGCGCATTCTGAATCGTTTTTTTCATTATTTCTTTTATTTTTTCGGCGGCGGCCGGTTTTATATCTCCTATGAATATCACGGTCATATGAAGATTTTGAGGTTTTGTAAAACTTCCTTTCGCGTTTTTCTGCAGCACGTCCACAAACTCCAAAAATCGAAGATTCGCAGCTTCCGGAAAGTGAGCGGCAACAAACAATCTCATTTTTATCACTTTTTCGGCACGGTTAAAATCATTCATTTTATTCAAAAGTATTGATGATATTCAAAAGAGTTGACAGGCGTTAAAATCCTTTTGTTTGTTTTTTAAATACTATCAATCCCATTTTATTTATTAAGGCATTTGCCGTTTACGGGAAAATCTTTGCGGGGAATTAGATTTGACAGAAAAAGAAAATCGGGAAGCTGTAACAATCGGTTTGGAAGATCCGCTCACGCCGTTTCAGCACGCCGAACACAAGTCAAAAGAAGGCTTACGCGTCACGATCATCGGAATGGTCATAAACATTTTACTGACCGTCATCAAGATTGTCACAGGCGTTATCGGCAACAGCGCCGCTTTAATTGCCGACGGCGCTCACTCCCTCTCGGATCTTTTAAGTGATTTTGTCGTTATTTTCAGTATACGCATTTCCTCCCGGCCGGAAGATGACAGTCATAATTTCGGTCACAAAAAAATCGAAAATTTAGCGTCCGTTATTGTCGGCATCATGCTTTTGGTTGCAGGCGCTTTGATTTTATCTGAAAGCGCGGCGGCGATTTATGATTTCATTCAAGGAACGCCGATTGAAAAACCGGCAATGATTACTTTCTATGTCGCGCTGTTGTCTATTTTCTCCAAAGAATTGCTGTATCAGTATACGCACAGAGTTGCCAAAAGGCTGGACAGCGACATGATTGAAGTGAATGCCTGGCACCACCGAACAGACGCTTTTTCATCCGTCGGCGTTGCCGCGGGTATCGGCGCCGCGATTCTGCTCGGCGATCGGTGGACGATTTTAGATCCGATCATGGCCGTTCTTTTGGCGCTTTATATTCTGTATATCGCCGCCAAAATCATTTATAGCAGCACGAATGATTTGATGGAAGCGTCGCTCAGTCCCGAAGTCAATAATGAAATCAAGTCCATTATCATGAATTGCAGCGGCGTTTTGAATATGCATTCACTGAAGACGCGCAAACTCGGCAGTTCTAAAGCGATTGATATGCATATTATGATTGACGGGAATTTGACTGTCAAAGAAGCGGATGAAATCCAAAAAGAGATTGAGTCTTCCTTGAAGCGGCGGTTCGGTCCGGACACTTATGTCATCATAAAGGTCGAACCGTTTTTAGACAGGATTGTAGACCGCGAAAAACATATATTGGATGGTCTTTGATTCATTTTTATATGCCGGTTTGGATTTCTTTATTTTTGAGCATAAAAACACAAAAAATAAGGACAACGGGTCGGCTTTTCCAATACTCTTTTGCTTTTCCAATACTATTTTATATCTAAAGTCAATTCATATCCGAAACAGAAATATCTTATCGGGAGTGATTATTCGCTTCTCGTTTTCTTTTTATCTGTTCATTATTTTTAAAATGTGATTGATTATGGCACAAAAACCACAGACATTAGCTGAAAAGATTATCAGCGGCCGTGCCGGCAAAGATGTTTACGCCGGCGACATCACGCTTGTGGATGTCGATGTGACCGCCGTTCAGGATGGAACCGGACCGCTTGCGGTTCAGCAGCTGGAAAAAATGAATTTGGTTCAGGCGGCAAATCCGGACCGCACTGTTCTTTTTATTGACCACGCGGCGCCCAGTCCTCAAAAAGATTTGTCCAACGCGCATGCGATTCTCAGAACTTTTTCAAAAAAGACCGGCGCGCATCTTTCCGAAGCAGGAGAGGGTGTCTGCCACCAGCGTTTGGTTGAATCTTACGTGAATCCGGGCGATGTTCTTATCGGCGCGGATTCGCATACCTGCACATCAGGCGCGCTCGGCGCGTTTTCCACCGGCATGGGTTCCACTGATGTGGCTGTCGGCATCGCGCTCGGTAAAACTTGGTTCCGCGTTCCCGAAACGTTTCTTGTCAACGTTACCGGCGAATTTCCAAAGGGCGTTTACGCCAAAGATTTAATCCTTCATTTAATCGGGCTCATCGGCGCCGACGGCGCAACCTATAAAGCACTTGAATTCCGCGGTGAAACGGTTGAAAAAATGACGATGTCCCAGCGGTTTACATTGGCGAATATGGCGGTTGAAGCCGGCGCCAAAGCAGGCCTTTTTGAAACGGACATAACGACAAAAGCTTATCTTGAAGAACGCGGACGCGGCGGCAAGTTCAAGGAAATCAAAGCGGATGAAGGCGCGGCGTATGAACGCGTCATTGACATCAATGTTTCCAAGCTCGAACCGACGATTTCAAAACCGCACACGGTTGACAACACGGCGGCAGTCGGTGAAATCGCGGGCACTAAAATCGATCAGGTGTTCATCGGAACCTGTACAAACGGCAGGATCGATGATCTTGAAATCGCCGCCAAGATTTTGGAAGGTCAGGTCAGACATCCCGATACCCGTCTGATCATTGTTCCGGCCTCTAAAGAAATTTATTTGGAAGCTGTCCAAAAAGGCTACATTGAAATATTTATCAAAGCCGGCGCAATTATTATGGCTCCGGGCTGCGGTCCGTGTGTCGGCGTTCATGAAGGCGCGCTTGCCGATGGTGAAGCCTGCCTGGCCACTCAGAACCGAAATTTCCAGGGCCGCATGGGCAACACGGAAGGCTTCATCTATCTCGGCTCTCCCGCGACGGCCGCGGCAACAGCGATTGCCGGCGTCATTACGGACCCCCGTGAGGTGATTTAAATGGCAGAAACAGTTTACAATGGAAAAGCGTTCAAATTCGGCGATGACATCAGCACTGATCATATCGCTCCCGGCCGTTTGTTCCATTTAAGAACGAACCTTCCGGAACTCGCCAAACACGTTTTGGAAGATGCCGACCCCGAATTCGCTCAAAAAGTCCAAAAAGGCGATTTCGTCGTGGCCGGAAATAATTTCGGTCTCGGCTCCTCCCGTGAGCATGCGCCGACAATTATTAAAATGGCCGGCGTCAGCGCGGTTTTGGCAAAATCATTCGCCCGCATTTTCTACCGAAACGCAATCAATGTCGGTTTGCCGGTTCTCATCTGCGACACCGATCAAATCGATGAAGGCGATCAGCTTGAAGTTGACCTCGCCGGCGGCATCATTAAAGATGTCACCAAAGGCATTGAATTGACTTTCTCGCCGCTTCCCGACGCAATGATTACAATTCTCAACGACGGCGGTCTGGTGGCGCATATTGAGAAAAATAAAGGGTTTAAATTTGATTGAAAAAAATTGAAACGATTAAAAAAATGAATGATTGAAAAAAATGAAAAGATTTAAAATCTTTTCATCCTTTTCTGTTTTTGTTTCTCCGGTTTCTTTTGTTTCTCTTCTTTCTTTTTTGCTTTTTTCAATTGAAGTTACATAACTTTTTTCAATTTAATAAAACTCAAACATCCGATCCGAAATTTGCATTTTTTAAAATATCGATACTTTCACAAGGCAGTAAATGATTTAATAAAAGGCGGTAGTATATACTACTGTACGAGGAATTTATAATGGAATTGGATGAAAAAGAAAAATTAATAATTTACAGTATTGGTTCAAACAATCAACCGATCAAAACAAAAATTGAATATCAGAAATTGCTGTTTTTAGTTTCAACCATATTCCCACAATTTAAAGAAGATTTAGATTTTGAACCATACAATTATGGTCCATACAGTGAAGTAGCAGATGTTCTGATTGAAGAATTTATGATAATGGGATATGTTTTAACAGACCCTAGCCAAAAAGCACCATATTATTCTCTCGCACCTGATGGTTTGGATGAATATGCTAACATTCAATCAGAAGATAGTTTTTCAGAGATTAGGGATATAGTAGATAAGACTAAAAGATTTGTTGACAAATTATCAGACAAAGAGTTATTAGTTTATGTTTATGTTAATTATCCAGAATATATCGAGAATTCTATAATCTGGGATAGATTAGAAAGAGAGTTACCTCGAATATTTGATTCTTTAGTAGTAAAAACAGTAATTACTTCTGAAGATAAGGAAAAATTGATGCAAAAATACGGGGTGAATTAATGGCGAATATAACAACTAAAACTGAATTTATTGATGATGATTTATATTATAAAGAACGTATACTGAAACTTGGGGATTATTCAATTAAAACGCCGTATAATGCAAGTGACGATAAAAATTACCATTCTCCTATAAATGAAATTTATAAAAATTTTGATTTGAATACTTTAACAGAATTATGTTCCGATTTCAACTCAGAACTAAGATTAAATAAAGAGATTGATTCAAAAAAAATAATTGATGGACTCAACTTTCCATTCTTCAAATATGTTGATGATCAGATTCCACAGGAAAAACACATTGAGTTATTGGCAGATTTGGCTCTAAAATGCGATGTTATTACTACACCGTTATGGACATTACCTTCTGTAAAAGATGAGAAGAAGATGAGTGCTGAAGAAAAAATGAAAAGGGAAACTCATTATGTTGATTTAATTCTCAAATCAAATCACATATTTTTTGAAAGAATATCTCAAAGTAAAGAAAATAAAACAATCATTGGAACCATTCCATTTAAAGTTTCTCGTAAAAATATTGATAAGATATTTGACATGTATCAAAATATGGGGATTGATTCATTCATTATTGACTGCAATGGTTCATCTTTGATAACAGCTGATACCTGGTTAACAAACTCTATGATAATTATTGATAAACTTCAAAATGGAAAAGGATTTACATATTCCATAAACTCTTATGAGGGTCGTTTTTCAAAAGGGAACAAAGAAACACCTGCAAAAGATTATATAGGACATGGTGCCGGTGTAGATATACTTGGTTTAAATCACATACCTCCAAAGTTGTCACCACAGATATGGAGAGATTTAAACCAAAGTGAAAAAACATACAAAATTTTCAATGAAGAAACATATGGATATCAGAGAATTAACAATGAAACGTTGTTAAAAGAAGCGATTTCTGTAAATATTAACCCAAATTTAGAACCCAATAGAATTAGACGGATCTATAATTCACTGCAAAAAAATACTGAAAATGAATACTTAAAAGAAATTTTGGAAGACAAGGATCCAATTAAAGAATATATAATTTTAAAAGAGCAGATTCCGGAAAAAGATATAAAAGTATGCGGAAAAATCAGAAGCAAGGTGGTTCGTAATTAAATGGCAATAGTTGAATACTTAATTAGTGTGAATGCAACTCATCCACTAAAATTATTACCACACATTTTGAGAAAAATGGAAGAATCATTTGAAGACCCTGCAGAAATTGACTCTGATTCGGATTCATTGGAAATATTAGAAGACAATATTCACACAATACATGTAAAATACTATCTTGGTTTGGTTTCTGAATCAATATCTATCGAATTAAAACAATCCGGATGGGAATGTGCTTCAGAATCCGATTACATAATCAATATTAAATTAACTCTTCTTGAAGAAAACAATGAAGAACATTTAATAAATTTTCATGAATTTATTCAAAATTTTGAAGGCGTCATTGATTTAATTAATGGTGTTGATCCACTATCAGAATCAACAGACATAATTAAAGATATTGAATATGTGAGAATTAATGATGATTTCGGTAAAAGTTTGTGTTGTAAAATCTACCCACATTTGTTTGAACTCGAAAATAAACTTAGATAGATTATTACCTGTCATATTAATAAAAATCATCCACGACCAATTGATCATATGCCATTAAAATTAATAAATGGAAATGAAATGAAGCATTTATCTATGTATTGTATAGATTTTATCCATTTGTCAAGCTTTCTTTTTGATGAATTTCAAAGTGCAAACATTGATTATTCGAAACAATCGACGCGTGACCAAATAATTTCAATTATTATTGATTCAAAAGATATAGATGATGTAAAAAAATCTTTGTTACCTATATCTAATTGGGATCGTTTCTTTTCAAAATATATTTCCCTTCCTGAAAATTTTCAAGAGGTTTGGGCGTATTTGTATCGAATTAGATGTTAGGTTGCTCACAATCACCCTATATTATATCACGAATATAATGAGGCACTTTCATCTAAAAGAATTTTAGAAACATATCTTCTTATAAGTCCAAATAAAGACGATTTTGAAAAACTTATGCAAGAGATAGAACAAGAACTTGAATCATTTTGTAAGTGTGGCGATCTCGTCTTAAATTTAAATCATATTGAAACAGTAGGTTTAAAAAATAAAACTCGGAAGGACATTGAGAGTTTAGTATGTGTTAAAGATAGTATTTCAGATGAAGATATTATGTACTATTTGACAATTGGAAACTTATGTAAAATGGAATTAGATGCTATTTGCAGAGCTCCAACAGCCACTCTTTTAGAACTTCTTGATAATTTTTAAGAAAGAGCTCTAAACATTTGGACTTTTTACACAAGATGTCTGTTTTTTTACACAGATTAGACTTTTTACTCAAAGCTTCTTTTATTTGAAAAACGGATATATACTTTAAATCGTTTGAAGGTTTATCTTATTGCAAAATTTGTAAGCGGTAACTTTACTTTTACACATTCGTCAGGAAAATAAACATGAAAACAGATCGTTTTGTTATTACAGTCATCGGTGTCGATACGGTCGGCATTGTCGCGGGCGTGACACGTGTGATGTCGGATTTCGGCGTCAATATTATCGATATTCGTCAAACGCTTATGGAAGATATTTTTACCATGCTCATGATCGGCGAAGTTAAAAATGAAAATTTCATTTTAAAAGATTTTCAGGAAAAAATGACCGATGCCGGTCAGGATCTTAAAGTCGAAATCCGTGTTCAGCACGAAGATGTTTTCAGGTACATGCACCGCATTTAATTCAAAATTTTAATATTGGATTAAGGAACTGACTTTTAACATTGAATCAAGGAACTGACTTTTAACATCGACTCAAGGAACCGACTTTTAACATCGACTCAAGGAACTGACTTTTATGTATCTGACATCTGAAGAAATCTTGGAAACCATCGAAATGGTCCGAATGGAAAATTTAGACATACGAACCGTGACAATGGGCATCAGTTTAAGAGATTGTTCTCACCCCGATATTGATATTTTTAATCAGAATATTTATGAAAAAATTGTCGGCAAAGCTGAGAATTTGGTCAGCACAGCCGAAATGGTTGAAGACTTCTACGGCATTCCGATCATCAACAAACGCATTTCTGTAACTCCGGTCGCAATCGCCGCCGAAGCCTGTGAAAGCCCTGATTTTGTCTCCGTTGCCCGAACATTGGATAAAGCCGCCGAAGAAGTCGGCGTTAATTTCATCGGCGGTTTCAGCGCTTTGGTTCAAAAAGGCATGACAAACGGTGACCGCCGGCTGATCGAATCTATTCCGGAAGCGCTGGCAAAAACGAATCGCGTTTGCTCCTCCGTGAATTTGGCAAGCTCTAAAGCCGGTATCAATATGGATGCCGTCGCGCTGATCGGCGGTATTATTAAAAAGACGGCGGAACTGACGGCGGATACGGACAGCATCGGCTGCGCCAAACTGGTGATTTTCGCCAACGCGCCGGATGATAATCCGTTCATGGCGGGCGCTTTTCATGGCATCGGCGAAGCCGAATGCGTTATTAATGCCGGCGTCAGCGGTCCGGGTGTCGTTAATTCGGCTGTCCGGAGACTTAAAAACCCGACGCTCGGGGAAATCTCCGAAGAAATCAAAAAAACCGCTTTTAAGATCACGCGAATGGGTGAAATGGCGGCGCGTGAAGTTTCTCAAAGATTGAATGTTGAATTCGGCGTTGTTGATATTTCTTTAGCGCCGACGCCGGCTGTCGGTGACAGCGTCGCGGAAATTCTGGAAGCGATGGGCTTAGAACGCTGCGGAACGCACGGAACGACCGCCGCCTTGGCTCTTTTAAACGATGCCGTTAAAAAAGGCGGCGCAATGGCTTCCTCTTCTGTCGGCGGTTTAAGCGGTGCTTTTATTCCTGTCAGCGAAGATGCCGGAATGATCCGCGCCGTTGAAGACGGCGCTCTTTCTCTTGAAAAATTGGAGGCGATGACTTGTGTCTGCTCAGTCGGACTGGATATGATTGCCGTTCCCGGCGACACTTCCGCTTCAACGCTTTCTGCCATCATCGCGGATGAAATGGCAATCGGAGTCATCAATAAGAAAACAACCGCTGTTCGTGTTATACCGGCTGTCGGAAAGAAAGTCGGCGACTCGGTCAAGTTCGGGGGTCTTTTAGGCTCGGCGCCCGTTATGAGTGTCTCAGCTTTCAGCTCCGAGGAGTTTATTAAACGCGGCGGGCGTATTCCGGCACCGATCCAATCTTTAACGAACTGAAATCTTTTTTCCCGCCGCAAACTGAAAATCTCTTTTTCCGCTGAGAAGCTCAGCTCTTCGGCTTTTAATAAATCATAAAAAATGAAAAACGGTTAGATTTAAAGAGTTTTTTGTTTCGCAAAAGAATACGAAAGTAAAAGAAAGTGAAAGAATTAAGAGAGTCGCTTTAATTCTTCGATGTTTCTCAAAATCATTTTTCTTTCTTCAAGAATATTTTCTTCAATTTTTTCAATGATTTTGTCCATCGGAACAGTCAGCTTGTAATATTTTACAGGTCTTCCTTTTCCGTTGTCTCTTTTTTCTTCTCGGATCTCGACCCAATTGTTGTTTTTCAGATAACGCATGGCAATACTGACTTCAGGCTGTCTGAGACCGGATGAAATTTCAATAGAATGAGATGTTAATTCCTTTCCGTTAGATAAACATGACAAGGTTTTTGCAACAGGTCGGCTGATATCTAATTTTCTCAACAGATCCACCATTTCAGGATCTTTACTAATATACTGTTCACTCATTATTGTTCCTCAATTTAAGTCATTTCGTTTTTATTCGTTTTTGCCATTTTTATGCAATTGTTATTGCTATCGTTTTTAAAAACTGATGCAATCTTTGTCTCCTGAAATAAATGATTCTTTTGAGTCTTTCTCAAATCAATCATATTTTCAGATAAATCATAGGCAAATAATAATTATTATCTTATATTATTTATTCTTATCTGTTATTAAAACTAATTTCCAATTAATATAACTGTTTTTATTCATTAAATCAATTTATATTCTGCAAATTAATATCGGGCTCTTTAAGAAATATTGGCTGAAAAATACAATTCTTCAAAAAATTGAAATGAAAGTGTAACATAAATATAAAATTACCGTTAAATATCATTGTTAAGACATAATTCTAAAAAAGAAAAATGGGCCCGCTGCGATTCGAACGCAGGACCTTTCGGTTATCAGCCGAACGCTCCACCGAGCTAAGCTACGGGCCCAAATTGTTTTTGTTGAATGCTCATGAAACAACAATCCACTAATATGTATTTTGATATTTAAAGGTTTTGACATGCGCTGTTTCTTCTGTTTTTCGACAGACCGAATCACTGTACCGAATCGACACTTATTTATAGCAATTATCCATTGTGTTATCCGCAACGTTTACCTGAGTTTTGTGTAAATTCGGGCGGCGGAAGTAATTTTATTTAATGTAATTTTTATTTATTTTCTTACAATACGGGCTGGTAGATCAGCGGAAGATCGCTACCTTGGCATGGTAGAGGCCTCGGGTTCAATTCCCGATCAGTCCAGTGGAAAACGTAATCAGTAGAAGTTACGGGTCAAAGAGGAACACAAGTTTTTGTGTTCCTCTTTTTTTTATTTTTGTTCGATTTTTTCACAAAACTATTTATACGATTAAATAAATTTAACGATTGTTCAATTAGCCGTTGAACACTTTGAATCAAATTTAATATTTAATCCAAAATCTTTGGACTGCGGAATATGGCACAAACATCAAACAGCGGAAGCTCCGCTTCCCAAAACAACCAACCTGAAAACGCCTTTGAAAACATCAAAAAACTTTCGGACGTTTTTGAACTCGAAACGAATTTTACAGCAGATGTCTTTTTCAGGGATGTAGACGATCTCCTTCCCGCTTTGGTCTGGCCCTCTGATTGTAAACTGACTGACGTTGCACGCGACATCTTTGAAGACGCCTTGTCCTGTCCTGCCGATTACCACGACTACGAATATCCTGATTTATTCATTACGGCAGAATCGGATAAATCAAAAAATAACGTTCGAGATCTCCTTGCAACACTGGCCGGTTACTGTCCGGAATCCATCTATGACCGGCTGGTGATCTCAGAATGATCATCTTCTCCGGAACTAAAGCCGAACTCACACTTATCGCGGCCTTCAATCGCCGCGATATTACACAAACCCCACCTCTCTGTAAAAACACAATAAACCTCCGAAACAAGTCCGTGCCGAAAGGCATGGACAATTTTGGAAGGGCAGGTGAGTCTTATGTCTGATTCGTTGCTCCAGTCTTATCTTAAGGACCAAATCGACGGTTTGTCATTACTCGAAAAAACGAAAAAGCAAGAAATTAAAAGACGCGTTAAACGCCTGGAGCGGTCAAGATCAGAATACGTCAGACTGATGACTCAGATCGAATCGCTTCAACGCATGTATGAGATTTTGACAAAAGAAGAGGTGATGTAATGGCCTTCGTTTACATCCTTTTCGATTCCCGTCCGGTCGAAAACGTGGCTGAGGATCAAGACCCTCTCATCCTATTTGACAGCATGATTAAAGGCGTTTTCGCAAACAAAATCCATGCCGTCAACGAGCAAGAGAAAATAAAAGAGCAGCTTGAAAGGCCGGTTCACATTTTGAAATACCCGGTCTGCGATCCGGCGCTGATCATCTGCAAAAACAACACGCTTGACAGATTAATGTCTGCAGAGGAATAAGGCGGTCACCATGCTCTTATCTTGTAAATTTTGCGTATCGGAGAGCGGACGCTGTTCTCATCCGAAAATCACACGCTATTCTCATTGCCCTTATTCTTATCCCGAAAAATGTAATGAATATGAACTGAAACGGGAATATTTCGGCATAACCGATTACGCCGACACGGCAAAAACAGGCGGTGATTCCCAATGATCATTACAATCAGCGGATTGCCGGGTTCCGGAACAACATCGGTTGCAAACGCGCTTTCTGACTTAACAGACTATCACATCATTTCTGCCGGCCAGATCTTCCGTCAAAAAGCGGCTGAGAGGGAACTGTCTCTTGAAGAATTCAGCCGACTGGTCGATTCTGATTATTCAATCGATTCGGAATTAGATAACCAACTGATCAAATGTGTCGGAAGTTCGGATTGTATAATCTTAGAGGGACGGCTTACAGGTCATTTCATCCTTTCAGAAAAAATTCAAAAGCCTTGCGGATTTCTCCGCGTTTGTTTAAAAGCACCGTTTGATGTCCGGATAGCGAGGATTGCGAAACGGGACAATTTAACGAAAGAAGAAGCCGAAGAATTTACACGAATTCGCGAATCAAACGAACTGCTCCGGCATGAACTAAATTACGGCGTAACTGTTGAAACAACGGCTTATGACGTTATTTTTAACACCGAAGTGTTGTCAACAGTTCAGATCGCAGACGCACTCCACACAATCTATTCTCATTTTCCGAGCGACTACAGCAGGGGGTATTTCGCATGAGTGCGCCGGAAGAACGGTTGAGCGGCCTTTCCTTCAAAGAAGCCTTCAATCTTCTCGAATATCTCTATTTCAAAGAGAAAAAAATGTCGGAATCCCACCACTTCCACGTTTATAAAATTCGGGATTTTTGGTACAACGAAATCCACAAAGGAAAACTGTTTGAAATCCGAAAAGATGACAGAGAGTCCGTTCCGGTTGAAGGAGATGTCGTTTGTTTGATGTCCTCTCTTCATTATCTTTTCGTGAAAGTGACATACGTTTTGAATCACAACGAAGCTCCGGAATATGTTTCAGAAGACATGTTTATCTTCGGTTTTGAAATCATCTGCGAACTCCCGAAATCCGCATCTGCTTACGTTTCTTGGGCGTTCACAACGATCGACAATTTGACAGATGAATTCTGTCAGCATTGCGGCGGCGAATCTGAAATTCCATGCGATGCGGTCGGAACATGTGCAGACTGCGGGGTGGAACTGTTTCCGTGCTCCGCTTGTTCCGCCAACCTCAGAGGAGACTGTTCATGGAACAATGAGTCAAAGTCATGCGATTTCTTCAAGCACACTGAACCTGAAAAAAGCGGGGATGAGTCAAATGTCTTCTAAAATCATGCAGTCCCGCATCAATTTCTATGACGGTTTAGTCATCGATAATTTCGCAGGCGGCGGCGGAGCAAGTACAGGAATTGAACTCGCCCTCAGTCGGCCTGTCGATTTGGCAATCAACCACGACAAGGACGCAATCGCCATGCATGAGGCCAATCATCCGTTTACGCGGCATTTATGTGAATCGGTTTGGGACGTTGATCCGCGAGAAGCGACAAACGGCAACCCCGTCATGCTTGCATGGTTCTCCCCTAGTTGCACTCATTTCAGCAAAGCCCGCGGATGCCGTCCAGCTGAAAAAAATATTCGCGGCTTGGCATGGGTGGCGGCTCGATGGGCTGCAGCGGTCAAACCGCGCGTGATCATCCTTGAAAATGTCGAAGAATTCAAAACATGGGGGCCGCTTAAAGACGGCCGTCCGGTCAAGGGAAAAGAAGGATTGACTTTTAACAAATTTGTCAACACATTGATCAGTTCGGGGTATACAGTCGACTGGAGAGAACTCCGCGCATGTGACTATGGCACGCCGACGATCAGAAAAAGATTTTTCATGATTGCCCGATCAGACGGCAATTCGATATGCTGGCCGGAGCCGACTCACGGACATGGAAAGATTCCATACAGAACTGCCGCAGAAGTTATTGATTGGTCACTTCCGTGCCCGTCGATTTTTGACACGTCTGACGAAATCAAAGAAAAATACGGAATCCGAGCTATACGACCTCTCGCTGAAGCAACGCTGAAGCGGATCGCCCGCGGATTGGAAAAATTTGTAATCAATAACCCTAATCCATTTATTATTTCAATCAGTCAAACCGGATTTTCTGTAGATCGTTCACGGTCAATAGATGCACCGCTGAGCACAATTGTATCAAAAGCAGAGCAATGTGTTGTTACGCCGACATTAATCCAAATGGGATATGGGGAACGAGATAGTCAACAGCCGAGGGTTTTGGATTTAAACAGGCCGCTTGGGACAATAACGGCTGAAGGAAACAAATTCGCCGCCGCCATCGTGACGTTCATTGCAAAAAATTTCGGCGGGGGATATACCGGAAAAGGAAGCAGTTTAGATGCACCGCTCGGAACAGTGACAGCGGTTGATCATCATTCTTTGGTCGCCGCACACGTTATCAAATTCAAAGGCAACAATATCGGTCAAGCCGCCGATGAGCCGCTTCAGACGATTTGCTCAAGCACTGTCCATTTCGGCGAGGTCCGGACGTTCCTGGAGAGATACTGCGGAAAGGCAGCGGATGATATCGGGATCCTCAACCTAAACGGGCTTCAGTATGTGATTTCAGACATCGGAATGCGGATGTTAACGCCTCGCGAACTTTTCAACGCTCAGGGATTTCCGGCGGATTATGTCATAGATTATACAGTCAGCGGCAAACCTGCATCCAAAGCGGCGCAAATCGCACGATGCGGAAACAGCGTTTGTCCTCAGCTCGCTGAGGCTCTTATCCGTGCGAATTTGCCGGAACAGTGCGGTCGTAGAATTGTGACGATGTCAGAACTTGAAAAGGAGCTGGTAATATGAACGGGAAGTGTGTAATTGGAGACTGCAGAGTTTTGCTTCCGGAATTGCCTAAGGAATCTGTTGATTGCATTGTCACATCACCGCCTTATTTTCTGCAAAGAGATTATGGAACAGACGGGCAGCTCGGGCTGGAGCTTACGGTTCAGGACTATCTGAATAACTTATGTTCCGTTTTTGACGAATGCCGGAATGTGCTCAAAAAATCCGGAACACTGTTCGTTGTTATTGGCGACACATACAGCACAGCGTCTGGGAGATCAAAAATGATCTCTGGAGGAAAATCTTTTTCGGAAACGGCATATTCATCAACATGCCCTGTTCGGGACGTTCCTGTTTACCGGAAACATGTTTATTTATCCCCAAAAGATTTGGAAGACGGGATTGCAGTGAAGCCAAAAACGGCTTTACTCATTCCGGAACGGTTTGCAATCGAGATGGTAAATCGCGGCTGGATTCTGAGATCAAAAATCATTTGGGAAAAAACAAATGCAATTCCGGAATCGGTCAAAGACCGTTTTTCAGTAAATTTTGAAAACATTTATTTTTTTGTCAAGTCAAAAAAATATTTTTTCTGTACACAGTACGAACCGTCATCTCAAAAGAAATGGTGCGCTCAAATCGGCGGAAGCCGCGGAACTCTCGGGAATCCGAACAGCCGTTCTCGTTTGAACAAATCATCACAAGTTGCCGGAAATAAACGGCGTGTTCGTTCGGTGTGGTCGGCCAACACCAACAATTCAAGGTCCAGTCATCATACGGCTCGTTTTCCGGAAAGTATCGTTGAAAGATGTTTGAGAGCCGGCTCTCCATAGAACGGCACTGTTTTGGATCCTTTTGCAGGCAGCGGCACAACCGGTAAAGTTGCGAAAAGAATGTGTTTGGACTTTATTCTGATTGAACTGAATGAGAATTATTTGGACAAAGAGTGGATGCGCCAATCCGTCCTTAATTTTTTTGAATGGGATCAAAAGGCAAAACCTGCGGGTAGTACTACAGGGGAAATCTGAAATGGAACGAAAAGATATCCTCAAACTGCAGAAACTCTGCTTGGAAAATAATAACTTCATTGCATTCTCTCTTGCTGTCGAACTTTTAAGTGTCAAGTATGCCGATCTTTACAAATTCTTCCGTTCCGGTCGAAATGTTGGCATGTTCCTGTTGGAAAAGGTTGGCGGCTTGAATTATATTAAATTCTGTCCTATGGTGCCTGAAACCAAGCCCCCCCTTGATAAAGGGAAGGCAAAACTCAAACCGCACAAAAAACCAAGAACAGGAAATACAAAATTTGAAATATTGGGCAAATTCGAAACGCTCGAAGTTTGGTGCAAGGAAGCCGAAGATTTCCTGATAACGGATGAATATGAAGAATATCTTGAACTTTGGGAAAATTTGGCGGCAGGAGTCGCTTCAGGAGATTTTGTCAGCATTGACCGAAATTTGACGAAGCGTTTGAAAGTCTTGTTTGGTGCCAGTCCGGATATTGTCGGATCAATTGAAAGCATTGAGCAGAACATCAACGCTCTGCGTCCGGTCCGAAAGATACCGCAGCAGGTTTCGGACGATTTGTATGAAGCTCGCTATTATATCCGGAAGTGGAGAGGCTGGGGTCATACTGAACTGGATTCGTCCGGCAGGAGATATTTTAAATTCGGGACGGAAGCCCAAAAGTTGGATTTTGAAAGCTGCCTGAACTGCTTCAAACGATGGATTAAAACCTTGTCTAAAAAATCTTTAATTTTTTTGGATGCCGGCGGAAACATCATTTCTAAGCCGCTTCGAACACGGTTCACAGATGACAGCCGAAAGGCCCATCTTCGAGAAGTCTTCGAAGACGCATTTTTTGCCGGCGAATCGAAATTCAGATCAGCAACATTTATCACGCTGACGACAAATCCGGAAAACTTCGACAGCATGGATGAAGCGAACAAGGCAATGAGTGACAATTTTAACCGATTCATGGCTTATTTGCGGAAACATTTCAAGAGAAAAAGCAAGCAGATGCCTTACATCAATGTCCGCGAATTCCAGCAAAACGGCAGATTGCACATGCATCTCGTCCTTTTCGGAATCTCTTTGGAACAAAACATCGTCGATCATAAAAAGAAGATTTATACGAACGATTTGGTCCAAGACGCTTGGATACGTTACGGCCAAGGCTCCGTTACGGACACGCGGCCACTTGACTGGGCGGACGATAAGCAAGGGCTGTGGTGGGCCGGCCGGTCAAACAAACCTTCAGACTGCAAAAGCGGGGAAAGCCCGTTTCAGTATCTCAAAAAATATTTGAGAAAAGTGCTTTCCGGAAACGACAATGACTTGGAATTGGATGAATATGTCCAAGCCGCCGATTTTCTCGATGACGGATCTTCAGACTTTGATCCGTGGGGCTGCACAAACACGGCGTCGGCGATTCATCACGCAAAATCTTTGTTCCAGTATTGGGTCAACAAATGCAGGTTTTACACAAAATCTCAAACGCTTGTTTCGAAAGATTTTGCAAAAAAATTGTTTGAAATTAAACTGAAAAAGAACTACGTAAGACGCAATTATCCGATCAGAATGATCGGAGTTTTGAATTTAAGCTCCGGAATTTATTATGTTTCTGAAACGATAAATTCCGAATTTTTAAAAGATCCGGGTGATTTTAGATGAACGCAACAAATCGCAAAGAGCTGTGCGAATGCACATTTACGGAAGAAGAGACTCGAAACTGTGTCGGGGTTCCAAGCGAAGACCTCGAAGAAGCCGTCAACTATCTTCGAAAATGGAAAGGCTGGGGTCAAGACAAAAAAGAATTGAGTCTCAAAAGAAAACATTCAATTCCGGAACTGACGCCTGAATTGAAGGAATCGTTGGCTGCTTTTGAGGCTTGGTGCAATGCCAATCCAAAATTCAAGATTAAGCCAAAATCGCCGGAAGAAAGAAAAGAACGAAGTGAACGGTCAGCCGATTTCAGGCGCAAGAGATTGGAAGCGCGCTTAAAAAAGAAAAAGGAGTCGGAAGAAGATGATTGATTATTCAAACTCTGTATTGAAGTCTTCTTCGACTTGGTTCTTCGTGATCACATCAATGTTGCGGGAGATGGCATCAATGTCTTTCGCCGGCATGCCTGTGTCCTTCATTAATTTAATGCAGGCGTTTGTGATGTATTTTGAATACGCCATCATCATCGGGACATGTTCCGGTTCAAGTATATTGTCGGACAGATACTGTTCGGCCTCATCACAGCCGGCCATTATTCCGGATAAAAATCCGTCATCGTATTCGCTCATGATTGTTAAAACATCTTCACTTTATTAATAATTTCTGTAAAATAAAAAAGAGGTATCAAAATGACTCAAATGAAAACAACTTTAAACGCCGCCGATTTGCGAAAAATCGGATTCAGCAGACCGATGTCTTTAGCCCTTATTTGCTTGTCAGACGGCAAGGAACACACATCGATTGATATCGAAAGATCTACTGCTCTTCGTCAGCCGGAAGTCTCAATCGCGCTCCAATCTCTCAGAATAGGCGGCTTTGTCAGCTGCAGAGAAATCAAGGAAACGCCGGGTAAAGGCCGCCCTGTCAAATATTTCAAGCTGGCTGTTCCGTTTTCAAAAATTATTTCAAAACGGGTCGATGAAATCAAAGCCGAAAGTCAATCACTCTTGAAAACGGCAAATCAAATCTTGGTTGTGTGCGACCGGTGAGCTGCATGGAAGATGAAAAATGAGGTGAAAAAATGGACAAGATTATTAAATTAACAATTGAGCAAACCATTTACAATTTGTTTAATGGATTTTGTAGATTGGCGGGCATATTTGTGTTGTTTGCTATTCTTCCTGTCGCCTGTTTATTTGGAATTGACTGG
>JAITUZ010000046.1 GCA_031286065.1 Candidatus Methanimicrococcus odontotermitis | reverse complement strand
CAGGTGGTTTTTTGAAAATAAAATCAAGAGTCAGTCTCAGAAAAAATGATAAAAATAAGATGGTTGAGGCGCTTCATGATGTTTACGGTGATGACATCTCCTTTTTTTCAAACGCGAAGTTTGAAGTCGTCACAACGGACGAGTTTAAAGTAATTTTCGCTGACGGCAAACAAATGTTTATTGAATATGACGGCCGGATTTTTCCGACGGTGCGCGGCGCGCTTGAACGGCTGCCTCAGACGCATATCGTGACGGTGGATATGGGCGCCGTCAAATTCGTGGTCAACGGCGCAGATGTCATGAGTCCCGGAATCGTTGACGCCGACTCTTCGATTCAAAAAGACGATTTGGTTGTCATCGTGGAAGAAACGCATAAAAAACCCCTCGCGATCGGCCGCGCTTTGATATCCGGTGATGAAATGGCGGCGGCCGGTTCCGGAAAAGCGATCAAATCGCTCTCTTATGTCGGCGACACACTGTGGGGGCTTGAAATTTGATTTTTCTTTTTCTTTTATTTTTTCAAAAAGTGTTTTTAACATCTGAATCCGCGCGGTTTTTACACACAAGTTTATAAATATGTATAGCATTAATGTTTTATATTATTCCATGTTTGATTTGTCATAAATCAACTTCGAAAAACGCTTTCGGTTTTTTCTCCGATTCGTTTTCGTTTGACACGCATTTAACTAAAAGACAAAGGTGTTTCCATTGAGTTTTTTGAGAAAGATTATGGGCGGTTCCGAGCCTAAACAGAGTGACGACTATTCAGCATACATTGACCTTGACAAATTTGAAAAGGACATCGACGGCAGCGCAGGCGAAGAACCGGCGGAAACCTATGTCAAAATCGCTATTTTTACTCACTTTGACCAAATCACCGCGCTGAAAAAAGAAATTTATGACGGCAACATTCTGATCGTTGATATTTCTAACATCAAATCCGATGAACGCCTCCGCAACCATCTCTTCAACGAACTCAAAGATGTCGTTTTAGACGTTCACGGCGATATTGTCGGCATGAAAGACAACAACATCCTTGTCACGCCGACCGGCATCAAAGTGGACCGAAAGAAAATCGGTGGCAGTTATTGATTTTCTTTTTTGCTTTTCTTTCTTTTTTTATACGGCTTCTTCTTTTATTGAATAACTTAAAACGGTGTTATCCTTGATCGATAATTTTGAAACGAAATCAAGCTGCCCGCTCTGTCAGGCGGATATGGTTATTAAATGGCAGAAAGACACGATTCCTTATTTCGGCGACATCATGTACACGACCGCTCAATGCGGCCGATGCACTTTCAAGTTTGCCGATACGATTATTTTGTCAAGCAAAGATCCGGTCTGCTATTCTTTGCCGATCCGAACGGAAGCGGATTTGGCCGCCCGCGTCATCCGCTCGACTTCCGGCACGATTCTCATTGACGAAATCGGCGTCATGGTCGAGCCCGGGCCGATTTCCGAATCGTATGTGACGAATGCCGAAGGCGTCCTTCAGCGCGTCCGCGGCGTTGTCGAAAGCACGGTTCGCTGGTCTGAAGCGGACGGCGATTTTGAAAAAGTCGATATCGCGCTGGATTTGCTTCGTAAAATCGATGCTGTCATCGACAATCCAGAGACGGCCCCCGCGGCGCTCACGCTTCAAATCAAAGACCCGCTTGGAAACAGCGCAATCATTTCCGCGAACGCCGTCTCCCGTGGCTTGACAGCCGAAGAGTCGGAGAATTTAAAAACCGGCATGATCATTTTGAATGCCGAAAAAGACGAAATCGTTTATGATATTTCTGATGAAGCCGGACCGATCGGAAAAAATGATTGATACGGCCTTTTTTAATTTCCTTCATCCAACCGGAAAAGTTTTCTTTTTTCATTTCCTTCTTCAATTTCTATAAAAACGCGGGTCATTTTTCACTCTTTTTTGAATTGCGGCGGCTCGCGCGCGGCGGTGCTGCCGGAAGGCGGTAAGGCAGCGGCGGAAACGGAAGGCGGTAAGGTGGCCGTGTCCACGTTCGCGAAGCGAACGGCTGCCATATAAAAAAGCAGATGCATACGGCGGGACAAATGCGGATGGAGTAAAAAGTATGGCGGTTCTTGCAGCGGTTCTTGCAGATTCATATTGTGAGTCAGATACACATGCAATTAAAAAGACATAAACAACAAAATGAACTAAAAACGGTTGATTCGTTTTTGCTGTATCGGCCGGATACGAATCCGCTTATTCCCAATTCCTCTTTTCATTCGGAATTGGGAATAAGCGGGCGGTTAATCCGGGTTTTATTTTTAATTCAAAATTATTTCGGATTTTATTTTTATTCGATGTTGTTTTTTGGGTTGTTGCCGTTTATTATTTATTATGCACTTCCGGGATTGAAGACAAGTTTCATTCTTTTTTCATTTTTTTGTTTACTGAAAAAATTTATTTACTCCTCTGTATTTGTATGACTTATGTTTACAGTCATTACAGGTGCCCAGTTCGGGGATGAAGGAAAAGGGAAAATCGTTGACCTTCTTGCGGAAGAATATGATATCGTCGCCCGGTTTCAGGGCGGAGACAATGCCGGACACACGGTGGTTGTCGGGGACGAAACATACAAACTTCATCAAATCCCGTCCGGAATTTTGGTCGGAACGACATCACTCATCGGTCCCGGTGTCGTTTTAAATCCGTTTTCATTAATGAGCGAAATGAATCTGCTTCAAAACCGCGGCGTTTCCGTGACATCTGAAACTTTCGGAATTGATACAAAAGCCAGTATCATCATGCCGTATCATATCGCTTTGGACACTCTCGGAGAAGTTTCCCGCAAAAACAAAATCGGAACGACAAAAAAAGGAATCGGTTACGCTTACGCCGACCGTATTTTAAGAAATGAGATCCATCTCGGCGATTTGTTTAACGAAGAACGTTTTTATGAAAAATTGGACAATCTGCTGCCGGCAAAAAAAGAAATGATTCAAAAACTCGGCGGCAACCTTCATGATCTTTTTCCGGATGAAGAAATCAAGCGTCTCTTAAAAATCGGCCGCGAACTGGAAGATTACGCCGCCGACGTTTCTTATGAAATCAATAATTCACTGCGCGCCGGCAAAAATGTTCTTGCCGAAGGGGCGCAGGGAACTTTTTTAGATGTCGTTCACGGCACTCAGCACTACGTCACGTCTTCCTCGACCGTTGCCGGTTCGGCCTGTACGGGATTAGGTGTCGGCCCGTCTCAAGTGACCAAAACAATCGGCTTGGTTAAATCTTATGTGACGCGTGTCGGCAACGGCCCGTTTCCGACAGAATTAGAAGATGACACCGGCCGGCATCTCAGCGAAGTCGGCTGTGAATACGGCACCACAACAGGCCGCAAGAGGCGGTGCGGCTGGCTGGATATGCCTCTTTTGAAAAAAGCCGTCAATTTAAACGGTTATACCGAATTGGTTTTAACGAAACTTGATGTTTTCACCGGTTTGGAAACCGTTAAAATCTGTGTCGCATACGAGTTGGACGGCGAACGGATCGATTACCCGCCGTCGATGACAGAAGATTTAGAACGCTGCGTTCCGGTTTATCTGGACGGCGACGGGTGGGACCAACCGCTTGGGGAGGCGCGCGTTTTTCAGGATTTGCCTCAGAATGCCCGTGAATATATTGAATTTATTGAAAAAATCACCCGCGTTCCTGTCAGTTATGTTTCAGTCGGCCCGAAAAGAGATCAAATCATTAAAATGGATATCCATCGCCAAAAGGACGTGCCTTGTAATTCGATGAACCGGAAAGTGTTCTGAGGAATATCGCGGCTTTTCATAATCTTTTTCTTTTCTTTTTTCCGGCATTCAGCGGAGAAATGCCTGATCTCTGAAAAGAAATGATGGAGAATGCTCTTAAAAGCTTGGAAATCTTCTCAAAAGAAATGAGGAAAACGGATAACATTTAACAATGGAATGGAAAATACGGGACATGGAAAATTGAAAGAAAAGTTGGGAATTGACACTTCTTTCTGTCTCCCGTATCATAGTCGGCAAAAAGGAACTGTTGAAAACTCAATTGAAGATAAGAAATTTATTAATTGTATGTACTTTCGTGAAGTGAAGATTTATTTTTCATTAAGAATTTTATTTTTCATTAAGAATTTTATTTATCATTAAGAATCTTATTTATCATTTCATGAACGATTTCTTCTAATTCGTTTTTTGAAACAATCAGTTTTTCATCCGGAATCACGGCCGGCTCGTTTATTTTTTTGATTTTGCTATAAACGTCAAAAAATCGAAATAAAGCCATTCGGACAATAAAAGATTTGCTCTTTTGAGTGGATTTTGCCAAATTCTCAAGTTCGTCATCGACATATCCGTTTAATGCAACTGATATCTTTGCTCTTGCTGAATTATCGTCTGTACTATTTTTTATAATTATTGAATAATCAAAATTCGGATTTGTTTTTTCAATTGACAGTTCTCCCAAAAAGAATATTGTTGATGTATTCACGACATCAGATATTGATGTAAAAGTTCCGTTTTTAATCATTGAATTCATCCGATTCAATATTTTTTGACTAATTGCGAATGATATAATTTTTTTGTGATTTGGAAGAACCATGGGTTATTGAAGCTTTTGGTAAATATAATAACAATTGTTCTGTATATCTTAATATATTTGAAATTTGATAATTAATTATCAATTCGTGACCATTCTGTTATTTTTGCTAGTTATCTGTCATTTATTAACTGGTGGTTTGATTTTATGTCGTTTATTTTATCTATAAATCTCAGTGAATATATATGATCAATATAAAAAATTTATTTTTAGACTTTGCATCGAATATAAACGGTTCTGAAAAACGCAACTATGCATTCGCTCCTTTAGAAGAACAGTATTCAAAATTAAATATCATTCCTAATGAATACGATGAATTCTCCTCTCTGCATTCTTTTTTGATTCACCGTTTTTTTTTCCCGAAAAGAGGCCGATGTTCATATTTCCTCTCCGAGTTTTGATAAAGAATCGCATCGCGATGGTCACGGGAATGTATATCATAATAATATTGCTATCCGCATTTCTCTTTCATCTAAGCAAGATCTTATTCTGATGGGCGATGTTAAGGTCCGGTCAAGGGAGCGAAGTGACCAAACAATTTTTGAAGTCAAATCTTTTACGGTTATGGATTCAAATATTATCCATAAAGGTGAATTTGATATAACGTGTTGTATCTATTTTGCTTATCATAAATCCGACTCTCGTTTGGTATGGGAATCTTATGATTCTTCTGATGTATTCTTGAAAGACGAGGATTGGGAAAAAACAGTGTTTACGAATGATTTTATTTTACGGCTCTTAAAGTCATATGTTGTTGACCGCCCTGAAGAAGTATTGACCGTTCTTGATAATTGGAAGAAATTTCTGGAGGCGAAAAAGTATCTCCTCAAAAAAAATGCCGAAAACGGATATGTCATTCAAAAGCCCGAGTTTTTTAAAGGATATTTTAAAGAAATTAAAAAGGGACAAAAAGTACCTGTTGCCGATTCTGACATTATTTACAGTACAGATGCTTATATTTGGATGAAAGCGAATATTGATGAATCCGAAGAACGCGTATTGGGGCATGTTGTTCATGATGTTTCAGAAAAAGCCTTCAAAGAAGACAAGAAATCTTATCTCCACAAATTAAACGGCCTTACAAAAAGAGCTGTTAAAATCGTTAATCCTTCTGTTTCTCCTTCTGAAAAGAACAGAGACGCGAATTTGATTTTTAAATTTGACGATACAAGAATTGATGTTGCCCGAGAGGAATTAATTCCGCCGCAAGATAAACTTGACGAATTAGACAAAAAAGAGGAAGCTGAAGTCAAGAAAATCCGAAATAACAATGAGAAAAACTTCAACGAGGAGGTCAAGACTCGTCTCTTTGAATTTGAGAGCGGAGAATTGATTCGCTTACTGGATGACTTTAAAAAAGAGCAGCTTCAGCCGATTACACAAAGAATGACGCGGGAACGGTTAACAAAAATAGACGGCGACTTAAAAATCGTTCAAGATTCTGCCAATAAGGCTCAAAAAAATTTAGATGGCATTGTACAAAAGATTCGAGAAAAACATTCCGGTTTGAAGGGAGAAGACTTGCAGAAAGCGGTCGATGCTGACAAAACCGTCATCTCTGCTCGTGATACTGTTTTAAAAGAACAAAAAAAACTGAACCGCGAACAAATCGAAGAGAAATATAATCTCAAAGACATGATCGCCGATGAGATTTTTAGGATTTCTCAGCTTGAAATGAAAAGGCTTCAGGAAGAAAAACAAAGACAACTGCGTCAATCATTAAAACCGAAATATGATGAACAGTTTGAACAAGAACAAGAGGATATTAAGGAATCCATTGACAACGACAGGGAAAAAGCGAAAGCTGAAGGAAATATTATTCGGCTTCATACATATTTTGAAGTCCCCGTTGAAGAATCGTCAAATTCGGAACAAACCCTGAAAGAGGCAAAAAAATCCGTTGAGAAACATGATAACTTTTTTTTGGTTTGTGATGATACCGGTGATAAGGTGCTTTTAGATCGCCAAAAATCAGCTTTGGAGAGGTTCCGAAAAGGTTATGTTATGAATCCTTTTCTTGCGACAGCATTATTTTGTCCGGACGCCGGGTCCAGAGTTTCCAATTCCCCTATTGAAACGTTTTACCAAGAACATTTGAATGACCGTCCAAAAGAAGCTGTCGCTGCCGCGATTTCTTCAAACGGCATGTATCTGATCCAAGGGCCGCCCGGAACCGGAAAAACGCAAGTTATCGCGGAGATTACAACTCAACTGGTGCTTCAGGGAAAGAAGGTCTTGATTTCCAGTGAAAATAACAAAGCGGTCGATAATGCGTTTAGCCGGCTTCCTAAAGACCCGTTAATCCGTCCTCTCCGCTTGGTTCATGATAAAAAATCAAAATCAAATCAGTATTCCATAGATTATCTTCTTAAAAATTTCTACGGCAATATTGCCAAGACATTAAATGATCGAATTGGTAAATATGAAAACATCGAACAATATAACGAAAAGTTTGAAGACAAATTGAAAGACTTGCGTCTCAAGTTTGATAAACTGAGAAAAATAGAAACTGAACAGAAAGACACGACTGAAATTTTAAATGAAAAGGAACAGAAGCTTCGTGATTTGGATCGTTCGTTAGCGGAAACCAGGGCTGAAAATAATAAAAAACTGTCTGAAGCAGATGACTTAAAAACTCAGCTTTCATCGGTTAAAGATTTTCAATTGTCAAGTGATTCCGAAGATAATGAATTTTTGAAAAGGGTTTCATCTGTTTTGAACAGCCATGGAATAAATCCGGAACTTGATTCTGTATCTAAGTTTGCGGCGAGTATTTGCCGCATGGACGAATCTTTTATCATTTCTCAATATTCTAAAATGATTTCTCATAGTGAGTATTTCCGGCTTCTCGATCAAAAATCCGCTGAAAAATCGCCTGATAAAATTGTAAAGCTGAATCATCAAATCTTAGAGTATGAGGGATCATATCAAATTTCAAGAGAAGATTTTCCTTTGTTCAAATTATTCAATGATTTTTCTTTAACCGCGGATTCTTTACCGGCTGATGACCTCAATCTTTTAAAAAATAAATTAGAGAATTTGAGGCGCAGTGAAATTCAAACACTTGAAGAAACGATAAAGAGATTAGAGGAGTCGGTCCAAGACCTTCGTTCCCATGAATTCAAAAGACGCAACCTCAGTTCTGAAATAGAGGACCTTAAAGAAGATGAAGTTTATACAGAATACCGTTCGTTTAGGGACACGCTCAATTCTGAAGTCCGCAAAGTCTTTTCAGATTTGAACATCTCCGGTTCATTTCAGAAATTTGAAGATGCGTTTGACCTGATTCAAGAGCGTTGGAGGTCAGTTTCCCGTCAATCTAAAAAAGATGAAGAGAAAAATAAGAAGTTAATTCCTACCTATCGCGGGATTTCAAAATATTTGGCGGATGAATCCGTCCTTAAAAAAGATAACGACCAATACACCAAACTCTTGGAGTCTTACGTTAATGTTATCGGGATAACATGTACATCCAAAGATTATATTCCCGGTAGGGAGATTGACATTAATAAAATGGGCATTGATGTTGTTATTATTGACGAAGTCAGTAAAATCCCCTTTGTTGAGCTTCTCCTGCCGATTCTTTACGGCAAAACGGTAATTCTTGTCGGCGACCATAAGCAATTGCCTCCGATGTATACTTCTGATGTTCCGGAGGATGCCGATTGGGAGAAATATGATGCGGACTTCATAACAAAAGAATCAGACGCTTCTTTCAAGAAAATGTATGAGGATTCTTTTTTTAAAAACCTTTTCCAAAAGACACCCGACAGTTCAAAAATGATGCTGGACATCCAATATCGTATGCATCCTCAGATTATGGAGGTTGATAATGAGTTTTATTTCGATTCCCCTCTGAGATTTGGCGGTCGGGCAGAAGATAAAGAGCACTACCTTGAAATAAACGGGCAGCGGCATAAAAAAATCGTCCGTCCCGAGAATCATGTTCTTTTTATTGACTGCAAGGGAAAGGAACGAAAAGAATCCGGAAGCACATCTTATTTCAATAGTGAAGAGGCCGATGTTGTTGTAAAGATACTTGAATTAATAGGTCAAAATTGCAGGTTTGACCGGAATCGGCAGCCTCTCAAAGATCAGTCCGAATATCGCGCGGATGATTTGCGATTAAGTATCGGTGTGATTTGCACGTATGCACAGCAGGCGCGTTCAATTCAAAAACGTCTAAGAAAAACGCCTAAATCTTCTTTCAACAACAGCGGAGATGAAAAGTTCATGGTCAAAACCGTTGATGATTTTCAGGGAGATGAAAGAGATATTATTATTCTGTCAATGGTACGGACAGATTCCAAAGCTCGCTTTCTTCGAGAATATCGAAGAATTAATGTCGCAATGAGCC
This sequence comes from Candidatus Methanimicrococcus odontotermitis, assembly GCA_031286065.1. Classification (GTDB taxonomy): domain Archaea; phylum Halobacteriota; class Methanosarcinia; order Methanosarcinales; family Methanosarcinaceae; genus Methanimicrococcus; species Methanimicrococcus odontotermitis. The sequence continues at coordinate 11,568 of JAITUZ010000046.1, read as the reverse complement.
GCGCTCGGCGGCTGCTTATTATTGTCGGAAATGAATCTGTTCTTTCAAAGATGAATGTAGAGATTGATTCTGCGTCTCATTCTTCTCCGAAAACAACAAAAGTATATGAGAATATTATTCAAAAAATAAAGAAAACGAACGGATATCTCAGTTCGGAAGATGTTACTGGAGGTAACTAACATGTCAAATGAAATATCTATTGAGCTTCAGTTTCCTTTGGTTGTCAATCATTTATCTGTAAAATACAGTGAAACGGAGAAACCGTCCGGATTGGGATATATGCTTTTGAAAATGATTGGTTCGGATGCGGTATCTGAAAAAATGACTTTTGAAAATATTATTCATGAGTTCGGTCTTCCGAAGGATGTTTTCCAAATTTTTGTTTCAGAATTGAAGGAGTTGTCTGCTAAAGAAATGATTCATTTTAATGACCCTGTTACTCTGAAGTCTTCCGCCTCGTCAATTTCTTTTACCAAGCTCGGAAAGGAAGCCTTTTCAAAAGGCGTTATTTCAATAACCCCTCAAGATTTGAGTACAGATATATATTTTGCACCCGGAAAGGGAGGTGTAAAATTTTATCATTCGGCCGATAATTTTAAAAAATCAGAGGTTCGTGAGGATTTCTTTGATGAAGTGAATGTTAACGCCGATGATTTGGAAAATTTTATCAAATCCGATAAAAGCAAATCGCACCTTGGTATCAATGTCAAGAATGATATTTTTGATTTCCGTCTGATCTCATCTGATATGAGCGGATATGACCAAAAGGTGTCACTGGATTTTGACAGGAATAATGCTTCCTTTTCACTTCGTGACGGTGATATGGATATTAATTTTATTAAAAGCCGTTATTCATTTGATTCTATTGCCAGTTTGTTAAATCCGAATCTCTTCGAGACCGCCGCCGTTACTCTCCGGAAACGGGGCGGCTCTGATATTCCATGGGATACTTATGAATTTATGCTGCCTGAAAACTTCGGCATACAAAACGCCGATTTGTGTTTCTTTGATTCCGAATATTGCAGCGTTTCTGAAAATCACGGCTTTTCCGGAAATCTTTTGAACGCTCCCGAATCTCTTAAGAAAATAAATGCAAACGCCGTCATCATTTCATCATCAAACTCCTTTGCTTATCGTTTTATTGTCGGAAAAATTCAATTAAAAGGATTTGACGGTCAAACCAAAAAAAATCTTATTGTCCGGCGGTCTCTTTCCGCCGAAGAGAAAAATGACTGTCTTAAAGAAGCGATAAAATCTGTCAATATAAACGAAAGCGGGCGATTAATTGAATGCGTCCGGATTTGCCGGTTGATGATTGATTCCGAATCTGAGATTCATGACCTTATCTTTGCTTATTTTAAAGACTCGCCGATCCGAAAGTATCATTCGGCAGTGAAAGAACTGAGCGGTTTTAAAACAGAAAAATGGTATAACATTTTACCGGATATTATCGAAGAATCTTTGTCTAAGCGGCCGGATTTATTAAAGGATTGGAAATCAATTGCCGATTTACTCTTTTCGTTATCCGGCGAAAATCTTCGCTCTGAGTGGAGAATTGTTCTTCCTTTACTGTTTTCTTCTGACCCTGCGTCAAATTTGGAAATTGCGGATTATTGTCTGACAAAGGATCTTAATCGCAAAATTATTCTTCGTGAATCGGGAATCGCAGACACGATGATATCGAGTATAACCAACAATAAGAAAATTGACGGGCGTTCGCCATTTTTTACAACGGTTTCCAATATCCGGTATAATTTGGCAGAACTTCAAAAATTGACCGGAATTATGTCTGTTTCAGAATATTCTTTTGATATTCATTCTCTCGGCGAAAAAACTCATGAGAAAATCGAAACTCACGCTTCCGCTTTCCAAGAGTTTCTGAACTCTTTCGTTTCTGAACTCAGCTCATTGAAGTTATCATCTGAAGCTGATAATAAATTATCCGGCATCCGCGACCTGAATGGGATTTTCCAAGATATCCGCGTCGCTTTAAAAAATTTAAATAAAGAAGTCAGTGAGAAAGGATTGAGGAATGAACGCAATCCCCGTTTGGCGGGTCTGTCGCTGGGATTGAAACTTGAAGAAATTTTTAAATTGCTGGGTTTTGACGGCTCATTGAATGACATGATTTCAAAAGCCTTTGAATCCGGTCATATTTCCGAATCTGATTTCCAAACACTGAATGATATCCGAGAGTTCAGAAACCAATGCGCTCATAAGCTTATCATTCCGACTTTAGATTCTTCGAAAAAAGAAAAATGGATTCGGCTGGTTTTCCGCCTTGAACCGGCAAAGGAAGTGAAAAAATGAGCGGGTGTTATTCTGCGGATTTGGGAATGATCAGTCATTGTACTGAGTTGTGCAGCCTGACACAAAGCAGATTATGTGAAATTGACAAAACGATTTCATATTTGCAGGAAAATTCAAGCTCATTGATGAATGAAGATATTGAGGCATTCATTGAAGATTTAAATGAATCCAAAGAAAAAATATTGGCTAAAGTTCGTCAGATTTCCTCAGATGTTAATCAAACGACTGGTTATAATGATGTTCAAAATTTGATACGTGAAGCCGGATCTCTTTTGAGTGAAGCGAATGATGTCAGCATTATACGGATGAGCGCAATCAAGAAAATGGTTCAAAAGTCATTAGAATCTGCAATTCGTGAAAATCAGGAAGAACTTGCCGGGGCGTCAAAAGGATTGGCGCGGCAAAGAAAGGATTTGCCTTCTTTTTTGGAATCTATTTCGGATTCGGAGGTGCGGATTGCCGTTAGGATTCTTTCCGGAAATCCTGAATACAACGCTCTTTCGATGAATGAACTAAAACAGTTGGCTGAAAAAAAGATTCAGCCGGAGGCTGCCCAGTCTTCTGAAAATGCGCATGCGATTATAGAAGAACGGATCTCTGATATGAAAATCAATGGTGTCGATGATAAGATTATAGAGTCTGTCGTCAATGCGTCATTTTCTTCAAAGACACTTTTGGATATTATCAATGAATCAGATGAAGCGATCCTTTCTGAAAAGATTCGTAAAAAAGCCATAGCATCAATCATTTCCAATATTGCGGATAAAGGGTTTATTGTTGACAAAAAGAAAATTCGGCTTCTGCGTGAAACAAATGCTGTCAAAATTACGGCAATGAAGCCCGGCGGTCAAATCGCGGAATTCCATATCCATCTCGACGGCTCTTTCATCTATAAATTCGATGAATATGAAGGGCAGGCGTGTCAAAAAGATATCGTGTCTTTCATTGATGATTTAAATTCTATATACGGGATCAAAGTCGGAAATATTCGGGAAAAGTGGCTGAATCCTGATAAAATATCAAAAGTGAATTATCAAAATTCGGATGTTATGAAGAGGGGATAAGAGGGATACATATGTCTGTCGAAAATACCATAAACCGTATCAACAGGGAAGTCGGCATTAAAAAATGCATTGTCATTGACGGTAATACCGCCGATGTGTTTTTATATAAACGGAAAATTGTTACTTTGAAAGAGCTTCTGATTCGGAATTTTAAAGAAAATAAGTATGATGATATCGTTTATTGGGACTGTGTTTCCGGTATTGAGGGGGATTCGGCGAATCTTCCGCTGCTCAAAGATACCGGCGCTGAAAACGAAGAAGGCGAAGAGTATGATTTCGGCGGTGACGCTTCTGTTTCCGCGCCTTCCGCTTCCGGAGCTTGCAAAGACTTCTCTGATATGCTGAATGTCGTTCTCAGAACAATGCAAGATGAAAACCGTAAAACCGTTTTCATTCTGAATTGGGCAGAATATCTTTTTTCAGCAGGACAGCCGGATCCGAGTGACCGTCAGGCGCTTACTCTTCTGGGAAAATCTCTTCGGGATTTACCTCCCAATCCCGCCTGCCGGGAAAAAGGAAGTACGGTGATATTCATCACAAATAAAGCATTCTCACTTCCTTTATCATTTTACGGCGGAAATCCGGAGGTCAGTCAAGTAACAATTACTAAACCTGACCGTCGTGAAAGAAAAGAGATGGTTGAACGAATCGCATCGAGTTTTTCTTTGAAAAACGTTCCTGATATCAAAGAACATGAAAGACTTTCGGAATTTGTTGACATGATGTCTGATTTTACAAATCGTGAAATTATACAAATAGCGAATATGTCCAGATTTGAAGAAAGAATGACTTTTGATAAACTGTTTTATCTTTTCAGATACGGCGAAGCTGAAAATCCTTGGGAAAAACTGGATTCCGCAAGGGTTAAGTCAATTCAAAAGTTTCTTTCAGATCGTGTTATCGGACAAGAAGAGGCCATTCGTAAAGTTGAAGATGTTATTGTCAAGGCATTTATGGGTCTCACGGGAATGCATAAAACATCCAGTAAGTCTATGCCAAAAGGTGTTCTGTTTTTTGTCGGGCCGACCGGTGTCTGCAAAACTGAGCTTTCGAAAGCGATTGCCAAGTTTCTTTTCGGGGAAGAATCTGCATGTATCCGATTTGATATGAGTGAATATGTGCAGCAAAACAGTGATCAAAAACTTATCGGAGCACCTCCGGGATATGTCGGATTTGAGGAAGGCGGTCAGCTGACGAACGCTATTCGGGAGAAGCCGTTCAGTGTTGTTTTATTTGATGAAATTGAAAAAGCGGCAAAACCGAATCCGCGCATTCTGGATATCTTTCTTCAAATTTTAGAAGACGGCAGGCTGACAGATAATCGAGGTGAAACAACCTACTTTACAAATACGATTATCATTTTCACGTCGAATCTTGGCGCAAGCGAAGTTTCTTACAGCCATGATAAAGTGAAAGTTTCCGAGGATTTTACCAAAATCGTCAATGATTATTTTGACCATGAGCTTGGACGGCCGGAACTGTTGGGCAGAATCGGTTACAGCAATATCATCCCGTTTAATTTTATTGGCGATCCCGAGTTTATGACGGCTCTTGCCCGGTCAAAAATGAAGCCGATTCGAGAAGGTATTCTTGAGAAATATAAAATTGAGCTGGAACTTGAAAATGAAAGCGTTTTCTTTAATTATATTCTCAAAGGGGCGGATATGTCCAAAGGCGGACGGGATATTTTGAATGCGTTAAATGACCGCCTCTTAAGTCCGCTTTCTCAGTTTTTATTCCGGAATTATGATGATTTAAGAAGCTTTAAGGGAGCAACGTTAACGATTTCTGTAAAATCTGATGAATTGGGATTTGATTTTAATGAATGAAATTCTTTTTAATATCGCCGCAATCAATATATGTACGGAAGCGGAAGGTCCGTATAAAAGAGCAGCGATTTGGTTTCAAGGATGCACTATCGGATGCGCCGGTTGCTGTAATCCTCATTTTCAATCTCTTGAACCTGAGCATATTATGACTCATGATGAACTCATTGCCGTTATACATCAATCATTTATTGAAAATAATATCGAAGGGGTAACTTATTTAGGCGGGGAACCGACGCTTCAGAGAAATCTCGTTTTTCTTTCTGAATCTGTACATAAAATGGGACTGGGCGTTATTTTGTTTACCGGTAATACTTTTTCAAATTTAGACCCTGCATTTTTGAAAGATGTTGATATGGCGATTGACGGAAAATATGAACAGGATCTTACTGATAATAGAAATCTTATCGGATCGTCAAATCAAAATATTATTTTTATCACAGATCGGTACCGTTCTCAAACAGAATGGTTTTTAAATCCGAGAGGTAAAAGAGCCGAGATTAATATTTCGGGTAACGATATCGTTTTTTCAGGGGATGTTTTATGATGTCTTTATTCTGTTTCCGGCAACTCAATCCTTCGATTTCATACAATATCTTTTTATACCATCGCCCTGTTTATGGGTACATTTGAATCCTTATTGTTCAGACATCCGGTTTCGGCCACCGCGGAGTTTGAAATAGAAGTTCAAAAAACCATTTTAATGCTTCAGCCAGCGTTGCATTGAAATGTTATCCATAATCCGAACGAACCTGTCAAAATCATCTGACTGTATATGGTAAGATAGAAAAAGAGCGGGGCGTTTACACTGTCCGCGTGCGGAGATGCCGCATTCAAAACAGCAAATGACTGCTGTGCGCTTTTTTCTTGTTTTTCCAATCCGAATGCAGACCTGTGATTTATTGGCGGATTTGGCGTTTCTTTGAAACGCAGCGAGATTATCAATTTAATAAGGAGATATTAATGACAACAGCATACGATGTTCCCGCAATTGACCTCATTACGAGAGTTGCGGAAAAATTTAAAGAAAACGACAAAATCAATCCGCCGGAATGGGCTGAATTTGTCAAAACCGGTGTTCACAAAGAATTCCCGCCTGTTCAGGAAGACTGGTGGTATGTCAGATGCGCCGCAGTTCTCAGAGCGGTTTATATGAACGGCCCGGTCGGCGTTGAAAGACTCTGTTCTATTTACGGCGGCAAGCAGGACCGCGGGTCCAAGCCCGGCAGAAAAGAAAAGGGAAGCGGCTCTATCATCAGAAAAGCTGTTCAGCAGCTTGAAGCCGCCGGCTACCTCAAGACGTCCAAAGACGGCAGAACGGTCGCAGGACCCGGCAGAGCATTGCTTGACAACACAGCTTACGAATTGAAAGGAGAACTTCTTGAAAAGTATCCGGGATTGAAAAACTACTGATGTTTTTTGATTTTAATTCATATCGAAATGATTCTGATAAATCTTGAAAGGAGTGTTCAAAATGGATAATGAGCTTGAAGAAATCCGCCGCCGAAGAATGGCGCAGATGCAGGAGCAGCAGTCTCAGGCGCAAGCCGGTCCCGAGACCGCGTACCGGCAGGAACAGGCGCAAGCTGAAATGGAAGCACGCAAGCAGGAACTTCTCAGAAAAATCTTAACGCCTGAAGCGCGCGAGCGTTTAACGACGCTTCGCATGTCCCGTCCGGCATTGGTGGAACAGTTGGAAATGCAGCTGCTCTCACTCGCCCAAAGCGGCCGCATTCAGAACATGATCGATGATGAGCAGTTAAAACAGCTTCTGGCGCAAGTTCAGCCGCCGAAGAGAGAAACTTCCATTAAAAGAGTGTAACAATTCAGGACATTTTCGTAAATCCGGTTGATAAACCATGAAAGCGCATGTATTGTTCAGCGGCGGAAAAGACAGTTCCTTATCGGCTTTGATAATGGAGCCGTATTTTGACGTTCAGCTTGTCACCTGTAATTTCGGCATTTTGCCGACAGGTGAAGTCGCTCGGCAAATCGCTGCCGAATTGGGCTTTTCACATACGGTCATTCAGCCGCCGATGGAAATCTTAGAATCTGCCGCGCAAATCGTTCAAAAAGACGGTTTCCCAAACGGCGCGATCAACGGCATCCACCGCCAAGTTCTTGAAATTCTGGCACAGACAAAAGGCGTTGAACTCATCGCCGACGGTCTCAGAAGGGATGACCGCGTTCCGCGTTTGGAACATTCAGAGATTCAAAGTTTCGAAGACAGATACAAAATTCTGTACTGCAGCCCTTTGATGGGATTCGGACGGTTTACGATCAATAAAATGATTGAATCCAACCTCGTCATTACTGAAGAAGAAAGCGCGTCAATCTTGAAATGTGATTACGAAGCCGAACTCCGCGAATATTTATACCGCGAGATCGGCGAAGAAGAAACCCGTAAGCATTTCCCGAAATCTCATAAACAATCGCGCGTGATTTCAAGAATCAGAAAACAATGAACCATTTCGATTGCGATTTCAATTTATACATACCACAACAGGTGTTTGAAATGAGTAAGAATTTAAAAGGACAAAAGAAAAGACTCGCGAAAGCGCACGTTCAAAACGCGCGTGTTCCGGTCTGGGTCATCATCAAGACCAAAAGAAACGTCACCTCTCACCCCAAGAGACGCCACTGGAGAAAATCCAGCATGCGCTTGAAATAATCGGGCTGGTAAATTTAAATGAAATTACGGTGATTTATAATGGCAGAAGGCATTACTAAAGAACAAATTTATACGATCCCGCTCCGCGGCGTGAAAGTGGCTCCCAGATGGAAAAGAGCCAACAAGGCGATGGTCATCATCAGAGACTATCTGGAAAGACATATGAAAGCAACCCCCGAAATGATTAAGATCGACAAATCAATCAACGAGCGCGTTTGGGAAAGAGGCTGTGAAAAACCGCCGTCTTTCATTCGCGTGAGAGCGGCAAAATACGCGGACGGCGAAGTTCAAGCTGAACTTGCCGCCTGATTTTGTTCGCCGCTGTTGGTTTGATCTTTGGGTTTTTTTCGGCTTTTCCGTCTTGCCGGCGGGATTCCGAAAAAAAATCCTTGTCTTAATCATTTTCATGAGTTTGAGTGAAGAAGATTATGCAAACAATCAATATTATGGACACCCCTGTGATCGGGGTTTTTTCCACATGTACCGAAGAAATCTGTTTGGTTCCGCAAGGAACGCAGCCGGAAGCTGCTGCTCTCATCGAAAAGCGGCTGAACGTATCCGTTTACAAATGTCTTGTCAATGACAGCATTTTGGTCGGCTCTATGTGCCGCGGCAACTCTAACGGTTTCTTGGTTCCGGAAAATTCAAAAACCGACGCTCTTTCAAAACAGATCGGAAAACCTGTCGTCGTCATGCCCGGAAAACTGAACGCTGTCGGCAATATTTTGCTTGCCAATGACACAGCCGGCTTGGTTCATCCCGAGATGCCGGAAAATATTGCCCGCCTCATCGGAGACGCATTAAAAATCGATGTTCGTCGAGGAACAATCGCGGGCATTAAAACAGTCGGCATGGCCGGGTGCGTGACGAACAAGGGACTTCTTGTCAGTCCGGGCATTACGGAAGACGAAACCGCGCTTCTTGAAGACTTATTCGGATTTGAGCCGATTGTCGGAAGCGTCAATTTCGGTTCTCGGATGGTCGGATCGGGCATTTTGGCGAATTCGAAAAGCTGTTTGGCCGGATCGGAAACGAGCGGCTATGAACTCGGCCGCGTTCTGACCGCGCTTGGCTTAGATTGATTTTTCGGCGGAGCGTGCGGATTTGAAATGACTTATATCAACCGTCAGCGCATGTATGATTATTACAACAAAAAGGTGAAGACAAATGACAAACTATTTGATTTCAGGCAAATTTAAACCCGGCTTTTTATGGGAAAAATTTGCCAAAACAATTGAAAGTGAAAACGAAAAGAACGCGCTTGAAAAAGTCTATTCGACAATGGGCAGCAAGCACGGTCTGAAGAGACGCAGCATTGTCGTTGAATCGATTCAAGAGGTTTAAAGGATGTCCGTCAGTGAACAGGAAGCCCGCCGATTGATGGCGGAATATCAGGAATACCAAAGAAGTGTTGAGGCGCTTCAGGGACAAATGGAAATGGTTCGAAATACGCGGGCCGGCTGTGACAGTTCCGTCAGTACGATTACGGCACTGAAAGAAGCGGCCGCAAAAGGCGGTTCCGAATCGGTTATTCCCGTCGGCTCCGGCTGTTTTGTTCACGCCGAAATCCGTGACTTTTCAAAAGTGATCGTCAACATCGGCTCCGGTGCCAACGTCGAAAAAACCGTTGATGACGCGCTTGCTTTTCTCGGCGAAAGAAAGAATAAGCTTGAGAAAATGATCCAAGATTTAAATGAGTCTCTTTCGCAGATCCTGCAAAAGATGAAAGACATTGAGTCCAAACTCAATTAAGGTCAGCGATTGATTTTGATTTTATCAAAATCAGTCTTCTTTTTTTTATTTTATATTTTTATTTTATATTTTGATTTTTAAGAGGCGTGATTTTGAAAATAAGTGATGAAATCATTCGAAATTACACCTGCGAAGGAAGGCTGAACCGATTGCCTTACATTATGGTCACTTCAGCTTATTTTATAATAATGGGAATGCATGCGGCTTTTTTAACGGAGGTCGTACGTATTTTAAACGACGCTGAAATTCCGGCGTCAATTTCGGCGTCAATTCCGGTATTCATTCCTGAATTAATTTTCATGCTGCTGCTTTTGGCGGATATTATTTTCATTTTTATGTTTTTCATTTTTTTCATATTTCAAACCATCCGCCGGCTTCATGATTTGAATATAACCGGATGGACTGTTCTCGTTTTGCTGACACTTCTCATCCCCGTCATCAATTTGTTCATGTTTTGGGTGATCATTGTCGGCGGGCTTATTCTCTTCACCGTGAAAGGAACGGACGAAGCTAATGAATACGGCGGTTCGCGCGCGGCGGGCGGCGAGTGACGGCAGACGGAAACTATAAACCGCCGGCAGTCCCGGCCTTTCTTTTTTTGAAAAAGGAATGCAACATTATGATTTTGTTTTTCTCAAAACGATGTTTCTTTTTTCTATCTGTCATTTATTTATATTCGTTTTCTCTTTACTTCATGTAAACCCAAATTATAGAATCAATTTCAGGAGATTATTTTCTTGTTCGGAAAATTAAAGGAAAAACTGGCGAGTTTTACAAGATCTTTGGATAAGACGGTTGAAGAAAAAGCCGTCGAGCTTGAAGAACCCGAAGTCATTGTCAAAGAAGAAATCACTGTTGAAGCAGACGCCGCCGCTGTCGGAGCAGACACCGTCGTGAACGCTGAAGATGCGGAAGCTGCGGCGGAAGGAACCGCCGGGAAGTTTGAGGGAAAAGAACCCGAAGCCGCCGAAACAAAAGAAAGCGGCGCTGACGGTGCTGCCGAAGGAATGATTAAAGAGAAAGAGCCGGTTTCTGCCGGCGCCGGATCTCCGGAAACGCCCGCGGCTTCGGTCTTCTCTTCACCTGCCGTTTCGTCCGCGCAGGTCCAAGCCGAGCCGAAAAAAGAAAAAGCGGGTTTTTTCGGAAAAGCCAAAGCGCTTATCTTTGACCGCGAAGTCATCTTGGATGAGGGTGATTTGGAAGGCCCGCTCGCGGAACTTGAAATCGCGCTTCTTGAAAGCGATTTGGCGCTTTCCGTCACTGACGCGATTGTTGCGTCTGTTCGAGAACAGCTCAGCGGCACCAGAAAGCGCATCGGCAAGAACACGGGAAGTATTGTCGAAGACGCGCTCAAAAACGCGATTTTGGAAGTTATGTCCGCCAATGTTTTTGATTTTGACGAATTCATGGAAGTGCGCCACGGACAAACTGTTCACATCGCTTTTGTCGGCATCAACGGTACCGGAAAAACGACAAGCATTGCAAAAATCGCGAACCGCCTCCAAAAGAACGGTTATTCGATAACGATCGCCGCAGGAGATACTTTCCGCGCCGGCGCAATCGATCAAATCCAAATCCATGCCGACCGGCTGGGGATCAAAGTCATCAAACATCAGGAAGGATCCGATCCGGCGGCCGTCATTTATGATGCGCTTCAATATTCGAAAGCTCACAAATCCGATGTTTTGCTTTCCGATACGGCCGGAAGGATGCATACAAACGTCAATTTAATGGCGCAGCTTGAAAAGATCTGCCGCGTCAGCACGCCCGATCTCATCATTTTTGTGGATGAAGCGACCGCCGGAAACGATGCCGTTGAGCGCGCGTCTCAATTTAACGGCGCCGTTCCAATCAGCGGCACGATTTTGACCAAGCTGGACGCCGACTCCAAAGGCGGCGCCGCCATATCCAGTGCCTACATCACGCAAAAGCCGATTCTGTTCTT
>JAITUZ010000009.1 GCA_031286065.1 Candidatus Methanimicrococcus odontotermitis | reverse complement strand
CTATCTCTTGACCGGCGAGCTTGTTCGTGCGGTGACGGTCCTTGTTGTTTTCTGTCCCTGCGCGCTTGTTCTGGCAACACCGACTTCGATTATTGCTGCCATTGGGCAGGCAGCGAAGCACGGCGTCATCATCAAATCCGGCGAAGCGCTTGAAAATATGGGGAAAGTCGACAGCATCGCGTTTGATAAAACAGGAACGCTGACAAACGGAGATTTGACGGTCAGTGATATTGTTTCTTTGGATAACGTTTATTCCGAAACGGATATTCTGATTATGGCAGCTGCCGCCGAATCGCTCTCCGAACATCCGCTCGGCAAAGCGGTGACGGTTCATGCGCAAAAATCCGGCTTCTCTCTGCCGGAAGCGTCCGATTTTTCTATGGTTCCGGGGAAAGGAATCCGTTCGTCAGTGAACGGGAAAACCGTTCTCTGCGGCAATGCGGGATTTATGGCGGAAAACGGTATTTCGATGGATTCTGCTGCTTTGGAGGAAGCAGAGTTTCTCCGGTCGGAAGGCAAAGCTTCCGTTTTGATTGCGGCGGACGGACGGATTATCGGCATTGCCGCGCTCTCGGACACGCTGCGCTGCGCGGCCAAAGAAATGGCGGATGAATTGAAAGAAATGAATACGAATATTGTTCTGCTCACAGGGGACCACAAGCAGACGGCGGATTATTTTGCGTCTAAAGTCGGCATTACAGATGTCCGCGCGGAATTGCTGCCGGCCGATAAAGTCGCGGAAATTCTTAAAATGAAAGAGGCCGGTCACGTTGTTTGTATGATCGGCGACGGCGTGAATGACGCGCCCGCTTTAAAAACGGCCGTTGTCGGTATCTCGATGGGCAGTATGGGAAGCGACATCGCTATTGAAGCGTCGGACATTGCGCTGATGGGCGATGACATCGAAAAAATCCCGTACCTGAAACGTTTGTCAAACGCCGCCATCCGGACCATCAAGTTCAACATCACGCTTTCGATGCTCATTAACATCATTGCCATTTATTTGTCAGCGGCGGGCTATCTGACACCTGTGACAGGAGCGCTGGTCCATAATATCGGTTCCGTATTGGTCGTTTTAAACGCGGCGCTTCTTTATGACCGCAGCTTCGAGAAAAAGAAAAGCAAAGATAAAACCGAAACGAAAGCGCCGCCGGAAAATTCTAAAACTGTTCCGAACACACTGCCGACAAAATGCGGACGTTTTTCCAATCAGGTGGAAGACTGATTTTTATGCCGCCGGTTTGTTCCGGCAAATCAGCATCTTTTTATATTCTCCTGCCGATTCTATTTTTAATTTTACTTCCGATTTTCTTTTAAACAGGAGATTCAAAAATGGTTCAGATATATTTGGCGGGCGCCTTGTTTTCTCAAGCCGAGCGCGATTTCAACAAAAAACTTCAGCAAATGATGCTTGAATCCGGTTTTTCCGTTTTTTTGCCGCAGGAAGATGCGGAAGATAATGAAGACGAACGCATTGAAAGAAACAATTCCGTGATTTTTCTCAGCTGTTTGAGCGGGCTCCAAAAAAGTGATATGGTCGTCGCCGTTTTAGACGGAACGGATGTTGATTCGGGGACGGCGTGGGAACTCGGCTACGCTTACGCGGCGGGGAAACCGATTATCGGCATTCGGACGGATTTCCGGATCCAAACGCCGGGTGAAAAAGTGAATTTAATGATTCAGGAAACGCTGACTGATTTCGCCGGAAGCGTCAGCGAACTGAAAACCCTTCTCTTCAACGCGTATTAATAAATCAGCGTCCAGTCCAGGTTGTTGTCTTCTTCGTCATAAAGATAAACTTCCATACTGCCCTGATCTTTTTCTTCGCCGAGTGGTTTTGCGCCGATGAACAGTGTGTCGCCGATTTCAATCCCGATGTCCGCAGGAACCTTGCCGAAATAAACGCGGCCTTTGGAAAACGGTTCTTCAACAGTTATGCCTTGATACGTCATCGTCTTAATCACATTGACAACCAGGCAGTCAAAACGGTCCGTTTCTAATATTTCAATATCCGTTTCCATGATATCTTCTCTTTGTTGTTTTTTAAATCTTAACAATATCCTGAAAAATCAAAAAAATAACGGTCAGACGATTCAGCGCTCAGGCGTAAAATTGCCGGCAGTCGTCTCCCGATTCCGTCTTTTTCAATTCGGAGAGCGCATTCGTGAAATATTCTTTTTTCACGTATTTTTCATCTTCAATAATTGCGCGGTGCAGCGCCGTCTTAAGGACTTTGTGGACTAAATCTCTGCCGGAAAATCCGGCGGCTTCTTTTGAGAAATGTTTCGCGCTGAAAGACGGATCAATCCGCAGCGGGAATGTTTTCAAGTTGGTTTGAATGATCCGTTCGACTTCTTCCGCATTCGGCAGAATGAATCCGATTTCTTCTTCAAATCGGCTTCTGACGGCGGAATCCAATGATTGGATACGGTTGGTGGAGCCGATCGTACACACGCCCGCGCGTTCCGACAATCCGTCCATTTCCGTAATCAGAGCGTTGACGATTTCAACGACATCGCCGCGGAGTTCCTGATATTTTCGGTCGAGCGCGATTGCGTCGATTTCATCGATAAAAATGATGCACGGCGCCATTTCTTCGGCGCGTTCGTATAATTCATGGATCTGGCGGGCGCCTTCGCCGACATATTCACCGATGAGCTGTGTCGCTTTTACGGGAATCAGCGGCACATCCGCTTTACAGGCGAGCGCTTTGGCGAGCATCGTTTTGCCCGTTCCCGACGGTCCGTGGAACAATACATTCCGCGGCGCCCATTTGCCGAACGTTTCGGGCTCAGCCAAATATTTTTCAATTAAACGGCATTTCTTTTTCGCCGCTTCCTGTCCGATGATTTCGTCAAACGAAATGCATGTTTTCGGCTTGTTTTCTTCAAACTCCGGCTTCGCGCCTGAAGGCGCAATCCGCACTTTCGTATCGGGGCCGATGGCAAATCCTTCCGGATCGGCCGAGACGACCCGATAAGCGAATCCTTTGAACAATTCGCGGTCGAAAAGATACATGCCTGTCTTGACTTCCCATCCTTCCCACTGGTCGCGGATGTAAGCTTCAAACAAGTCTGTGTCATCAATGAACGGGTCATCGTCAATGAGCCCGATCAGCGGATATCCTGCCGGCTTTAAAACGACCTCGCGGGCGAATTCGGTGCCGGAACCTCCAAAATACGGATTATCGTCAAAATCCGGCTTCGGATTTGACTTTTGAGGGGCGCGCATCTGTATCAACCTTTACTTAAAATTAATTCGGATCACATGAAAAACGATTCTTGCAGTAAACGATCTCGTTATTTAAAAGTTATTTCAATTTTAAGGTTCTATATTTTCATCATCCTATTAAATCTATCCGAAATAAGGTCATAAATCCCAATTTACCAAATTCAAAAAAACCATAAAACAGATTATTTTTTAATTGAAAAAACCAAAAAAACGACTCAGCAAGAACAAAAAAATACACCCGATAACAGTGTATGAAACAGCGGCCTCTTTTTGGTCTGAAACCTTTATTGCCGCCGATACGCTTGCAATCATACAAAGCGCCGCGGTCATCCAAACATCAAAGCCGGAAACATTCGGATAAAAATACATGAAGGGAAGTATTATTCCAAGGGCCGCGGCCAAAATTTTATTTCCGGAAAATGTGCCGTAAAATATTCCGGCCGTTATTGAAATCATGTAAACCGTCAGCAATGACAAATATCCGAAAATTCCGAACATCCAAAGGATCGAATATAAAACCTGTTTGATGATCGGAAACAACAGCAAAATCATACAAAAAAGAATGAAATTGTTTTTTCTGTTCGGTGTATATTTCATTGACATATTCTTGAAATGAATTTAGATCCGGCATAGATTTAATTTAACATTTAATGCATAATCGTTTAGTATTAATAACATCTGTTCTAAAGCGATATATAAATCCAAAATTACAAAAACCATCGAAATGATTTCTTTACAAGCAATGTTAGAGAAACATAATCTGAAATCTAATCTGAAATATAATCTGAAATCTAATCTGAAATCTAATCTGAAATATAATCGAAAACATAATTTTTCGGAGAACAAATCATGAAAAAAATGAATCGGCAGACCCGAATTCTTGTCAGTTTGATTTTAACGGCGATTGTCGCGGCTTTTGAATTCTATTTTACTTTGCCCGCGCTGAACTTTCAATCAACGGACTTTTATTTCTTTTTGATTACGGTCGTCATCGCTTACTTCGCGATTTACACACTTCTCAGCATGCGGAATCTGAATATCAAACGAACCGTTGATGCCAACGGCCGCGTTAGTTTTACAGCTGAATCCGATACAGCCGATGATTACGCGAATGTTGAAAACGATCCTTACCTCGCTAAAAAACCCCAATCCCGGCAAAGAGCGCCGCTTTATCTGGCCGGCGTCTTATTCGCGATCGTGATTCTTGGAACGGTCGCTTCAAGCCCGTTTTTTTACGCCGATGCCTACACCAAACTCATTGATATTGAACCCGGCAATTTTGAAGAAGACGTTGACGAACTTTCGTTTGACCAGATCCCCTGGCTTGACCGCGCTTCCGCTCAGCGCCTCGGCGACCGGAAAATGGGGGAGCTGGCGGACATGGTGTCTCAGTTTGAAGTGGCGGCGGATTATACGCAGATCAATTCTCAAGGACGGCCGGTGCGCATCACGCCGCTTCTGTACGGCGATTTCTTTAAATGGATGAATAATTTCGGCGACGGCATTCCCGCTTATATTACCATTGACATGGTGACGCAAGAGGCGCAGGTTATCCGCATGGGCGAGGGAAACGGCATCAAATATTCTCAATCTGAATTATTTTTCAGAAATATTGACCGCTATATTCGTTTCAATTATCCGACCGCGATCTTGGAAAGATCCGTGATGGAAATCAATGATGACGGCCATCCCTATTGGATCGCTCCGAAAGTCGTTAAAAAAATCGGCTTGTTCGGCGGTTCTGATATCGAAGGTGTCATCATCGTTGACGCGGTGACCGGCGAACACGCGTATTACGCGCCGGGAGACATTCCTCAGTGGGTGGATAATGTTTACCGCGCCGAACTTTTGATTCAGCAGTATGACTACTACGGCGCCTACGGCGGCGGTTTCTTGAATTCTATTTTCGGTCAGCGCGGCGTTACGATGACGACGGCCGGCTACAATTATCTGGCAATGAACGATGACGTTTACATGTATACCGGTATTACTTCGGTCGGCGGCGATGAATCCAATGTCGGTTTTGTTTGGATTAACCAGCGCACCAAAGAGTCAAAATATTATCAAATCGCCGGCGCTCATGAATATTCAGCCATGGCGTCCGCTGAAGGCGCGCTTCAGCATTTGAATTATGATTCGACCTTCCCGCTTCTGTTAAATATTCACGGGCAGCCGACTTACTTCATGGCGATGAAAGACTATTCCAGCCTTGTTAAACAATACGCGATGGTGAATGTCGGACAGTATACGATTGTCGGAACAGGAGAAACGCTCAAGCAAACCGAAGAGGATTACATTAAAAAATTGGGATCAACGGGTGTTGACATTTCGTCCGGAGAAACGAAAATCAACGGAACCGTTGAAGATATCCGCGTTGCGGTGATTGACGGCAATTCCAACTATTACATCAAAATCAGCGGCAGCCCATCCTATTATTCGATGTCCGCAAACATTGACCCGCGCGTTGTTTTGATCAATACCGGAGACCGCGTGGAATTATCCTATTCGGATTCGGAAGCGCAAATCAAAGTCGTTCAGTCATTTGAACGGCTGACGTAAAAACACGGCGGCAGCCGAAAATAAAATTTATTGAGGCTGTTTCCGTTTTTATTTTTCATTTCTTTATCTTTTTTAATTATCAGTTTTTAGGATACTTTTTTGTCAGCTTTTTTTGCGCACGATAAATGAAATGAAGGAATGAATGAAACCGCAAAAAAATAAATAAAAACGAAAGAAACATAACCGTTTATCCGATTATGTTTCTTTTTATGCTTCTTTTCACTGTTCTTTTTATACTGCATTTTTATAATGCGTTTTATGATTTTTTCAAACAGATTTTTAAATCAATTTTTAATCTTTTCCCGTTCTTGACCTTTGCCGCTTTTCATTTCTTTGCGGACTTCTTCCCAGTCTTTTCCGGAAACAACGGCCTGGGCGATTTTTACGGCGTCAAGCGGGCTTTTGCCGTAAATCGAATTGCCGAATGTCTCAACGAAATGACCGTCAACGGCAGCACCGCCGCAGGCGACCGGAACGCCAGAGAACGCGATTTCTTTGGCCAGCGTCCGGAGTCCTTCTTTGGTCGTGCTCATGAGCGACGTGCCCGTGACCAAGTCGATTTTTTCTTTCTTGACCAGTTTGACCACATCTTCTACCAAAACATCGCGCCCCATGTCGATAACTTCAAAACCGTTGGCGCGGAGAATGGCCGCGACAATGTTTTTGCCGATATCGTGCACATCGCCTTCAATCACAAGAGACGCCACACGGCCGGCGGACGGTATGTCGCCGAGACGATCCTGGCAGAGCGCGACACCCGCGACAAGCGCGTCATTTGCCAGCAGGATCTCAGGAACGAACGCGTCACCGTTGTCGTAAATCTCACAGACGGTCTGGATGCCGGGCATGAGCGCGTCCACCACGATTCCGGTCGGATCTTTGCCTTTTTCCAAAAGAGACGCTGTCAGTTTCTGCGCGTCTTTGACTTCGCCTTCAATCACGGCGTCGGTCAACGCGGCGTAATCCGCGTCTTTTGGGAGATATTTCGCGCGGACTTCTTCGGGCTTTAAAGCCGTTTTCTTTTCAGCGTCCGGATATTCACCGAATCCGATTCGGATGCCGGCTTCAATCAGTTCTTTGTATCGCTGCGGATTTTTTTCTTTGAATTCAAAAATCTCAGCCGCAGCCGTGTCAATATGCCGAATCATTGGAAAAACCTCCCGGTCACTTCATTAATCGTTTTCCCTTTACTTTTCTCGAGTTTGCCGATGCCGACACCCATTTCACGAATGACGGCTTCGATATCATTTGACTGCGGAACGGGCGTTTCGCGGCAAGCGCGGACATAAGCTTTCAGATTTTCAATGGATGTGCCGAAAGACACATCGCATGCCGTTCCGACAACATCCGTGCCCTGGAAAATGCATTCTTTCGTCCTGTTGTAAACGTCTTCAGGCGTGCCGTTGGGCATCAAATCAATGACGTCAAGACTGCCGAGGATCGACATGCTGTTTCCGAGGACTTGGCGGCAGTACCAAACCGGCACGTTGTCAAATGAGAAACAGTCCATACCGCTCTTTTTTACATACGGTAAAAGTTTGGCGGTGTTGCCGCACATGTGAAGAATTTTCGGCGCGCTGACTTCGCGCGCCATTCTTTGGTGCGCCGGCAAGACGAATTCTTCGTAGGTTTCGCCGGAAATCAAATCGCCCGACGCCGACGGATCTGCCGGGAACAAAATATGGGCGCCGGCGGCCACTTGAAGTTTGCCGTATTCAATCACAAAATCCGTTGCCGCTTCAATGAAAGCGTGCGCTTTCTCGGGGTCGGTCCGTGTCCAGCGGACAAGATTTTCAACGCCGGCAATATGTCCGGCAACCGTAAACGGCGCGGTAATGACCGGAATAATCGGAAGCATGCCGGCGTATCTTTCACGCAGAATGGATATCGCTTCCAGGACAACCGCGGCGCGGCTGTTTTTTTCAAAATTCTGATCCCACGTGACTTCTTTGGGGTCGGTGTACGCATGCGCGGCAACAGGCGGCCGGTCGGTCTTGTTCCAGTCCAGCGGACATCCCAAGACTTCCGCTTCTAAAGAAATGTCAAACTGCGGTCTGGCCGCTTCAATGCCGCAGACTTCATAAGGCGCGGCCGCCAAATCCGCCATCATTTTCGGGTCGCGGTGCGCTTGGGGCCATGTGGCACCCACAGACGCCATCAGTTCGGCGGTCGTCTGAGCAAGTGGATTTGCAGGCGGGGCGTAATCCACGCGCCCGCCGAGAACGGACGCGAGAACGCGCCGTGTCGGTGTCATTTCTGAAACCATTCTATTATTCCTCCTCAAAATTCCATAATATTTCCGAACAATCAAACATTTCGAATTATCATTCGGAAGAAACACACACAATTTAATCAAATATTTGTCAAAACCGTTTTTGCAGGAGCTTTCCCGCTATATTATAATGCGGCGGATTCATATATATAATAACCTCTCAATATAGTATTTGAGTTCTATAATAATCTCACAATCATCCAAAATGTTGAAAGATTATTCTTTCGGCACCGTTTTTCAAAAAAAGAGAGCTTGAATGATTCAGACGTTACAGCAAAACCATTGCGGCAAAATTATTGAAACAAAACTATTACAATAAAACAGTTACGATAAAGCCGTTTCATCCGGCAAATGTTCATGTTTACTTTCTTCATTCGTTTCAGCCGCGCCTTTTCCGACGGGACTGAAAATCAATCGGATGCCGCTGTTTTGAATATATTCGCGGATGCGTTTTTCCGTGTGCGAAACCATTCCGCTGCTTGTTAAAATCAAACATTTGCTTCCCGTAATCGCATTCAAGATCGATTTGTCGATGACGCCCGAATTGCAGACCACATCAATACCGCTGTCTTCGGCGATATCTTTACTTTTCTTTCCCATCGCGCCGATGAAATTAATGTCATAAGTCTCAATGATTTTATCAAATTCGGCTTTGTCAAACGCGTCCATATTATAAACGTAAATGGCGCCCGGTTTGAGAACGCGGCGCTTCAGTTCGACAACAGCGGTTCCGTCATCATTTTTTAATAAAACGCGGGAATTGACGGCTTCATACAATCCTTCTTTCGTATAGTCGCCGAAGAGAACGCCCAAATTCACGCATTCGCCGACCGCGATTTCCGGACTGATTTCAACGCGCATCAAATCAATTGAATGCAAAAGACGGACCAATTCGGGTATGTCTTTGGGCTGCGCGTTTCCGGTAGCAAGCCAGCGTTTTTCGAGTTCATGGTATATGTCTAAAATAAACGGGCTTTTCAGAGAAGAATCACGGACTTCGGCGTCGTTTGAAAAAACATGCCCCGCGGTTCCTTTGCGGACCAATTTTCCGGAAGACAGCAGCAGCACATAATCCGACCATTTGTACGCTAAATCGACATCATGCGTTGAAATGATGATTGTTTTGCCGAGACCGTTCAGTTCGTTGAGAATATCCAGAATTTCATCGGCGCCGACCGGATCCAAATTGGAAAGCGGCTCATCCAAAATGATAATATCAGGATCCATCGCGAGAACGCCGGCGATGGCGACACGTTTCTTTTGCCCGCCGCTGAGGTGGTGCGGCGGCTTGTCTTTGAGCGGCTGAAGGCCGAAGTGGTCCATCATTTGGTTGACAACGCGGTCAACTTCCGCTTTGGAATAACCGAGATTCAGCGGCCCAAACGCGATGTCCTGATAAACCGTCGGCGCAAAAAGCTGGTCATCGGAATTTTGGAACACGATACCGACTTTTTTTCGGAGTTCCCGAAGTCCCGACGCTGAATATTCGATCTCTTTGCCGCCGAAAATAACTTTTCCTTTTTTGGGTTTGAGCGTCCCGTTGAGCAGTAAAAATAAAGTGGATTTTCCGGAACCGTTCTTGCCGACGAAAGAAACTTTCTTTCCTTTGGGGACCTCAATCGAAATATCGTCGATTGCTTTGGTTCCGTCGGGATAGCTGAATTCTAAGTTTCTTGTTTCTAAAATCATTATGAAGCTCCGAAAAGTCAATCAAAAAAATTGGATCCCTCGTGTATAAATATAGACAAAAGAGACGGCGGCAATGAAAATTACGGAAACCAGCGCGTCTGAAAACAAAATCTTGTATTTGGCATCGTAATAAGGCAGCTTGCCGTCGTAACATCTGGAATTCATGGCCAGGTAGAGGCGGTCTCCTTGTTCCAATGTTTGAATGAAAAGGCTGCCGACCAAAAGACCGATTGAGCGGATACTCGTTCTGAAATCGCGGTAGCCGAAACGCATCGCTTGAGCGGATTGGATGTTGAGCAGCAGCGCTAAAAAGACGAAGATGTAGCGGTAAATCAGCATGACCAGTTCCATGAAAATGTCCAGGAACGAAAATCGCTTGAAATAAGAAAACAGTTCAAGCATCGGCGTTGTCATTGACAAGAAGAACAAACACGCCGGGCCGTTCACGGAACGGGCAAGTATCAATATCGCTAAATTCGCGCTGCCGGTCGTAATTGAAATGACTCGGCCGAAAAGATCGGCTGACCAAAGCGTTTCGCCGCCGTCGCCGTACGCGAAGAACGCTAAGATAAACGCGCTGACAACGGCGAATCCGAGGACAGATAAAAATAATTTAAAATACATTCCGGCCGGAATTTTTCCAAAAAAGAGCGTCGCAATGATCATACAGGCGGCGATAAACAGCGGCAGAACGGGAGACGGAG
>JAITUZ010000008.1 GCA_031286065.1 Candidatus Methanimicrococcus odontotermitis | reverse complement strand
ATGACGTCCCACGCGGCTGTCGTCGGCAGAGGCATGGGCAAGCCTTGTGTCGTCGGCTGCGGCGATATTACGATTTCAGAATCCGAAGACAAAAAGTTCTATGTCCGCACGCTTGAAATCAATGAGTTGGACTATATTACAATTGACGGAAGCACAGGCTGCGTTATTTTAGGCGAAATGCCTTTGATTCCGCCGGCAATCAGTAAAGAAATAGAAATTTTGCTCAGCTGGGCGGATGAGATCCGCAAACTCGGCGTCCGCACAAACGCGGATACGCCCGAAGACGCCCAAAAAGCGTTGGATCTCGGCGCAGAAGGCATCGGCCTTTGCCGAACCGAACACATGTTCTTTGAAGAAAACAGAATTCCGGTCGTCCGCGACATGATCCTGTCAGAAACGAAAGAAGAGCGGCAGAAACAATTGGATAAGCTTTTGCCGATGCAGCGCGAAGACTTTACGGAAATTCTCCGCGTCATGCGGGGAAAACCCGTGACGATCCGATACTTAGACCCGCCGCTTCACGAATTCCTCCCCAAAGTCTATGAACTCAAAGAAGATTTGGAAGAACTGAAAAAGAAAAACGCGCCCAAATCGGAAATCGAAAAAGTTGAAAAAATAATAGACCGCGTTGTCAATCTGCACGAGCTGAATCCGATGCTCGGCCACAGAGGATGCCGCCTCGGCATAACCTATCCTGAAATTTACAACATGCAAACCCGCGCCATCTTTGAAGCGGCCTGCCGCCTCCGCGAAGAAGGCATCGCTGTCAATCCCGAAATTATGATTCCGCTTGTCGGGCATGTCCGCGAGTTGGAAATCGCGAAACAGGACGTGGTTGAAACCGCTCAAAAAGTAATGGATGAATGCGGCGTCAAAATTGATTATACCGTCGGCACAATGATTGAATTGCCGCGCGCGGTCATGACCGCCGATAAAATCGCCGCGGAAGCGGACTTCTTCTCATTCGGCACAAATGATTTGACGCAGACGACTTTCGGTTTTTCAAGAGACGACGTCGCGAAATTCATTCCGCTTTACATCGAATCAAAGATTTTGCCGGAAGATCCGTTTGTCGCCATTGACCAAGAAGGCGTCGGCGAACTCATGCGCATCGGTGTCGAGAAAGGAAAATCCGCGAAACCGAACTTGAAAATGGGCATCTGCGGCGAGCACGGCGGCGAACCGAGTTCGATTCGATTCGCTTACAAACTCGGCTTGAATTATGTCAGCTGCTCCCCTTACAGAGTGCCGATCGCGCGTCTCGTGGCGGCGCAGGCGACTCTTGAAAATGAAAATAAATAAAAAGTAAAGAATATCTCTTTACTTTTTACTCAAGAATTTGATCAATAAACTCATGCAAATTTATACATTTTATACCGTACTTCCTGCATACATTTGGAATTCGGTAATCACCTGTTGATTCATCGCCAAATCGTTCATTGGTAACAACAAAACAAGAATACTCAATAGCAGTAGCAATTAAGAATGGATCTCCGTTTGAACTGGATTTTTTTCTAAGTTTAATTAATTGCGGAAAATCATAAAGTATTGTTGTGGTTCCATCTTGAATTTCTTTGGTTAATGGAAGAAATGAACTTTTATAATTTTTCAGCCAAGATAACAAATCTTCATCTTTTAATTCATCATAAATCTCAATGCTTGAAATTAGAGAACCGGTCACAAAAAGTTCTGCAAACTTATCCCAAACAATAGTGAAACATTTCTTTTTGAGATTGTATTCATTGCTTGCATCAATTAAGGCACAAGCATCAATAGCATATCGAATAGGTATTGAGTTCACTTGAACATCACAGCCTGTTCAATTTTACCAATCTGGTCGGTTTTGATATTTAAGGAACGGCACATTTCCCCATAAGAAAGATTTCCATTTGAATAAGCAATTAATAATAATCTTGGGAAAAGTGCCCCCTGCTGGCTTAGATAAATTGTTTTAAATGATGGAAATCCGGTGTTTTTCTTTTTATCGGAATCCGACTTATTCATAAAGCTTATAAATTCGATTTCGAGTTCCTTATACAATTTTCGGTAAGAAAAGAGATCTATTTTTTCAAGTTCAAATAATCGTCTTAAAACAACAACAGAACTTACTCCAAATTTATCAGCTATGCTTTCAAGGCGCCTACGGTTCCAATTTCCATCATTTTCATAATTGACTAATTCAAGGAAAGAATTTTTCGGCAATAATGTTTCAGCCGCTATTTTATCACATATTTTTTCTTCCTCATCGTTTCGTTCATCAAAATCAACTAAACAGATAGAAGAAGAGCGACGCAATAAATGAGCCATTTCGTGAAAAAGAGTAAATGTCTTCGACCGATCCCAATCTTTATTATTCGCAGCAATTATTGGAATTTCATCGAAATAGATAGAAAGACCTTTAATTTCAGATACAGGAACATCTGTAATCTGCGCAACCATGATACCATTATTCTCAAACAAATTGCGGAAGTAATTAAATGAATTCGATTTATAGGCAGATTTGTTCTTAAAGGGGACAGAAAAATTGAAATAAGTACGTATAGAACGGGCAACCTCTTCGATACTATCTGTTTCTTCAATTGCAGGAAGCGGTTTGTAATAAGAAATAATATCAGGAAGAGACTCTACTGCAATTTCCCGATTCGTAATTATACGGCGAATCTCAAGCCATAATTCGTAACTGATTCCATCATAATCGGATTTATAAACGGTTCTTCTATCCGCGTAAAGCTGTTTCTTTTTTGAAGGAGGATTTGTTAAAAATAAACTTGCAAAAGGAATATCATAAATTTTAGCTAATTTCTTTGCTTCAGTAATTGAAGGATATGACTCGCCGCTTTCCCAAGATTTAATATCTTCAATTGAACATCCGGATTTGAGAGAAATTTCCTCAAATAATAATGGAGAATCATTTCTTGCCCATGTTAATATTTTTGGATTAATATAAGCAATCTTTTTAGTTCCCATAACAACACCTCCAAAGCAATAAGCATAAAAGCTAATAAAGATATTTAATTATTAATCTTATAAAATTATTGTTTTTATAATAACAGAAGAATTGATTATAAATAACAATTGGCAAAAATAAGTTTTGGAATGATTGATCATGACTCCTGAAAAAAAGCCCGCCGATTGGTGCGCCGTTTCTTCGGATGACATCTGCGGTTTGTTTCAAACAAATCCGCGGGGGTTATCAAATGAAGAAGCGGAATGGCGTTTAAAAGAAAACGGCCCGAACAAACTTGAAGAACAAGGTAAAAAATCGGTTGCCGCCATTTTTTTATCTCAATTTAAAGACCTGATGATTTGGGTCTTGATTGCGGCCGCGGTCATTACGGCTTATGTCAGCTACGCCGAAGGGGAGCCGCCGATTGACACGGTCATCATTTTGATTGTCGTGATTCTCAACGCCGCGCTCGGAACGGCTCAAGAATATAAAGCGGAAGCGTCTTTGGAAGCGTTGAAAAAGATGGCGGCTCCAAATGCGCGTGTTTTAAGAAACGGCGAAGTCAAAATGATTCCCGCCGCAGACCTTGTCGCCGGCGATATTATTATTTTGGAAGCCGGAGATTCAATTCCGGCAGACGCCCGCATCAGGGAAGCGAATTCTTTAAAAATTGAAGAAGCCGCGCTGACCGGAGAATCCAAATCCGTGAATAAAACCGAAAAAACACTGATAACAGCAGACGGAAAAAAACCGGCCCTCGGCGACCAAATAAATATGGCGTTCATGGGAACGAATATTGTTTACGGGCGCGGCAGCGGTATTGTCGTTGCGACGGGAATGAACACTCAAATCGGAAAGATCGCGGGACAGCTTTCGGAAACGACGAATGAAATCACGCCGCTTCAAAAGAAACTGAATCAGATTTCAAAATATATTTCAATCATCGCGATTGTGATCGCGACCGCTGTTTTCGTAATCGGATATCTGACAGAGCAAGACACGGCGACCATGTTTTTGACAGCTGTATCACTTGCCGTTGCCGCGATTCCCGAAGGAATGGTGGCGGCCGTGACGATCGTTTTGGCGCTCGGCATGTCTTCAATGGCGAAGAGAGGCGCGCTGGTCAGACGGCTGCCGGCGGTTGAGACGCTCGGCTCGACTCAAGTCATCTGCTCGGATAAAACAGGCACATTGACGCAGAATAAAATGACCGTCAAAAAAATATGGGTTTTTGAAGAGATAAAAAACCCGAATTCAAAAGACATCAGACCGCTGACGGAAGCGTTTGCCGAGTGCAATGATTCCAGAATTGATGAAAACGGCAAATCGACCGGTGATCCGACAGAAAACGCCTTTTTGGATTATTTAATGGAAAACGGTTTGAAAACGATTGACGACTTGAAGCGGCGGGAGCGGGCCGGCGAGATCCCGTTTGATTCGGACAGAAAACGATCGACAGTCGCCGTTTTAAAAGAAAATGGCGGTTTTCGGATTTACGTAAAAGGCGCCGCTGAAAGCGTCGTCAATCGATCCGTTTCCGCCGTTAGAAACGGTGAAATTATTCCGATGACGGACGAAATGAGAAATCAAATTTTGACGTCAAATGAAGAAATGGCTGAAAAAGCGCTTCGCGTTTTGGCGTTCGCGTATAAAGACGCGGATTCGGTCAATGACGTTAATATTGAAAATATGGAAAAGGCGGAAAACGGACTTATTTTCTGCGGCCTGGCGGGAATGATCGACCCCGCGCGCCCCGAAGTGAGAGAAACGATCAAAGTCTGCCGCCAAGCCGGAATTACGCCGGTGATGATTACAGGCGACCACAAAACAACCGCGGTCGCGATCGCAAACGATCTCGGCCTTTTGGATGACAAGCGGATTGCGATTACGGGCGCGGACTTGGAAGAGATGAGCGATGCCGAACTGGATCAAAAAATCACGGAGATCGGTGTTTACGCGCGCGTTTCTCCGGAACACAAAGTCAGAATCGTTGACGCGTGGAAAAAACGCGGCAAAATCGTCGCGATGACCGGCGACGGCGTGAATGACGCGCCGGCTCTCAAACGCGCCGATATCGGCGTCGGCATGGGCATTACAGGAACGGATGTCGCCAAAGGAACATCGGATATGGTTTTAACGGACGACAACTTCGCGACAATCGTCATTGCCGTCAAAGAAGGACGCGGCATTTTCGACAATATTCATAAAACCGTCAGCTTCCTGCTGTCTTCAAACATCGGAGAAGTGATCGCGATTTTAACGGCAACGATCCTTGGATTTGCGCTGCTTTCACCCATCCATATTTTGTGGGTAAACCTTGTGACAGACACATTTCCGGCGCTCGCTTTGGGTGTCGAACCGCCGGAAAAAGACATCATGAACAGAAAACCGCATGACCAAAAAATACCGTTTTTGACAAGCCGGCAATGGGCGAATATTTTTGTCATCGGCACCGGTGACGCTGTTCTGACGCTGGCGGCTTATTTTATCGGCAGCCGGACATCGCCTGAAACGGGAATGACGATGGCTTTTATAACGCTCGGTTTGCTTCAGCTTTTTGTCGCGCTCGGCTTCCAGTCGGAACGCAGCAGCGTTTTTAAGATCCGCCCGAGAGAGCATCCGTATTTATGGCTCGCGTTTTTCGGCTCGGCCGCGCTTCAAGTCATTGTCGTTTTGGTGCCTTTTTTAAGAGATGTCTTCGGTTTGACCGCGCTGACACTTGTTCAATGGGCCTTCATTCTGGCGTTTTGTATCGGAATGCTTCTGTTCATCGAGCTCAGAAAAGCGGTTTTCCGTTACCTGAACAGAAGAACGGAAAAAGAAAAAAAGGCTTAAACGAAAAAGCGGAAATGAAAAATTAATTAAATGAAATATCAAATAGGATTTGCACGAAAATCCCTGAAAAAAACAGGCGAATATTCGTGCAATCCCTTGATTTTCGTACAGAATAATTAAGCGATTTTTAAAGGATGATAAAAATGAAAAAAGAAAATAAAATCCGAGTTTTCTATGTTATTTTATCATTATTAAGCGTCACTCATTATTTATATACGCCGGCAGACATATCTATCGGACTCGCAATTTTTCCGGCATTAATAATGTATATCGCACTTCTTCCGGCTAAAAATAAACGTGACCCCGATTACTCAACTGCTCTAAATATTATCGGTATTTTGTTTGCTGTTCTGGCATACATAATTTATTTTGCTCATTCTTTAAAAATTGAGATTTGGCAAATAAACGACACAATTGAAACAGTATGTCTGCTCATATTTATGATCTATGCTCTCTTTTTGGGATGGTATAAAGGAACACTTTAAGAGTAAATCATAATGTGTCATGCCGAATTTATGGAAGTCGATTATTACTACAATTAACCGGCTTTGATGGAATTAAAGTCATTTGATTTCATCTTTTTAATTTTTAGAGGCTAAAATGAAAAGAGAAATGATGATTCGTATTTTTTGCCTCGCTTTGTTTTTATTAGGTGCAGCTTATCACTTAATAAAAAGACCGGAAGGACCTTTTTTTTATATAGTCATTTCGCCGCTGCTGTTACTTACTGCTTTAAGTTCTGTTAAAAAAAATCGGCAGCCGGATTATTCTAAATATTTAAGTCTTGCCGGGGTTCTGCCGGCACTTATTTCATATGTCATTTATTTTACATACGCTCTTGAATTTTGGAAAAACGGACCGATTGAAATAATATGCGTCTTCATTTTCATAATCTATTACATCTTTTTGATATGGTATAAGAAGCAAGGGGCTTAATCTTAATTCATTGTTTTTGAAGAAGATTACATACACTCATCCATATAGATCGGATACTTGATTTTGCCGCCAATGACGTTATTTCTTACCTTATCTCCCTAAAACCGCCCATGCGCCGAGTTATTCAGCCATTTTAAGTTTTATCGGCATTACGGCATTTATTTTATTATATGGGATTTATTTTGTACATTCTTTTGGAATTTGGCAAATAAACGACACAGTTGAAACTGTATGTCTGCTCATTTTTTTGGTCTATTCCATATTTTTGAGCCTGTATAAAGGAACATTTAAAGAGTGAATCACTTTAATGTGTCATGTAATTCAATCACTTTCTTGGTCTGTTATGTCTCATATCACTGTTTAAACCATCATGAAAAAACGATAACAACGCCAAATCCGAAACAGTTTTAAATCAAAAATAAAACCCGAATATAACCACCCGCTTATTTCCGATTCCGAATGAAATGAGGAATAGGGAATAAGCGGATTCATACACATCCGATACAGCAAAAATGAATCAACCGTTTTAGTTTATTTTGCTGTGTGTGTTTTATTGCACATATCTTTTTACTGAAATGTGCATCCGCCTCACAACATGCATCTGCTCATTTTTATGGCAGCCGTTCGCTTCGCGAACGTAGACACGGCTACCTTGTCGATTCTGTTTCCACTGTTACCTTGCCGATTCCGTTTCCGTTGCTGCCTTACCGCTTTCATTTCCGCCGCCTTTTGACTGCATCGCTGCGTGCAAGCCGCAAACACTCCATCGCGTGCGAGTCGCCGCAATTCAAAAAAGAGTGAAAAACACCCGGTGTTTTTACAAAAATTGAAAAAAAACAATGAAAGAGAAAAACTTATTTACAATTCAGAAAGTGCATATTCCACTTTTGGAAATTATGCACGTCTCCGTTGAATGCAGAATTTAATCCGATTCAAAAAAAATAAAAAATTAAACTTTATTCTCCGCAAATCCCTCCACCAAAATATCGATTTGAACCGGCGGTTTCTGAGGGTCATAAATCATTTCTTTCGCCTTGACCCGAATTTCAATATCCTGTTCATCGATTCCGTTTTCATTCATGTATTTGTAAATGTCTTTTTTGGCGAACGCCTCGGCGTAATGAACCGCCGCGTCTTTGGCCGGGAAAGCGCGCTGCCCTTCCGTCGTCACCGTTGTGTAGCGCAGGGTCCAGTCACCGTTTTCTTCTTCTTTGGATTCGATGTCGACGCGGATTTCAACGCGCTTTGCGAGTTTTCCTGCCAGACAGCCGACCGCGTTTCCGACAGCGTAATGTTCCGGCGCGATGATTTCCGCGTCCAGATACTCTTCGAGTTCGGAAATAAAACATTGAACGGGCGCGCCGATCAGAATTATAGGAATATCGGCTTTGAACCGCAGATAAGAACGGCTGTCGACGCCGCCGAATTTGTCCATGAACGCATTCAATTCATCTCTTGAAAAGGTATCGTTTAAGAACAGAACCGCTTCAACCGCCATAATTTTCGCGAATTTGCGCTTGATGAAACGGCAGAAATCTTCTTTGGCCATATTAAATATTTCAGCCAGTTTTCGAGCGGCCGTTTGAGCGGCGGCGGCATCCCACTCCGTAAATTCACCCGTGACGTGAAGAACGTCTGTCGGCGTAAAACCAATCAGCTGAATCAAACGCTTATTGACCAGCGTCTCAATGACATCAAACGGAATATCGCCGCCGGGAAAATCCTTCCAATTCAAATCATCAACAAACACCGGCTCATCGCCGATTTTCTGATACGCTTTCAATTCATCGGAAGACAGATCCTGCGCTGTATAGCCGCTTCTTAAAACAAGTGTTGTCTTCTGCATAAATTCATTCAAAGACATGTTGTGAGCTGTCCAATGATTTTTCAGCGTTTCGGCGAACTCCGGATACATGACAGCGGCGCGGCAAATCGGAATGACGCGCCTCGGCCCGATCATGACGGAAGAAAGACCCGCTTCCAAAACATTGTCCGCCTGAATCCAAATATGGCTGTCGCCGCCGGCAGCAATCGTTTCCATCTTAATCGCGCGCACTTTGGTTTTCCATCCGCCGACCGTCGCGCCGAGGTCGGAAATCTGCGGGATGCCGTCTTCAATCATAGACACGTCCGTACTCGTTCCACCGACATCGATTGCTAAACACGTTTCTTTTCCGGAAAGGAAAGAAGCGCCGAGTACGCTGGCGGCAGGCCCTGAAAAAATCGTTTCGACCGGACGCTCCATAACTTCCCCGAACATGGCGACAGCGCCGTTGCATTTGAGCATCGTCGTTTTGACCTCCATGCCGCGCCGTTTTGTCTCTTCAGCGACGGCTTCTAAGAAAACGCGCGCCACCGGCAAAAGAGAAGCGTTTAAGTAAGCCGTCACGCCGCGTTCATACGCGCCGAGCGCCTGCGCCAATTCATAGCCGCAGACGACAGGATATCCTGTCAATTCATGAATCAGATCGCGCGCCGCTCTTTCATGCTCAGGATTTAAAATGCTGTAAAAAGAAGAAACCGCAAAAGCCGACACTTTATCTTTCACGGACAAAACGTATTCCCGAATGCCTTCCAGATCCAGCGGTTCGTTTTCAGCGCCGCGGTAATTGTGGCCGCCTCGGACGACGACACAGTTGTCTTTGAGATGAAGCGGAACTTTTTGGGAGCCGATGAGAATCAGAGCAACTGCGGCCCCGTTTTTTTCCAAAATCGTATTCGTCGCGAAAGTCGTTGAAACCGACAATAATTTGACTTGTTTTAATGTTTCCGGATTTAATAAATCCAAAACGTTCCGAATACCGCCGAGCGGATTCGGATAAGTCGTCAGCGCTTTTTGAGACTGCAGAATCCTGCGGTCATCCATATCCACCAAAGCGGCATCCGTATATGTCCCGCCCGCATCAATCCCCAATGAAATGTTGGTCAACGAATCATTCTCCTGTTATTATTGGTTTTTCTGGGCCGTTTCGTTTTTTTAATATTTCGGGAAATGAACGGCCGCCTTTTTTATGAAAAGAATAAACAATTTAAAGAGGCTGAATACAATTAAATCTTTTCGGATTTTGAAAAACAGAAATGAGATTTATCGGAGGACATGACCCTGAAAACAAAAAAAGGAGAAGGCGAATTTATATAAACAAAAAGGATGGTATTAAAATCATGAAAGCGTGTATCATGTGCGGCGGAACGGGAACCCGTCTTCGCCCGCTGACATTTAAACGGCCCAAACCGATGATTCCGATTTCCAACAAACCGTCTGTGCTTCATCTCATTGAGCACCTCTCAAAAGAAGGTTTTAATGATATCGTCCTTACTCTCGGCTACAAAGGAGAAGACGTTGAAAAAGAGCTCGGCGACGGCAGCGTTTACGGCGTTCACATTGATTATGTTTATGAGAAAGAAAAGCTCGGTACGGCAGGCAGCGTCAAAAACGCGCAGAAACTGCTGGGAAACGAACCGTTTATCGTTGTCGGCGGCGACCACGTCATGACGCTGAATTTAAGAGACATGTTCCGCTTCCATCAAAATAATGACGCGGATGTGACAATCGGACTTCTGTCCATTGACGACCCGCGGGAATTCGGCATCGCCGATATGGACATCAACAGCCGCATTTTACGATTCTTTGAAAAACCCAAAGCCGGCGAAATATTCAGCAATCTTGCGAGTACCGGCATTTATGTCTGCGATCCGTCCGTTTTTGATAAAATTCCGACCGGCAAAAAATTCGATTTCGCGAAAGACCTGTTTCCGGCGATGCTCGGCAATAATGAACGCATCAACGGCTTTTTGGTCCGCGGCAAATGGACAGATGTCGGAAGCGCAGGCGCTTACCGAGACGCTCAAAAATGGGTGTTGGACGACATGACTGAAACGATTTTGGAAGGAAAAATCATTTCAAACGGCAAAATAAAAGGACCGCTGCATGTCGGCGCAGGCGTTGCCGTCGGCGGCAATTCCGCTCTTGTCGGCCCGCTCGTCATCGGCAAAAATACAATCATCGGCGAACGTGTTTTAATCGGACCGTATTCGGTTATCGGGTCAAACTGCGTCATTGAAGACGACGTGAAAATTTTATCTTCCTATGTTTTCGACGGAACGAAAATCGGCAAAGGAACGACATTATCGGGAGCGATCATTGACAGCGATTCCGTTGTCGGCGCCGGCAGCAGTCTGGAAAACGGAACGATCGTCGGACCGAATTCAACTCTGGGAGACGATGTAACGATTCATTCAGGCGTTAAACTTTGGCCGGAAACCGTGATTTCAAAAGGAGAACACGTCAAAGACGACAAATTGAATGAAAAATACGGAACAGATGTCAGCGGTTCTTAAGCAGATATAAAGCGGACAGACAGATAAAGAAAAAAAATGATGTCAGATGGAATCTGAAAATAATGAAAAGCACGAGGTAATGTATGTATATTTCAAACTTTTTAGCCGGCGGCATATTAATGCTGATTGGTCTTATGCTGCGTTTTGTTAAAGGTTCGGAGGGGCTGATTGCCGGCTTCAATACAATGGATAAATCCAAGCAATCGGATTACAACGCGGAAAAAATGAGAATCTGTTTAGGCAATGTCCTTATAGCTTCCGCATGCATTTTAATCGTCGGCGGAGTGCTTGTTTTACTTGAGATCAGTCCTGCTCAGATAATGATTATATCATGGAGTTTGTTTGCGGTCGTGCTTGCTTTAGGCGTAATATATCTAAACACAAACTCGAAATTCAAAACACAGCGTAAATAACCGCCGCATAATTTTGCAAAGTATGTGATCCGCCCTGATATTTTTACGACGCGCAAAGTAACGGGCGGGTATTTACAACCTTTTTACAATTATATCCAAGGAAAACGATAGATAAAAACAAAATTAAAGCCAAAATATCAATAAATGCCGATATACAGGGTTTTTTTCAGCATATCACTTGTACTGATTTTTAAGTATGACAGAGTGATACCTTTTTATATAAAGTCAAAATAAATAAGGCTTCAACTCGCTTTTTCATATTCGGAAACGCTTACTCCGCGCTTTTCGCGCAGACATAAAATGAATCGGTGTATTAAATGTATATTAATAATAATTGTGTCGGCTGCAGCCAATGTGTTGCGTTCTGCAAACACGGCGCAATCACTGCCAAAGGACGCGCAGTGATTTCTGAAAAATGCAAAGAATGCCGTGTCTGTCTTTTGTACTGCCCGATGAAAGCCATTTCAGTCCGACAGGAGGCCTGAGATGACAGAAACGAAACAAAAGAAAGCGGTCGTCATCGGATCGGGCCTGGGCGGTTTGCTGGCAGCGGCGCAATTGGGAAAAGACGGCTGGTCGGTTGAGGTGTACGAAAGACTCGCTCTTGTCGGCGGACGCTTCACGAATATTGAATACGGCGGCTATCAGCTTTCAACGGGCGCGCTTCATATGGTTCCGCACGGCGTCAAAGGACCGCTTGCGACAATGCTTCGCGAACTCGGCGCGGATTTTGAGATCGTTCAGTCGAATCCGATGGCATTGGTTCGAATGCCGAAAGATTTGAGCCAAACGGATTACAAAAACGGTTTTGAAGATATTTCTCATTTGGATTTTAAGAAGCATCTGACCTCTAAAAACAAAATGATGATGATCCTTCTGACACTCGGTTTTAAAATCGGCCTCATCCGCCCTAAAAAAATCGGGTTCAAAACATGGTATTCCGAATATATCCGGGATGACAGAATTGACCGCTGCGCCGATTCTTTTGCGGGCTGGGCGCTCAGCACGACTGCCGATGAAGTCACGACGCGTGAAATGTTTGAAATATTCCGTAATGTTTACAGATACAGCGGACCGGGCATTTTGGTCGGGGGCTGCCGGACAGTTATTGATGAGCTCGTTCGAATCATTTCATCAAACGGCGGCGTCATTTTTACCGAAACGGAAGTGACGGAAATTACAGTCAAAAACGGAAAAGCTTCAGGCGTTGCTGCCGGCGGCAAAGAGATTGCCGCGGATTTGGTCATCAGCGACATCGGACACAAAGAAGCTTGGGAAATCTGCGCTTTTGACGGCATCAAAGGAGAAACGGCTTCCCGTGTTTTAGAACTCTCTTCTCCCGATTTCAAAGAATATGAAAAGAAACTGGCTTCAATGAAGCCGTCTGCCGGTTTGAAAATTTGTTTCGCGTCGGACGAACGGCTTTTGCCGGAAGGCTGCAGTCTTTTACTGACGCCGTACGCCGCCCGGATCAACGGGCTGAATGAAGTGACGAACGCCGACCCGAATTTAGCGCCGCCCGGCAAACATTTAGTCATGTGCCATCAGAGAACGGCGCTGGACCGATTGAATGACATTGATGAAGAAATCGAGCTCGGCCTTCAGGATGTTAAAGAGATGTTCCCCGAAAAGAATATTGAAATCTTAATGGTTCAGGTCCACCACGGCGGATGGCCGGTCAACCGCGCTTTCTCGGGAACGGATTTCGGAAACAGAACGCCTGTTCCAAACTTGCTTGTTGTCGGCGACGGCGCAAAAGGCGAAGGCGGCATTGAAATTGAAGGAATCACGCTCGGCGTCCGCGACGCGCTGAAAATCATCCGTACAGAATGATTTTTTGAAAAAAAATAAGATTGGGGAAAATTATGAAAAAACGGCCGATTACTTATTCAAAAAATATTTTTATCCCCGTCACAAACGTCTGCCGGAATAAATGCGCCTATTGCGGATTTCGGCGTCCGGCAGAACACAAAGACGCTTTTTTAATGACGGAAGAAGAAGTTGCGGCGATATTAAAAAAAGGCGCGGAAGCTGGATGCACAGAGGCGATGTTTGCTTTTGGCGAATCTCCCGAAGAAGCGCCCGCTTTTGCCGGAAAGTTCGGAAAACGGCTGAAAGACGCCGGTTTTGACACGGTCATTGACTACGCGGCGCATCTTTGCCGTTTGGCTTTAGAGCACGGATTGCTTCCGCATGTCAACGGCGGCGTTTTGTCTTTTGAAGAATTGAAAAAACTTGCGCCGCTGAACGCGAGCATGGGGTTAATGCTTGAAACGACCGCCGAGATTCAGGCGCACAAAGATTGTACGGGAAAAATACCGGCCGCCCGTTTGAAAATGATTGAAAACGCCGGAAAATTAAAAATACCGTTTACAACCGGACTCCTTATCGGGATCGGCGAAACCCGAAACGATTGGACCGAATCTCTTTTTGCGATTCAAAAACTTCACGGCAAATACGGTCACATTCAGGAAATCATCCTTCAGAATTACACGCCGAATTCAGGTCAGGAAAATCCGGTCCGCGACTTGAAGCCGCCGTCAAAAACCGATATGATTGATTTGATCCTGCTGACAAAATCCATATTGACGCCGGATATTTCAATACAGGTCGCGCCGAATTTGATTCCGCCGCTTGAATTGATCCAATACGGCGTGACGGATTTGGGCGGCATTTCTCCGGTGACGATTGACTTTATTAATCCCGAGGCCGAATGGCCGAAAATTGAAGAACTGAAAACGCTTTTGAATTCGAAAGGATACGAATTCAAAGAACGCCTTCCGGTTCATCCGCTGTACGTGAAAAAAGAACAATACGGCTCTGAAACCAAAAGATTGGTCATGAAGCTGGCGGATGCCGATGGCTATCGAAAAAACTAAAAACTAAAAAACTAAAAAAACAAAATCATCATTTTTAAAAAAGCCGCACTTTCACTCCGCTTGGTGCCGCTCTATATACTCCGGGAACGAAGCAGAAGCAGAAAAACCGGAGATTTGAAATGGAATTTGAAGTGTTGATTTTAATTTTACTCGGCGCCGCCGTTTTGCTTCTTTTGATAAATATATTTTTGACCGCGTTTAAGAAAAGCGGATGCGGCGCCGCCAATAATGAAGACGGCATTTCCGAAGAACTGAAAGAACAAACCGCTCAGATCCGCGGTGAATTTGACCGCGGCATTTCGCGTCTGGATTTGAATTTAAGAAATGAAATCGCCCAAAACAGAGAAGAACTCGGTCTTTCTTTGACCCGGAACAGAGAAGAGACGGCATCCGCGATTTCTTTGTTTCAGATATCTCAGGAAAATAAATTTCAAACTTTTGAGCGGCGGCAGACGGAATTGAATACGATAACGGAAACGAAACTTGAAAACATCCGCGAAATGACGGAAAATCAGATGAATCGGATGCAAGCGTCCAACGAAAAAAAATTGGATGAGATGAAAAATATCGTTGATGAAAAACTTCAGGAAAGCGTTGAAAAGAGATTTAATGAGTCATTCAAAGGAATCAGCCAACGCTTGGATGACGTTTTTAAGGGTTTGGGCGAAATGCAGACGCTTGCAAACGGCGTCGGGGATTTGAAGAAAGTATTGACGAATGTGAAAACGCGCGGCAATCTGGGAGAAATTCAGCTCGGAGCGATTTTAGAAGAAGTGCTGGCTCCGGACCAATATGACAAAAATACGCCTGTTCAGCCGAATTCGGCGGAACGTGTTGAATTTGCCGTCCGCCTTCCGGGAAAAGAAAGCGAAGGACCGGTATATCTGGCAATTGACTCGAAATTTCCGATTGAAGATTATCAGCGTCTTTTGGAAGCGTATGAAAATTTCCCCGAGAATATTGAAATCTGCGCGAAACAACTGGAGACGGCCGTCAAAAAAAATGCGAAAACCATTCGGGAGAAATATATTTGCCTGCCGTACACGACGGATTTCGCGATTATGTTTATTCCGGCAGAAGGATTGTACGCCGAAATTCTGCGCCGCCCCGGTTTATTTGAATATGTCCAGCGCGAATACCGTGTTTCAATCGTCGGGCCGACGACTTTGGCCGCTTTTTTGAACAGCCTGAGAATGGGATTCCAAACGCTTGCCGTTGAAAAGAGGACGGGAGAAATACAAAATCTTCTCGGCGCCGTCAAAACCGAATTCGTTAAATTCGGCGGCCTGCTTGAAAAAACGCGCAAAAAATTGGATGAAGCGGCGAGCGTTTTGGATTCTGTAGATTCCAAAACAAGAAATATCAACCGCCGGCTCAAACAAGTTCATGAACTGCCGGAAGCGGAATCAACGAAATTATTGGGAGCCGATGACGAATTCGACCGGGATGAAATTGAACTGAAACATCCGTTTTGAACCCTTTTCAAATCCGAATGCCGATGAAAAAAACATGATTCCGATTCGGGATTCAACGGCATTCGCTTTTCTTAATTTTTCAAAAAAGGATGTTTACGCATTATAAAAATAAAAAAAAGAAAAAAACTTATTTCAATTCAAGGGTTTAAAGCGCGCTCCAAGACGATATCGACAATTCTGTCATCAGCGCCGAGCGGTTTTTTGTAAATGATTTCAACATCTTCGGGGATGTCAACAGGATCGCCGTGGTGGTGATGGTGACCATGGTGATGATCGTGTTCATCGTGGTGATGAGCGTGTTCATGGTCGTGGTGACTGTGTTCATGGTGATGATCGTGTTCGTCATGGCGGCCGTGTTCATGCCCGCAGCAAGCGCTTTCTTCTTTCAGAAGACCGAGAATTCTCGGAATATCTTTTTCCGTGTGTGTTCCGGGAGCCAAAAAGACGGGAACGACAACAATTCTTTTTGAGCCGCCGTCAATGATTTTCTTCAGCGCGTCGGGAATCGTCGGTTCATTGAATTCCATCAAACCGATTTCAACATTTTCGAACTCGCCTCGTGCTTTGACTTTTTCGGCAACATCTAAGATCAGCTGCTTTGAAAACGGAAGCTTGCTTCCGTGTCCGACCAGTAATAACGTTTCTTTAACCATAATCATTCTGCTCTCAATTAAATAATAACACTCAAGAGGATTTTATGTTATATAAGAGTTATGAATTCACATGAAGTACGAAAAATTAGAGAGAACGTAACACTGCCCGTTGAAAGAGAAACGAAAAAAATCTTGTGAAAAACGTTTAAATAATTAGAAAAGAGACATATGAAATAATTTTCTACATAAAGAACATTTTTCGACAGGTTTCAAAAATATCATTTAAACAAAAAGCGGATAAGAGGATGGCGTATGACAACCGAAAGAAAAGAGGACTATTTGAAAACGATTGACAAAATCGTTACCGAGAAAGGATATGCTCAAGTCAAGGACATCTCGCGTGAATTGGACGTCGGGCCGTCAAGCGTTACGGGAATGCTTAAAAAATTGACGGATGAAGGGTATATCAATTATGAAAAATACGGCGGCGTCACATTAACTCAGAAAGGAAAAGAAACCGCGAGCAGCACACGAAAGAAATATACAACGATTAAAAGTTTTTTAATGGCGCTCGGTGTTTCCGAAACAGTCGCCGAAGACGACGCCTGCAAAATGGAACACGTGATAACCCCCGACACCTATGATATTTTCCTCAGGTTCTGCGAGTTTTCGATCACGGAAAAAGGCACCAACCAGATGGAACACTTTAAAAGATATCGCGAAACAGGCGAAGTTGACAAATGCATGTGCGGTTCCTCAAAATTTCAAAAACTCTGAGCGCCGCCGTTTTCATCCTCTTTAAATTTTCTGTGGAATAAATGCATCATTTCGTAAGTAACAGACGTATTATTTCATTGGAATAAATGCATTATTTCATGAATAACGAACTCATTATTTTGTTAGAACAGACTCATTATTTTGAACGGATATCCGATTATTATTTATGAACGGATAATTCGCTTGATTTTAAATGATTAATACTGACACTGTCCGTTAACGTTATATTTCACTTATTGTAATAGAAGCAGGCGATGAAAGCAATTAAAACCGTTATTCCTTTTAAACCGGACAATCCGAAATCGAGATTATCCGCCGCTTTAACAGAAGAAGAACGAAAAGTTTTTGCCGGACTTTCACTTGAAAATGTCCTTTCGGTTCTAAAAGAATCGGGAATAAAACAAGTTA
>JAITUZ010000015.1 GCA_031286065.1 Candidatus Methanimicrococcus odontotermitis | reverse complement strand
CGTGAGAACTCCATAATTATCAGTATGAAAATAGTCATACAGCCTGTCTCAGCCGCTTTATGAGTTTTGGCTTTTTCCGGTCCTCGGAATTTTAGCGGGGATCGTTTCCGTTTTTTTTATCAAGATTTTCTATTTCATTCGTGAATTCTTTAAAAACCTGAAAATTAACAGTATTTTTAAACCCGCCGTCGGCGGCATGATGGTTGGTCTTATCGGCTGGTATTTCCCTGAAATTCTCGGTCTCGGCTACAGTGTCATACAGGACGCGGTTTCCGATCCGATGCCGATTTTGCTTCTTCTCGCGTTGATTGTTTTAAAAACGCTCGCTTTTTCATTCACGATCGGATCGGAAGGCGCCGGCGGTTCCATCGTTCCGTCCATGTTTGTCGGCGTCATGCTCGGGTCGGCTTTCGGTTTGGTCTGCGACGCTTTGATTCCCGGTCTGACCGTCAGTCACGGCGCATTCGCGATTGCCGGAATGGGCGCGGTTTTTGCCGGCACGTCCAATGCGGCGTTTACATCTATCATTCTGCTCGTGGAAATGACGCAGGACTATGGTTTGATTCTGCCGTTCATGGCGGCTTGCGTTCTCAGCAACGCTGTCGCCCGTAAAGCCAATCCGGAAACGATTTTTACGGAAATGCTTCGAAGAAAAGGTTACACGATTCGGCAAGGCCGTGAAATCGATGTCATGG
This sequence comes from Candidatus Methanimicrococcus odontotermitis, assembly GCA_031286065.1. GTDB lineage: Archaea > Halobacteriota > Methanosarcinia > Methanosarcinales > Methanosarcinaceae > Methanimicrococcus > Methanimicrococcus odontotermitis. The sequence continues at coordinate 6,050 of JAITUZ010000015.1, read as the reverse complement.
AATCCATTTTAGTCAAAGACTCAATGTATCCGCATCCGCAAACCGTTTTTGAAGACAATTCCATCGAAGCTCTCAGCGCGATTATGCAAAGCAGCAAACACGCAGGCTTTCCCGTTCTCAACCGCGGCGGCGAACTGGCGGGACTGGTAACGATCAAAGACATTCGGGAAAAGCTTGATTTGGAGAGCGGAGAGCAAAAAATAAAAGACATCATGACGACAGATGTGATTGTCGCGTATCCTTTTGAAACGCTTGACGTTGTTTTGGACCGTATGGTCAATCGCGATGTTTCCCGTCTGCCTGTCGTAATGAAATCCAACCCGAAAAAGATGGTCGGAATCATTACGCAAAAAGACATCATGAACGCTTACAACAAAAGCGTGCTTACGAAAGTGCAGCAGGTCGGCGATGAAAATGAGTCTTCGGGCGTGTCGGAAGAAGAGTTTGAAGAAGAAGCGGCCGGGGCCGAAAACGAGAAATGACTGATTCTTTTTCGGATTTGAATTATTTTTTCCGTTTATCGTTTTGTAAAATAATCTATTAAAATATCTTTGATGTAATTATATCGGCGCGCGTAGGAATTTTCGACACGTATGAGCCGAAATCCGTGTTCTTGACAAATCTTTTCCTTTTTCTGATCACGTTGTCTGACAACTTCGCTTTCAACATGTTCTTTTCCGTCCAGTTCAATGGCGAAAACCGGATATTCTCCTCGATCTTGTTTTTCATAAATGACAAAATCAAATCGTCCCATAAAAAATAAATCATTTTCAATTCCGCTTTTTTCAAAAACAAGCGAAATCGGGACTTCACGTTTCACTGAATATTTTCCTGTATGAAACGGCATATTATCAAGAGCATGGCTTAATGTTTGCAAAAACATTTCTTCGATATCAGTACTATAAGGCTTTATTCCAAGTGCGCGCGACAGCGGGGACTTTTCAGTTATTTCCGATATGCCATTTGTTTTAACATAATTGACCAGTTCATATATGTCATCATCTGTTGCTCCGGCGTGGAGTCTGTTTAAATTCATTCCATCAGTTATGATAACGAGTTGCTCTTTTGCGCGTGAGGTGGCAACATTGATTAATTCTTTGTTATTTTTGAGCCAATCATATGTTTTCCGGTTTGTCTGATCCGTTAATGCAAGTGAAAATAAAATAATATCTTTCTCATCACCTTGAAACGCGTGAACAGTTCCACAGGGTGTCTCATTCAAATTTTCTTCACGTAATCGGTCGATTATTAATTTTTTCTGATTAACAAAAGGTGTAATTATGCCGATACTTTTTTGAGGATTCTTTTTAATAAAATCAATAATTGTTTCTGCTTCTTCTCTTGATGTATTTTTAGCGGAGGAAACAGACACACTTTTAACATCAACATACATCAGAGCGTTCGCGCCGGACTTCGTTTTCATTAAATTCAATTTATTATTGTAATATTTTCTGTTATTAAATTCAATAATTTTACTGTCGCATCTGTAATGATTGCTGAGTAAAATCTCATCGCTTACAGAATCGCAAGCAAGGTATGTTTTATAAATTGAATTATCGATGTAATCATATTCTTGAGAAATATTGTATTTACTTTTCAAAGCGGCATTATTTCGCTTGTCCAACAAAATAACCGGATTTAGTTGTTGCGGGTCACCGACAAGGGTTAGATTTTCTCCTCGAATTATCGGAATGAGTGATACAGCGGTGTTACATTGAGACGCCTCATCTATAATTATCATCTCGAAATACTGTTTCGGCTTTCCAAGGCGTCGGGCAGAAAGACAGGTTGTTGTGACAATAGGAAAAATACGTAAAAAATTCTTAAAATTTTCATCATTGCTTAAATATTTATTAAATTCTGCAGCTCGCTGATCATTTTTCTCAGCGTATGTGATTTCAATTAATTTCTTGTACTTTGGCTCATGTAACCGCTTGATATATCTTTCGGATTCTGCGTTTAAATATTCCATTAATTTTTCCGAGTCCTCCGGTAAAAAAGTCAAGGCTTCCTCAACCGGAATATTTCCCAAAAGTTCTAACCGCTCCATTATTCTTTTTTGATGTGTTTTCATAACGGTATCAAAATTTTTTTGATTGACTTCAACAAGTAAGTCGTCAATGGTTTCCAATCTTTCGTTCAAATCCCGTATCTCTTCATACGTTTCTAATAATCCGTTCAGTTTTTTCGCCGAATCCGTCATTGAAGATAAATCTATAGGCTTCGTTTGACGCGGAGTTTTTATTTTTTTTGATTTGACGCTTCCGTTTTCTATATTCCCGTATTCTGTAAGTGTATGTTCATATAAAACACGAATATAATCTATCGCTTCATTGGATTTTTGAATATTTCCAAGTCTGATTATCGGCAGTAAAATCGGCATGTTTCGACATTTTAATTTCAATAATGACTCAAAAACACTGTCTATAGGGTGGTTATTATATGACGTGAATAAAACCGTCCGCTCATTAAAAAAAGCAGTAATTATCGTATTTACAATTGTGTAAGTTTTTCCGGTTCCCGGCGGACCTTGAATATAAGCGAGCGGATATTTCATTGCTTTATTAATTGCCAATAATTGGTCCATATTTATTTTTTTGTCAATCAACGCAAACGGGTAATCTTTACGGCGGACGGGCCTTTTTGTCAATTCACCAAAAAAAGCGCGAATCGGAGTTGTCACGGAATCTTTTTGATACATTTCTATAATTCCTTCATACTCCGCCTCTAAATTAATGATATAGCCGGTATCAACAGCAATCATATATGGAATATCATCAATTATCGGTTGATTCGGGTATCGTTGAGCGATGCAATTTTTAAGAATTTCAAGATTTAGCTCAATATCATTCAACAAATCCAAATTTTCTTCATCTATATATCTTTGAATGCTTTGTTTGGTTCCGTTTACAGTGAACTCCGAGCATAGACTGAATTCTTCTGACAGCGTAAGCATTTTTTCTTTGACGTTGAAGAAAAGACGACGATACGCCAATACATAGAGACCTTCTTTTGAATTTATACTGACGATATTGAGTGCAAGATTTCCGACCGGTTTTTCGTTTATTCCTTTTTGAAAATGGCGAATTAAATATGAATATTGTTCATCATCTAATCTGTAATCTCCGTTTCGGAATCTGTCACTGTCCAGTCTCGGAATTAATGCGTGTTCAAATTTTTTCTGTACACCGTCTAATCTATGACAATCTGATAAATAATTTAAAATTTTCAAATTCGGGATATGACCGAATAAATCTTTATACTTCTCCGGATTAATTCGAATATCGTCCACGATCAATTGATTTATCGGATAATATGTCCCGTCAAGAACACATGACGCTTCTATAGAGTCAATGAACATTTTCAATTCTATTACATTTTGTTTTACAAGATGTAAAGCGTCTGCGATTATCGTTTTGGATGCAGGGTCTATGATTTTTACAGCTGCCCAATAATATGTAACTTCGCCGCGGGTATTTCTGTATTTAATGCTCAGCCATTTTCCTTCATGTATTGAGCGAAAAAGATTGCGGCGATTATTATTCATATCTAACCTCATTTATTTCTCAAAAATAATATATTACAGATATGTAATTCTTCTAATAGTTTTGCTTTAAAGTTATTAAGTAGATTGTTTTATTGGACAAAGAAATAAGATTTTTAAAAATCGTAATTTGGGTGATATTATGAGAAGCGATAATGCTAAAAAAGGATTGGAAAGAGCCGCCAACCGCTCTTTGCTTAAAGCGTTGGGCCTGACTGAATCCGAGATGAATAAACCGTTCATCGCGGTCGTCAATTCTAAAAATGAAATCGTTCCGGGTCATCTTCATTTGGATAAAATCGGCGAAGCCGTCAAAGCCGGTATCCGCAATGCCGGCGGCGTTCCTTTCGAGTTTCAAACCATCGGCGTCTGCGACGGTATCGCCATGGGGCACGAAGGAATGAGATACTCTCTGCCGAGCCGCGAACTGATCCAGGACACGATTGAAGTAATGGTCCGCGCGCATCAGTTCGACGGCATGGTTTTGATCCCGTCCTGCGACAAAGTCGTTCCGGGTCATTTGATGGCGGTCGGCGAATTGGATATTCCTGCAATTATTGTAACCGGCGGCCCGATGCAGCCCGGTTTTGCCGATGATACGGATTTGGATTTGATTTCCATGTTCGAATTTGTCGGGGCCGCGAAAAACGGCGGCATTTCGGAAGACAAACTCAAAATGATGGAAGACCACGCCTGTCCGGGCTGTGGTTCTTGTTCGGGCATGTTTACGGCCAACACGATGGCGTGTATGGTCGAAGCGCTCGGTTTGTCTCTGCCCGGCTGCGCCACATCGCCCGCGGTCGACGCAAGCAAAATCAGGCTGGCCAAAGAATCCGGCGAACGTATCGTCGAAATGGTAAAAGAAGGTCTGACGCCGCGCAAAATCGTGACGCGCCATTCATTTGAAAACGCCGTGATGACGGATATGGCCATTGGCGGCAGCAGCAACACCGCGCTTCACTTGCCGGCGGTCGCAAACGCTTTCAATCTCCGCCTGACTTTAGACGACTTTGACAGGCTCAGTAAAAACACGCCGCACATTGTTTCTTTGCGTCCGGCGGGCTCATGGTTTATGACGGATTTTGACCGCGCGGGCGGCATTTACGCGATTCTTGAACGGCTGGGCGGCCGCATTTTAAAAGATGAAAAAACAGTCAACGGCAAAACGATTGGTGAAAATTTGAAAAGCCGCGTTTTGGTAAATCCGAAATTCAATCAAAAAGTGATTCAAACGACTGAAAATCCTGTCCATGAAGAAGGCGGCATCGCTGTCTTAAAAGGGAATCTCGCTCCGGACGGCTCTGTCGTGAAACAGGCGGCGGTCAGCGATAAAATGATGATTCATACAGGTCCGGCCCGCGTGTATGACGGCGAAGAAGAAGCCATGTCGGCCATCATGAACGGCAAAGTCAAGGCCGGCGATGTTGTCGTTATCCGCTACGAAGGTCCGCGCGGCGGTCCGGGCATGCGTGAAATGCTGTCGCCGACGGCGGCGATTGCGGGATTAGGTCTCATCGAATCCGTCGCGCTTGTGACAGACGGGCGTTTTTCGGGCGGCACGCGCGGCCCCTGCATCGGTCACGTTTCTCCCGAAGCGTCAGAAGGCGGCCCGATCGGATTGGTCAAAGACGGCGACATGATTGAAATTAATATTCCGAACCGTCAGCTCAACGTTTTAGTAGACGGCAATATTTTGGAAGAGCGCCGAAAATCTTTCATGCCGGTCGAAAAAAACGTCGACGGCTATCTTAAAAAATACAAGAGGACCGTCCGCTCAGCCGGTTACGGCGCAATTGTCGAGTAATCCGTTTTTTGAATGGAAGAAAAGTTCACATACGACCGCAATTCAAGGTTTTACGAGCGAAGCGAGTAAAATCGCAGAATTGCGGATTATACTGCGATGTAGATGAAAAACTTAAAAATCAATGTAAAAATCAAACGTAAAATGAAATCACGGCGTTGTATTTTCATTGAAATCATGGGAATAATCTCCAACGCCTCTCTTTCACTCGTGAAACGCGTCGTTGGAGGTGATTGCTTTTTTTTCCGATTATTTTTGTTAAATCTGAAACATCGTTTTTCATTTATTTTTTGAAAAAACGAACGTTGATAAAGCCTTAATTTTTGAAAATTATATTTTTTTGGGATTTAATCGGCGTTCGGGTTTGAATGAATTTGAAAACCGATGTTTTCGGTTTGAATGAATTTAAGAATCGATGTTTTCGGTTTGAATTGATTTGAAAAACCGATGTTTTCGGTTTGAACGAATTTGAAAAAATAAGTTTTTCAGTTTAATGAATTTGAATTTTCAAAATGATATTTTTGTTTGAATGAATTTCAAACTCTCATTTCTTTCTTGAATAAAAGAGAAAAACCGCTGAAATCAGTACAATCAATCCGATTCCGGCAATCCCTATAAATCCGGCCGAATTTGTTTTTTGAGGAACGGGCTCCAATGTGACTTCCTCTCCTCGGTAGAAGCAATCGGTCACCTCGGGTTTGTGAC
>JAITUZ010000051.1 GCA_031286065.1 Candidatus Methanimicrococcus odontotermitis | reverse complement strand
ATCCTCTCAAATGTCAGGATTTTGCGCGTGACTAATTTTCTCTTGCCGCACCATCCTGCTTCAGGATAGTTTTCATTGACAAAATGAACAAGTTCATCATCGGTCATTTTTTCCATTTTATCCTGAAGTTCAAGCAAATGTTTTGCGATATCATCCATAATTAACATCCCTTTTTCGGTTCCAAGAAAAAAGTTAATAGTCTGTGAATTATTTAAAGCCTTTCCATTAAAAAAAGAAAAGATTCAGGCGCAAAGACTCCCGAAAAAAAATCATTCGGCTTTAAAGAATAAAGCGCAATGGCACATTCCGTCCTGTTCGATTTCATCCGCGTGATAAATACAGGGACAAATGATTTTGCGGTCTTCTTCCTTATCGCCGAGAACGATGCGGCACGGACAGTATTGAGCGCCGTATTTTTCACGGCGTTTTGCCAAACCTTCGTAAACCAAATCCAACTCTTCAAGATTCGGATTCAGGCGATAACCTTTTTTTGAGGCATATTTTTCCGCGTATTGACGGACTTTTTCTTTTGTTTCTTCAATTGTCATAAAACCACCCGACGAATATTTTAAACAATTCATTTTTCATTTTGATTTATTTTTCAAAAAGATGAATTTCATAAAGATAATTAAGTATTCCGTTGACTTCTGAATGGACAGAATTTGAAAATTAAAAAAGAACGCGGAATCAAAAAAGAAGCCTTTAAACCATTATAAAATGACAGCGTAAAAAAACGAAAAAAGAATAAAACGGAAAAAGGAGAAAACCTCTTTCACGATTTATTCAATTTTTTTGTGATTATTTGTTTGATTTTCTCTTACCGTATACACTGACACCGACAAGACCGAGAAGAGCACAGATTGCAATGAGCATTCCAAAGCCCGGAATCGCGGATTCGGGTTCTGCGGGTGTAACGGGCGGCTGTTCTGTTTCGTTGGTTGTATCGGCCGGATCTTCCGCCGGAGCCTTCTGATCTTCAGCCCAGATGGCCTGACCGTCGCCGAGTCTCAGAAGAGTGGATTCGCCGTATGCGTTTGTAACCGTCAGCGTAACATCGTAGTAACCGGATTTCTGATAGGTGTGCTGCGGGTTCTTTTCAGTTGAAGTTGAACCGTCGCCGAAGTCCCATTTCCAAGTTACCGGTTCGCCTGTTGACAGGTCGGTAAACTTCACGGGGTGCGGTGCAACGCCTGAGAGAACGTCTGCTTTAAAGTCTGCGCGCGGAAGAGCGCCGACGACAATATAGTTCGTCTTGTTGGCCGTGTTGCTGCCGTAAGAGTTCTGCACGGTTAATTTAACAGTGTAAGAACCTTCTTTGTCGTAGGTGTGTTTCGGGCTCTTTTCGGCGGAAGTGCTGCCGTCTCCGAAGTCCCATGCGTAAGTTAAGTTGTTGCCCTGTGATTTGTCAGTAAACTGAACATTCAGCGGGGAAACGCCGGCTGTCGGCGTGCCTTCAAAGTCCGCGACCGGAACAGTGCCGACACTGACGTAGCCTGCTTTAAGGATAGAGTCGGTGGCACCGCAAGGGTTCGTAACTGTCAAAGCGACCGTGTACGTTCCGGTTGTGCTGTAAGTGTGAGTGGGATTCCGGTCAGTGGAAGTTGTTCCGTCACCGAAATTCCAAAGATAGGAAGAGCCTGCTCCGGTACCGACGGATGTGTCTGTAAAGCTGGCTCTTAAGGGAGCGCTTCCCATGTTGTTGGTTGCTGTAAATTCGGCTTTAAGAGTATTTGTGATGGACACGTTCTTCAGGACATAACTGAATGTGCCGTAGCTGTTGGATGCGGTCAGCGTCACATTGTAAGTGCCGATTGCGCCGTAAGTATGCGTCGGATCTTTTTCAGAAGAGGTTTGACCGTCTCCGAAATCCCATTTGAATGTGGTCGCGTCAGAAACCGATCCGTGCGTTGTAAAGACAACTTGCTTAGAGTTGATCGTTCCGTTCGCCGTAAAGAAAACGTACGGCGCGACACCGACATTGACGACTGATTCTTCAGTCTTTGTGTCTGTTCCGAATTCGTTTGAAACGGTTAAAGAAACGGTGTATGTGCCTGTTTTGCTATAAACGTGAGTCGGGTTCTTTTCAGAAGAGGTTGCGCCGTCACCGAAAGTCCAAGCGTATTTGGTCGGGTTTCCGCTGGATGCATCTGTAAATTTGACAGAGAGAGGAGCTGCGCCTGCGCCGTTGCTTACAGTGAAATCTGCGACAACGCCGCTGCCGACATAAATGTAATTTGTTTTGGTCTCGGTTTTAGAACCGTATGAGTTAGAAATAGTCAAAGAAACGGTGTAGTTTCCTTCTTTGGTATAAGTGTGCGCTACGTTGCCGATTTGATCGGAAGTTGTACCGTCGCCGAAAGACCAAGTGTATTTGTAATCAGTACCAGCGCCTCTGTATGACAAATCCGTAAACTGAACATCCAGCGGTGCTTTACCGCGAAGGGGCTGTCCGGAGAAATCCGGTGCCGGAAGTGCACCCACTGCGATATAACCGTTGTCTTCTTCAGCGAATGCCGTCGGCATTAAGGATAAAATGAGACAGAGGACAAAAAGACCTGCTGCTGCCTTCTTTATGTGTAGCTTCGTTATCATTATTAAAAACTCCCACCTGTTTTAAATGAAAACCGATACGGTTAAATGAAACCATCCCCGGAATTCCAAATAGGTTAATGCAGATATATATTGTAGATAGATAAATGTTATTGAGTCTGAGTCGATTTTTAGTATATTATTATTCATACACTATAAAGATTAACTCATAAATGAAAGAAAAAGAATGAAATAAGCAGAAAAATTATTAATCTTTTCAATTCATCACTCTTTTATTTTATAATAACTTCAAGGACATTTGAAAATGAGTCATGAAATGAAAACAATTCCGGATTATAATTATGAAGAAATCGGTCTGATGGTCGGTCTTGAAATTCATCAGCAGGTAGATTCTCCGACAAAACTGCACTGCCGCTGCCCGAACATATACAGAGAGCCGGAAGAGTCGACACATGAAATCAGAAGGCATTTACGCCCCAAAGCCAATAATTTGGGCATGATGGACCGCGCCGTTGTCGAACAAACGCAGGCCAACCGCCAAAGCCGATATAAAGTTTTTAATACGACTTGTTTGGGCGACATTGACGAGGCGGGGCCGGCACCGGTGAGTCCCGAAGCTTTAAAAACGACTCTTGAAGTTTCAAAAATTCTTCATATGACCCCGGTAGACCGCGCGCATGTGATGAGAAAAATAATTGTGGACGGTTCAGGACCGGCCGGTTTTCAAAGAACGACTTTCATCGCCGGCAACGGCTGGATTGAAACAGAATCCGGAAAATGCCGCATCGCCAGTTTGTGTTTGGAAGAAGAATCCGCGCCCAAAATGAAAGAAACGGATGAATATGTCGTTTTTTCATTGGACCGCCTCGGAATCCCGCTGATTGAAATCGCCACCGAACCGGATATCAGAACCCCGGAGCAAGCCGGAGAAGTCGCGTCTTACATCGGCATGTCTCTTCGCTCAACGCTCGGCGTGAAGCGCGGCATCGGAACAATACGGCAAGATGTCAACGTCTCCATAAAAAATGGAACGCGTGTCGAAATGAAAGGCGTTCAGGCTTTATCCATGATTGATGAAATCATCAAGCGTGAAATATTCAGACAGCTGGCGCTCATTGAGATAAAAGAGGAACTGACCGCAAAAGGCGCGTCTGTCGATACAGCCCTCTACGATGTGACGGGCATTTTTGCGGAAACTAAATCCAAAGTCATTCTCAACAGCGCCAAAAACAGAAAAATTTTAGCTGTCCGCTTAAAAGGATTCGACGGCTATATCGGCAGAGAAGTTCAGCCCGGCAGAAGACTCGGGACGGAACTGTCCGAAAAAGCTAAAGCGGTCGGCGTCTCCGGATTATTCCATACAGACGAATTGCCGAATTACGGGATTACCGCCGACGAAGTTGAAAATCTCAGAAAAGCCATCGGCGCGGAGAAAGAGGATGCCGTGATCATGATTTCCGGCCGCGCTGAAGTCGTTAAAAGAGCCATGGAATCTGTCCTTGACAGAGCGAAGCAAGTTCTGATCACGATTCCGCAAGAAACGCGTTACGCTCTTCCGGACGGCAATAACTCTTACATGAGACCGCTTCCGGGAGCAGCCAGAATGTATCCGGAAACGGATTTGCCGACCTTTGCCATCAACCGTCAGGAATACCTGGATTTGGCCGTTCCCGAGCTTTTGATTGACAAAGCCGGACGCTACATGAAAGAATACGGCATCAACAATGAATTCGCGGAATTGGTCGCGTTTTCCAAATACATGCGGCTTTTTGAGAAACTGGCTGAAAAATACAAGGGAAATGAAACCGTCACGCCGACTTTACTTGCCAGAACATTGACCGGCGTTTTGCCCGAATTGAAAAGAGAAGGATTGAATGTCGATTCGATCACCGATGCGAAATTCGAAGAGATGTTTGATTTGATTGCGGACGGTTCGCTTCCCAAAGACGCGTCGCGGAATATTTTGGTAATCGTTTGTAAGGATTCCGGCTGCTGTATCGCCGAAGTCGCCGATAGTCTCGGAATCGGCACTGTTGACAGAACGGAAATTGAAGCGTATATTGACAGCGTTGTCGCCGAAAAGAAAGATTTCATTGCCGAAAAGGGTCCTGCGGCCATCAGCCCTCTGATGGGAATCGTCATGGAAAAATACCGCGGCAAAATCGAAGGAAAGGAAGTCAGCGCACTGCTGAAAGAAAAAATTGAGAAGGCAACAAAATGATGAAAATCATTTTGGAACTTATATTATGCTTTGAATTTATTGAAAAGGATTTGAGGCTCAGATCGGTGAACAGACTAACATTATAATAGATGACATGATCAAAAGATATAACAGTTACCAAAACTGATACCATTTTTTCTTTTTAGCGTCTTCCAGTTCAAGCGTCTTTTTTTCAACTTGATTAATGAGGGTTTGAACTTGAGCGATATGCATTTTTGTTGTGTTGTCGCGCTCCGTAATCTGTTCATCTTTGGTTTCCAGCTGGCGTGTCAGCGCAGAAATTTGACTGTCTTTGATTTCCAGCTGTTTTAAGAGTGCAGAGACGTATTCTTGGGAAACGGCATCATTGCCGTCGTTGTCCAAATACATTTCAAGAGCTTTGATGACCGCGGCACCCTTAGATTCATTGGTTGAATCTAATTTATTATAGAGATCTGTAGGTATCCGGACATTCAATTGTTTTTTGCCGTCTGACTTTGTGCTGTCATCAGATTTGCCGTTTTTCTCGGCAGCGGTTAATTCATCAAGCTTGCCGGTGTCGTTTGAATTGGGAGTGTCAGTCATGATTACTAATCCATAGATATCTGAGTCTATCAAAATAATACATCTTTATATTTAATTGTTATTTGGATTTGAGATGAAACAGCACGAAACGCAGCGATTTTCAAAAATCATCAAAATAGAAATCATAGAGAGTCTTCAATCAAGCGGATAGCACAGAAACTTAAAAAAGAATAGAAAAATCTACCAAGATTCAGCGCTTCGAAAAAAACGGACAGATTTGAGAGGCGAACGATAAAACATAAAGCTGAAATTAGAGAATCATACAAAACATACAGGATTATCAAATTGATAGAAAAAATAAGTATAGAAACATGGAAGAAACAGCAAGAAGAAACGGACTACACTAAAGAAAACAGAGAAGAGCTGCAAAAGAATATAGCAAAAAGATAGAAACTAAAGCATAATTGCTACATCCGAGAAATAGAATGGCGCAAATAAAAAACAGAAATGAGAGGATTTAGTAATTAGAAACACCAAAGAAAAGATAGGAATTTAATGCACCATAATAGAAAATTCTACAATCGGCAAATCGAAGAGTCCGGTCCGCCGAAAATCTAGCAGCATGCAAAAAGAGATGCTATTTTTGGCTAGATTTTACGATAACTATATATCTGATTGAAACATAGTAGAAATTGTCAGCGTTGGGTTATTGAAACTCATCTAACTCAACAGGACACGAAAAATCTTTGAATTGGAAGAAATGTGTGAAAAGAGAAAAGGATGATTTGTGGCGAATTATCCTTTTCCGACTTCTAATCCGACTCGGCTTTTTTTAAGAATTTAAAATCAAAAGAGATGTATCTGTCCCCGCCCCCCAATAGTTGACTGATGGCGATTATAAGAACCTAAAACGATACAACATATAATTTATAGCAGATTCGCCAAAAATTTATCAGATCATGACAGGAATTGATCAAAAAGATATTTCACCCGCATTATGAATGGATTTATCAAAAGAAATTTGACATAAATAACAGAAAAAATTTAAAAAATCAACCGGATTTTCTTAAAAAATAAAACATTTTCACAGACAATCATGATATATTCAATCACAGAAGTTATATATTGGAACAACAATCAATCAAGTTTTAGAGACCTTATTTAAGCTGAATTTGCTGCGACGTCTTAAAAATCGAAGAAGCGAGATTGACAAGAGCCATGACCCGTGAAAAGAATGTTGACAAAATTATCGGTTGCGGGCATTATATCAAATCGCCGTCAACTGTTTTTATTCAAGATTTATTTTCCGCAATCGTTTCTTTTCTCAATGCTCTTTTCCTTTTTCGGTTTTATTTTATTTCTGCTTTTTCAAAATCTTTTTTTGACTTGGAAAAAAGAACACATTTCCAAAAACAGCCATCAATCCGAATTTTAGGAAAAATACAGGAAGCAAAAATTCGCTATTCGCTTATACAATATAATACATAAGATTTATCAATTAAGTTGGTGACACAAATGCCGAAACGAAATGATGTTAAAAGAGTTTTATTAATTGGATCCGGCCCGATTGTAATCGGCCAGGCAGCAGAATTCGACTTTTCGGGAACGCAGGCTTGCCGCGCTTTAAAAGAAGAAGGGATCGAAGTCGTTTTAGTCAATTCCAATCCGGCGACAATCATGACCGACCCTGAGACGGCAGATGTTGTTTATGTCGAGCCGATTAATGTGGAAATATTGGAAAAAATCATCGCTCAAGAAAAACCCGACAGTATTATTGCAGGCATCGGCGGACAAACCGGCTTAAACATGACAACCGAGCTCGCCGAGAAGGGAATACTTGAAAAATACGGCGTGGAACTCCTGGGAACACAAGTCGACTCCATCAAATGCACGGAAGACCGCGAACGCTTCAAAGAACTGATGATAAGCATCGGCGAGCGAGTGCCGCGCAGCAAAGCGGTCACAACGAAAGAAGAAGTCGAAGAAACGATTAAACAATTCGGTCTTCCGTTAATTATCCGTCCGGCCTACACTCTCGGCGGCGCAGGCGGCGGCATTGCTTACACCCGCGAGGAGCTGTATGAAATTTCCGAAAAAGGATTCAAGAAAAGCCGGATTCACCAGCTTCTTATCGAAGAAAGCGTTCTCGGCTGGGAAGAAATAGAGTTTGAAGTCATGCGCGACAAAAACGATACCTGTATCGTGATTTGTACGATGGAGAATATTGACCCGATGGGAATCCATACAGGAGAATCCATGGTTGTCGCGCCAATTTTGACGCTGCCCGAAGAAGACATTAAAATGCTTCGGGAAGCAGCCATCCGAATCTTAAGAGCTCTGAATATTATCGGCGGCTGCAACGTTCAGTTCGCGTATAATCCTGAAAACAGCGATTACAGAATTATTGAAGTAAATCCGCGTGTTTCCAGGTCTTCCGCTTTGGCTTCTAAAGCAACCGGTTTTCCGATTGCCCGCGCGACTGCAAAAATCGCAATCGGCAGAACATTGGATGAAATTGTCCGAGGTGTTCAAACCGGATCCGATAATTGGGAGCCGATTGTCAATTATGTTGTCGCGAAAGTTGCCCGCTGGCCTTTTGACAAATTTACATCCGCTGACCGCCGATTGACGACAGCGATGAAAAGCACCGGTGAAGTGATGGCTATCGGCGGCCAAGTCGAAGACGCTCTTCAAAAAGCAATCCGCGGGCTTGATACCGGAAAGCATATTGATGAATATTCCTGGACGGATGAAGAAATTGAAGACCTTCTGAAAAATCCGACAGATGAACGTGTTTTCGTTATCATTTACGCGCTGAAGAAAGGGTATTCCATTAAAGCGATCTCCGACTGGACAAAAATCAATCCGTTTTTCATTGAAAAAATCAGCAGCTTCGTACTCTTTGAAAACACTTTGAAAGATGAAAAACTGACGAAAGAGATATTATTCAAAGCGAAAAAACTCGGTTTCACGGACGAGAGAATCAGTGAGCTGACCGGTAAAAGCCGTACTGAAATCACAGATATACGTCTCAAAGAAAACATCAGCGCTTCTTACAGGATGGTTGATTCCTGCGCCGAAGAACTGGAATCGTTTACGCCTTATTATTACACGGAGTACGGCGTTGAAAATTTATCCAAAACGAATGACAAAAATAAGATTCTGATTCTCGGCGCGGGGCCGATTCGCATCGGTCAGGGAATCGAATTCGACTATTGTACGGTCCATGCCGTCAAAGCACTTCGCGAAGAAGGTATTGAAACTCAAATCATTAACAACAATCCCGAAACGGTTTCAACCGACTATGACACTTCTGACAAGCTTTTCTTTGAGCCTTTAACTTTGGAAGATGTCATGAATGTTATTGAAAAAGAAAAGCCGTCAGGCGTTTTGGTTCAGTTCGGCGGTCAAACTTCCGTTAATCTCGCGCTGCCCTTGGAACAAGAAATTAAAAGACGCGGCCTGAATACTAAAATTTTAGGAACGGCGCCGGAAAATATGGATATGGCTGAAGACCGTGAAAGATTCAATGTTTTAATGGAAAAGCTCGGCATTCTGCAGCCGGAAGCTGGATACGCCGTCTCTGAAAACCAGGCTTTTGAAACCGCGGAAAAAATCGGGTACCCGGTTTTGGTCCGCCCGTCCTATGTTCTCGGCGGCCGCGCGATGGAAATCGTTTATGACCGCGATGAACTTGAAAAATACATTAAAGAAGCGGTTCGCGTGACTCATGACCATCCGATTTTGATTGACGACTTTTTGGAAGGCGCCCGTGAAATTGATGTCGATGCCGTTTGTGACGGAAAAGACGTTTTCATCGGCGCGATCATGGAACACATTGAAGAAGCCGGCATTCACTCGGGCGATTCGGCTTGCGTCATTCCGCCGCAGACGCTATCGGAAGATATTTTGGAAATCGTCAGAGACTATACCAAAAAGATTGCGCTGGCGTTAAACGTTAAAGGCATGGTCAACATTCAAATGGCTGAACAGAACGGTAAAGTTTTTGTTTTAGAAGCCAATCCGCGCTCCAGCCGAACCGTTCCGTTCGTTTCCAAAGCAATCGGCATTCCTCTTGCGAAAATCGCCGCAAAGGTCATGGTCGGCAAATCCTTGAAAGAACAAGGCTATATCGCTGAAAAAGAACCGCAAATTAAACACGTGGCTGTGAAAGAAGTTATTCTTCCTTTCGACAAGCTGCCAGGCGCCGACCCGCTTTTAAGCCCTGAAATGAAAAGCACAGGAGAAGTCATGGGCATTGACTACAGTTACGATTTAGCGTTTTACAAAGCGGAGATGGCGGCGGACAACGCTTTGCCGCTTGAAGGAACCGTCTTTATGTCTATCCGCGATAAAGACAAAGATGAAATGCTTGAAGTCGCGAAAGAAATGGCTGCAGCCGGCTTAAAAATGATCGGAACGAAGGGAACCGCCGAATTCATGGAAAAAGGCGGCGTGTCTATGGACATCGTTTTAAAAGTTCATGAAGGAACGCCCAACGTGATTGACCGCGTCAGAAAGAATGAAGTCAATTTGATCATCAACACGCCGACCGAAAAAACAAAAGCGCGCCGCGACGGCTCCAGAATCCGCCGTTCCGCCGTGGATTACGGCGTTCCGTACATTACAACGCTTCAAAGCGCGAAAATCTCAGGAAAAGCGATTACGGCAGCCAAAGAAAAAGAAATGACGATCAAATCGATTCAAGAATACAATAAGGGCAATTCGTAATTGTCCTTTTATTCTCTTTTCTCTATTTTTCTTTTTTTGATTCTTAAATTGATTTTCTGTTTTTAATCCGTTATAACTTTTGACATGAAGTGCTGACATCTATTTCGATCAATACGACATAATTCACGAACAGCAAGACTCAAATAACTTTAAGGACATGTGAATATTTTGGGTGAACCGACTATGGGATTATTCGATAAAATTGAAAAGAAAATTGACCAAAAAATTGACCGTGAAATAAACAGCTCGAAAAACCAAGCCGAAAGAAAGGTTGACAATGCTGTTGACAAAAAAATCGACAATACAAAAAAAGAGATTAAAAATTCCGTTAAAGAAGAATTGAAAAAATAATTCTTCTTATCTTTTTTCTGTTTTTTATTATTCTTGAACTCCGCCGTTTGTTATATATTATATTCCGAATCTGGTTTTAATGACAGCCAAAGCTGTTTGAATCGTTATTTTAAAAAAAGAAAGATGAAAACGGTTTTAAAAAACCGTTTCAAAAAGAAATTCAGTCTTTAACATTGCTTAAACCGAGCGCGCGGGCGCTGATTTCAACAATGTCTTCAATGATGATGTCGGCGCGCGGATTTTCCTCCGCCAAAAGGGCGTCGCGTCCGTCTGAGAGGTTTCTCTTACAGAACGGGCAGGCCTGAGCGAAAACGTTGGTCTGCGTTTTTTGTTCTCCTTCCGGATACAGAACTTCCATTGCGTCTCCAACTCTTGCTTTCGCAATGGAGAGCGCGAGTTCGGGCATACCGGCTTTGACACCGCCACCGGCGCCACAGCATCTTTGGTAAGATCTGTTGCGGTCCATCTCGGTGAATTCCATTCCGGGCATGCTTTGAAGAACTTTTCTCGGCTCTTCATAAACGCCGACGTGGCGGCCGAGATGGCACGGGTCGTGGTAGGTGACGATTTTATCTTCACCGAACGGCTTTTTCACCCATTTGACTTCTCCCGCTTCGATTTTTTCCGCGAGGAATTGTGAAACGTGCATCACTTTAAAGGGCGTTTCTTCGCCGAGAAGTCTGGGCCAGTCCACGAGAGACGCTCTGAAACAGCCGGAGCAGGCGTAAAGAACGATGGTCGCGCCTTTCGCTTTGATTTTCGCGACATTGGATTCGGCCAGTCTTCTTGCGATATGATCTTCTTTGTAGTATTGGCCGGTTCTGATCAAAACGGATCCGCAGCACGCTTCTTCTTCGCCGAGCGTACAGAATTCAACGCCGAGTTTGTTCAAAACGCGAGCGGTTGAAACGGCGAGATTTGTCTGTTTCATGCCGGCTGTACAGCCCATGAAGTAGAGGATATTTGCTTTGTCCGCGATTTTGACATCACCGGGAATCCATGCCAAACGGTTTTCTTTCGGCTCGTTGTAAGAGTTGAATGTGTCGCTGATGATTTTTGGCATCGCGCCCTGCTTGCCGTACGGGCCTGTACCTCTTTTCACGAGGTTGGCGCGCATGACTTCCCAGAGTTCGACCGTGTTGATTCCGGCTTCGCAGACGGTTGCGCAAATGCCGCAAGTGGTGCAGCCGTGAACATCATCTTTGAACGCGACAAATTCTTCTTCCGGAATCTCTTTGGGACCGAAGAGGGTTGCCCAAAGACCGTAAGATTTGTCAACGAAGCGCTTCCAGCGGTAGATTTTGTCGCGCGGGGAAAGGCCCGGCTTGTATCCGGAGCCTTCATAGGTCGGACACCATTCAGCGCACTCGCCGCAGCGCATGCATCCGTCAAGTTCCATGAGTTGGACGGCTGTCAATCTTTCCATTTTAAGGGACGGTTCTCTTCTTGCCATTAATGTTCGCCTCCTTTGTTAACGATCATTGTCAGGGGCGCTGTGATCATGTGGATGTACTTGCTGTACGGGATGAACGCGAAGCCGATGAAGAGCGCGAGGATGCTGTGCGTCAGCGCGAGTTCCTGAACGTATGTCAAGAACGGAGTCAAGCCGCCGAGCGTCCATATGATGTAATCGTAGAAAATGAAATCGTAGCCGGTAAAATCTGTGATTCCGATTGCGATGTATCTGCCGGCGTGAGCGACAAAACCGGTGATGACGACAATAACCAGCGTCACAAGCAAAATCGTGTCGTAAGAATTGGTGTTTTCCCGAACTTTCGGAATGAAGAGTCTGCGGGCGGCCGCAATGACAACGCCTGCGAAAAGCAGGTATCCGAGAAGCTGGTTCGGAAGCTGAAGGAATTCTCTGAACCATTCGGGGTCGATAAAGTGAATGCCGACCATGTGAATGATTTCAACGGCGAACATCATACCGGATAATGAAAAGAGTCCCATCCAGCCGATGAAAATGAACATGTGCATAAACCAGCGGAGCGGGTTCGCGCGCGCGGTTCGTCTCAATAATAAAACATCGAAAATCAATGTAATCAATATATTCTGGCCGTGGTGGACAGAATGCGCTCTGAGTTGTTTCCAATACGCTTTTAAGAATACGCTGATGCTGCCGATAAATCCGTGTTTTCCTTCTTCCGGGTCGAGGCCCCACGCGAGAGAACCCTGCCCCCATTTGCGGACGTTAAAATAAAGACCGAGAACAAGAAGGAGGATTGCAAGGAAAGACGTGGTCATCATAACGACGAACGTAATCGGAACGCCGGCAATGCCTGAAAAATAATCCATTATTAATTCTCCATAAAACTTTTTGAAAGCAAATGACTTCTGACGCCTGTTTCAGTGTCACCAATCATTCGAAAATGATTAATGATGACAATGAGAACAGACATCAATCACTCAATAATAAATATGATAATAAACGATAGCGTTCAGCCCGATTGTCCGGTCAGTGAAAATAACGACTGCACACAAAGACAATGGAGCGGTTCTTATGCTCTATCAAGTCACCCCTCTTTGTTTAAAGAAAAAATGACTGGAATCGACGAAGCCGATGATAGAAGATATAGGCACTTTGTACCGATTGTATTTAAATATTATCGCTCAAAAGTTCAGCGGAATTCGGGGGAACATCATGAAAACGATGAATCAAAAGAGTATTTCTTTGATGAACAATAATGAGGATTGTTGGAGACGGGAATGAAATTTCATATCCGAATTCTGAATTGAGGATTCATAGAAAAAAGAATGAAAATAATAGCCAGAGACATTATTTCAAAAATTAATGAAAAATAAAGATTATGAAAATAACAAAAGTTATTTCATTATTTTTCAAACTGTTGAAAGCTTAAAATCATTTTTTTGGAATTTTGTCAGACTCATAATCTATTTTATGGCCGTTTCCGTCAATAATTGTATTATCGTCAATAATGAAGAAAACCCACTCCTCCGTATACATAAAATAATGTACGGGCAGGATATGGGCTGATAAACCGTTTTCATGATCCTCAAACAAATACAATATGACATGTTCCCCTTCATAAAGATTTATCGCATCCATATATTCAAGGCGGTGTCCGTCGGCTGTTCCGCCTTCTTGTCTGACATAAATGACGCGGCTTTCTTTATCAGGTAATTCTCCTTTGTATAACTCTTCAACTTCTACAGCAATATCGTGATAAATTGTATGATGAGACGGAAAAATTTCTTCCGTTTCACTTTCCATAGGACTTAAACCGCTCTTGGTGGTCCATCTGGCCGGCAAAACTTCTTTGACCGTACCTTTTACAATAATAGAAGAATAATCGGCCATCTCTTTTTCAGGAATATAAATGGGCGTGCCGGAGGATGTCATCAAATGTTCATATTCTTCTGCCTCCTCATGACTTGGAATATTTCTCAGAAATGTATAATTTTCAGTTACCGGGCCTTGTTTTTCAAGAAGAGTGTGCATCGCTGCAAAAGAAAAAACAGCGATAAATAATATGATGAAAACAGAAAAAATGATATTTTTAGATTTCATGTAAAGCACCTCAATATAAACGTTTAAGCGCATTTTTATCATTTATTGTTAAACTCCTTCTTACAGGAAGCACGCCGCCCCACATCAAATCATTTGAATTTGATGAATGACTAATGCCTGCAGCATGTCCGAGTTCATGTAAAGCAACAGTTTCTACATCGCGATATCCGTTTGCACCATTTGTTGCCCATGCAGAATTTACATTAAAGTCAATAACTGAATAATTGGTACTGCCATTAGGATAGACATAATTTGTACATTGGGCTGCATTTAACGGAGTCATTGTAGCTGACATAAAAAATGATATTGTATTTGGAGAGAATCGTGAAAGAGAAGAATCATAATAAAAAGAGAAATTACTGCCTGCAACATTCCATGTATTCATCGCACTAAAAACATGCTGTTCATATGATGAAGGGAAAAATACAAAAACAACCGGAGCTCTTTAATTCGACCAAATAGCGGCGGATGCTGGCGACATCAATACCCCTAATATTAAAATTAAACAGATCAATCCACACATTATTTTTTTCATATTAATTCTCCATTTATTTTTTGAAAGCAAATGACTTCTGATGTCTGTTCGGGTGTCATCTGAAGCATTCGAAACTGATTAATGATGATAATGAAATATGAAAATGAATGATAGCGTTCAGCCCGATTGCCCGATCAGTGAAAATAACGACTGCACACAAAGACAATGGAACGGTTCTTATGCTCTACCAAGTCACCCCTCTTTGTTTAAAGAAAAAATGATCCGAATCGACGAAGCCGATTGATAGAAGATATAAATATTCTGTACCGATTGTATTTAAATAGTATCGCTCAAAAACTCCGGCGAAATTCGGGGGAACATCATGAAAACGGCGAACAGAATCCGTCTATTCTGCCGGATTAATCGTGATGTATGATAACACCTCATGATAAATCCTCATCAATTTCCGAACACTCAAAACGATTCGCTGAAACCCCGTTAACCGTTAACCGCCGCGAAATCTCAAATTTCAATGATGCCGATAACCGACAATCCTTCTATCACTTGGGACGGAACCGATGTGAAACACATTACCGATATCAATCTGCAGAGTTTCGGTTGTTCCCGTAATACATCCTTTTTTGAAAAAGAGTGAAGAGCAAACGCCTTGTAAAACTTGAAAATAATCTCTTTTCTCGGGTTTTACCGACGTTCGGATTAAAAAAATGAATCAAAGCAGATGTTTCATTTTTTGTTCATTCAAAAATCCAAATGCCTGAAAAAGGCGGCGGATCTGTCACTTTTCTGATTGCCGCCGCGCTCAAAAACAGACAACGTCAATAAACAAAATAATAAAATATCATCACTGCCGTTTTGGAAGTTATGTCTGACAGCCCGGCAGAAATGAACATCAAAATAAATAAAACCGAAAGAGCCGCCCTGAATCTTCGAATTGTTTTAGTGGAACCGCTTTATCAGGGAAATGTCGGATCCGTCTGCCGCGTCATGAAAAATTTCGGATTTACAGAGCTTTATTTGGTCAATCCTTGTCCGCTGGAAGGGGAAGCGCGCGCGATGGCCTCTCATGCGGGGGATGTTCTTTTGAATGCGAAAATTTGTTCCGCGATCGAAGAAGCGGTCGCGGATTGCGGCGCCGTTATCGGTACAACCGGAATGCGCGCTCAAAAAGGATGCGACCATATCCGGACACCGGCGCTGACGCCGGCGGTTTTGCGCGAAAAATTGGAAGAGTTTCATCCTGAGACGAAAGTCGCTCTCTTGTTCGGCCGGGAAGATATCGGTTTTACGAATGATGAACTCTCTTTTTGTTCGATGATTGCGACAATTCCGTCATCTCACATTTATCCCGTCATGAACCTCTCTCACGCGGTCGGTATCATGGTTTACGAACTCTCCGACGCGCGCCTGACAGGAAAATACAAAACGGCTGATTTCAAAGAAGTTGAAGCCTCATGCGCTCACTTCGGTGAGGTTTTGGACGATATGGATTTTGATCCGCTGAAAAAAGAAAAAATGGCGCTGATGATGAAACGTATTTTCGCCCGCGCCGAACTGACGCCGTGCGAAGCCAAAACGCTTCGCGGCATTTTCCGAAATATTCAGTATTTTGCGCGGAAAGCTAAAGGCGAAAATGTCAGCAAATACCGGCAGGATATTGAAAACCGGTTTGAAGATGATAATTTTGATGAAAAATTCGATTTGGATTTTGACTTGGATTTTGTTGACAAAATGGAAAAATGAATCACTTTTTTTAAAAAAAGGCGAGGATTAAAAATCCTCCTCCTGCAAAAAAAATCAGAAATCCCGATACAGCATGTAATCAGCCATATCTTTTAAAAGCTGCTTGGCCGGACTGTCGGGAAGAATGTCGAGTTTGGATTTTCCCTCTTCAACGAAACCGACGGCGAGATCCTTCACATACGCCAAAGAGCCGGAATCGGTGAGAACCGCAATCGCTTCATCAATATCTTCTTTGGAACCGGAGCCCTTGCCGAAAGCGCGCGGAATCGCGCCTTTTTCAGCCGCGCGGATCATCAAAAGCGTTCTTTTGCCTTCGAAAATATCGCTGCCTTGTCTTTTGCCGAGCACTTCTTCGGGTGTGACCAAGTCCAAAACATCATCATAGATTTGGAAACCCAAGCCTGTGAGGCGGCCGAAATTGTACAGCGCTTGGTCAACTTGACTGTCCGCGCCGCCGATGATCGCGCCGATTTGAGCGGCTGCGCCGAACAGGATCGCGGTTTTCTTTTCAATCATTTCTAAATATTCTTCCGCGGAAACAGAACTGCGCTTTTCAAAATCAATGTCAAGCCACTGCCCTTCGCAGACTTCAGCGCAGGTTTTGGAAAGAATTCCGGACGCTTTCAAAAGACGGGCAGGGTCACTGTCGGCCTCCGTAATAATTTCGATCGCTTTGGAATACAGCGTGTCGCCGGCCAAAATGCCGCCCGCTTCGCCCCAAACGGTGTGAACGGCCGGAAGACCGCGGCGGACAGGGTCGTTATCCATAATGTCGTCATGAACCAATGTAAACGTGTGCATCAATTCAATAGCAACAGCTGCCGGAACAGCGTTTTGGAGACTCCCGCCGACAGCTTCGGCGCTTGCCAGCAAAACAGCGGGCCTGAGTCTTTTGCCGCCGGCTTTAACGATATGGCGGGAAGCTTCATAGAGCCCCTCCGGCTTTTTGACGGGAAGCAGCCGGTCAATGGCTTCGTCGACGGGAACAGATAATTTTTTAATTTCATCAACAACAGTCATTTGCAAAACTCCGATAAATCAAATTCAAGGCTCCAGGAAAAGGATCTCACCGTTTCGGAGTAAGTGGACCGTCTCGCCAAGAACATAACCGGCGTCTTCCGCCATTTCAATGTAAGCGCTGTGCATCGCCAAGTCGCCGTGAGCCGGAATAACATGCATCGGCTGAACCATTCTGAGCATTTCCCAGTGGTCTTCACGGTAAGCGTGGCCGGAAACGTGAACATCGTCATAAATTCTCGCGCCGCGCATCTTCAATTTGGTTTCAAGCGCGTAGCGGTTGGCGCGCGTCATCGGGCTCGGGATAATATTGGCCGAGAAAACAACGCGGTCACCGGATTCAATCTTAAAGGGCGTTTCACCGTTCGCGATTCGGATCAAAATAGAGCCGGGCTCGCCCTGATGGCCGGTCACGACAGGCAGATATTTTTCCTTGCCGTCTTCCATGATCTTTTTGAGCGCCTTGTCAACATCTTTTCTCTGACCGTAGATTTCAACGTCATCGGGAAGCGTAATGTAACCCAAATCATGTGCCGCGATCAGATATTTTTCCATGGAGCGTCCCATAAACACAGGAATACGTCCCATTTCTTCGGCGATTTCAATAATCGCGTTCAAACGAGCGATATGAGAAGCGAAAGTCGTAACGATCATACCGACATGAGATTCTTCCGTTCCCAAAAGAACATCACGGAGCATCTCTTTGGCAATCGTCTCAGAAGGCGTTTTCCCTGAACGGGCGCTGTTGGTCGTCTCGGTGATCATTGCCAAGACACCTTGCCGGCCGAGTTTTTTGAGAACGGCAAAATCAGGAGACATACCGAGAGTCGGCGCGCGGTCCAGCTTAAAGTCACAGGCGTACATGACAGAGCCGTAAGGCGTATGAAGAACAGCGATAACACTGTCAACGATGCTGTGCGGAATACTGATAAATTCAACGCTGATGTCTTCGGTGATTTCATATGTGCCGCCGGCTTTGAGCGCGATGAGCGGATTGTTGACTTTGAATTTTTTCTCTTCATCGATTTGCTGGCGGATGAGCGCGGTCGTATACGGCGTTGAAATAATCGGCGCGTTGTAGCGGTGCGCCAATTTCGGGATTGCGCCGATGTGGTCCAAGTGCCCGTGCGTACAAACGATGGCCCGAACCGTACCGTTCACGTCTCTCATAATCGTGTCATCGGGAATCGCGCCCATGTCAATTAATTCAAGAGAATGCATGCGGTCGATTTCCGCGTCTTCGTGGATTTGGACGCGGTCTAAGCGGATGCCCATGTCCAAAATAACAATATCTTCGCCGACAACAACAGCCGTCATGTTACGGCCCATTTCATTATAACCGCCTACGGCGACAATTCCTATATCTTCCATTTTTAAAACCTTTTTCTTGATTTTTGAATAAATTTATGATTTTTTTTTCCTTTAAAACTTGAATTTTTTGAATTCGAATAAGGGATGACTGTGATGACTAAAAAACAACTTGATTTTTTTCAGCCGGAACGCGTTTTTAAAGAATTTCTTTATTGGCGTAATCGCCGACATTGAATCCGCGGCTCGTTAAATACTCGCGCGTGCGTCCTGTGATAACGGCCGGCGTTTGAGAAAGCGTTTTGACGTCGGCGCAGCCGGTCAAAAACATGGAGGCTTTCAACTCCTGCTCCATTAAACGAAGCGCGTCGGCGACCGCGTCGGCGCCGTTAAAAGCCGGCCCGACAAAAGGCAATGCCGCGCTTGCGGAAACCGCGCCCAGAGCAATTGATTTCGCGATGTCGACACCGGTTCGCACGCCGCCTGTCGCAATGACGGGGACCGCGACTTTACATTCGATCAAACAGGAAACCGTCGGAATACCGAAGTCCCAAAAGAGTTCGCCCAGATGTTCTCTGAGTTTATCTTTATCCGTACGGGCGCGGTAAACTTCAACGCCGGACCAGCTCGTTCCGCCGGCACCGCCGACATCTATCGCGCTGATACCCGCTTTTTTGAGCAAAAGCGCATCTTCGCGGGAAATGCCCGCGCCGGTTTCTTTCGCGATCACCGGAACGGCGGCGGCGGTGCAGATTTTTTCAATCATCTCCAAGCAGCCGCTTGCATCGATATCGCCTTCGGGCTGGATGGCTTCCTGCAAGAAATTCAAATGGACCGCAATCGCGTCCGCGTCAATCATGGACACCAAAGAATTAACGCCGTCTGTGCCGTATTCTTTGATCTGCGCCGCGCCGATGTTTCCGTAAACAAACGCATTCGGCGCGTTTTTGCGGACGGTTTTAAAAGAGTCGGCTTGTTTCGGGTCATCAATAGCCGCTCTTTGGCTTCCGACACCGATACCGACACCGACTTTTTCGGCGGCTTCCGCAAGCGCCGAGTTTATTTTTGTCGTTTCGGGATGTCCGCCCGTAATGGACGCAATCAAAAAAGGAAAAGCTAATTTTTTGCCGAAGAAATCAACGGACGTGTCGATTTCATTCATTGAAATCCCGGGAAGCGCGCGATGAACCAAAGCCACATCTTCAAAACCGGCGCTCACCTTACGGGATTCAACATGGCATCGGGCACAAAGCTCCAAATGTTCAATTTTTCTGCGTGATGTGTCATGTTCCATTTTTCTGCTCCGGATGATCACCCGTCAATTCGGGATTAAAATTTTCCAAATTTGAAATTTTCAAATGTTAAGACTGATTTGATTGACAATCTATTCGGTAATAGTATATAAATCGTTTACAGAACTGAAAAGGTTCCGCGGAATTTAAAAAAGACTTTTTTCAGTCATTTTGACAGATCAAAGTGCCGATTGTTTCTCCTTTCAAATAAGCGGCGACGTTTCCGGGCTTATTGGCATTAAAAATGCAGGATGCGATTCCCGTCTTTTCCGCAAGGTCCAAAATTTCAGACACTTTTCCGAGCATGCCGCCCGTGACATCCGTCCCCGCCGAGCCGCCGATGTGCTGTTTGACGGAAGCGAAGGTTTTCGGCGTAATCTTCGGAATCGTGCTGCCGTTTGAATCCAAAACGCCGTCTGTCGCCGACCCGAGACCGACGCGTTTTGCGCGAAGGGCTGCCGCCACATACGGCAAAGATTGGTCGCCGGATAAAATGCAGGCGCCGCGTTTTGTATCCATGCACACGTCGCCGTGAAGGACCGGAACCAAATCGTGTTTGAGCATTTCGGCAATCTGGCCGATGTAAAGAAAAGTCAGGCGCCCGTCATCACACAATGAAAAAGAAAACGGATTGAGCGGGACCGCCGGAATGCCTTCCACCCTTAAATTTTCAACAATCATTTCATTCAGCCGGCGGACGGAATCGTGCGTTTTTAAGAGACCTTCTTTGTGAAATCCCTTGTCCAAGCCGTATTCTTTAGCGTAGACGTGACCGTAAGAACCGGCACCGTGAACAATGACCAATTTGCCGGAAAATCCCGCGATTTCTTTGGCGATTCGTTCCATTTCGCCCGTTTTTGCGGACCCCGAAGACGCGCTTTTATCCGTTACGGCGCTGCCGCCGACTTTAAGAACCGTAATACCGGCATTTGAATTCATAGACTTCCCTGTAATGATTGATTAAATAATTATTTGGACTCGACCCGAACGCCCGAATTGGACGTGCGGCAGATGAACGAGTCGCCGCCGGCGCGTTTAATGGAATGCGCGACACGCGAAAGATTTTTGTGCTCGCAAAGCGCAATCATACAGCCGCCGCCGCCGGCACCTGTGATTTTAGACCCGAGCGCGCCCGCTTTCCGAGAAGCGTAGACCAGCTCAGAAAGGTCTTTAGAGCCGACGCCGATGGAATCTAAAAGTCCCTGATTGATATTCATTAATTCGCCGACCGTGTGGAAATCTCCCGTCTGGATGTATTCGAGACCGGTCTCCGAAATCGAACTGATCGTTTCCATAATTTGCCCGATGATTGCCGGATGCCTTTCTTTGAGAGCGGCGACATTGGAAACGATTTTCCGAGTCGACGCGAATTTTCCGGTGTTGCCGACAACAATCAGCATGTCGTAATAGCCTAATTTTTTACGGTCCGGAATTTGAACCATGCCGCCGAATGTGGAAACAAATGTGTCGGTCGGGCTGGCGCGTCCTTGAACTTCGCTTTCGATCTGATGCCCCATGCGGGCGATGTCTTCCAATGACAAGCCTGTGCCGTAGAATGTGTCCAGCGCTTTGATCATTGCAATCGTCACGGCGGCGGAAGAGCCCAGACCTGACCCGACCGGAATGTCGGAACGGATGTCAATGCAGATCCCTGAAACTTCGGTCAGATTTTTGAATTTTTCAACGGCGGCGTAGATATAAGGATGTTTTCGGGAATTCAAATCGACATTTCCGCCGGGGCCTTTCATCTGAATTGAAGCGGCTTCCTCGACAGTCACATGAGCGCGGAGATCAATTGCGCAAGCAATCGCGGTTTTGCCGTAAACGACAGCGTGTTCGCCGAAGAGAAAAATTTTGCCGGGCGCGGAACAGGTAATCATATGAAACACCGTCAGAAAATAAAAAAATGGAAACGTGAAAGTAAATTGTAACATTGATTTATAAATTCATCCCTTTTTCGAAATTCGAATAAATAAATCAGAGCCGCGGCAAGAACCTGTTTTGTTAATAGAAAGACCGCGCCAATCAAAAAATGAAGAACAGAACGGTTTCAAGCACGGCAACTGCTTCGGCATGAAAGCGAATATTTTTATTCGGTACAAATTTTATTAAACCATCAAGCCGTATTCTTCATAAAAGTGGTGAAAACATGTCCGTTTTTATTTTACTCAACTGCAAAACCTATGATGAAGGAACCGGCGCAAATGTTGTTAAATTGGCGGAAGCCTGCCGCGATGCCGCGGAAAGCGCGGGCGTTGAAATCGCAATCGCGCCGCAGATTCCGGATATATTCCGCGCGGCGTCTGTCACGGGCGTTCCTGTCTATTCCCAGCATATCGACGGCGCAGGTCCGGGAAGCCATACCGGAAAAGTGTACGTGAAATCAATCAAGGAAGCCGGCGCGATCGGCAGCCTGATCAATCATTCGGAACGCCGTCTGACGCTGGCGGATATTGAAAGCGCGGCGGAAGCACTCAAAAAGAACGGTATGAAAAGTGTCATCTGTACGAACAATATTGCGGCAACAGCGGCAGCGGCGGCGATCGGTCCGGAATATGTCGCGATTGAACCGCCGGAACTGATCGGATCAGGCATTCCGGTTTCAAAAGCGGATCCCGGAATTGTGACAGGAGCTGTTGACGCGGTGAAAAAAATCGACCCGAATGTGAAAGTTCTCTGCGGCGCCGGCATTTCAAAGGGCGAAGATTTGAAAGCGGCATTGGATCTCGGAGCGGCCGGCGTTTTGCTGGCATCGGGCATTGTCAAAGCCAAAGACCCGAAAGCTGCGCTTTACGATTTGGTTTCGCTGATTTAACGCGCGAAAAAGAAGAGAGAAAACATGAGAGTGCTGTTAATCGGCGGCTTTTTAGGAAGCGGCAAAACGACAACGATTTTGAAACTGATTGACAAAATGGCGGCCGCCGGCAAAAAGGTCGCTTTGATTGTCAATGAAGTCGGTGAAATCGGCATTGACGGAAAAACGCTTGAAACGGCGGGCATTCCGTCCAAAGAACTCACAAACGGCTGCATCTGCTGTTCTCTTGTCATCAACCTCAGAATTACGGTCTCCGAAATCGCCGATATTTATAATCCGGATATTTTGATCATAGAGCCGACCGGCTTGTCTTTTCCGAGCCAGATCCGAGATGAGCTTTTGACCATGAATGTGATGATGTCATTTGCGCCGGTCATCACGCTGATTGATGTTTCTCGGCTGACGGCGGAAATGGATCAGATCCCCAAATTTGTAGAACAACAGCTCAAAGAAGCTGAAATTATCGGTATCAATAAAATCGATTTGGCAGATGAAGATAAAATAAAAAGTATTGAAGCATTTTTAAAAGAAATGACCCCGGACGCTTACCTGATGCGCATGGCGGCGGTAAATGACAGCGGCGGCGCAATTGATACTCTGTATGAACTGGTGACGCGCAAAAGAGAAGAAATCGCCGGCATGCCGGACATTTTGGAAAGGCCGCCGAAAAAAGCGGCGGAAAACTTGAATTCAATTGAAATTTCAAATGTCAGCACATATTCGGGGTCATACAAAGTTTCGGGCGAACTGACGGTCAAAAAAGCCGGCGAACTGCTTGAAAATATTATCAGCGCGGCCGGAATGGAAATTTCAAAGGTGAACAAATCATTTGTCGGCCACGTCAAAATGGCGGTGAAAGTCGGCGGCACACTTGTAAAAGTGAGCCAAACCTCCGGCGCCGATGACAGAAAAATCGAAGCGGAATACATCCTTCAAAACGAAACCGGAAATGACGGCGCGTATGAACTGCGCTTTTTGGCGGCGGTAACGAATGTCAAAAAAGAAACGCTTGAAGAAATCATTGACCAATCCGTCAGCGTTTTCTTAACGGCGAAAAAATTGGATTTTGAAAAACGGGTTTTGAAAGAAGAAGCGAAAAAACCGATTGTTCTATAATAAAAAAGAAATCAAAAGAGAATAATGCGGAACCGCTAGAAATTGTTTTTGAATGAAAAACTAATATACAATTGTTTAAAAAAGTAAATTAAAATAATTACACAACAGATAATTCCATAAAATATTAAAAATTTATTTAAAGGATGGAATTAACATACAATCTATGGGTTCAGGTGATTGCATGATAGATTCAATTGCAATTGGAAATGAAATAAAAAGACGGCGTGAAAATAAAGGTTTTAATGAGCAGCAAATAGCTGACTTTTTAGAAGTGGATGTTGAATACATCATTCAAAGAGAAGCGGGAAAAGAGCCTTTCAGTGCAATGTCTTTAGAGAATGTATGTAATTTGTTAGGATGTGACATAATGGACATCCTTGATGAAAATCATGAATCGGACCCCTTGAAAATTTCATTCAGATCTTCGAATTTTGAGACGGAAGATTTAATAGCGATTTCAAAAATTAATAAAATTGCTTTGAATTTAAATCAGATGAACCAGTGGTTGAAAGAAAATGAGGAGTAATGCCGATTTAAATAAAAAAGCATTGCGGCTTAGAAAAGAATTTGAAATTGATTCTACATCTCCTGTAAATATTTTTCCTCTGATTGAGAATTTAGATTCAATGACCGTGATTCGTTATCCATTTTCAAACAACATTAGTGGAGCGTCTATAAAAATAGACTCTGAAAAAATAATTTCAATTAATTCAACTCATTCATATGGAAGACAACGATTCACTGCGGCTCATGAATTATATCACTTATTTGTTGAAGAAGAAAACATGGTTGTTTGTGAAGACTTAAAATGGGAACAAAAACCTGATTCTGAAAAAGAAGCTGATATTTTCGCGTCATACTTTTTAGCTCCCAACGAAGTTCTAAAACAGTTTATCAAAAAAAATCAAAATCGGAAAACGGATAATTTAACAATTGAAGAAATTATTGAGATCCAACAATATTTTCAAATAAGTCATAAAGCAACTCTTTATCGACTGAAAAATGACGGGTATTCGTATGATAAAGAATTATGGGATGTAAAAATTGCAGACTATATTAAAAAAATGGAATACAGCAAAGCACTTTATCTTCCAAACTCAAAAATAAAACAATATTCAACAATTGGAAACTACATTAAAAAAGCAGAAGAAGTGAAAAATAAAAAGATAATTTCACAAGGAAAATATGAAGAGCTTCTAAGAGAGGCATTTATTTATGACTGATATTTATTTTGACACGGATTGTCTCTCTTCATTTTTGTGGATTAGAAAGCAGAAACTTTTAGTTTCACATTTCAGAAATATAAAAATTTCAGATGAGGTTTATTCGGAGTTGTGCAATCCTACTGTTCCCCACTTAAAGAAAAGAACAGATCAACTTTTAAAATCAAACAACCTGAAGAGAGAAACACTAATGGTTGGGACACCGGAATGGCAATTATATTTAGAAATGACACGCGGAAAAGATATGAAAATCGGGAAAGGAGAAGCTGCGACGATTGCTTTAGCAAAATGTTCAAACGGAATTACAGCAAGTAATAATTTAAAAGATATTTGTTATTACATAAAAAAGTATCAATTAATTAATAAAACAACAGCTTGTATTTTACGCGATATGTATATACAAGGAATAATTAATGAAATAACAGGCAACATCATTTGGAATGATTTAATGATGAAGAGACCGAAATCAATTCCAAGAAATATACTGACATTTTCAGATTATATAAAAGCAACACCGACAAAATGTTAATTCAAAAAACAGAAATAAGAAAAGGCGAAACGCCTTTTCTCTCATTTTAAAAAAGTTAAAACAAATTACTGGAAGTATTTGTCTCGGGCGGCAACCATCGCTTTGATGTTGGCCGTGGGGGTCATGGGCGCAATACCGCAACCGGGCGCGAGAATCGCGATGCCTGCTTCGAGCGCGTGGTTGACGGCGTCGGTGACTTTTGCTTCATCGCCGCTTAAAAGGATGAACGGACTGGAAACATTGCCGACCATAACGGCGCGTCCTTTTGTCTTTTCGACCGCGCCTTTGATGTCTTCAACTTTTTCTTCAACGCTGAGACCTTTGCAGCGGCAGTCGGCCATGTCGCCGAGAATTGCCGTCACATTGCCGCAAACGTGGAGAACGACAGGAGCGTTGACTTTGTCGGCGAATTCCGTGATTGTCCCCATGAGTTTGTCATGGAAGTCCTGCGGGCTCATCAAGTCCGGAGAAGAAACGGGGTCAGCGATACAGATAACGTCTGCGCCGGCTTCGACCATTAAGTTTGCGTATTCGATGGCCGCTTCGTTTGCGAACGCGTTTGCTTTTGCGAGCGCGTCGGGGTTCTTGATAGACCATTTCATATAAGATTTAACGCTGACAAGGTCGGAAGCAAGTGTGATCGGACCTTCCATGCCGCCGATAATCGGAACGTCGGGACCGACTCTGGCGCGGATATCTTTGATCGCTTCAATAACAGCAGGAATTCTGCCGGCGGATTTTAAGTCGGGCTTGGCGGCACCGTCGAGCATTTCCGGCTTTTCGTACGGGTGAGCAATAACGGACGGCTGTCTGTTCTTTGTACCCATATTGACTTCACAGCCCATCGCTTCTGCGAGAACGGTCAGACAGTACGGAACACGGACCGCTTCAAGACCGGCGATTTCATGCGCGGCGATAGCGAGGTCTGCCATCATCTTAGCGTTGGATTGAGAATCCGGCCACGGCGCATTGACAGCGTCCATCAATTCAACAGTTCCTGTTTGAGTTACGGATACGACAGGGATCTTTGCAACTTCTTCGCCGTTTAAGGCTTTTAACAAATTTTCTTTAAGCGTCATAGTAGTCAATCCTTTCTAAAAATTGTCAATTACCCATATAACAACCAAGTTATTAATTGTTGCGGACAGGGATTTGTAACAGCAGAAATAGAAAATAACAATAGGATTATAAAGAGCCGGATGTTTCTGAAATTCTCATCGGGTCACTTCAAGGAAAATGAAGTTGATTTAAAAATAATCGGATAACGTTGGAATGCCTTTTTTCGGCGGGTCCTGTTTCGACACTTCAAGGATAATTTTTTTCATCAATGTCGAGAACGGAAAATCGGAAAAAGCGCTTTCGGGAACAAAAAACCCGGAATTTTGATTTAAAAAGGACGCTTCGGCTTCTTTTGAAAGCCGGATTTTAAAAATATGAAGTTCCAGACGGATATGCGTAAAAACGTGACGGACGCTTTTTCCCGTGTCTGTCCAATCTCCCGCGATAGGAAATGAAACGCTGCCCGATTCATTGACGCCGTCTGATTTATCGCCGCCGGAGTTATCACCGCTATCAACAACGGCCGACCATGGAAATTCAGTCAACCCGTGAAGAAGTCCTTTTTCCGTCCGCTTTTGTATGAAAACGCCACCGGTCTCATTTTCAATCCAAAATACTTTTCCGGTTTTGCCGGTCTTTTGAAGTTTTTGAATCAGCGGGATTTTATCAATCATTCCGTTCCGGAGAGCCGCGCAGTTTTCCTGAAAAGGGCAAGAGCCGCAGTTCGGATTTTTCGGCGTACAAACGACTGCGCCGAGATCCATAATGGCGGAAGTATAATCGGCGGCGCGTTTCTCAGGCATCAGATTTTGCGCCTTCTTTTGAATGTCGGGTAAACTGACGGTTTCCAAAATACCGTAAAGGCGAGAGATGACGCGAATCACATTGCCGTCAACAACGGCTTCCCTCTTGTCAAAAGCCAGTGACGAAATGCTGGCCGCCGTATAAGGGCCGATTCCGGGAAGCTTCAGAAGTTCCGCGTACGTTTCGGGAAATTTGCCGTCCCGATTCGCCGTCAAATATTTCGCGCATTCATGAAGTTTGCGGGCGCGGGTGTAATAACCAAGCCCCTGCCACATCAGCAAAACACCTTCAATGTCGGCCTCCGCAAGCGTTTGAATGTCGGGGAATTTTTCCATGAACCGATAAAAATAAGGAATGACGGTTTTCACCGTTGTTTGCTGAAGCATGATCTCGGCCGCCCAGACGATATACGGATTCGGGTGAGCGCCGCGGACGCGCCACGGCAAATCACGCCCGCTTCGATCGTACCAACCCAGAAGCGCAGAAGAGAAAACGGACCTTATTTCATCTTCGACCGAGTTCTTTTTGTCAGCAGAAAGGATTTTCATAATATCTTTCAAATAATTTAGGACAAATCGATTGAAGCGTTTTCGGGTCGTCTTCATCCCAATTCAATTCAATTTCCAGAATTTGGAAATCATCTTCAAAGGAATCCAAGAGGTCATAAAAATCATCTTTTCCTGTCGCTTCTTCATAAGCGTCAAGCGCCGCGTACATGATTTCTTCATTTTCGGGGAAATCGAACGCGTCCGCTTCACTGAAAACATCGGTCAAAGAATCGGGATTTTCAAGAGCGTTTTCATAAACGCCGCGCCCTTTTGAAATCAGCCAGGCGCGGAAATAATCAAACCCGTCGTCTGAGCAGCCGCCGCAGAGAATGTATGCCGCCGCCCATAAATCGGAATTATAAGACTTTTCCAAATGTTTATCCAATTGATAATCAAAACCGAAAATATCGTCGACCGTCATTGCCGAAAGCTGTTCGACCAAATTGTCCAATTGGTCTTGAGGATCATCCGCTATAGAAAGGCCGATAATTTCCCAAAACTTATCCTCACCCATGAAATTTTTGCGAGAGCCGCTCATTGATTTTTCAAAAGACATCGTCATTTCCCCGAGTTTAAACCTGTTCGGTGTCTTTAAGTGCCGCTTTGATTTCGGCATCGCCGGATTCCAGAAGATTTTGGAAATCCGCGTCGTTTCGCATGGATTCGTAGTCTAAATCTTCTTTTGCCCATTCGCGCGCTTCCGGATTGGCATTAATCGCTTTGCGGAGGTATTTCACGCTTTCTTTCTTTTGTCCGACAACAGCGAAAATACCGCCGATTCTGAACCAGGAATCGGGCAGGTCAGGAATGAGTTTAATGGTCATGCTGAACGCTTCCTTAGCGTCTTCGGTCTTTCCGGTTCTCAAAAGCAAGTGCGCTTTGTCATACCAGGCTTCTTTGTTCATCGGGTCTATTTGAATGACAATGTCAAAAGAAGCGAGCGCTTCATCATACCGTTCCAGCTGAACGAGAGCGAGCGCCTTATTGTAAGCGGCACTGACATTGTTTTTATCATTTTCAAAAATCGTGTCATAAACTTTGACGGCTTCGTCATATGCCTTTAATTGGAGAAGCGCCGTCGCTTTATTGAAAACGGCGTCAATGTTCCCGCTGTCCGCTTCAATGGCTTTGCTGTAGCTTTCAACGGCATCGCTGTACAATCCAAGTTCGGATTGGATAACGCCTTTGTTATAATAAGCGTCACTGTCTTTGGGATTGAATTTCACAGCGGTGTCATAAGCGTCCATCGCTTCATAGAAACGGCTGAGACCGTGAAGTGTCAGCGCTTTGTTGTACCAAGCGTCGCCGTTTTCCGGCTCTTCTGCAAGGATACCGTTGTAATACTCCAGCGCTTTTTCGCGCTCAGCCAGCTGATGAAGTAAAACGCCGCGGTCAAATTCCGGCTCCGTTTTGAGAGATTCCGAATTTTCATGTTCTTCCATTTATGATTCCTCTAAACTTTAATTAAAAATAATTGACTTTGGATTCAAAAAACAAATGAAACTTTTTAATCTTTTTCCCTGAAATGAATTTAAAACGGATTCAATTTAAAAATCTGACGATAAATTTAAAGGCAAGTTTACTTATTTGTTCACCATTTGCATAATATCATTAAAACATCAGGAAAGAAATCCATGTTCATTGTAATGTCTCTCGGCGGTTCGATTTTGGCAGGCGATTTAGACGCCGCCCGTTTTAAAACATACGCGGAAACGATTCAAAAAATCGCGGAAAAACACAAACTTCTTCTCATCATCGGCGGCGGTGTTTTCGCCCGCCGGTACATTGAAACGGCACGCAGCGCAGGCGCGGATGAAGTCACCTGCGATTTTATCGGAATCGACGTGACGCGCATCAACGCCAAACTCCTGATTTCCGCGCTCGGTAAATCCGCGTATCCTGAAGTTCCGACAAATTACAACGAAGCCGCGATCGCCGCCGAATCCGGAAAAATTGTCGTGATGGGAGGCGTTCTTCCGGGACAGACGACAGATGCCGTTTCCGCCGCGCTTTCAGAGTATCTCGGCGCAGACCTGTTCCTAATCCCGACATCCGTTGACGGCATTTACTCCGCCGACCCGAATGTCAATTCAAACGCCGTTAAATTCAAAACCATGACAAGCGCGGAACTTGTCAAAATGTCCGGCGAAACGTCTTTGAAAGCCGGCTCCAAATCTCCAATCGATCCGATCGCCTGCAAACTGATTGAAAGAGGCGGCATCCGAACGATTGTTTTAGACGGAAGAAACCCTGAAACAATAATGAAAATAATCGAAGGCGAAGAGAAAGGTCCGCAGAAAGAATGCTGCGGAACGATCATTACATCATAAAGAGGGAAAAAATGGAAAAACAACAATATGTCTGTCCGAAATGCGGCTGCAATCATTACACCGACGATCAATTTCAAGCGACAGGCGGCACATTTACGAAATTGTTCAATATTCAGAATAAGAAATTCATCACAATCAGCTGCGCGGATTGCGGCTTTACAGAAATATATAAAGCGCAGAATTCCGCAGGATTGGACATTTTAGACTTTTTAATCGGATAAGGCGAAACATTAAAAATCAAGCACACAGTGACCCGAATGACAAAAACAAAAATCATTACGCTCATGTGCTCTCTGCCGGATTCCGCCGGCGTCAATATCAAAGACCGTCTTTTAGAAACAGAAGCGTGGACAAAAAAAGAGACGCCGCCGATTGAAAAAATGAAAGAAGCACTGAACAGGTATCCGTTTTCAATTCCGGCTTTATATGCTGAAGAAAAAGGAAAAGAACTCTCCAATCTGTTCACTGAAATTTATGAATTAGAAATCGGAAAGACTTTATTCCGATTAATCAGCCTTGACGGGCGGACGATTTTTCAGGATTATTTAGACAAGCGTCTTGAATTTTTAGGATACAAAAGCGACTTGATCGTCTTTTTATCCAAACACAAAAGTCAAAGCGAAACAAAAGCACTCACCGCTCACGTATCCGGAAACTACGCCGGCGCGGATTTCGGCGGACGGCCTCATTCACTGCCGGTCCCGGCGCCGCTTGAAATGAAAAAATTGCTTTTGGTCATGGACAGGCTGAACAATGAAACCGGACTCGGTTATGACGTGACTTTTGAAGTGACGCATCACGGTCCGACGGAACTGGATACACCGTCTTTATTCGTTGAAATCGGCAGCACTGAAAAAGAATGGGCAAACGCGGCGCCGGGGGCTGTTGTCGCGAAAGCGGTTCTGTCGCTGGCGGAACTGAATAAATCCGGCGCGGCCGATGAACGAGCGCTGCAAGAAGCAAACCTTTTGGAAAACAATGTCATTGCCGTTGCTTTCGGCGGCGGCCATTACGGTGAGCGGCAAACCGCCGGCATCTTCAGAACAAAACTGGCATTCGGTCACATGTTTCCGAAATATCAGTTAGAAATGATTACAGAAGAACTCATATTGGCGGCGTTTGAAAAAACGGGCGCAACTATCGCGTTTTTTGATAAAAAATCCATGCGCGGACCGGATCGGCGCCGTATCACAGAGATTTTGGAAAAAAACGGTATCCTGATACTAAATGACAAAGAAGCGGCTGCGGAATACGGCGTCGGTTTTAATTTAAGGGAAAAAGGAAACGAGAGCGGAGATGAATAAATTTATTCCGCTTGAAGCTTTTCAATAATTTCCGTCACCAGCTCTTCCACCGTTTTATTGTCCCCCGACACGATGATATCGGCGTATTTTTGGTAAAGCGGACGGCGTTCTTCATAGAGAGTCTCCAAACTCTGCCCGGCTTTTAACGCAATGCCGCGTGTAGATATATTTTGGATCCGGCGTGTGATTTCGGGAAAAGCGACATCCAGAAAAACGATGATTCCGATTTCTTTCAGGCGCGCCATTGATTTTTCACCGTAGATCGCGCTGCCGCCTGTTGAAATT
This sequence comes from Candidatus Methanimicrococcus odontotermitis, assembly GCA_031286065.1. Taxonomy (GTDB): domain Archaea; phylum Halobacteriota; class Methanosarcinia; order Methanosarcinales; family Methanosarcinaceae; genus Methanimicrococcus; species Methanimicrococcus odontotermitis. Next base: position 7,412 of record JAITUZ010000051.1, on the reverse strand, counting down.
ACGCATTTTGAAGCTTGAATTCCGGAAATGATGTTTTCTTCGATTTCAATGAACCCTGAAAAACCGGCAGAATCCGCGATTTCCTGAAGAAGCATGTTTGTCTGCCGCTGAATCAGGAGATCCGTATCTGAAAACGAAAAACCGATCGATTTTGCAAGTAAGACGCCTGTTGTGCTTTTACCGGATCCGGGCATGCCGATGAGAACAATGTTTTCTTTACCTTTTTTGTCGGACGCGTTCAAAAAATCCATAGTGATTCAAAAGTCGAAATGGATGTTCTGATTTATAAATATTTCAGGCCGGTTCAGGCTCAAAGGACAGGATCAAAAACTATTGAAAATATATATTTTATACAAATAAAGTTTATAACACATCCGATGATTCTTCATTCATTCTTTCAGCAAAAACGAATGATTTATTCGAAAATTTGATACACGGAGAAAACAATGGATATATTACTTGGTGTTGCGCTGGTATTAGCGGGTCTTTATATGGCCTGGAATATCGGAGCCAACGACCTTGCAAATGCAATGGGAACCTCAGTCGGTTCAAAATCGCTTACAATTAAACAAGTTATCATTCTGGCGGCCGTATTCGAGCTGGCCGGAGCGCTTTTGTTCGGAGGCCATGTTACAGGGACAATTGCCAAAGGCATCGTTCCGCTTGACAAAATCATTGAAATCAGTCCTCTGATTGTTACAGTCGGCATGCTGGCTGCGATTTTGGCGGCCGCTTTTTGGATTACGCTGGCGACATTTTATAACCTGCCCGTTTCAACAACGCACTCAATTGTCGGATCTGTTTTAGGTTTTGGAATTATTTGCATCTTTTACGGATATATTGCTTTTTCAGATATTCAGTGGATTGTCCTTGTAAGCATTGTTGCAAGCTGGTTCCTGTCACCGGCGATCGGTGCTGTTTTGGCTTATATTATATTTTATATTGTTCGGAAAAGATTCTTGACAAAATCGGAAAACGTTCCGGGCATCGAGAAAAAATTTATATGGCTTCAAGTAGCGACAGCTTGTTTTATCGCGTTCGCTCACGGGTCAAATGATGTGGCCAATGCGATCGGGCCGTTATATGCTGTTTTTGAAATATACGGTTACGGCGGCTTCGGACCTTTGACATTAACTCAAGTTCTGCTCCTTCTCGGCGCGGCCGGCATCGTTATCGGTTTATCCACCTGGGGCTACAAAGTCATTGATACGGTCGGCAACAAAATCACAGAGTTAACGCCGACGCGCGGTTTTTCCGCTCAGTTTGCAACGGCATCAGTCGTTTTGGCGCACAGTTTTGTCGGTCTTCCGATTTCAACGACGCACACGCTTGTCGGTGCCGTCATCGGTGTCGGTCTTGCCGGCGGCTTATCCGGTGTAAATCTGAAAGTGATTAAAAACATCGTCAACTCTTGGTTCATTACTGTTCCTGTTGCGGCATTGACATGCATGGTTATTTACTTCCCGCTGGCTTGGTTTTTCCTTTAAATCAAAAGCGGGGGCTTTTTTATTTCAGCCGGAACAGCGATGATTCATACGGCGGAAAATAATGGCGGCAATGCAGAATATGAAAAAGATATTAATAGCTGAATGATAGATTGGAGAAGTAAGATTAAGGACAGTGAAGAAAATGCCGCACAAATATATCAGGTCTATTTTAAACATATATGTGGATTCTCCGATTGACGCATTGGAAGACCACTCTAAAAAAGTGATTGAAGCCGCTGACAGGCTCTCTGAAATGCTGGACCGATATTTGGAAGGAAATATCGAAAGAGTTGAGGAACTGTGCCGAATCATTAATGATTTAGAACATGACGCCGATAAGATGAAACAACAGTTCCAGCTGATTTTGCCGAATTCCGTTGTCATTCAGCTGGATACCAATGACCTTTTGGATTTCTTAAAATCTCAGGACCGAATCGCCAACAACGCTCAGAATGCGGCGCATTGGATGACGCTTCGATCACCCGAAGACCTGCCGCAGGATGTTAAAGATGAGCTTCGCAGCTTGATGAAAATGTCAATGGCATGTATCCGCGGCTATGAAAAAGTCATGACAGGACTGGAAAAACTGGAAGTGACATCCTACAGTAAAGTTGAAATTCAAAAGCTGGTGGAACAAATCCCTGAAATCGAAAAGCAGGAGTTTGAAGTCGATATGTTTGAAGTTCATGTCCTCAAAACGCTTTTCAAACATGAGAACGAAATCGGCGGCGCCGGGGTTTATCACGTTGTCCGCCTCATAGACAACATCGGCGATATTGCGGATCAAACCGCCCGTTCGGTTGATATTATGAGAAAGATTCTGATTAAGAAAACATGAATTTTGATCCGAAAAATACGAATTTTGGTTAAAGAATTTATGAATTCTGATTCGGGAATTAAATTAAATGAATCAGCGGGCATCAGCTGCCCAAACTTCTTTTTTTCGCAGCTTTATTTATTTTTTCGCTGTTTGTCATTGTTAAGGGGCCGCAGAAAGCGGCATTCCGCTGTTTTTCTTCTTTTTTGAAATAATTTGATTTTTATCAATGCTGATGTAAAGCGCGTGGTTCAGAACAAAAAACATCGCCGGAATAAATAAAAGCGGTGAATGGAGAAGACATCCCGCTGTCAGAAAAACAGCTGCCGACAGAAACAGTATGAGTGTAAACCCTGCCGAAGAGACAAAACGGAGATTCAGCAAACTGCCGCTTCCGAGGACGGATTTTTTCAAATCGGATGACATTTTTATGTGATAAATGATTAAAACAACGCTGAGAACAGGCGTCAGATATATAAAAATACGCGGCACGGAACTCAAATACCATAAAAGAGCATAAGCCAAAACGATGTAGATTCCGAGAAAAGTGTTGATGCCTTCCAAAACTTTAAACTTGGACATCAAGTTTTCCGAAAAGAGTATTTTCATTACCATTTCAATCACAACCCTTCAGACCGGCGGCGGTCTGCCATTAAAAATATTTCATAAAATAAAATATTGAAAATAGAAATTGATTTCCGAAGTGTTGAAAGGATAAACAAGTATAAAAGAGTATATTTTAAGAGTGAGATTAAAGAGAAGATACAAGAAACGAACAAATAAAAGGAATGAGAGATAAGAACCGAAAAGATAAGAACCGAAAAGATAAGAACTGAAAAGATAAGAACCGAAAAATAAGAAATGAAAAGATAAAACAAAGAGAAGTGTAAAAAAGAATTAATTTTCGAGAACGATCTCGATATTAATGTCTTTAGGCACTTGAATTCTCATCAATTGGCGAAGAGCGCGTTCATCGGCAGCAAGGTCGATGAGTCTTTTGTGGACGCGCATTTCCCAGTGGTCCCATGTCGCAGTACCGTCACCGCTCGGGCTTTTTCTTGTCGGAACGACCAGTTTTTTGGTCGGGAGCGGAACAGGACCTGAAATGCTGACGCCGGTTCTTTCGGCAATTGCCTTGACTTGGTTACAAACGCTGTCAAGGTCCGTCGGGCTGATCCCTGATAATCTGATTCTTGCTTTTTGCATGGCTTTGACTCTCCTAAAAAAAGGAAAACAGGAAGAAAGATTACTCTTTCTTCTTAACGCTGAGACAAATGCCTGCTGCAATGGTCATGCCCATATCACGGATAGCGAATCTTCCGAGCTGCGGGATTTCTTTTGCGGGTTCAAGGACCATCGGCTTCATGGGTTTAAAGGTAACGATTGCCGCGTCGCCTGCTTTAATGAAAGCGGGGTTTTCTTCCTTGGGCTGACCGGTCTTAGGGTCGAGTTTTTTGTCGATAGACAAAAACATACAAGCGATCTGAGCGGTGTGGCTGTGGAAGACGGGGGTGTATCCGACCGTAATTGCGGACGGGTGCTGAAGAACAACGATCTGTCCCGTGAATTCGTCAGCGACTGTGGGTGCTTTGTCGCCGGACGGACCGCAGACGTCTCCTCTTCTGACATCGTTCTTGCCGATACCGCGGACGGACCAGCCGATGTTGTCACCGGGAACGGCCTGGGGGATTTCTTCGTGGTGCATTTCGATAGACTTAACTTCACCGGATGCGCCGGAGGGCATGAAACAGACAGCATCGCCTTTCTTCATAACGCCCGTTTCAACACGGCCGACCGGAACGGTACCGATACCGGAAATGGTATATGCGTCTTCAACGGGGATTCTTAACGGAAGGGATGTGGGTTTCTCAGGTTCTTTCAAGTTGTTGAGCGCCTGAATGATGGTCGGGCCCTTGTACCAGGGGGTGTTCGGGCTTGCGTCTTTGATGTTGTCGCCTTCGAAAGCGGAAGTCGGGATAAACGGAATCTCATCCGGTTTAAAGCCAATCATTTTCAAGATACCGGAAACCTGCTCGATAACTTCTTTGTATCTGGCTTCATCGTATTTGACTGCGTCCATTTTGTTAATGGCGACAATCAACTGGTTGATGCCGAGTGTCTTGGAAAGGAAAATGTGTTCCTTTGTCTGAGCCATAACACCATCGGGTGCCGCGACAACGAGAACGGCTGCGTCTGCTTGGGATGCGCCGGTAATCATGTTCTTGACGAAGTCTCTGTGACCGGGGCAGTCCACGACTGTAAAGTAGTATTTGTCAGTGTCGAATCTCTTGTGGGCGATGTCAATGGTAATGCCTCTCTCTCTTTCTTCTTTGAGTGAGTCCATGACCCATGCGAATGCGAAAGATTCTTTGCCTTTTAATTTTGCTTCTTCTCTGAATTTTTCGATGATGTGGGGGGGAACCGCTCCGGTCTCGAACATTAATCTGCCGACGAATGTGGACTTGCCGTGGTCAATGTGACCGATGACGGCTAAGTTCATGTGGGGTTTCTCTGCTGCCATATTTTTACTCCTAAATTTGTTTAATGTTTGTTTAATAATTGATTATTGTTTTAAAATCATCTTTGATGATCGTGAAAATCGGTGCCGCGACAAGTGATAAATGGTGAACGGCTGCGGAAATACTTCAAGTTTTTCCGATTATTGAATATCATTTCAATATTAAACCGTTTCGCCAATTTTCTCTCGACAGCGGGCATTGCGAAGTAGACTCTAATAAACACACATCTATATAAAAAGATATGGTCACCGATGAATAAAGGCGACCTTCACTTCATATATTCAATATGTATCGTTTATTTTTCTCCGGCGCCGCGGATTTTCTCATGCCTGTGTCTTTTGCATTACATTTCCAAGAAGTCTGATGCTTTCGGAAGTTCTTTCTTCAAGCCTTTTCTTTCCCGGATTTTTGAAATGACTTCAGTTGCGAGATTGTTCGGAACGGTTTCAAAACCGCCGAATTCTGTGCTCCACATTGCGCGGCCTTCCGTTGCGGAACGGATATCGCCCGCAAATCCGAAAAGCTCGGCAACAGGCGCGCGGGACTCGATGATTGTCAAGTCGCCTTCACTCTGCATGTCAATGATGCTGCCGCGTCTTCCCTGGATTTCTTTCGTTGCGCCGCCCATGTTGTTCTGGGGCACCTGAATGAAAACCTTCTGGTACGGTTCAAGCAATGAATCGTCTGCCATGAGCATTGCGGCCTGAATGGCCTGACGGGATGCCGGAATGACCTGCGCGGGACCTCTGTGGATGGCGTCTTCGTGAAGCTTAGCGTCACGGAGAACAACTTTAACGTGAGAGACAGGTTCTCTTGCGAGCGGACCGGCTTTCATGACTTCTTCAAAACCGTCCAAAACCAATTCCATGGTTTCGTTAAGGTACTGGATGCCTTTTGTCATATCAAGATAGATGTTGTTGCCGTAAATCGCGGCAATGCTTTTTGCTTCATCTTTGTCCATGCCGGCAGCGATCAATTTTTCTCTTCTTTCGAGTTCTTCCATTCTCATGGAGATTTCGCCCTCGCGGATCAAAGAAACGATTGAATCGTTGAGCGGCTCGATATCGATATAGAAGCGGTTGTGTCTGTTGGGGGACTTTCCTTCAATGTTTTCAATTTTCTTTTTGATCGTTTCTCTGTAAACGACAATCGGCGGGTTGGTAATGATCTCAACGCCCTTGTCGCGCTCGATTCTGTGCGCGATAACTTCAAGGTGGAGCTCGCCCATACCGGCCATCAAGTGTTCGCCGGTTTCTTCATTCAAAGTGATCTGAAGCGTCGGGTCTTCTTTAGCGACCTGTCTGAGAACTTCGACCAATTTCGGAAGGTCCTTTGTGTGCTTGGCTTCAACGGAAACGGTGATAACCGGTTCGCTGACGTGTCTGATGCTTTCAAAAGGCATCATGCCGTCAAGCGTTGTAATGGTAGAGCCGACGATCGCTTCTTTCAAACCTGTAACGGCCGCGATGTTCCCTGCCGGAATATTTTCCACTTCGAGCCTTTCCGGACCCATGAAAATACTGACCTGCTGGATTCTGCTTTTCTTGGCGGAACCGGAGGTATAAACTTCTAACCCGCGGGTGAGTGTGCCGCTGAAAAGTCTGCCTGTCGCGACTTCACCGGCGTGCGGGTCCATTGAAATGTCCGTTACCATGAAGGCGAGGTCGCCTTGGGGGTCAGCGGAATTCATAGACTTGCCGATTGCGGAATCTTTGTCACCGTGCCAAATGGCTTTCACTCTTTCCTTCTGAGCGTTGAGCGGGTTCGGCAAGTGACTGATAACCATGTCGTTAAGAGCTTCGTGAAGCGGGCATTTCTGCGCCAGTGTCTTCATGTCGCCGGTTGTACAGAAATTATAAACGTCATTGAAAGAAATCTTTGTCTTCTGCATCATCGGAACGCTGATGGCCCAGTTGTAAAGAGCGGAACCGAATGCGACACTGCCGATTGCAGCGTCAACGCGCCAGCCGTCTTTGTATCTCTCGGGGTTCATGTTTTTGATGAGTTTGTTCACGTGGTCAATGAGTTTGCCGAGACGGACCTGCATTTCCTGCGGGTCGACTTGAAGTTCATTGATCAGACGGTCGACTTTGTTGATGAACAAAACCGGGCGGACGTGTTCACGGAGAGCCTGTCTGAGAACGGTTTCGGTCTGGGGCATCGTTCCTTCGACCGCGTCGACAACGACAACAGCGCCGTCAACGGCGCGCATGGCGCGCGTCACGTCACCGCCGAAGTCAACGTGACCCGGCGTGTCAATAAGGTTGATGAGGTATTCTTTTCCATTGTATGTGTGGACCATTGAAACGTTGGAAGCATCAATCGTGATACCGCGCGCCTGTTCTTCTTCGTCGGAGTCCATGAATAACTGTTTTCCGGCGAGTTCGGAGGAGATCATTCCGGCACCGCTGAGTAAGTTGTCGGAAAGCGTTGTTTTACCGTGGTCGATGTGCGCGACAATACCGATGTTGCGAATCATTTCGGGGTTGCCCATGAGAGCGGTCACGCGCTCGACCATTTGTTTTCTTTTTCCCATAATCCTGACCTTTGGTTTTATTAAATATTAATGAAAGCCGGCTTTTTCATAAC
>JAITUZ010000036.1 GCA_031286065.1 Candidatus Methanimicrococcus odontotermitis | reverse complement strand
ATTTTAACAACATCTTCAACCATGCCATAACCAACAACAGACGACTTTCAATCCCATAAAGGTCTGATTTTAACAAGGGTTATTAAAAACAAGACCAAGCGCAAGGTCTCCTTTCAATCCCATAAAGGTCTGATTTTAACCGCAACCGCGGTTGTTCTCTGCAGTGACCAAAAAACCTTTCAATCCCATAAAGGTCTGATTTTAACCACTACAACAATACCAGCAGCAGTCAACACCGCAATCTTTCAATCCCATAAAGGTCTGATTTTAACAAGCAACATTGCAAACGGGAAAACGATCTCTAAAATCTTTCAATCCCATAAAGGTCTGATTTTAACTCGTAGAGACAGCCCATAATTCAAAAACATCAGCAGACTTTCAATCCCATAAAGGTCTGATTTTAACCAGAAACGCCCAACTTGATTTTTCTGGAAAGAGACACTTTCAATCCCATAAAGGTCTGATTTTAACGCATCTTCATCGGGGGCAATCCATGGTTCGTTCGGCTTTCAATCCCATAAAGGTCTGATTTTAACAATTCGGGTACATCTCTCGATCGCCAGCGGAAAAATGCCTTTCAATCCCATAAAGGTCTGATTTTAACCATTCGGTTTTTTTGTTCCGGTATTGCGTCATTTTTTCTTTCAATCCCATAAAGGTCTGATTTTAACGCGTATTGGCGGCTCTCGGATACGTTTTAATTAAATGACTTTCAATCCCATAAAGGTCTGATTTTAACTCATTTCCATCAGAATGGTGGAATTGTTCATGTTAACTTTCAATCCCATAAAGGTCTGATTTTAACACAGGCAACGAAAACCAAGCAACGAGCATTTGGGACTTTCAATCCCATAAAGGTCTGATTTTAACCGTGTTGCTCCCGGAAAAGTTTCCGAGAAACTAACCTTTCAATCCCATAAAGGTCTGATTTTAACCAAGAAATAAATTAGATATTTTAGATTTTTTTTGTCTTAGACATAAAATCAAAAATGTCAGATGAACACGTTTTAAAAATATCCTATTTCATATATTTATAGGTTTTTCCAAATTTTTTGATTTTTGAAATCGTGGATACTTCTTTTTGAGGTCCATTTATAAAGATCCACGACAAATTAGAGAATTCATAAAAAGTTTGAAATTTCCGCTTTTGGGATTCCTAATTCATCTATTTCCAGATATTTCTTATCTCGACTTTTATAACATAAAATATGACCGTGTGTTTTTTTGATAATTGTTTCAAGATGCTTCATCACTTTAATATATTCAGCTTCAGTAAGTTCTCCTTCAAAAACGCTGTTTTGGACCCAATTTAAATACTGTTTTAAGAAAATCCGAACTTTATTGACGTATTCAATACTTACATCATAAACAATTATAACATACATATTACCACCACATAATAAGAGGTTGGTATTCTTTTTCATCTAAAAAATGTTTAATAAGCTTGTAACTCTCCAATCTGATTAATGTTCTGTAAGAAACTTTTCGATTTAAACCTCTATGCTGTATTGTTGTTTCAAGTTTTTCATTGTATTCTGATAAGAATATTTTTTTCCCCTTTTCACTCAAAAGCATATTTCCGATATTTCCTGAAAAACAAGTGTCATCTAACATATTTTTGTTTACCAATTTTAAAATAATTCGATCAACAATAATTGGCTTAAAGATTTCACTAATATCCAATGAAAGTGAAAAACGTCTTGCGAACGGTTCATGTAAAAATGAAATTGTCGGGTTTGCCTGGGTATTGTAAATTTCAGTTAGAATCGTACTATATAATACCGAATTCCCAAAACTGATTAAAGTGTTCATTTTATTTTCCGGCGGCATACGCGTTCTTTTTATAATGTTGTATTCTTCTGAAACAATTTCATCAAATGCAGTATAGTAAATATTTCGTATTCGGCCTTCAACATTCATAATTTCAGGAATCGTTTTCGTTTCCGGGAGCCGGGTTAACTCTTTTTCGATATTTTCAATAGAGGGAGATAAAACCGGAATCATTTCATTTTTTGAATAATATTTTAAATTTTTTAAAATATTTTTACTTCCTCCTTCTACAAAGGCTTTAGCTAAAACAAGTCTTTTTTCTGAGTCTAAATAATGCGCAGCCTGCTGAACAGTTACATCGCCGCTGATTAAAGTTTCTCTCGGGTAAAAACTGCCTTCATAAAAACCGTAATAATTAAAATAATGAATCGGAACTTGATTCTTTGCTAAAAAATCAATTACGCCTGAACTCAAACTTAAACGACCGTACGCGTATATAGAATAAATTTTATTGATTGGAATCGCTCTCTTTTTTATTTCGCCGGTTTCAGGATCTTTATTTTCAAAATAAACCGTATTTTGATGCCGAACGAGTGTTCCGTCTGAAGTTATGTAATAGTTTTCTTTCATAAATCATCACCAAAACAAAATTCGAAATAAGCACATTTAGAACAGATTGTTTTTTTCTTCGGTGAAGGCAATTTTCCTTCAATGATTTTAAAAATATCATTTATGATTTCTTGTATTCGGTTCCTGTCTTTTTCTGTCAAAATAACTTTTTCTTTTTTGTTAATTAAAGGATAGTTCAGTTCCCCTTCGGCTTCAATTCCTTTTTCTTTAAAGTAATATAAATAGTACATCATTTGCCATTGATGGGCTTCTTCCATCTTATTTGATTTTTTGATTTCATGAAGAATGAGTTTTTCACCGTTTTTTGATTTTTCAATAAAATCAACACTGATTGTTTGATCAATCGTTATGTCTTTTTTATCGCGGACGTAACTTGTTTCATTCAAGTCTTTTCCGATCTGGACATTTTCATTTTCTTTCTCCAGCTGGATATTATGAGAAAAAAGCCAAAGCTTTGTATGGCAAATAAAATAATAAGAGATTTTAACGCCTGTGATTGAAGTTGATTTGTGAATATTATCCATCATTTTTAAAAACACCTCCTTCATAACAGTCCCTATTTAGTTAAAATTTATATACGTTGAATGCTTCGAAATATTTAATAAAAAGAGAGGTGAATTCTAAGATGACGATCATAATATCAGATGAACAGCAATTATAATTTGAGAATTCTAATTGCTGTTCAATATATATAGTACAGTGGATCTGGTAGAAAACTCGCTTCGCGGGTTTTTTACCAGTTTTAACAATATAACATAGTACCGTGGATATTAATAAGAGTATTGGTTTTTACCTTTATTTTTATTTTAAATTAGACTCAAAATGAGATTGAAATTATTTTGTTAATATTTTTGTAAAATCAGACCTTTATGGAATTAAAACAATCACAAAAACGATGGTTTAAATTGGCCAGAACTCCAGCTAAATTAGGGTCATGTTAAAAGACAGTGATCTGCTCTTTCTCGGACCATTTTATAAATTACAGCATTTCCGAAAACATGATCTATAAAACTATCGTTCGAATCGGAAAGAAAGTCAATTTACATATTTCAACCAACCGGATGAAAGAGCAACGGCAAAAATGTTCCGTCAGTCCTATGTGAAAAAACCCAAAGCTGGCAGGATGGGCAGAGATTACATCGCAGAACAAAGGGATGACAACATGGTAAATAGAAAAATAAAAAAGAAAATGTGAATTCATCGAAGAGAGAATAATTTAATGATGTCTGTTCTGTTCCGAATATCGAACTCTGAAAAAAAGATACGTTGGTCATTGTGTTGTCCTGTACCGCAATTTTAGTAACTTTGTCGATTGGTATCATTATCAGTCAGGAAAAAAGTTAAAAGTAAAGAAAAAATATGAAATGAATTATATAGTTTTTATTTTACAGGGGTGTCAACAACTATATAATCCACCTGGCGAAGATCGGGTTTGGCATTACTGCAAACTTTTTCAAAGCTCTGCCGTATATATAGTTATCAATGAGATCCGGCTCACATTTGATTAAAATATTTTCTATTCTAATATTTTTGATATATTGATTCAATATGTTCAAGATTATCCAAAACTTTTTGCAACTCTGCACTCTCTGCAATAGTATCATCCGTTATTAATGAAGTTGTCATTTTAATTCTCTCTATTTCGATATTAATTCTGAAAAATTCAATTAGATCTAATTTATTTATAATTCTTGATTTATTAGATGTGTTCAGCCGTGCTTTTAAATATCATTACGTTTATTTAGTAATTTAGTGAAAAGAAATGACATCCGAATCATTGACAATTGACCAAAAAAGATCTCATATGGCAGATTTGGAAGAATTTGCGGAAAATGCGGCCGGTGTCTTGACGCCCGGTGAGTTACTCACGCTTTACTACAGTGACTGCCTGGATTACACGACAACGGAAATCGCAAAAATATTCTGCAAAGCACCGACAACTGTCCGGAATCAAATCATTGCGGCCCGAAACAAAATAACAACGCTTAATGAAGACCAAGAATACATTGAGCAAATCCTTGATGAAGCGGATAGATTGGCAGCTGAAACGGATGTCCGATTAACTCATGAGGAAGTCTTTGAATCATTGAGCAAAGAGTTTGGCTTGGTGCTGGACAATGAAAAAATATAAACTGAGATACCTTCCGTCATTTCGAGATGAACTGGCTGATGTCATACAATACCTCAAATATGATCTCTGCAATCCGGAAGCCGCCGAATCTCTTTTGAATTCCGTCAACGAGGCTGTCAATTGCCGTCTTTTTATGCCGTTTGCGGCCGAAGCGGTTCACACCAACAAAGAGCATGTAGTATATTACAGAATATATGTTAAAAATTATACAATCTATTATACAGTCATTGATGATGTGATGGAAATCAGACGTTTTGTATACAGCAGACGCAACATTAAGGATATATTATAATTTTCAAACATATCTAATTCCTCAATTTATGTTTCCTTCGTCATCAAAATGAGTTTGATTCTGACCAAGCAGTTCGCGCCGCCGTTCCATGAGATCGTATCCGTTCAGTTTCTTTGCTTCAGCGAAATTAAAATGGTAGTCATATGTTTTTGCTTTCATACCGCCTTGTTTTTGATAATATGCGGCTGAACTGCGATTTTGTCGCCGGTCGGATGCTTTATGATTATCTTTTTTTTGGACCATTCTTTTAACACATTTTCATTAACAGTTTTCCAATCGTTGTCAAACAAACGAAATCGATGATGTCTGGAGATATCAATTCCTGTTTACATAACTTTGTTTATAAAAATCGTTTTCAAGGCTGATATGTCTGATTTTGTGAAACTCCTCTGACTTTTTTGATTTTACTCTTATTGGGGTAACATTTTTATAAATTAGCTTAATTCTAAACCAATATTTGAATTGATTTATATCATAGGAATAAACATATGAATAAAGTGTTTGATGTTTCTCGGACCGGAAATCCTTTTGTTGATCAAGGGCTCTATTGTATTTCTTATTTAGTCGCTAAACGACTCGAAGACTTGACGCAAGAAGATTTTAGAAATGTGTTAGACAAGTACAATATTGCTTTCCTTAATAAAAATTTAAAAAGCTTTACAATGGTTTTTGGAACCAACAACCCCCTTTATCAAAATGCTTACAAGCCAAACAACGAAAAAATTTACACAAGTTATTTACTTGAATTAATTGATGGCATCTCCACTTCCGGATATGATTATTGTGAAATTTGCGGTGAAAATTATGATTTTGACATTGACACCGCTTGGCAAAATGTCTGCCAAAAACACAAGTTGAATTACAAAGAAAGAAAATATGTCGGACGTGACACATTTCCTTTGATCGGCAGTATCGGAAATGACGCTCAAGCCCTTCCCGGAGCTTCAAAAATTCAAAATGTATGTCCGAAGTGTCTTTTCGCGGTTAATTTCATTCCGTTATCGACATCGCTTTTGAAAGGAAAATTGACATGTTATGAAAGTACTTCTGAAGAGATGCTCTATGGTTTAATTTCACACAATGTAAAACAAAATCAGGCGCGTATTAGCGCAGGCGAAAAAGAAATTCTCGGAAAAAAAGAAGGAACCGCTAAAATTTTTGAAAGCTTTTTAGACATCATGAGAGATATGAAAGATGCAAATCTTCCAGATTATGAAGCTGTCTACATTTGGAATTTTTCAAATTCTGGGACGGGTGCGGACTGTTCGATTATTGAAATTCCCAACCGTTCATTGAAATTTTTGTGCAAATTATCACGTAAATCTGAAGAACTGAAGCGGGAATTTTTGAATCTGATGCAAAATGACAAAGGGAATCGATTATTGGATGCTCTTTTGGAATCTAAAGACAGTTCTTTGCTTTATCCTTATAAAAAATATACAGGCGTTTCGGTTCATCTTTATGAAATTTATCAAACAGAAATTGTCGGACGATCGGAAAAGGCGCTTTCATTTGCGAAAACAGTTGCTTTAGAATTAAAAGACGGGAAAAACCTGAAAGAAATTGAAAAATTAAAAAGCAGTGATATTTTCAAAGGTTTAGCGAATAGAAACAGGGTTCGAAAATTGATTGTTGAAATGATTTTAGACGGTGAAGCCGGTTTTGACGATTACGCTGAATTATTTAATCCGTCCGGCAAATATCTGTACAATCCGCTCATTCAAGACTATGATCCGATAATGTATTACATCTATAATTCAGAAGCTGAGGTAAAAGAATGATTCACAGCGATTCTCAAAAATTAGATCCGAAAATAAAGATTTTTTCAGAACTTTATTTTGCTGATTTCGTTCAGAATAAAGGAATTGAAAGATTTAAAAAAGAAAGGCTGGATAATATCAATTATTTAAAACCGAGATGGTTAGAGGATGCTTTTGCAAGATTAGCGGAAAAATCGGATTGTAAAGAATTAAAATTCGATTACGACAGCTGGCTTGAATTTAAAGATGAAGGTATCTTTGAACTGCTTTATCAAATTCGTCTGACATTTGCAGAGCTTTATCGAAAACAGACAAATGAGAACAAAAATCAAAAATCTTCCGGAATTTGAAATGAATTATAAAATCCAAATCATTGAATTGCTGACATCAAGCGACTTAACATCAGAATTATTTAAATTAAATTACAATATTTAAATTATAAAACACTATCAAGGAGATCTAAAATGAAATCAACTCATATTGCGGGAACTTTTTTAATCGACGCTGACGGCAGTTTCTTAAACGGCGCCGGCTTAGGCGAAGGAGAGGACAGAAACGTTACCATTGTCAAAACAATGAGAGAAGGAAAATTCAGAATTCCTTATGTTTCAGCCCAATCATGGAAACGCTGGCTCAGAAACACAGCGGTTGAAGAAAACGGCTGGAATCCAAGCGTTTTAAGAGCGATTGATTTTAACGATAAAGGAAACACAAATAAAATCGCGGGAGAGTTAAATCCGGTTGAATTCCCCGAAGATGATCTTTTCGGATACATGGAAACAAAAGGCAAAGATTCCAAAAACGATGGTGATTCCGAAGAAGAATCTGAAGAAGCGCCAAAATCAAAATCGAAAGAAAAAGTTAAACCGCTTGTTCGCGCGTCTCCCTTTGTCGCTTCCATTTTAAAAGGTGTTCGCAAATCCGGAAATCTGACAAAAGATGAAGGTTTTGTACATCTCAAAGAAGGAACGCCGCAGCCTTATACAACACAATTCTATTCAACAGCGATGCAAGGTGTTTTCTGTTTGGATTACAATCGTATCGGCGTCTTTGACAATCGCGGCGACAGAATTGAATTGGATGGAAATAAAGCGGAAAACTTTATGAAAAAAGGATTGATTGAAGAGGCCGTTGTCGAAGACGATAAAAAAGGATGGAAAGTTTACAAATTAAAAGATTTGGAAAATAAAAAGAACCAAAGGGCTGCCGGACTTTTAAAATCTTTAGCCGTTCTCCGAGGCGGCGCAAAGCAGGCAGCGTTCGGAACAGACGTGACACCGAAATTTATCATCCTCGCGGCAATTGATTGCGGAATTCCGATTTTTAATCGCTTGTTTACACAGGAAGAAGATCTGGTAATCAATGTCGAATCTTTAAAACAAGTTCTCAGCGATTATAAAGACAGAATTGAAGGACATGTTTATATCGGCTACAGAAAAGGCTTCATTTCTAATGAAGCGGAAATCGATGAACTTAAGACGGATGAGAATTTGAAAAAATTGATTTCAATTTCTTCACCGATTGAAGCTGTTGCAGCATTCAACAAAGAACTTTTAAACCAATAAAAGGAGTGATCAGATGAAGAAGAAACTTCTTCATGTCACTTTTGAAGCATTTTCTTCAACTTTCAAAACGCCGCTTATCAATACAGGAACAATGATTTGCGCGCCGGTTCCGTCCTATTCCACAATTGTTGGGCTGATCAGTTGCTGCTTAGGCCGTCCTTTGAAAAAGGATGAAACGAATATCGGTTTTACATATTCGTATGAAGGTGACGGCTATGATCTGGAGCGGACGAAACGATTGATGTTTTCAAGCGGCAAAATCAAAAAAAATCCGGAATCGGGCATTGCGCTTCGTCAATTTCATTCCAATCCGAAATTAGAAGTTTACTTAGATAATTTGGCGCTTAAAAGCTGCTTTTTAAATCCTGTCGGTGTTCCGACATTGGGCAGATCTCAAGATGTGGCTTGGATTACAAAAGTTGAAGAAATTGATTCTGAGTTGACAGAATCCGGAAAAATTAAACCGACATTGATTCCGTATCCATGTCAAAATATCGGCGGCCGAGTCATTCGTTACTGCGATTATTTTGAAAACGAAGAATTGGGTTTTGTCAGAACACCCGGAAAAATGATTTTGTATCAAGTTGTTCCGAATTCAGAATTTGGCATTGATATTTTCAGAAATAATCTTTACAGGATTTGTGAAAACGAAGTCATTTACATGCATACGTTGGAGAGTACGGAATGAACGCAAAGGAGATTTCCTCCGAAATTTTACTTGCGAAAAGTCCGAAAGAAGAAACTGTTACGTTAGAAAAACACAGTTTAGACGTGTATAATTACGGCTGCTCTTTAATTGACCGTTTGCCCTTTGATAAAAATGAACGACAGAAATTAAAAGAGCAAGCCCTCATCCCTCTTTTATTTCATGACGCAGGAAAAGCGGCGGCCGGATTTCAAGAAGTTCTCAGGACTTCATCAAACTGGAAGGGAAAGCGTCATGAAATTTTATCTGCCGCTTTTTGCTATCAATTCGGTCTTTCCGAAGAACAGCTTTTTGCCGTGATTACGCATCATAAAGACATCGATAAACTTAATAGATTAGATAGTCAAAAAAGAATAGACACTGAGATTGAAGACGGCAATGATTTTGAAAAAATGAAAAAGGAATTTGAAGAGAATTCTGAAAATTTAATTGAAACTTATTTAAATTGTTTAAACCGGATAGATCCCCGATTTGAAAAACAGCTTGAAAATTTAAAAGAGCAGTTAATCGGATATAAAGGAAAAGAATTGCATTCTAACTGGGGAATTCCGAATTATTGGATGAAAGAACCATCTCAAATTGAGAAAATTTCTTTTGAAAACAGATCTTTAGCTTCAAAATTAAGAGGCATTGTAAAAGCGGCTGACCATTTAGCATCTGCTCATATTGAACCGGGAGAAACCATCTCTCTTAAAGATTATCCGGTTTCAAGTTACGGTTTACGGCAGTTTCAGAAAGCCTGTTCTGAATATGAAGGAAATTTATTTTTGACGGCGCCGACCGGCTCCGGAAAAACAGAAGCTTCTTTACTTTGGGCGCAAAATAATTTTAAAGAAAACGCCCGTCTTTTTTATGTTTTACCATATCAGGCATCTATAAATGCGATGTATCGCCGATTAGCTGAAATTTTTAATTCAAATGAGATTTGTCATTGGGATAAGAACAGTGACGCTGAAGAAGAAAATGGTTTTGAAAAAGACAGTGGTCTTGAAAGAAAAAATGATTTCAAAGAGAAAGACGGTTTTAAAAAGCAAGGCGTTGTCGGTGCTCTTCACGGAAATTCTGTTTCTTTTTTGTATCATTTGCAAAATATGGAAGAAAACGAGAAAGCAGAATTAGAGTCTCATTTGAAGAGCGAATCTCATTTTAAAAATGAAACAAATCCGGAAAACAAATCAGATACTGCTGAAATGTTGAAAAAACAAAGCTTAGCAAAAGCGCAAGCGGATTTAGCTCGTGAAATTTATTATCAGATTCGCGTTTGTACGCCGCACCAAATTTTAAGGCTCGGTTTGCGCGGCAAGGGGTGGGAATTTCTTTATTTGGAATTTCATAATGCTTTGGTGATTTATGATGAAGTGCACGCTTATGATCCGCAAATTGTCGGTTCAACGCTTGCAACGGCTAAAATGTTGTTGAGACTCGGATGTAAAATTTGTTTTATGTCGGCAACGTTTCCGGAATTTTTAAAAAATTTGATTCGAGAAAAATTGCCGGAAGCCCAATTTAATGAAATTATACCGAGCAGTAATTTCGAATCTGATATTAAGATTTTGAATCGGAAAAGACATTATGTTCATGTCTGTGACGGCAGTTTGGAAAATTATTTTGATAATATTCAAGCGTTAGCGGAAGGCGGGAAAAATATTCTGGTGATTGCAAATCACGTTAAAACGGCTCAATTCGTTTATGACTCACTGGCAGAACGAGGATTGGAGCTGATGTTGCTTCATGGTCGTTTTAACAGGCGAGACCGAAATGAAAAAGAAAAAAGGCTTTTGGGAAAAGAATCAGACCGTCCGCAAATTGTTGTTGCAACTCAGGTAATTGAAGTTTCTTTAGATATTGATTATGATATCATGTTTACGGAACCTGCACCGATTGATGCTTTATCTCAGAGATTCGGGCGTGTGAATCGAAAAGGACTTCGTGAGCCTGCCGATATTTTTGTAATGAGTGAACAAGTTTCTTCTCATTCGCTTTACAATAAAGAAAGAGTGGCTGTGACATTGGAATGTTTATCAAAAATCACCGAGTCGATTGGTGAGCAGGACCTTTTGGAAATTGTTAATGAAGTTTATAAAGACGGTTATGATGAAAACGAACAAAAAAAGTTCGGTCTCGGTTTTTCAGATTTGATTTATGATTTAGAGAAATATTTGGTTGCCGGATTATCAAACAATTGGCTGGATATCGGATTTGACAGTAATTACGGGTATGATATTTTGCCGTATGAAAATTTGGATGAATTTATTCACTATAAAGAAAACGGCTGCTGGATTGAAGCCAACGATTTGCTCATTACAAAAAGATTAGACAATAAGGGAGGATGGATGAATAACTCTTTGAGCGAAAATCAAAAAAAATACGTTTATGACATTGTTGTTTTGGATCGGTATTATGATTCGGAAAAGGGTTTGTCTGATGACCCTTCGGCGGGTCTGAAAAAAGCTAAGTTTGTTTGATTTTTTGTTTTTTGAATCGATTATTAAAGTATTGAAATATACTTCAGTTAATGTTCAGATAATTTTAGCTTAAATCGATGATGGAAATCATCTTCTTGAACAATCCTAATCTTCAAAGTTCATTAAATCCAATCTAAATCGAATTTATATAAATAAAAACAATTGATAGATTATGAGAGCCGAATTGAAATTAAAAATTGATAAAAACACGGTTATCCCTTTTAATTACCAATATCATCTTTCTTCAATGATTTACAATTCGCTCAACACAAGCAATCCCGAATATGCCGCCGCGCTTCATTCATATCATAAATTTAAATTTTTTACATTTTCGTGGTTGGATATTTCTGATCGAATCATCACTCCTGAAGGCATACGAAGCAGAGATGGAATTATTTATTTGAAAATTACATCCCCCGATGATCAATTTTTATCTACTTTTTTAGACGGGTTCTTTCAGGAGCCGTTATTAAAAATCGGTCATTTTGAAGCAGTTCCTTCAGATGTGCACATCATAGAAGCGCCTCAATCTTTCTCGACATTAAAAACGATTTCTCCGGTTTGCTTAAGAACACGTGAAGAAACAGACGGGAAAAACAAAGTCAAAGATCTTTTGCCGAACAGCTCTAAATTTTACACAAATTTGAAACAAAATTTGACAAAAAAATATGAACTTTATTACAACATAAAATGTGATATGGATTTTGAAATTGAAATCTTGTCTGCCGAATTGAAACGTGTTCAAATCAAAGATACATTTGTCCGTTGTTCAAATTTAATTTTTGATATCCGAGGCGATGATGAACTTATTCGATTCGGCTATGAGTCCGGACTCGGTGAAAAGAATTCGATGGGATTCGGAATGATTGAAGAAAAATAATTTTTATTTTCAATCTCTTTAATTTAATTCAATCATTTTTATAGATCCATAAGCCGTTTTAAACAGTCTTACAGTCTACAGCAAGAATAATGGTATATAAAACGACAACCGTATAGAGAATAAGAATTAATCGGGAGAATATCATTGAAATGATTTTACAATCCATCTTCCGTTTTTATGATAAACATCGATGATTCATATGCTCAATAATCAAAAAAAGTTGCTTTTGATTGAAAGCTTTATTTTGTCATTTCCAATGATGCTCGTTATAGGTCTATTTTTGGTTTTTACCGTCTTTTCGATGTCGGGTGGATTTGACGAAGCAGAGAGTGTTACTTTTCTTTCTTTTTGTGCATTTTTAGTTTTGATTCTATTATTGCCGAATATCCTTTTTTATATGGTCTTAAGAAACAAATTAAGTATAGGGGTTGAGACTTTCCTGTACAGCATTGGATTTTTGTCAAATGTCATATCCTATACAGTTATTTATTCTATTTTGAATCGTACGGGTATACCTGCATCCGGAAAATTTTTCTCTTTCCTTTTAATTGCTTTGTTGTTTGTTTCATTATTTTATGCATATGCAGCCGTACTCAAAACGAATGAAAAAGGAAACCGCAAAATTGCTTTGTTTTTAATGATGATAGCAATTGTTTTTTTTGTTATCTTAACGATAAAAGACTTTGAAATATTAAACCTAAAAGAGAATTATGAGTTTTTTATATTCGCTGTTTTACCGGTTCTTTACGGATTATATATTGGTCATTATACTGTTTATACGACAACTAAAATAAGTTTGTGCAGTGCGACATGGGCACCGTTCTTATTGATCGTCCTCCTTATCTTTGTGAACCTGCTGGCATCGGCAATATTATACCCATCGCCTCCGGAAATTATGCATAATGATTACGTTATTACTGTCATTCTTTTTTTGCTGATTTCCTTTATCTTTTCCTGTCTTGCCGGAGCAATCTGCAAACATTTTCAAAAGAATCAGAACACGATGCAAACAAACGAATGAACGGCAGTCAAAATAAGTCATTGGCTACCCGCTCGTCCGCGAGTCATCTGCCGGTCATCAATTCTGCGCGCGAGCCGCATCATTTTTCAAAATATTAAAAAAAGCAGCCGCTTCTTCTTCTTCTTTTTCTTCATTTTATCTTTTTGTTTCATTTCATACACCCCCCTCCGGGGTATCGTATTAAATAGAAAGAAACCAATCTTTTTTCAATACGCTCATGTCGGAGGCTTTAAAATCAAACAAAAACTCAACGTCACGGGAATGACATGTTCGTCATGCAGCAGCCATGTTGAAAAAGCTGTCCGCAAATTAAGCGGCGTTTCGTCCGTCACAGTCAACCTTTTACAAAATTCCATGACTGTCGAGTATGATGAAACCGTTCTCAGCAAAGCGGATATCATCAAAGCCGTTGTCGGTGCCGGATACGGCGCGTTTTTGGCGGATAAAGTGAAGACAAAATCATCCGTTTCCTCAAAAGATGCGGCCGGCCCTGCCGCGGCGGAAGCGGGCCGAATGAAAAACCGCTTGATTTGGTCGATTATTTTTCTGATCCCGCTGATGTATATTGCGATGGGGCCGATGATCGGGCTCTCGCTTCCGTCTTTTCTGAGCGGCCATGAAAACGCGATCGCTTTTGGTATGGCTCAGCTTTTGCCGACATCAGCAATCATTTCTCTCAATCGTGATTATTTCATTCACGGATTCAAAAGCCTGATCAAACGGGCGCCGACGATGGACACGCTTATCGCAATCGGCTCGTCCGCGGCGGTCGTTTACGGCATTTACGCAATCATTCGGATGGGTTACGGGTTGGCGGCGCAGGATTTCGCGCTTGTCGACCACTATCATATGGATATGTATTTTGAGTCGGCCGGCACGATATTGACGTTGATTACGGTCGGCAAATACCTTGAAAGCCACTCTAAAGGAAAAACGAGCGACGCAATTACGCGTTTATTGGATTTGGCGCCGAAAACCGCTTTGATTGAAAAAGACGGCGCTGAAATTGAAATCCCTGTTTCCGATGTCGCCGTCGGCGATGTCCTGATTGTTAAAACCGGCAGCAGCGTTCCGATCGATGGCCGAATCGTTGAAGGCGCGGCGATTATTGATGAATCCATGATTACGGGAGAAAGCGTTCCGGTCGAAAAAACAGTCGGTGACGGCGTGACAGGAGCGACCGTCAATCGGTCAGGTTTCATTAAAATAAAGGCGGTTCGCGTCGGCGAGGACACGACGCTGGCGCAGATTATCCGTCTGGTCGAAGAAGCAAGTGCCGGAAAAGCGCCGATTTCAAAATTAGCGGACAGAGTCAGCGCGGTTTTCGTTCCGGCGGTCATCACAATTGCCGTTTTGGCGGTGATTGTTTGGCTCCTGCTCGGCTATCCGTTCAGTTTTGCACTTTCCGTCGGCATCGCCGTTTTGGTTATAAGCTGCCCGTGCGCTTTGGGTCTTGCAACGCCGACAGCCATCATGGTCGGGACGGGTAAAGGCGCCGAGAACGGTATTTTGTTCAAAAACGCGGAAAGCCTTGAAACGGCGCACATGACAGACGTCGTCATTTTGGATAAAACAGGAACTGTTACCGTCGGAAAACCTTCTGTCACTCATCTTTATCCGGCTGACGGCATTTCGGAAACAGAACTGGTGATTTATGCCGCTTCCGTTGAAAAATTGTCCGAACATCCGCTGGCGATTGCCGTCGTTGAAAAAGCGGCGGCCATGAATCTTAATTTAATGCCGGCCGCCGATTTTAACCAAACAGCGGGACACGGGATTGAAGCGGTTGTTCAAAACAGCCGGATCATGGCGGGCAATGAGAAAATGATGGCTGCCAATGGAATTGATGTCCGAAAGTTCGCGCCGGTCTCGGATGAAATTGCCGAAAACGGCCAAACGCCGCTTTATTTTGCAAAAAACAAACAGCTTCTCGGTATGATTTCAATTGCCGACACTCTCAAAAAGACAAGCGGCCGCGCGGTCGCGGAGTTTAAAAACATGGGCATTGAAGTTATTTTGCTGACCGGAGACACGGAAAAGACAGCAAAAGCAATTGCTAAGCAATCCGGTATCGATCATGTGATTGCGGGCGTCATGCCTGAAGGCAAGGAGCAGGTTGTTTTGGAACAGCGGCAAAATGGACGGAAAACGGTGATGATCGGCGACGGCATCAATGACGCGCCGGCGCTCGCGCGGGCGGACGTCGGCATCGCCATCGGCACCGGAACGGATGTCGCTGTTGAAAGCGCTGATATCGTTTTGATGAAAAGCGATTTGATGGATGCCGTGACGGCTTTTAAATTATCGCGCGCCACGCTTCGAAATATCAAACAGAACCTGTTCTGGGCGTTCTTCTACAATATTTTGGGAATTCCGCTTGCATTCGGTCTCTTTTATCCGCTGCTCGGATGGAAACGGAGTCCGATGTTTGCGGCGGCAGCGATGAGTTTGTCTTCGCTGTTTGTTGTCACGAACGCTCTGAGACTGCGTTTCTTCAAGCCGAAATTCAGCACGGAAGCGCCGCCGCAATCCTGTCCGATCGACTTTGAAGATGCCGGATTGAAAGAAATCGGTTTGAAAAAGGGAAAATCCGGCGAAAAAGAAACAGAAGCTCTGAAAAAAGGTCCATCCGTTCGAATGGAAATCGGCGGCATGACTTGTATAAATTGTCAAAAACACGTCGAAAAAGCGCTGAACTCGATTATTGGCGTTTCCGCAACAGCGGATTGGGAAGCGGGAACGGCGCAGATTATCTCAAAAACAGATGCCGATGACGAAACACTGAAACAGGCGGTTGAAAAAGAAGGATATGAAGTGTTTTCAATTCAGCGTGAGGCGGCACAGAAATAATTCAAGAGAGGGAAATTATGAGAGCAGATAAAAAAGACGTTCTGCGGCTGTTAAAAACGGCGCGCGGTCAGATTGACGGTATCATCAGAATGGTCGAAGAAGATAAATACTGCATTGATATCGTTCATCAAATCATGGCAAACGAAGCGGTTTTAAGAAAAACGTCTAAAATCGTTCTTCAAGGACATTTATCAGGCTGCGTCAGCGAGGCGTTTGACGGCGGACCGGAAGAGCGCGAAGAAAAAATCAATGAAATTATTGATGTTTTTGACAAGCTGAACAAGTAACAGGCTCGTTAAATATCATAATACGCTCAACAAAAATAAATCAAATTCGCGTTTAAATCAAAATTGAAAAGTAAAACTCAAAATCAGGAGACATAAATTATGGAAACAGTCACTTTTAAAGTCGGCGGCATGACCTGCGGCCACTGCCAAAGAAGAGTCGAAGACGCGCTGAAAAATGTCAACGGCGTCATAAAAGCAGCCGTCGATCTTGAAAAAGGAGAAGCGGCCATTGAATACGATGATTTTAAAACAAATTCGGCCGCGTTGAAAAAAGCGGTTGAAGACGCCGGATATGAAGTTTAACTTCTTATCCGCTTTTCTTTTTATTTGCTCGGCTTTTCATTTTTTTGATTTTATTATTCGTTCAACTTTTTTTCAGTTGTTTTAATATTTTCGCGGCAGCCGGTATTCTTTTTACAGCCGTATGATTTTTCGCCGCGGCATGATTTTTCACAGCCATGCTTTTTTGAAAAAATAATCGTTCCATCGGAAATCTTATTTTCAGCTCTTCTCGTTTTCGATAACTCGGAAAATCTGTTTATGCCGTTGCTCTTGGGTTTGTTTTTCATTTGAAGCACAGGTCTTTTTTTAAGAAATGACTCGGCCGGGATAAAAAACTTATATATTCAGGATGTCAACCGTTTCTTGTTTTCCATCGGAAATAAAGGGGTTACAATCCCATAAGCTTTAATACCTTTGCTTCTCTTGGATATTTGATACAAAAATACGCCGGTTTGAAAACACCGGCATTATTGTATGTAATATTTTCACATGCCGCAACGAAAATATTAAGCCGGAAGTTTGAAATTTCATCGGGACTCGTCCAAATGCTTTAGCGGCCGAATTTCAAAGAAGGCGGGAAAACCTTTCCGATTCAATTCACAATTTGATTGATTTTTCAAAAATATTGCCGGCCCGGCAAATATCCGATGATGT
The DNA here is from genome assembly GCA_031286065.1 of Candidatus Methanimicrococcus odontotermitis. Taxonomy (GTDB): domain Archaea; phylum Halobacteriota; class Methanosarcinia; order Methanosarcinales; family Methanosarcinaceae; genus Methanimicrococcus; species Methanimicrococcus odontotermitis. The sequence continues at coordinate 25,469 of JAITUZ010000036.1, read as the reverse complement.
TTTGAAAAAAAGGAATCGGATTTTTCCGATTATCGCGCAAACACTAAAATCAGAAAAAATACGGCAGCGTATATTTTGGCAGCCGCTTTTTCCGACTGTCTGATTGGTCTTAACAGGAGAATTAATGATTATGACAAACTCCCTCAATAATTTATTCCAACGCCTTCTTGAAAACGAATCCATTTTCAAAGACAAAGATGTTCTCAGACATTCATACACTCCCGATGTTTTAGTTCACCGCGATGAACAAACGGAGGAGCTGGCAACGATTTTGGTTTCTGCGCTTCGCGGTGAAACGCCGTCCAATATTCTTATTTACGGTAAAACGGGGACCGGAAAAACAGCGGTGACGCGGTATGTCGGCAAAGAGCTTGAGAACATGGGCGAAAAAATGGGTGTCAAATGCTGTGTCATTTATGTGAATTGTGAAGTCGTTGACACGCAATACAGACTTTTGGCGAATTTAGCCCGGCATTTCGGCGAAGAGATTCCGACAACGGGGTTGCCTACCGATTATGTCTTTAATAAATTTAAAGAAGCTTTGGACGGTCAAGAACAGGTTTTAATTGTCATTTTGGATGAAATCGATAAGCTTGTCAAAAAAGGCGATGACGTTCTCTATAACTTATCCCGTATCAACTCCGGTTTAAAACAGGCTCGCGTCAGCATCATCGGCGTTTCCAACGATTTGAAGTTCACTGACTTTTTAGACCCGCGCGTCAAAAGTTCTCTCGGCGAAGAAGAAATCATTTATCCGCCTTATGATGCCGACCAAATCCGTGACATTCTTTATCAGCGCGCGGAAATCGCGTACAATGAAAATGTGCTGGACGGCTCAGTCATTCCGATGTGCGCCGCTTTGGCCGCTCAAGAACACGGAGACGCCCGCCGCGCTTTGGACTTGCTTCGCGTTTCCGGAGAAATCGCTGAGCGCCGTGAAGATAAACTCGTTACGGAACTCCATGTCCGCATCGCGCAGGATAAGATTGAAGTTGACCGCGTCGTTGAAGTCATCCGCACGCTTCCGACGCAATCCAAACTTGTTTTGTTCAGCATCGTCACGCTCAACACCAACGTTTTGAGCCAAAACCTTTCATCGCAGAGCATTACAACGGGAGAAGTGTATAATATTTACAGAAAGTTCTGCAAAGTCGTTGATATGGATATTTTGACAAATCGCCGCGTAACGGACTTAATTTCCGAGCTTGATATGCTTGGTATCATCAATGCCATTGTTGTCAGCAAGGGCCGCTACGGCCGGACAAAAGAAATTTCCTTGTCCGTTTCGGTCAAAAACATACACGATGTGTTGCTTGATGACTATAAGCTGAGACCGCTTCAGAATTATAATCACAGCTCGAAAATCGGTTATTTTTGAACTTTTATAAAATTTAAAACAAACGGGCGGAAGCGGTTTAATTTTCTCCCGTCTCTTTTTTAAAATCCGTTCACATTCGGCGGCGCAAAATCACTTCCATAAAAACATATTTATGATTCAAATCCTTCTGATTCTTATGAAAAAAAGTCTTTTTCCGTTTCTTATTTTAATTGTCGCGGCGGTTTCTTTAAGCGGCTGCTTGTCCGCGCTGACAGAAACGAATAACGCAACGGAAGCGGAAGATATTGACGCGGTTTTGGATATTTATGAATTGAATATTTTCATGCCCGCCGCGGGAGATGAAGACAAAATCGTTGAATCCGGTACGTATTTCGTGGATTCCGAATCTTCAGCGGTGCAAGTTGTCCGTCTTGTCAATGATCAACAGGAAGTGTCTCTTCTTTACGATTCAAGTCTGCTTTCTTTTGAAGCTCCGGAATTTACAGAGATTTATTTCATTACGGCTGAAAACTTTACTGTAACAGGAGACGGAATCGCGGCTCTCCTTGAAAGTCCGGTCATGGAAAAACCCGTTTATTCGGCGGAAAATCTGAAAAAATCGCCGATCATCCGCTTTGAAGAAAATTTCACGGGTGTTTTGGTTTATACGTTCCGTCCGCCGTCCGGCAGTGAATCGGTCATCATTAATGACGGCGCCGAAGCGATCCAAATTATTTTGCCAAAAGGAGTGATGACCGGAAACCGAATCATCGGAACGGCTTCGCCGACGCCGGATTCATTCGAAGAAGATGAAAACGGCCGAAATATTTTAAAATGGAACAGTCCGCTGACTTCTGTCAGCGTCAAATATTACAGTGAAAGCGCGCCGTTTTATCTGCTGATTTTATTATCTGCTTTAATAGGAGCGATGATTGTCGTTTTTCTTTGGTACAGATATCAAATCCGAAAATTGCGCAAAATTACAAATCTGATCGATGATGAAAAATCAGGTTTTAGAAAACAGAAATAAATCACAAAAACCATTAAAGAAACATTAAAAGAAACTATTAAAGAAACATAAAAGAAACTATTAAAGAAACATTAAAAGAAACTATTAAAGATAAAATTAAAGAGACAATTAAAGATAAAAGATATTTTAGAAATATAAAAATCGCAGAGAAGAGTTTCTGTTCATATTACAAATTAAACTTAAAGCGATTGTTTTAACGGATTTCGGGCGGTAAAAATGGCAATAGGATCTGATAACAAAAATAACAAAGTAATGATGTTTATTGATTACAGGAACATCATCAGAAGCGTTGATACGATGAAATCGCTGCCTTTTAAGCTGGACTTGGAAATTCTTGTCCGGCAGTTGCTCGGTCCAAGAGAGCTGGTGGCAGCATACGTTTTTGATTCCAAAGGCGCCATGGGGCTTGAAGACGCATCAAAAAGACTGCATGACAAACTTCGCTACTTAGGTTTTCGAGTCGTGGTCAGAGACGCGTATGACCCGAACAGGCAGGAACAAAAAGAAGTCGATGTGGCAATGGCATGCGAAATGGTGGTACACGCTCTCAGAGATCACTATGATGTCGCAATCGTTGTCAGCGGCGACCGAGATTTTATACCGGCTATTCAGCATGTCCAAGCCGCGGGCAAAAGGGTCGAAGTTGCCGCTTTTGCAAACACGGTCGGGTCAGCAGTCATACAATCGGCGGACAAATTCCACGAGCTGGAAAAAATGCCTTTGCTTTCAATGAAGAATCCAATCATCGAAGACAGCATTGATTTGGAAAATAAGGGGGAGGTATAAATGGAGTTTAATCAATGGGTAAATGAAACCAATGAAGAATTCGGATTGGCCGACGAAGATTGGGAGGATATAAAGAATACGGCGGTTTTGACTTTTCTGGCGGACGAGAGCGGCCGGATCAGTTCCACATATAAAGGCATACGCGTGTACAGGCATTATGATTCCGAAAGAACGATCAAGTCAGGCGAAACTTGGATTTGTTCCTTAGTTTCAAAACAAGCCTACAATTATTTCGCCAGAGGATTGCAAAGGATCGACTCTTCGTTCATGTTTGAACTGAAAAAAGACCAGAAAGACGCCATCGCGTCCAGCATCTGGGAAAAGCACAAAAGCACGATTGAACCTCTTTTAGAAGAAAAATACAAAGACATCCTCGATAAAAATATCAGACAAACGGCCGCCGATACAAAAAAGGAATACGAGGCCGTGGTCAAAGAATTACAGGAAACCATCCGCCGTTTGGAGCAAAAAGAAGCGGAGAACAAAAATATCATAACGTCTCTTCACGATAAATTGAATGCTTCCGAAGCGGAAAAGAATTCAAAGCCAAGTGAAAGCTTGATTCCGAATGCGCCGTTCAATCTGTCCCAAATATACGTTTCTGTCAGACGCGACAGCCCGGATTCGATTTCTTCAGAATGGTTCAATAAATCCAGATATTTCGTTCATTTGAGCGCGGATCAAAGAATGATTGCCGTGAGACAGCACGATGAGGGCAATGTCGTGTGCATGAACAATACGATCGTCCTTGAAGGGCTGTCGCTGCTTTCATCTTACAGCGGGCCGCGGGAAATGGTTTCCGAATATAATCATATTTTAGGAGGAATCCAAATTTATCTGTAATTTAAATGATTCAAATTTTTTAATCCGGTAACCGCCGATGAGGTTTTATTATGAGCGATGACTCTCTTCTTCTTGATTTTCAAAACGTTTCCGTGATTAAAGACGATAAATTCGTTTTAGACCGCATTTCTTTAACGGTTGGCGCAGATGAAAATATCGCTGTCATCGGTCCCAACGGATCGGGAAAATCTTCTCTGATCAAAGTCTTGACTCGGGAATATTATCCGATTGCGGATGCTCCCGGTCTTCGGGCGGACATTATGGGTGAAAAGATGTGGAACATATTCGATTTGCGCAAGCGGCTGGGTATCATTACGACAGACCTTCAATATACTTGCCTTCGGGACGATACTGTTTTTGACACCGTTATTTCCGGATATTTTTCAAGCGCCGGCATTTACGATGATTTTTTTGATGTTACGGTCGAAATGAAGGCGATGGCGAACGAAGTTTTAAAGTTTTTAGGCATTCATCATTTGGCGCGTCAAAAAATGACGAAAATTTCATCGGGAGAAGCCCGAAAAGCGCTTATCGCGCGCGCGCTTGTTCACGATCCGAAAGCGCTTGTCCTGGATGAGCCGACCAACAGCCTGGACATGAAATCCATTGATCAATTCCGCAAAACCGTCAGCTCAATCGCCCGGGCCGGCAAAAATATTATTTTGGTCACGCATGATTTATCGGATATTATTCCGGAAATCAACCGTGTGATCCTTCTCAAAAACGGCAGGATTTTCGCCGACGGCAAAAAAGAAGACATTTTAACGGATGAAAATCTGACCGCGCTTTTTGAAGTGCCCGTTACGGTCCAAAAGAACGGCGCGTATTATACGGCATTCTGCTGATTGTGCTCGTTTCTTTTTATTCGTATTCATCACAAAGCGGCGATTATTTTCGTCATTTTTCGGCTGCGCCGTCATGACCGCCGCGCTGCCGCCGCCGTTGCTGTATTGACGTATTGGCGCATTGCTGCGCCGCAATCGGGAAGCGCGGATTTTAAAATGGTCAAACAAGCTCCGATTTTTCAATTCTGATCAAAAAGGGTATACTTTGAAAAACGGAAAAAAATCTGATGAACGGAGAAATAAAAAAAATGGAGAAATAAAAAAGAAAACCCGTTTCAGACAAACGGGCTGTCAGATATTTCAGGAGGGGAGTTATATTCTGAACAAATTGGTGTGTTTTTTAACGGAGGTGTCGTTTTTGCTACTGCTGCATTTTTTTTCAGTGCACATTGTATGATTAATTTATTATATTTTACAGAGGCTTAAATGGTACTCAATTAAATTTGAGTTATTTCCTAAATACGTCCAACTCGTATATATATCTTTTCATTTTTAAAAACGGCATCTGCCGCTCAACATATCTTAAAGACGTGGTTTTTGAAAAATTTATTCGCACAGCAACTCAAGAAAAATTGTATAATTTGAAAACGAATCAAAATTGTATTTTAAAATTCGTTTTTCACGCATTCTATCGGGTTTGACCCGGCGTTTAATGAATTCCCTGTAAATAAAAAAATTCGAATCAAAATGAAAGTCAGCGGGAAATGATTTCCCCGCTTTCTTCAAATCGTTTTTCTTCTAAAAGCAATTCTTTCATAACGGAAACCAAACAGCCGGCAGGAACAAGGATCTGTTTCATCGTATCTCTGTCGCGGATTGTGACCGGTTTGTTTTCCTTTTCAATCGTGTCAAAGTCGATCGTTATCGAATACGGAATGCCGATCTCGTCATTTCTTCTGTAACGTTTACCGATCGTTCCGGATTCGTCATAATCCGACATGATGCCTGACGCCACGAGTTCATTGAACAATTTTTTGGCGGCGGCGGAAAGTTCCGGTTTGCCCATCAGCGGGTGAACAGCCGCCTGATACGGCGCCGTCCCGTTTCTGAATTTCATGATGATGCGTCTGTTTTCTTCATCTTCTTCATTAGAAGCGGCGGCCAAATCTTCTTCGTCATAAGCGTGCTCCATCACGCAGTAAGTAATCCGGTCAATGCCGTAAGACGGTTCAATGACGTGCGGAACAACGGTTTTGCCCGATATTTTAACGTTTTCTTCGCCGAAAGAAATCAAATTTTTCGGGACGGCAAATATCTCGCCGTCAATGGAAATCTCAATTTCATCGCCGGCTTTTTGAATCGCGTCTGCGCTGAGTTCTTTAAGTGCGTCGCCGGCAGCTTTGGCTTTTCCTTTAAAGAGCGGGCCGAGTTTGCCCATGTCCGGTTTGACAATGAATCGTTTTTCAAAAATCGGCTCAGGATATTCGATATAAACGGAAAGGTCGGTCTTGCTCTGTTTCGCGTGCGCGGTCAAATCATAATCCGTTCGGTCGGCAATGCCGACAGCTTCCACCCAGCCGAAGCGGTCCGTTTTGATTTCCGCGTCCCAGCAATCAACGGCGTAATGCGCCATCTCATCAGACAAATGCTGGCGGAAACGAAGGTCTTTAGAAGAAATGCCGGCGCAAGTCAGGAAATCATTCGTCAGGGCGACATAGTACGCTAAAAACTCGTGCGCGATCGTTCCGTCAGCGACCGCTTCTCCGACCGTTTTCTGAATCGCTGTTCCGTTTTCGTCTTCCTGCTGCGCCTGCGGATAAAGCGTGAGCTTAATATCTTTATATTTGTCAAAATTCGGGTGCGTTTTGACATCGGGGTCCACGAAAAATTCACATTCCGCCTGCGTGAATTCGCGCAGTCTCAAAACGCCCTGGCGCGGAGAAATTTCATTTCTGTAGGATTTTCCGATTTGAACGGCGCCGAAAGGCAGTTTTTCGCGGTAGAATCGGGAGAGGCGCTGGAAATCGACAAACATTCCCTGCGCGGTTTCGGGTCTGAGATATCCCGGGCGGCCTGTTCCCGGACCGATTTTCGTTTGGAACATCAAGTTGAATTCAAAGGATTTTCCGAGGCTGCCGCCGCATTCGGGGCAGACGATGCTGTGTTTGAGAATCAGTTCGTCCAGCCGATCGGTGCTGAGCGCGCCAACGCCTTCGATGCCGAGCGCTTCGATCAGATGGTCGGCGCGAAAAGATTGGCCGCAGCCGCCGCATTCCGTCAGCGGGTCGGAAAAGCCGCCGACGTGACCGGACGCGATGAAAATATCTTCAACGCCGATGGTCGGCGCTTCGATTTCCATACATCCTTCGTTTAAAACATAAAAACTGCGCCAAAGATTTTCGATTTTTCTCTTAACGGCGCAGCCGAGAGGGCCGTAATCAAAGAATCCCGCGGCGCCGCCGTAAAGTTCAAATGAATTCCACAAAAAACCGCGGCGTCTGGCCAGTTCCATCACTTTGTCATATTTATCCATAAAATTGCCTCTATTTAAAATTCAAATCAAGAATGGTATGGAAAAGAATTGATACGATTTAAATTTTAATACGCTTTGATTTAATGAATGTATATGATATTCGGGTTTTTTGAACTTCTTGAAAAAACCGCCGCGAATGAAGAAAACAAGGCGGAACCAAACCTTTTCTATATTAAAAGCTTTAAATATAAACAGATTCATTTCATACATTCTTACTAATTTTAAAAACCAACCATGGCAGAGGAATTTTTATGAGCATGATCGGAAAATCCATTCGTATGGAAAGATTTGTTAAAAGAGATACGGGCAGAACAATCATCGCCCCGATGGATCATGGCGTCGGCGTCGGGCCGATCCGCGGCCTTACAAACCTGCCGGAAGCGGTCGACAAAGTGGCTCTCGGCGGCGCAAACGCTGTTCTCGGCCACATGGGCCTTGCCAAGCACGGCCACAGAAGATACGGCAATGATGTCGGGTTGATCATTCATCTTTCCGCGTCCACGTCAGTCGGCCCGAATGTCAATCATAAAGTTTTGGTCACAACCGTTGAAGAAGCCATAAAAGTCGGCGCCGACGCGGTTTCGGTTCATGTGAATGTCGGCGCGGAAGACGAGCCGGAAATGCTTGCGGGTTTCGGCCACGTCGCTCAAAAATGCGATGAATGGGGCATGCCTCTTTTGGCGATGGTTTACCCGCGCGGACCGAAAATTACTTCCGAATTCGGCAAAGATGTCGTTTCTCACGCCGCCCGCCTCGCCGCAGAACTCGGCGCGGATATCGTAAAAACCAATTATACCGGTGACATTGACTCTTTCCGCGAAGTCGTCAAAGGAACGCCGATTCCGGTCATCATCGCGGGCGGCCCGCACATGGAATCCGAATCGGACCTGCTGAAAATGATTGCCGACTCGCTTGAAGCCGGCGGAAAAGGCGTTGCCATCGGCAGAAATGTTTTCCAGTCGGATGACCCCGTGCGCACGACAAAAAGAATCAGCGCAGTCGTCCACGGCGGCTTTTCTGCGGAAGAAGCTTTCAAAATCGAGTAAATGAACCGCTGTTCATTTACATGTCTTTTTTAAAGATTTTGTATTTCTGAAAAACGAATTTTTTATATAATCCGCCTCCATTTGTTTTATCTAAATATAACTCAAAAGGGGATTAAATGGCTGGAAAATTTCAATGGTATAAATTTTCAGATGTAAATTTATCAGATTCGTTCTTTGATTCACTTAAAGAAGATTATCAAGAATTTTCGGAGTGGTTTATGAAAAAAAGTGAAGCTGATGAAAACGCAATGGTTTTTTATGATGATGAAGGTATTGGAGCGTTTGTTTATTTAAAAGAAGAGAATGAGCCGATTGAATTGGAAACAAGCGAATTGCCTGCACGGCCGCGAATTAAAATCGGCACACTTCGATTGGCAGAACGATTCAGAGGACAACGCTTAGGGGAAGGAGCTTTGGGTGTTTCTTTATGGCGCTGGCAGGAAACAAAAAAAGAAGAAATTTATGTGACGGTTTTTGAAAAGCATGAATCACTCGTCAGTCTTTTTAAAAGATTCGGCTTTAAAAAAGTTGGAATAAATTCTCGAGGCGAAAGCATCTATTTGAAGAGCCGGCAGGATATTAGTTATTCTAACCCGTACATATCTTTTCCATTTATTTCTCCGAATTTTAAAAAAGCGGGTTTAATCCCGATTTATGACTCTTATCATGACAAATTATTTCCCTATTCTGAGTTAAAAGGGGCAAAAACGGAAATTGAAGAAGAAACAGCAGGAAACGGAATAACAAAAATTTATATTGCAACACCGTTCTCTTCAATGCATTATTATGTCGGTGAACCGGTTGGAATATATCGGATTTTTAGCGGTCCCAAAAAACAATTTAAATCGGTGCTGACATCATATTGTACAATTACAAAAATTGATGTTGTTAAAGATCAAAATCATCCAATAATCACGGCAACCGAATTTATAAAAATGGCTGGGAATAAAACAATATATACGCCGGAAACTTTGCTCCGAATTTATGACCAAAATCGTAATGTTGTCATGATAGAAATGGTTTATAACGGCTATTTTGGTCAAGGTCATAATATAAATTATAAAGAATTATCCGACAACGGGTTATTTTCAACTTACCCATATAACCTTATTTACAGTCCGGAAGAATTTATTCAAATTTTAGAAATGGGTGATGTCGATGTGCAGAATGTTATTATCAATCAATCCTGAGCATGTAGAGAAAATTTTAACGGGGCAAAAACAATTCGAATTCAGAAAGGTTCGATGCCGTTCAGATGTCCGTAAAATTATTATTTATGCCACTTCACCTGTAATGCAGGTTGTCGGCGAAGCTGATGTTTTAGACATTATTGAAGATGACCCCGAATGTGTTTGGAAACAAACTTCGGAACATGCCGGAATCAGCCGGGAATTTTACAATAATTACTATAAAGGAAAAGAAAAAGCGATTGCTTATAAATTAGGAAATATCAGCAAATATGAAAAATCAGTAAGTTTATCTGATATTGGAGTAAACTCTGCGCCTCAATCTTTTATTTATCTTTAATATTTTAATTCAGCCGTCTCTTCCGGGAACCATATCGCACCCCGTACATAATGAACACATCGTCTCGGATTTTTCCGGACACAGATCGTATTTTTGAGAAATCTTTTTCTGCGCTTCAAACAATTTCAGGAGCCGTTCTTTGGAAGGCCGTTCCATGAAGCAGTCGTTTTTTCGAAGCGCATTTTCATAAATCGGCCGAACGCAGGAAATCACGCCGAGATCCGCGAGTTTTTCAATCATTCGTTCAATACTTTCATCGGTTTCACCAAGCCCGGCAATGACGTTGCTGAAAACCTTGCCGCGGCCGAACAAGCGGACGGCTTCTTCAAGTTCATCAAAAACGGCGGTTTCGGAAAGGTCGGAGCAGACGCGTTTAAAGATTTCAGGGTCGGCCGCTTCGATATTATATTTGACTTCCGAAACGCCGGCTTTTTTTAATTTTTCGGAGCCTCCGGATACCGGATAAATGGAAACGCCGACAGGTACGTTCATTTTTTTCAATTCCGGCATCAGTTCTAAAACACGTTCCAATTCGCCTTCCGGCGTTTTTTCAACACCGGACGTGATTGAAATCGCTTTGGCATTTCCTTTGCTGAAAGCGTCCTTGATAATTTTTAACGTCTCTTCTTTTGTTTTTGTATGTCCCCGAAGAATCGGAACGGAACAGTATTTGCAGTCAAAAATACATTTTTCGGACAAATTGAGATACGCCTGCTCAGGGCAGTGCGCCAAAGCCGGCTCTATTTTTCCGGTGACAACGGGATCTGATCCCGCCTGGAAAAAGACAGCGATTTCATCGGCGGTTCCCGGTATTTTTCGAATTTTAAGCGGAGCGTTTTTATCTAAATTCAGCCGGACGCGCCGGCCATTTGAAGCGATAAAAACAGAGCCGGAACTTCCCGCGCTCGGCCCGGCCGTCGATTTTAGTGTCGGCAGAACCATCTTTTCGTCTTCAGTGTCCGCGGCTCCAATGGAAAGCAAAAAAGCTTTGATTTCCGCTGTCATCGGAATTTCCGAAAAATTTCGTGTCATATTCTTATTTTTCCGTTTTCTTGTTTTTCCGTATTTGATTTTACTTGATCAATTCGTTTCATCGTTTTATATTTTATGTTGCTGTTAAAACAGGAATAAAACAAAATATATATATGAGATGAAATAAATGGATGTAATGTAAACTCATTCTGAAATGACAGTTTACATTCGGCAGTTTTCAGCGTTTTTTCTGTAAGCCTGCCAAAAGACCGGAATCATATTCTATCAGATTCCGATACAGAAAAATCATACTCAATTTTTCAGTTTATATTCCACCAAACATAAACTGATCAACAGTAAACCCCACCCCTGTAACCAATCCAAAACAAAAAACGAAATTACCCAAAACCTTGTAATCAACCAAATAAGAAAGGCGGCGTAAGAACTCGTTTCATGCGCCGCCTTTTTCAGCTTTTTATGATTTTATTTCAAAAGTTTTTAATTTTTCTGTTAAACCGACAAAGGTCTTCTTGTTTAACAGAAAACGAAGTAACAGAAAATGAAATTACTCTTGTTTTTTGATTTGAGCTTCCGCGCAGAAGTCTTCAAAAACAATTCCTGTTTCAGCGGACGTTCTGTCTTTTAACGGAACGTACGGCCGGCGTTCTCCGACAGCGTTGTAGGCCGGACGAATGATTTTTCCGGAATTGATGAGTTCTTCCAGGCGGTGCGCGCTCCAGCCGGCGATTCTGCTGATTGCGAAAATCGGCGTGTAAAGCTGCATCGGAAGATCCAGCATGCTGTAAACAAATCCGCTGTAAAAGTCAATGTTCGCCGAAACGCCCTTATAAATGCGCTTTTCCTGACCGATGATGTCAGGCGCCAAGCGTTCCACCATCGCGTAAAGTTTGAATTCTTCCTCGCGCCCTTTTTCGATTGACAAGTTTTCAACGAATTTTTTGAAAATATCGGCGCGCGGGTCATTTAAAGAATAAACGGCGTGACCGATTCCGTAAATCAAACCGGCGTTATCAAACGCCTGCTTGTTCAGGAGTCTTCGGAGATAATCACTGACCTCTTTTTCACTGGTCCAGTCTGAAATATTGGCTTTCATATCTTCAAACATTTTGACGACTTTAATATTGGCGCCGCCGTGTTTGGGGCCTTTCAGACTGCCGAGGGCGGCAGCGATCGCTGAATATGAATCCGTTCCGGACGAACTGACGACGCGGCAGGTAAATGTTGAATTGTTGCCGCCGCCGTGTTCGGCGTGAAGCACCAGCGCCAAGTCCAAAAGGCGGGCTTCGAGTTCGGTGTATTTGGTGTCCGGACGAAGGAGGTAAAGAATATTTTCCGCGGCGGATAATTCCGGCTGCGGATTGTGAATCGTCAAACTGACGCCGTCATACCTGTGAATATACGCCTGATACCCGTAAACAGCCATAACCGGAAAGAGGGCGATTAATTCAAGACATTGGCGGAGAACGTTTTCAATGGAGGTGTCATCCGGATTTTTGTCATAAGAATAAAGGGTCAAAACGCTTTTCGCAAGCGTGTTCATCATGTCTTCGCTCGGCGCTTTCATAATAACGTCGCGGACAAAGTTGTCCGGAAGCGTTCGGTAGAAGCCGAGAAGCTGTTTAAATTCCGCCAGCCGGTCTTCTGTCGGCAGCGTTCCGAACAGCAGTAAATAAGTGACTTCTTCAAAACCGAAACGTTTTTCGGAAACAAAGCCGCCGACAAGCTCATTGATGTCAATGCCGCGATAGAATAGACGGCCTTTGCTGTGTTCCGTTTCGCCTTTGGCGGGACGTCCGGACTGAACGTCGCTGATTTCGGTCAAACCTGTTAAAACGCCGTTTCCGTCAGCGTCGCGGAGGCCGCGGTTTACGTCGTATTTGACGAAAAGTGCGGGGTCAATGGGTCCGTTTTCTTCAAAGCGCTTCGCTAATTTCTCCAGGAAAGATTTTTGTTCGGCGGCGACTTTTTCTGTTGTTTTTTCAACAGTCTCTTCTTCAATTCCGATTTCAATAATTTCTTCGGCGGCGTGTCCTTTTGCGGCGGTATTGTCTTTTGCTCTTTCCGCTTCGTCTCCCGCGGCCGTTTTCTTCATGCCGAGATCTTCCAGACTGATTGTGATTTCAGTGCCTTTAATTGCGTCTTCCATATTGTACCCTCCTCCATTTTAATTTAATTTTGAGAATCAGTTCTGATATTAATTATGCTCTAAAAAGTGAAAATTGAAAAATTTATATTAAGAATTTTTCCATCTGAACATTCAATTTGAAACATTCAATCTGAATCATTTTTAACTAATAGAAAGGACCGATTGAAAACTTAATAGGTTTTCATCAGATTAAAACCTTTTTCGTCATTTCTTCAAATGCGCTTCTGAAATCATCGAACCATTTGTCTTATATAGAAGTTCAATCAATTCCAAAACGTAATTTTTCCGCGATTTGTCCGGAAAATGCGTTTTTTCACAGCATTTTTCGGTAAAGAGTAAACAGATGTCAAGAGTGACCGCCGGTCCGGGAAGCACATCGGAAATGTCAAGACAATCTCGGAAAAGTCTGATTCAGCTGCGGTTTGAAGAAGCAGGATTGAGCTTTTCTTCAGCGCACCGGATTTTTAGAAATTGACCTGTCGCTGACTCAATCATTGACTTGTCAAATATTCCAATTAATAATCATATCCCAATAATCAAAATTTAAGGAGACATAAATATGTCAGGACAACCCATTTTCATTTTAAAAGACGGAAGCAAGCGCACCCGCGGAAGAGATGCGCAGAGCAACAACATCATGGCCGCCAAAGCGGTCGCCGAAGCGGTCAGAACGACGCTCGGTCCCAAAGGCATGGACAAAATGCTTGTCGACTCCATGGGCGACGTTACAATTACAAATGACGGCGCGACCATTTTGAAAGAAATGGACATTGAACATCCCGCCGCAAAAATGATCGTCGAAGTTTCCAAAACGCAGGACGAAGAAGTCGGCGACGGCACGACAAGCGCGGCTGTTGTCGCAGGCGAACTTTTAAAGAAAGCGGAAGACCTTATCGACATGGACATCCACCCGACTGTTATCGCATCCGGTTACCGGCTCGCCGCCGCCAAAGCCGTTGAGCTCGTTATGGGACTTGCGAAAGATGTCGACGAAACCAATGTTGAACTTTTAACCAGCATCGCGTCCACCGCCATTACCGGCAAAGGCGCGGAATCCTCTAAAGCACTTTTGGCAAAAATCTCCGTTGAAGCTGTCACCAGCATCGTTGACGATGTGAACGGCAAAAAACAGGTCGACAGAGAACAGATCAACGTCGTCAAGAAAGTCGGCGGCCGTGTCGAAGATTCCGAACTCATCAAAGGCATGATCATTGACAAAGAGCGTGTTCACAGCAACATGCCCGAAATGGTCAAAGACGCTAAGATTCTTTTAATCAATGAAGCCATCGAACTCAAAGACACTGAAATCGACGCTGAAATTTCAATCACCTCACCGGACCAGCTTCAGCTTTTCCTCGACCAGGAAGAAGCCATGATCAAAGCCACCGTTGACAAAGTCATTAACAGCGGCGCAAATGTCGTTTTCGTTCAAAAAGGCGTTGATGACATGGCGCAGCACTTCCTCGCAAAGGCCGGACTCATGGTTGCTCGCCGCGTCAAGAAGAGCGACATGGAAAAACTTGCCCGCGCAACCGGTGCCGCTTTGATTTCCAACTTCGATGAAATCGGTACGGCCGACCTCGGCTACGCCGCGCTCGTTGAAGAAAAGAAAATTTCCGGCGACGCCATGATTTTCGTTACCGGCTGTGAGAACCCGAAATCCGTTTCCATCCTTCTCCGCGGCGGTACCGACCATGTCATCGACAGCGTTGAAACGGCTCTTGAAGACTCTCTCAGAGTTGTCGGTGTCGTCATCGAAGACAAGAAACTTGTCGCAGGCGGCGGCTCTCCCGAAGTCGAGCTTTCACTCAGGCTCAACGAGTACGCGGCAACGCTTGAAGGCAGAGAACAGCTCGCTGTCCGCGCTTACGCCGAAGCTCTTGAAATCATCCCCAAGACACTTGCCGAAAACGCAGGTCTTGATCCGATTGACATGCTTATGGATCTCCGCTCCAGCCACGAGAAAGGCTTAAAGACAGCCGGCCTCGATGTTTTCAAAGGCGAAGTTGTCGACATGTGGAAAGAGTTCGTTGTCGAACCGCTCCGCGTGAAAACTCAGGTCATCAACGCAGCCACTGAATCCGCCGTCATGATTCTCAGAATCGACGACGTGATCGCGACCACCAAATCCCAGGGCGCTCCGGGAATGGGTATGGGCGGCATGGACCCGGGTATGGGCATGGACATGCCTTAATTTGAAAAATAAACGAAACTTAAAAAACAGAGATTTTTCTCTGTTATTCCTTTTTTGATATCTTTGCAGATATCCGGTAGATCAGCGCAACCGTCGGATTTGTGTGTTTTACGCGAACATTTCGGTTCAAGGATCCGACCCAGCTTTTGTTTATACGGTTCTGTTCTGCGAATTGGCCGTTTTCCTCTCGACTTTGCTGATGGCGCTGTTCGGATTTGAACATCCGCCGGCGGCGGCATTTGCAGCAGGGCTTGTGCCGGCTCCGGCAGTTCCGATTCTCATGTGTCTGCTCGGACTGATTTGCGTTTTCATACTCGCAGGATCCAAAAAAGTCTTATTGCCTTTGTATTGTGTTTAAAAACAGTTCTCTTGAATAAGAAGAAGTTTGACCTTCTTCTTATTTTCAGGATTAAGATTTGTTATTTTTGTCAGCGGCGCTTTGGGCTCTTTTTGCAAAACTCTGATTTGTTCCGCTTTTTGCAGAGTTTGATTGAATTCTGGCGGCCGCTTCTTTTGACATGGGTGTTTTGTTTGTCATAAAATTTTCCTCCATTTTTGATCTCAATTCGTCAGTCTAATTATTATTCTACTGATAAATTAAGGCAATCTTAATTATTTTGCATAATATATAAAATACCTCTCGTTTATTACATTGAGATACTATCTCTCGGTTAGTTTGTTATATCTTATGAATAAAAATTTTATATGCACCGAAATCAATTTTAATTTATTTCATTTTCTTCAAAATTAAAACAAATAAGAAGTATTCACATATGGTACAACCCACCTAATTTATTATTCAGGAAGATGATCCACTTTTTCAGCACATAGATCAAAGAAGCCTTCGAAGCTTTGTTTTCACATAAATACAGTAGAAAACGATAAAATGAATGAGCAAGTTCAAAGGCTTGATTTCCCTCTCAAAAAGACTTCGGCGCCTTGAAAGAAGCTGCCGGAAATAACATCAAGGACTCATCCACTGACGAGTTTGACTCTAATGCCGCCTGGTTTTTTGGCGGCGGCAAAAATGTAAAAAAAGAATCATTTGCCTGATTTTTTCGGCAAAATGTTTTTCATTTTTTTAAAATCGACCGAATTTTTCAAAAAATCAATTATTTCTTTTTTGAGCCGCATCCGCAGCCTGATTTTTTGGGTGTTTCTTTCGTTGCCGGGCTTGATTTTGCAGGTTTTGAATCAGTTTTTTTTGTGTCTTTCATTTTGTTTTCTCTCCTTTGAAGAGAATCATTTGAATTCAAAAAGAATTCTATAAAAGCATTAATATGCAATGTATATTAAATTATTCTGTCTTAATTTTTGCCTGATTCTTCCGCCTGCTTCTTCTTTCCGCCGATTCAAATCTCTTTTTCGGCTGACTCGGCTCCTTCTTTTACGGTCAGACCCAATCGGCAGATTTCAGCTTATTATTTTTATGATGCGGATTCCGCCTTTTTTTATGTGCCCTCTTATATGATAAATCCAAAAATTTATATATGACAGTTCCTTCAAATGTGATGTTTTCTTTTGTTTCGCATTCGCTGATTGAAAAGACATGGCGTGATTATAATGGACTTGATTTATTTTGCTGCACTCATCGTTTTGCTGCCTTTTGTCATGACACTTGCCGTGCCGTTTGCTTATAAACTTATGAAAGAGAAAGTCGGGTGGTTCGCGGCTGCGATTGCAGCGGTCTGTTTTCTTCTGATCGCTTCCATGATTCCGTCAACAATGGGCGGAAATTATTTATCGGGGTCAATACCGTGGATTCCGAGTCTTTCGGTCGATCTGGCATTTTATGCGGATGGTCTTGCCGTTTTGCTTGGTCTCATTATTTCATTTATCGGCATATTGATTTTGTCTTATTCCAACAAGTATCTCTCCAAAGACGAAGATCTTGTTCGCTACTATCAGTATTTGCTTATCTTCATGGGTTCTATGTTCGGGGTCGCTTTCTCCGACAATTTAATTCAGCTTTTCATTTTCTGGGAACTGACAAGCATCAGTTCATTTCTGCTGATCGGCTACTACAGAAAAACCAAAGAATCCGTTTACGGCGCGACCAAAGCGCTTTTAATAACCGGCGGCGCCGGTCTTTTCATGTTTGTCGGTTTCATGTTCCTTTTCGCAATGACCGGCACATACAGCATTTCCGAAATGCTGACCAATCCTGAAATGCTGGCGTCGGTCAAAGAAAGCCCGCTTTTCACAATCACACTGATTCTTGTTCTCATCGGCGCGCTGGCCAAATCCGCCCAAGGTCCTTTTTTTATTTGGCTGCCGAACGCGATGGAAGCGCCGACGCCTGTCAGCGCTTTTCTGCATTCGGCGACAATGGTGAAAGCCGGTATTTTTTTGGTTGCGCGTTTTCATCCGATGTTTTCCGGAACAGTCGACTGGCTTGTGCTGGTCGCAGGAATCGGCTTAATCACAATGGTCGGCGCCGGATTTTTTGCGCTCAAACAAACCGACCTTAAAGCGATTCTCGCTTTTTCAACAATCAGCCAATTGGCTTATTTGATGACAATGTTTGGTTTTACTACATTCGCAGAACCCGGAATCGGCGTTCCCGCCGCTGTTTTCCACTTGTTCAATCACGCCGCTTTCAAAGCGTGCCTTTTCTTGCTGGTCGGTATTATCGCGCATGAGCTGCACACCCGAGACATTCGTAAAATGGGCGGGCTGCGCAAAGAAATGCCCGTTACTTTCATTCTCATGATCATCGCCGCCGCGGCAATGGCCGGAATCCCGCCGCTCAACGGTTATTTGAGCAAAGAGCTCTTTTATGAATCTTCTGTGCATATGGCAGAAGCCCTCGGCGGCGGGGTGTTTTACATCATTCCCGTTCTTGCGGTTATCGGCGGCGTTTTGACTTTCGCTTATTCATTCAGGCTGATTTTCAAAATTTTCACGGGAAAAAGAACGGAAGACCCTGATGTTCCCAAACACGTCCATGACCCTTCTCTGATCATGCTTGCGCCGCCGGCGATTTTGGCTGTTTTAATCATTGCCGTCGGTCTTGTTCCGGCTCCGTTCGTTGACACGTTGATCCAGCCCGCAATCCATTCGATTTTTTCGGGCGCTGCGCATCTTCACGCGGCATTGTGGCACGGCGTCACGCCGGCGTTTATTATGACGATGATTACTTTTGCGCTCGGCATTCTGCTCTACACGCAGTATGACAAAATCGCGGCGCGGCAAGTTTCTTTCAATGAAAAACATCCGAAAATCAGTTTCAATTATCTTTACAATACCATGGTAGACAACGCTTTTTCATTCGGTTCCTCATTCGGCGGCCGTCTTCAAAAAGGACCGCCGCGCAGGTATGTCGGAATTATGTTGTTTTTCATTATTCTCATGGTTGCCGTTCCGGTCGGATTTGCACTGGCATCAGGACAGCCGCTTTTCTCCGAAAATTTGATTTTCAAGCTCGCGTTGTCCGAAATGCTTCTTTTCGCCCTCATTTTATTAGCCGCCTGGGGCGCGTCGGTTCTGCCGCAATATGTCCCGATGATTTTATCGTCATCCGCTCTCGGATTTTTAATGGCTTTGCTTTACATTTATCTCAAATCTCCTAACTTAGCGATGACACAGCTTTGTATTGAAACACTTTCAACCGTTATGTTTTTGTTAGTGATTATGAAGTTTCGGGTCAAAGAAGCCATTCGCCCCGAAACGAATCGGGTCAGACTGCGCAATTCATTCATTGCTCTTTGCGCCGCCGCCGCGCTTTTTGTCATGCTGATGGGAACAGATCTGTTTCCGGCATTCGAGTCTTTTTCCCACTACTTCATGGATAAGGGCGTTGAACTTACAGGCGGCAAAAATATCGTCAACCAAATCGTTGTCGATTTCAGAGGTTATGATACAATCGGCGAAATATCCGTTTTGGCAATCGCGGCGTTTACGGTTTATAATTTGATCCACAGCCGCATCCACAAAAGAACCGCGGCAGACACCGATAAATCGGCCGCGGTCTTTGAAGAGGATTCTGCGAACAGGAATCCGGATGAAGTCTTTTCAAATATTATCGGGGAGGAGAAAAAATGAGTACGGTTATTATAAAAACAATGGCCAGAGCAGTTCTTATCGTTGCTCTTCTCTTCTCGATTTATTTGCTTCTCAACGGCGCGAATGTTCCCGGCGGCGGTTTCGTCGGCGGCGTTTTATTCGTTTGCGCAATCGCTTTAATGTATGTCGCCTACGGCATGAAATACATTAACAACCGTTTAAAACCGGATTATTTGTCATGGATTGCCTATGGTTTGCTTTTTGCTTCCGTTACGGCAATCGCGCCGATGCTTGTCGGCCACACTTACTTCAGAAGTGTTTTTACTCATTACAGTTTGGAAATTTTCGGCATTCATATCGGTCAAATCGAACTTTTATCCTCTATGTTCTTTGACATCGGCGTTTATTTCACGGTTATCGGTGCTTTTCTTCTCGCGTTCGCAAACATCGCGTCAGACCAAGTTAAAAAAACAGAAGATTTCGGCCGTGCCGCGCTTGGCGGGACCGAGGAGCACGGCTCAAACCAAAAAACGCCTGTTCAAACGGAAAACACAACGGGGGATTCAAATGACTGAAGTCTTCACAGCACTGACGATTTCATTGGTTTTCGGTATCGGCGTTTATATGCTTCTCCGCCGCGATATTTTCAAAATCGTCATCGGTTTCAACTTGATCAGCCAATCGATCAATATGGCGATTGTGACGTCCGGCATCTTTACAGGAGTGCGCGTGCCGATTTTGGAGGAAGCGATCAACGAACACGCCGCTTTCATCTTTGCGGATGATTTCGCGAATGGCATTTTCGCGCCGATCGTGACCGGAATGGCAGATAACCCCCTGTTCGTTGATCCGCTGACGCGGGCCCTTGTTTTGACGGCAATCGTCATCAGTTTCGCAACAACAGCCATTTTGCTGACATTGGCTTACTGCATCAATGAAGAATTCGGGACGACCGATGTGGACGAACTCAGGAGGCTTCGAGGATGATTTCTGTATTTCTTTGGATCGAGTCTTTTATTCTCAGTCATATTGTTATGATGCCGATTGCAGTCGGTCTTCTGATGGCGCCGGTCATGCTGTTCCTCCGAAACAAGCCGAAAACACAGAAAGTCACGGCAATGATTGCCTCTGCTCTCCTGCTCGTTTTCGCGTCCGTCCTGTTTTGGACAGTTTACCAAGACGGTATTCAGACTTATGACATCGGTGAATTCGGAAAATACGGCATCGTTTTAGTCGGCGACATGCTGTCCGCGCTGCTTGTTTTGCTGACAGCGTTTATCGGCTTGTCCGTCCTGATTTATTCCTTTGATTACATTGAGAAACAATCTCTTTCTACCAGTTACTATCCTCTTTATTTCCTGCTGCTCGCCGGCATTTTCGGCATTTTCTTAACAGGTGACTTGTTCAATCTCTTTGTCTTCTTTGAAATCATGCTTTTGGCATCAACAGGGCTGATTATGGCAAATGAGAAACTCAACGTTACGGATTCGGCGCACAAACTGGAAGCGGCATACAAGTATGTGATTTTCGGAACGATCGGCTCATTCGTGATGTTGATCGCGATTGTAGCGATTTATGCATCGGTCGGTTCTTTAAATATGGCCGACTTAGCCGCAAAAATTCAGTTCATTGCCGAAACCGGCCCGATTCCATGGACGATTATCGGCGCAGCGCTTCTTTTCATTGTCGTTTTCGGGAGCAAAGCGGCGCTTGTTCCGTTTCAATTCTGGCTTCCGGATGTCCATCCAACGGCT
This sequence comes from Candidatus Methanimicrococcus odontotermitis, assembly GCA_031286065.1. Classification (GTDB taxonomy): domain Archaea; phylum Halobacteriota; class Methanosarcinia; order Methanosarcinales; family Methanosarcinaceae; genus Methanimicrococcus; species Methanimicrococcus odontotermitis. Next base: position 4,509 of record JAITUZ010000036.1, on the reverse strand, counting down.
CCGACACCGATTTCAGCGATTCTCAGCGGTCTCTTAATCAAGGTCGGCGTTTACAGCATATTGCGTGTCCAATTTCTGATCCTGTATCCGGCAAAAGATTTCTTCTTGCCGATTCTGATGTTTTTTTCACTGATAACAATTGCCGTCGGCGCGATTTCCGCGATGGGGCAAACCGATTTAAAACGTGTTTTGGCTTACTCCAGTGTGTCGCAGATCGGCTACATTCTTCTCGGGCTGTCCTTCGGAACAACAGCGGCGATTGCGGCGTCCGTCATGTATCTTGTCAGCCACGCGATTTCAAAATCCATGCTTTTCCTGATCGCGGGCGGCATCATTCATGAAACGCACACTCGCGATTTGAGAAAAATGGGCGGGTTGATTACGGTTCTGCCGTTTTTTTCGATGGCTTTCCTCCTCGGAGCCATGTCGATTGCGGGTTTTCCGCCGATGAGCGGTTTTATTTCAAAATTCGCTTTATTCCAATCCGCTGTCAGCGGTGAATTTTGGCTGCAACTTCTCATCGCGCTTTTAATGGCGGTCGTGACCATTTTTTACATGTTCAGAACGTGGATTGCCGTCTTCTGGGGTGAAAATAAAGGAAGTTTGAAAACGGATGCCGGCACTTCTGTTTCGAATACCGGCGGACCATTGAAGAAACATCACATTTCTCTTGAAATCGTTTTGCCGATTGCGGTGCTGTGCGCCGCCATGATTTTGCTGGGCCTCTATCCAGAACCGCTTTACGAAATTTCAAATATGATCGCAATTCAAATTCTTGACCCGACGGCGTATATTACAACCGTTCTCGGGGGTGTACCGAGATGATTCGAATAATAAAATACGCAATTTATCTGATGCTTGGCGCTGTCTGGCTTTTCCTTAGTGGAAGCCTTTCTATCGGCAATTATTTACTCGGCGTTTTTTTCTCGATGCTGATTCTTTATCCGTTTAAAAATATGTTTTCGTTCACGGATTCAGCCGGCGACGTCGTCCGCAAAATCCCGAAGAAAATTAAATATGTCTATGTTCTCTTCCGTGAAATTATTAAAGCGAATATTTTCATGGTCTATAAAATCATGAAACCGAAATTGGATATCCGCCCGGGAATCATCGCCTATCCGTTTACGACTTCCCGCAGCATTTCAACAACGATGCTCGCAAACACCATCTCATTAACGCCGGGAACGCTGATCATGGACGTTCACATCAAAAACAAGACTCTGAAAGGACCCGGCATATTCTATGTTCATTCCATTTACGTCGACAGCCCGAAAGAAGTGCGTGATTCGATCCGTAAAGATTTGGAAGAAGTTGTTTTGGAGGCATTTGAATGATTGCATTCGGTCTTGTTACAAGCGTCGCGCTTACGATTGCGACCGGAGCTTTATTTTTGGCCATTTACCGTCTGTTCGCCGGTCCGACGATTATGGACAGAGTGGCTTCTTTGGACGCGCTCGGCAACACACTTGTCGTGCTTATCGCGATTTATGCCTTCTCTCAGCATTCTCTGTTTTTGCTTGATGTTGCGATTTTACTGGCATTGATTTCATTTATCGGCACTCTGGCCTTATCTAAATACATTGATAAAGGGGAAGTGTTCTGAATTGGATTTTTTGTCAAGCATCGATTTCTCTGTCATTCGTCTTTATCTCAGCTACGCCTTTCTTTTATTCGGCGTTTTTGATATTTTGATTGGAATGATTGGCCTCATTCGTCTTCCCGACATTTACAACAGGCTGCACGCGACAACAAAAATCGCAACGACCGGAGCATTTTTTGTTTTGCTCAGCATTTTGATTCAAGACGGATTGACATCTTTCGGTTTAAAAGCCATTGTTATCGGGCTTTTTCTCTTAATGACCGCGCCGGTTGCCGGACACGCAATCGCCCGCGCGGCTTACAATATCCGCATTCCGCCGTGCGACCAAACGCTCTTTGACGCCTACAGCGGCAAGCGCCACGGGGATTACTGCGATGATTATGACTTCCATGAAGGCTCTTACGTCTATTTAGATTTTGAGAAAAGAGGAAAAGACACCGTTGTCTCTGATCATTATGAAGAGCATCTGAAGGAGCAATTCATAGATGAGTTGTCGGTTTTAGCGCACGATGTTTTTGACCATACGCCTGAAACATTTGTTGACGACGCTTCCGACTCTGAAACTCATGAAAAGACGGATGAAATGAAAGACTGATCATTCGTTTTCTTTTTTTGTTATTCATTTTGAGAATACGGCAATGCGGAACAGGCAAACAACAATGATATTTTTTGACACATTCATTTATTTGCCTGGCATCAGACTCTTGATTTTTTTAAAATATTTGCAGACAATTCCGGCAAAGTAGGAAGTGAGAAATGAAATCAGTAATTCATTTTAAGTGCGGCTGCATACGTATAATACCCTAAAGAAAACAATAAAACAACCAAAAAGAGAGACAACATATTTTCTTCAAACGTATACGCTGATGAACTTTCGGTATTTCTCAAAAAAAACCCAGAATTGCAATATTTGATAAAAATCCGATGCCGTATAAGAAAGTTTCAATTTCCATGTTTAATTTATTTCTTAAAACTGAAAAAAAGAGGATATTCGGCAATAATACAATCAAAACAAAAATTGTACAGAGAGAAAGATAATAAGTACTATATTGATTCCAACCGCGTGATATGATGATGCTAATATACAGCCCAAAATATACAAACAGCAGCATCGGACCGGATAAAATGAAACTTTCAATCAAAAGCAATGTTTTTTGATTATTGGACATATGAATCACCATTCCTTTTCAATAATTTTCTTAAAATGTTTGCAGATGATTCCGGCAAGACATGAAATAATAAATGAAGTCATAAAATAACAAACGCCCGGGAAGGCATAATGGATTTCAGAAACCGGCTCTGAACTGTCTGTAGGAAACGAGAACGCAAATAGTAACATCAGCAGAATTCCGACGATTGAACAGAACATTACCAAAAATGGCGTCCATGCGACGTTACGCAAACTGATTCGAACATTTCTGTAAACGGCGTAATAGCCCGCGCACAATCCGAAAAGAACCGGTGAGAGGAAGATAGATTGAAAAATTCTGAAGTTCAGTTCCAATGACTCAAAATATTGTTTTATTATTTCAAAATCTTTTAAAATCCAGGCGGTGAAAAAAACAATTGTCAACGCCGTTAAAAATAAAATAATATTACGGCTTCCGCTTTCTTTATTTTTGAGCAGGGCGGCATACATGTAAAACAATGAAGCGAACGATAAAGCAATCGGAATGATCGGAATATAAAACTCTTCAAATATTGATGAATTTACAGATTTTCCGGGAAAAAGCTGAGGAAAAATTATACTTGATAAAAACCCGCTGCCATATAAGAAAGTCTCAATTTCCATATTTAATTTATTTTTTAAAATCGAAAAAAAGAGGACATTCGGCAATAATACAATAACAACAAGAAAGGAGAGATGGAAAACAAGAAAAAGAAGACCTGACCAGTTTCGCGTCCATAATGGAATGATGCCAAGAAGCATAAATACCAATAAGTACAATAACATCGGCCCGGATAAGATTAAACTTTCTCCCAATGCCGTTTTTTGAATATCACACATATGAACCTCACCAATATTTTCATAAAAATGAAGGAGGAAATTGAAAGATTATCCAACAGCACTCCTTCAATTCACATTTTTTCTGCATCGTTGTATTATATGCTGTTATTCTTGCCGTAGACCATAAGACCATTTAAAGCCGCTTGTCCTTCAAAAAGACATCTGTCAGTCACCGATTCAAGAGTTTTATTATTGAAATCGTTGATTGATATATAATATGTTATTGTAAGAGCATAGGAATGAGAATAAGCTGCCAATGCTCTGCTTTGTGCAACAGGATTTGAAGTTCCGTATGCATAATTTGTATTTTCTGCAACACTGCCGAATTTTAAACCGCCCGTCCAGTTTTGACCCACATAATCATTTTCATATAAAAAGTGGGGTTCTGGAATAAAGTAAGTGGTACTATAAGGAGTGGTTTGATTAATAACAGCCTGAAGTGCCGCTTCATTCGTATGAAACGGCATGCTCAAATCACAAACAAAATGGGAGGCATAAGACAAATTTACAGCTCTCTGAGCTGAGGATGAAGATGTGATTGCTGCCCTTTGAAGATATTTGGAAATTTGAGCAGGTGCTCCTCCAAACTCTTGTGCACTCGATGGAGGGTAATTTGTTAAAATATATTGAATAATTGGATAAATTAAGGGATTTCCGAGAAACACCGAAGGATTATAGTAATGGTTATAATTCGATTCAATTATTTCTTCCATATGTATAACGATATTTGTGTATGGAATAGTAATGGTGTCAGGTACATCCGGATCATCACCTGAAATGCTGGGATCATAACTCATATTTTCCGGATCATCCGGCTCATCCGCATAAGAACCGATTCGATTTGACATACTGGAATTAAAACCTGCTTTTTCCGCCGCCCATCTGGACATGTCTTCATGCA
>JAITUZ010000035.1 GCA_031286065.1 Candidatus Methanimicrococcus odontotermitis | reverse complement strand
CTTTATTATCCGTTCGGCAGTCACCGTGAAGGCGGCGAAGAGAAATATTCGTTCACAGGAAAGGAGTTTGACTCTGAACCCGTCATTTTAAAAGATGAAAAGAATAAGGAAACAAACCTCATTCATTCCCGTTTTTCAACGGCTCTCAAAATCAAATCAACAATCGTTTCCGGATCAAATTTCAAAGAATCAATCACCAAGTCATAAATCGACATATCCGCGATATCAATTCCGTAATACATCTCATACCGGACTCTTTCGGATTCCTCTCTTGTTTTTGTCCGGTCCAGTTCGAATTTAAAAGAAGATGCGGACTGTTCCCGACTCATGATCCGGCGGACGCGCGTCTCTAAAGGCGCTTTCAATAAAACGCGCAGGATTTTTTTGCCCGGCGGAACTTCAAGAGACATGTGGCCGGCGAGGCGGCCTTCCATGATCAGATTGTCTTTTGTTTTGGAAAGTTCTTTCTGACGGTCATCGATTTGACGGTCATAGGAAACATCTGTTTCCGCAAGCGCTCCGAACTCGGCGAGCGACAAGCCGAGCTCGGCGGCAATACCGCGGAAAATTTCACCGGAAGAAATGAATTCCATGCCGGTCCGCTCCTGCAGAAGTTTTGAAACCGTTGTCGTTCCGGTCCCGGGAAGTCCGCTGACTGCAATAATCATATCTGATGCACCTGAATGTGATTCTGAGTTTGAAAATAAAAAAGAAAAGGAAAGGAAAGAACATTACACGCCGGCGGCGCGAATGTTCAGGAATTTCCGGAGCACTTGGCTGAACGCCAAGGAAGACAGGAAGTACCAAAAAAGCCAGTACGTAAATATATAGAAAACACGACCACTCAGCAGCCTGTCGCCCCAAAACGGGAAAAGCATAGATGCGTCCGGATGCATGCCAATATAATAATATGCCCACATAATCAATGGAAGAGAAACCAAAACGATGTAAAACATCGGTTTGAATTGGTCTTTCATCACTCCCATCTGTTCCTGCATGATTTCCGCCTGCTGTTCTTCCAGACGTTTGAGCATGTAAGTGTTCTGCGTTTCTTGGGCTTCTTTCATCTCTTTTTGGAAAATCTTCATCTTTTCCTGGAACTCAATCATTTTAGACTGGTCCACGACGTATTTTTGAATGAGAGAGGAATAAATCGCCGTAATAATGGCCATGGCTGATAAGATCAAAAAGAAATTCTGATCGCCCACAAGTGAAACAATCGGCGACATTAAAATGTCAACCAATCCGCCAATGAAATCTCGGAAACTGGGAATTGTAATTCCATAAATTGTAAATTCCGGAATCATAACACCGACAAAAAGAATTAAACCGGCGCCCAGTATGATTCTATTTGCCCATTCTCTGATTTTTTGTTTATCCAAAATAATCCGCCCTGTACTTTAATAATTTAAAATGAAGAGAAAATATCTTATTTAAAGGATGCCGCGATTTTGTCGATTTCCTCAAAAACGACATCAATATCATTTGTACCGTTGATGTCTTTGAGCAAGCCTTTTTCTTTATAATAACCCACCAAAGGCGCGGTTTGTTTCTGATAGACTTCCAGTCGGTTGGAAACAGCTTCGGAAGTGTCATCCGGCCTCTGGAAAAGCTTGCCGCCGCAGACATCGCAGACGCCCGCTGTTTTCGGCGGATTGAAAACCGTATGGTAGCTGGCGCCGCATCCGGACATCCATCTGCCGGAAAGACGCTCCGTCAAGACAGCGTTTGGAACAATGATATTGATGACAACATCAATCGGTTTATTGATTTCATTCAAAATTCCGGCCAACGCGTCCGCCTGCGGAATCGTTCGCGGATAGCCGTCAAGCAAAAAACCGTTCGCGCAGTCGGGCTGAAGAAGCCTGTTTTTAATAATGCCGATGAGAACCGCGTCCGGAACGAGTTCGCCCGCGTCCATGTATTTCTTTGCTTCCAAACCGAGTTGGGTTCCTTCTTTAACATTTGCGCGGAGAATGTCGCCGGTTGAAATTTGCGGAATGCCGTATTTTTGAGAAAGCTTCTGTGCCTGTGTCCCTTTGCCGGCCCCGGGAGGACCGAATAAAATAATATCCATAAAATCACCGAAATAAAATATAATTTATTAGAAACGATGTAAAATCTGTCGTATCAGAAGTAAAAGAAATTGACATTTTTGTTATAAAAAGGATTCCATAATGAAAAAGAATTTTGCCGCAAAAGGAGATACGTAATGAAAAAAATTAAAAAAGATTAAGCGGAAATTCGCTTAAATCTTTGAGTCGATTGAATCATACTTAATCGTCTTTTCCGAGGAACGACCGAAGCATCGGATGCATTTCCATCAGCTGTTCAGACGCCAAATCTTCGTACAAGCGATAGACGATACTGACTGTCAGCAACAGACCTGTTCCGCCTGCGCTTCCGACGGTTCCGAGCAGACTGGCAAATAAGGTCAAAAGACCGATAAACGTGCCGCCGATAACGGTAACTTTCGGAATGTAACGCTGCATATACTTCTCAATGGACGCGATATTGTTTCTGAAACCGGGAACCTGCATCCCCGAATTGTAAATCTTTTTGGCCGTCTGTTTGGCGCCCATTCCGGTCGTTTCAATCCAGAAGAGAGCAAAGACAATGCCGCCTGCAACAAGCAGGAAAGCGTCAACGCCGACGTGAAGCGCAATTTGCCAAAGCGCAGGCGCTGTGTATCCCATTGCGCCGAAATTGGCCTGAACGAGAGACGGAATCCAATCCGTCGGGCTGTTGATTGCCGAAAGATAATACATAATACCGTTGACAGGCGTTGATCCGGAATATTCTCCGAGGAATGTGATTCCTCTGCCGGCCAATAAAACACCGACAAGCTGGATATTTGCCTGAAGCGCGCGAACCAAAATCATCGGCAGAACGGAAGCGTAAATCAGTTTCACCGGGAATTTACCGCGAGCGCCGCGAACGGATGTGTGGGAAAGCGGAATTTCGATCCGGACACTTTCCACGAAAACGACAACGGCGAAGATAAGAACTGTTGCAATAACTGACAAGATACCGGCATTCACCAAGAGATACAATATGCCGTCGGAAGTGGAAATAAGCGTTCCGAGTTCACCGCGGGAAAGCAGCTGAACCCATTTCGGGATAAGACCGATAGAGTAGCCGTCAGATCCGGGAAGCCAGTTAATCAAACCGGTCACAATGGACTGGGCGACACCGGCAACGATGAACAAACTGATACCGGATCCGATACCCCATTTGGAAACGACTTCGTCCATATACATAATCAGAACGCCGCCGATACAAATTTGGAGGAACAGGAAGAGAGTAATCGCCCAAGTATTGACACCAAGCGCCGCCGCCAATCCTGCATCGGGCTGAATGTAGCCGAAAAGCTGGGGAAGCGTTTCAAGAACAATCATGATGAAAACAAGGAACTTCTGAGCGCCTTGGAAATAAGACTGGTCGCGCGGGTCAGACAAATCTAAATGGATAATGTCGCCGCCGACCAAAAGCTGCAGAATGATGGAGGCCGTCACAATCGGACCGATACCGAGAACGATTAACGAACCGGTCGCGCCTGCGAAAAAAGCGCGGTAATGCGCAAATAAATCGATCGATTCGGCCGACATACCAAACAAGGGAATGTTCGATAAAACAAAGTAGAGCGCAAGAATCGCAAGCGTCCACATAATTTTATTTTTGAACAGCACTTGTTTTTCAGGTCTGGCGACAGCGGGTAACCTAGCAAAGATAGGCTCCATTACACTCCTGAAACTCATTGTTGACACCTGACTTTCACAAAAATACAAAAGAAAATCAACTTATACTGCATTTGTATTTTTAGAAACACGTTTGATAAGAAAATATATGAAATATTAGATATAAATAATTTGAATAAACTCAAACCGCGAAAAGCGAATGAGAAATGAAAGTGATAGCGATTAATAGTATTAATATATTTTTGTATTATGAAAAGGTAAAATTTTGTATAGAATAAACGGCAGAAATAAAGAAAAAGAGAAGCGAAACGCTTACTCTTCCGCAACTTCTGAATCGTCTTCTTCAAATTCATCGAAAGAATCAACTTCGACGCATTCACCGCCGGCCGCTTCGATTTTAGAGCGGGCGGACGCGGAGAACATTTCAGCTTTAACGGCCATCGCTTTGGTCACGCGGCCGTTGCCGAGAACTTTGTCGATTCCGATGCTGTAGAGGTCAACAATAAATTTATCGCCCTCTTTTGTGATGTAATCCGCTTCATTTTCATAAAGGAAAGAAACGAGTTCATCCAATTCGCCGACATTGACGATGAAAACCGGCGCATCGACGACAGCCGGACGGGTAAATCCTTTATAGATGTAACCGGGTCTGTATCCTTCGCGCATGGCGCGGATGAAGTGGTGAGCGTTGCCGCCTGCGTGTCCGCGGCCGCCGCGGTTGCCGGCACCTCTGCGGTTCTTGTGTGTACCGCCACCGCAAGTGCGTGATCCTCTGTATTTTTTAGTTCTGATGTGTCCCATGAAAACCACCTTATCTCATTTTGTGCAAAAGCACTGCGATGTCTTCGCCGTGGTTACCGAGAACGCCGCCCTGCTGAACGGTTCTCTTCAAACCTGCGTGTCCTTTTCTCGGCGGGTGAAGTCTGAATACAGGCTTCATCGCGGGAACGTCCTTGATTGCGATTTTGCCGTCAACGAATGCTTCCGCAAATTCTTTGATGGTCGCGTAAGGCGTCGTTTCCTGAATGTATGCGTCCGTCAGGCGTTCGCCGCCTTCAAGTCTGCCGCGGGTTTCCAAAATTTCCGCGACCGCTTCCGCGCAGACTGTGCCGTACGCGATATAGTCTTTGGATTTTTGGATCATGCCTTTGTAAACGTCATTTTCCGGAAGGAAAACGCAGTGATTCACTTTATGAAGGCGGAGCATTTTAAGGGTGTCCGCGATTGAATCTCTGACCGCGACAGAACCTCTGACTCTGATAACTGCGTACATAATCAGACACCCCCGTTGCCTTTTTTAGGCATGCGCATGGTGTTGACATTGTTCAAAGCTTTAAAAGTCGCTTTGGCGAAGTTGAGCGTTGTACGGGTGGTTCCGGAAGTTTGAGTCCAAATGTCTTTAATGCCTGCTTTTTCAAGCACTTTTCTGGCGGTATTTCCGGCCGCAAGACCGAGGCCTCTGGGAGCGGGAACCAGCGTCACGACGACACTGCCGATTTTACCGGTGACTTCAAAAGGAACAGTGTGTTCTTTTCCGCAGGCGCATTCCCAAGAACCACAGCCGCGCTCAATGTGCGTGATGTTTAACTTTGCGGAGTCGATTGCCTTTTTGATGGCGTTTCCGACCTGAACGTCTTTGCCTTGGCCGATACCGACATAACCGTCGCCGTTTCCGACGATAACCGTCGCTCTGAACTTAACACGTCTGCCGGAGTCAGTCATTCTCTGAACCATATTGATGTCAAGAACTTCGTCTTCAAGTCCCGGTAAGAGCATGTCCACGATTTGGGGTTCTCTTAACGGATAACGGGATTTGAAAGCGTCTTCCATTGTTGTGATTTGTCCGTCAGCGACAAGTCTTCCGAGTCTTGTTTTCGGGACCCATTCATCTTCATTGTAAGCCATGTTTCTCACTTGAACTCCGCTTTGATTTTTTCGACTGCCGCGTCAAATTGTTCCGGCAAGTCAGAGCCGTTGTATTCCGCGGCGACTTCACCGCGAATACGTTCATCGGACGGGAAAATGGATTCATCGTGGGGGATTTCAAAGCCTGCGTCAACGATGCCTTTTAAAGCGGCGTAAACGCGTGATCCGGTTGTGGATGCATGAAGTCCGATATCGAGAATACCGCATTCATAACCGTTTTGACGGGTTTTGAGCCCGAAAAGCAAACCGGTTAAGTATGCTGCGGTTGTGTTTCCTGTCGGTCCGCTGTAGCCGTATTTACCGAGTTCGGTTGAGATGGCAGAAGAATAGGTGACATCGCCGATCGGTGTTGGGGCTATAAGCTGTATCTGAATGTTGCGCGTGCTTTTGCGCACGACAACGCGGTCCTCTTTAGAGAGAAGGAGCGCGAGGCGGGAGTGGTAATTGGTGCGTCCCTCTCTTCTTCTTCTCATGGGAACCTTATATCTTGGTCCTGTTGCCATAACTAGCTCCTCAACTATTTTGTATATTTAATTTACAGAATTTAGATCAAAAATGAATTAAGAATCACTCAAAAGAAATGAAACGTTAATCCGCTGTTCATTAATCGCTCAATGAAACCGAAATTCACAGCGCACAAATGTTCGAAACATCGAACCGCAAAAAGTGTTCTGTGAAAGACTTGGTAATAGAGAGTCGGAATATATAAGGTTTATGTCAGAACGTTTTATGTTTTGTTAGAACCCGTTCTCCGAAATTAAGGAAGTGAAAACTCCTGTTCTAAAACATACTTGTCACGATAATCGGAACTTAAAGAGATTTCTTTTTGGATTTTGTAATCGCCTGCCGGCAATTCCCCATAAACCGCTTGCCAATCGCTCGTCAGGTCAAGTTTTGAATGCGAAGAGAGCGGAACCCCAACTAGACCGCAAACTGTTATATTTATTTCCTCTACGCGAATCCACGAATCATTTTTGAACATATACAGCAGCGAGAGACATGCAGATGTGAGATAATCGTTAGAAGTAGGATTTTCAAGAGTATAGGAAATATGAAACGGCGTAATATTATTAATCGTCAGTATCACGCCCGAATCCGCTTCATCGCTGTTAATATGAACTGCGGCAAACAAGAGACACAGCGAAACGACTGAAAAAATCAAAAAAATCACAAGGACTAAAACCAACGAACTGAGATTTTTGAGTTTGAGCATCTGTTCACCTTCTTTTACAATACATCTTAAGATATATATGAAAATTTACAAAAGAAAGATCACTCATTCTAAAAAATAAAAGCAAGAGCCTGTTTTTTCTTTTTTTGAATTTGCGTGCATACCGTGAACCTGCCGGCGAAGAGTTTAAATAAAAAGAAAAAGTCGAGGCTCAAACGCCCGTAAAAATGAACGCGGGCGAGGGAATAAATAATTATTGGGAAATCAAAGAGGGTTGACATGGAAAAAATTAAAAAAACGGCATGTATATTGTTTATGATATTATTCTTGATCTCGCCGGCTTACGGCGAAATGTTGAATTCCACACAGGAAGCGGCGGATACTGCCGTCGCTTATGCTGCCGCAGGAGAAGAAACATGGGCATACGGACCATATTATTATCAATCTCATTCGTATTATTACATCCAATATCTGACAAACGGAACCCTGACCGGTGTTTTGCTTTTGGACGGGGAAAACGGGGAAATAATAAAAGAGACGGAAACCGTTGAAAAAATATCATATACGATCTGGTATCTGAACAATGTCACCCCTGAAGTTATTCCGGCTTACAATATTACGGTTGACACATACCAAAAAACAGTGCCGGCCTTGAACGAAATGGCAAGAAAGCTGGAACAAGAAGCCCGTCAAATGTCAGGAGAAGATAAAACTAAAACGAACGATGCCGCTGCTGCATATAAAGAGATGGCTGTACTGATAGAAGAATATGCAGACACGCTTTCAAACACGATTCCGACCATGGAAGCTGTTGCAAGCGGAAACCGATCCTATGAAAATGCAATAAAATTGACCGAAGAATACGGCGAAGTTGAAAAGGTCCTCATAGAGATGGGGCAGTCATACGATAATGTGATTGAGAATGTGAACGCCTATTGTGACATACTGATTGAAAACTCGAGCAAATACGGATTGAATAAGACTTTAATGCAAGATTATAAAACGGTTTTTAATACGAACATGGAACAGGAAAAAGCGCTTTTTGTAACAGCCAATTTGGACGCGTTTGAAGAAGACCGCCTGACCGTAAAAGAGCACCAGGAAGAAGATACGAGACTGGCGGAAGAAAGAATTCAAATCACGGAAATACCCGGTTTCGGCATGCTGCTCTCAATATGCGCTGTTTTGCTCGTCTGCTGTTTAATAAGCCGCAAGAAGAAATAAAAACATGAATCACCATCAACCGGCGATTCTTTATTCAATTTTTCAAATATTATATCGGAACAAAAGATCGCAGCGGAACGCATTTCCGTTGCCGCCGCCCGCGCGAGCCGCCGGCGTTTCAAAAAATGAATAAAACCAGAACATCTTTTTTTGAAAGTGAATGAAAACTGCAAATGCCCAATAAACTCTATTTTGAGTTTTTACTTTTTAGTTTTGAGTTTTTAAGTTTTTCATCTGCGCCGCGGTATAATCCGCAATTTTTCAATTTCATTCGCTTCGCTCATGAAATCTCGACTTGCGATCGTTTATGAACTTTTCCTTTATTAACAAAACCCGAACATTCGTTTGAATTCATTTTCAAACATGAACGCCATTAAAACCCAAAAAACAATGGAAATTTTCAGATTTTATCAAGCGTTCGTTTTTTCATAAATTTTCAGAAAGTGATGTTCAGGTTTAAAGACTGGAACAGATCCGGACGAAAATCAAAAATCAAAAGCAGTCACCGAAAAATACAGCAAAAGCTCTTCCAAAAATCAATATTCAAAAAAAGAAAAGTAAAAATGTGCCGACAGGCACATTTCAATGTCAAAATTATTCTTCGACTTTAAGGTGCGCTTCAAGGTGAGCGACGTTTCTGAATTCGCCGCCTTTTGCCTTTCTGTAGAACTTACAGTAAGTCTTCTTGTCGATGGATTCGTTGGCGCGCATTTCTTTGAGTTTTCTTCTGAGCGCGCGGATTTTCTTCATCCACAATTCTTTGCTGTTCGTTCTGGCGCCTTTTTTACCTTTTCTGGAACCGGGGCCTTTTCTGTGACCGTACTTGCGCTTTTCGGCGACAAGTCTCGCGCGTCCGCGGCTGACACCTTTAATTTTCTTGGCTTTGATCGTGCCTTCCGCAATCAAACCGCGAATATCTTCGCGCGTGATGGCTTGGGCGATTTCTTCCATTTTAGCGGGGTCGAGCCAAACGCGATCGGTACCGCAGTCAAGGATTTGAGAGGCCATTCTTCTCTGGTTTTTCAAATTCGCCATGAATTTACTCCTCCTTTCCTGGATTCAAGATTTTGATATTGAATTCCTTGGCTTTGGCAACGATTGCCGCCTTTTTCTTGCCGCCGACCGTGCCGCCGATTCTGATCGCTTCATATTCGGGATCAACAAGAACAAGGTCATCCACATTGTAAACCATTATCTCATCATAACCGGACGGGTGCAGGCCTTTGGTCAAGACCGGACTGCCGTAGCCGACGGTTGCGATACATCCTTTGCCGAGGTAGCCGCGGCGCTGTTTGCTCTGAAGACCGCGCGGGCGTCTCCACGCACTTGTCAATCTCTTGAATTTGTGGTGGTTCTGCTTGTGGAAAACCGGTTTTTTGGCTTTCTGGACTTTTCTGACTTTGAACAAACGTCTGAGTTCAGGGTCTGCGTCAAGCAAGTTGGTTGAGACAGCGGGTGCGTCAGCGTTGACGTTTTCAACAGTTTCTTGAATATTTTCTTCTGTCATTTAAATCACCTTTATTTCTCCACCACATAAATTCCGTCCTGGAACACACGCGGGTCAAATCTCTTGATTTTGGTTTTCTGTTCGATGTTTGCCGTCGTCTGACCGACATCTTCCTTGCAGATACCGGAAACAACAACGCTGTTGCCGCTGATCTTAACAGCAGTGCTGCCAACGATCTTTGCGACACGGGGTTTCTTTTCTCCGAGGAAATTGCTGATGACGAAGGTTTTGCCTTCGACTTTCGTCTGCATCGGGAAGTGAGAGTAGACGATGTTCATCTTATACTCAAACCCTTCCGTCACGCCTTTAATCATGTTGCGGATGTGAGAAGCGTATGTGCCGGCCATTGCTTTGTAGTTCTTGCGCGCGATATCAGAATCAACGACGACTTCGCCTTCGTTGAGTGTAATCACGATGCCGGGATAATACAGCTCTTTTACATTTTCGCCTTTGGGACCTTTGACGGTCACAATACGTTTGTCATAAGTGACAGTGACGCCTGCGGGAACTTCAACAGATCTGGAAATTTCTTTTGCCATGTTTTCAGCTTCCCCTTTTAATAGACATAAGCGAGCAGCTTTCCGCCGACATTTTGTTCACGCGCGTCATGGTGAGACAAGACGCCTTTAGACGTGGTCAATACAAGAACGCCGAAGTTCTTTGCGGGCAAATATCTTTTTTCCCACTTTTCGAAGTCATCGAGAGTCAAAGAGTAGCGGGGCTTGACTGCGCCGCAATCATTGATGGCGCCGGCCAACTTGACCTCAAAAACGCCGGCTTTGCCGTCTTCGACAAATTCGAAAGACTCAAGATAGCCGCCTTCTTTCATCACGTTCAAAACATTTCCGATAATTTTGGAAGCGGGGCGGATGACACAGGAGGTCTTTCCGACACTTTCCGCATTCTTAATCACGGATAATGCATCTGCCAAGGGATCAAATAATACCATATCTCGTCACCTCAGCTGTATTTGTTAAAGCCCATCTTCGGGGCGATTTCTCTGAAACAGTGCCTGCATAAATAAATGCCGTATTTGCGAACGAGTGACTGCTTGCGACCGCAGCGCTTGCACTCATTGGCACCTCTTCCGAAACTCTTCTTCGTTTGTACCATTTTAAACGACCTCCACACCGTAGTTTTCCGTCAAGAAAGCGATTGCGTCTTCCTTGTTCATTTTGTGTCCGGCAGGGACTTTTCTCTTTTCGATGCGTCTCTTACTGATTCTGTCACCGGGTCTCTTCAGGACGACAACAACGTCCATACCGAAAACGCCGATGTTGGGATCATACCTCATACCGGGGAAATCCGTGTGTTCTTCAATGCCAAAGGAAACATTTCCATTGATATCGAACTGGGAGTTTCTGAGAGTTTTCTCGACAATGTCTAAAGAGGTGACGAGGAAGGTTTCCGCGTTTTCGCCTCTTAAAGTCACTTTACAGCCGATCGGCTCTTTCTTTCGGATACCGAATGCAGGCGCAGTCATTTTAGCAAACGCACGAACGACTGTCTGTCCGGTGATTTCCGCGAGGATGTTTTCTGCATCGACAAGGTGCTGACCGCTTTCGCCGACACCCATGTGGACAATTACTTTTTCAATGACAGGAGTTCTCATAGGATTTGTCATATTTATTCTCCTAACTTAATCACGGGTTTGTCTTCACCGATTACGAAAACATAATTTTCGATGGTTTCAATTTCTGAATCAATTCCCGAAATCGTCACCACGTTGTTCTTGGAACTTTTGATGATGTTGATTTCTTTGATCGTGCCAACCATACCGCTGTGACGGCCGCCTGTAATCATGGCGAAATTGCCGACTTTGTATTCCAGCTTCTGAAGAATCTGTTTGTCCGGAAGTGAAATTTTAATCGTGTCTTTGGTTTTGTAGTCCTCAGACGCGAGGATGTTGGTGCCGTCGTGGAGGTTCAACTGTGTTTTACCGCCCTTCACGGTGGTTTTGTTCAATATTTTGCAGACCTTGAATTTGGCGCGCTCTTCATCAATGTTGTTAAGATAGAGACGTCCTTTTGAGTCCTGCAGCATACGATAATATTGATTATTCGCCGGTATCGCGATAACATCGTAAAGACCGACCGGAAACTTCAGGCTCTTGCGGGCAATGCCGTCGATGAAAACCTTCTTTTCCAAAAGGATCTGTTTCGCTTCTTTGGCATTGTCAACGATTTTAAGCATATCTCTTAAAATAACGCCGAGCGGAAGGCTTGAATTTTTGTTATGCGGACCGGGGCTTGCTGCCGTAATCCATTTGTTGGTCTTTTTCGGGACTTTCCAGCTGGTCGGCATTGACATTCTTTTTTGGTGCATTTAACTCACTCCTTTCCGCGAATACGTGCTTCGCGCGTTTTGTCTTTCAGTTCAAGTTTCGTGATCATCACGACAGACGGATAAACCGATCTTGGGACTTCTTCGCCGTTCACTTTTGTGGAAACGACACCGGAGACATGGATCGTGCCTGCGTGGAGATCAACTTTTTCAACCTTTCCGGAAACCCCTTTGTAGTCGCCGCGCATGACGGTAACGGTGTCGCCGACAATTACGTGGGCGGAACGGGTACTGTATTTGACGGACAAGTCGCTGTTAAGGCGCGCGCCCATGAATTTCTGCTTCATGTGAAGCGGGGCGTTGTATCTTGCCTTTCTTTGTTTTCTCGGCTGCTTGGATGTTGTAAACATATGAATCACCTCAGACAACAATGGAAGCGGTTGTACCGACTTTCGGGAAACGTTCCGCAACTTCTCTGGCAACGGGTCCTTTAATGTCTGTTCCTTTCGGAACGCCTGAATCATCGACGAGAACCATGGCATTGTCTTCGAAACAAATGCGGATGCCGTCAGGTCTTCTGATTTCCTTCTTTTGGCGGACAACGACAGCGAGGAAAATCTGCTTTCTCATTTCCGGCGTTCCTTTTTTAACGGAAACGATGCACATGTCACCGACCCCGGCGCACGGGTATCTGTTTTTGACGCCGCGGTATTTTTTAACGGAAATGATCTGAAGGACTTTAGCGCCTGTGTTGTCAACGCAGTCAATGCGTGCGCCGGCATTTAAAGCTCTCGGAATGTTTGAGCGGATGGCTTTCATTCTTTAGCCTCCTCGATTTTAACAACGACAAATGATTTTGTCTTGCTGATCGGGCGGCACTCCGCAATTGTCACAACATCGCCGACTTTCGCGTTTAAGCAGTGGGGGTTGTGCGCGTGCATGATTGTGCGGCGCTTTTCATATCTTTGGTACTTGGGCACCATTTTTTCATAACTTCGTTCGATAACGACGGATTTGTCCATTTTGGTGCTGACGACGGTCCCGACGAGGATTTGTCCTCTGACGGGAAGTTTGCCGTGGAACGGGCAGTGGACGTCATCGCATTCCTTTGTGGGTTCCGGAACGTCTAATCCAATATCTCTTGCCATAAATTAGCCTCATTTTCTTGATTTCTTTAAGTTCTTAATCCGATTTTGGGGTTGTGAGAGCATGATGTTTCCATCTATTTTTACGGATATGTTACGGCCTGTTTGAGAGATCCTTTCCGGAACCGTAAATACAAACATTGTCCCTGCCTTGGGAACAGTGACAACGCGCGAGAGCGCGGTGTCAATCGATTCCGAATTTATTCGGGACTCGGTTTCAATTTTGAATGTATTACGGGTTTCGTCAATGACGTGTCCGGAAAGACCGTTGAATGTCGGGTCGCAAGAACTGTCCACCTTAACGAACAGCCCGATCAATTCATGATAGGGCAGCTCTGCAGGTGTGATCTCAATTTGTGTCATTCGTTATTAGTTGTCTTTCATCTCAACTTGAATCGTTTTGATGCGTGCGATTGTTCTTTTGATCTCGCCGATGCGTCCCGGATTTTCGGGCGCGCCGCCGGCGGAAGTCAAAGCGCGTTCACGGATCAATTCGTCGTTCAGCTTTTTGATTTCATTCATTCTTTCGTCTGCCGACATCTTGCGGATGTCATCGGTTCTCAAGATTGCCATATTTAAGCCTCCTTGTGAACACGAGCCATCGGATGCCAGTAGTCGTGTTTATCGTGTTTGTGCTGCCAAACGCCTTCAACCAATCTTCTGCTTTCGTTGATATCGGAATCCTCAACAACGATTTCATCGCTTTTGGGCGTGTCTTCTGCACAAACTTCAATGTTGGTCACGGTCTCAACAACTTCGGCGGCTTCAATGACACCTTCATCGCTGACGACGGCCGTGACGGTCACTTCTTCAACCGTAATGGTCTCGGGAACGCAGTCGGCCGCTTTAACCTCATCGGCTTTGGGCTCGACCGTCATGCCTTCCTTCATTTTGAACGCATCCGGCAAAACCGCACCGGGCTGAACGATTTTAACACGGCAGCCGAGGGTTCCGAGTTTTTTGACGGCGACAGCGTAGCCGGTATCAACGATCTGCTCTGCCGGATGTCCGGAGTGCTTCACGTATCCGTCAATGAACTTTTCAGTTCTGGCGCGGGCGCCCGTCAATTTGCCGGAAATGATGACTTCGCAGCCGAGCGCGCCTGCGGCCATAACGGCGCGGATCGTGTTGGTTCCGGCTTTTCTGAAGTACCATCCTCTTTCAATTGAAGAAGCCAAGCGGTTGGCCATAATCTGCGCGTTGAGCTCGGATTTTTTAACTTCCTGAGCGTCGATTTGAGGGTTGTCCACGCCGTAAATGTCAACGACGTCCTGCGTGAGTTTGCGGATCACTTTGCCGGCCTTTCCGATAACCATTCCGGGTTTTTCAGAATAGATCGTAATCTGCGTGCCGAGAGGCGTTCTGCTCATATTCATTCCGCCGTAGCCGGATCTGCCGAGCTGCTTTGCGAAATGTTCATCCAAAGAAGCTTTGGTATAACCGTCTTTCACGAATTTTTTCTCAACTGCCATTTAGAGCACCTCACTCAAAATGATTTCAATGTTCACCGTGGTGGTGTTTTTCGGGGAGGCGCGTCCGCGAGCTCTGGGGAAATATCCGCGAATGACTCTTCCTCGGTTGGCGCGAATGCTTTTGATAAACATACGGGAGGGTTCAAGTCCTTTGTATTCAGCGTTGCTTTCCGCGTTTCTCAAGACTTTCAGCACTTCGGCGGAGGCGTTAACGGGGTATTTGCCGTTTGCCATCGGTCCTTTCTTATGACCGGAGCCGTCAGTGTGTCTCTTGAACGGAACTGCCTTTTTCATTGCGACCACTTCATTCAGGAACGCTTGCGCATAGGGCAATTTCATTCCCTGGATGTGGTGGCAGATCTCTCTTGTTTTCTTAAAAGAGATGTGGAGTTCAGAAGCCGTTGCCTTGGAAGTGGTTTCCGGATCGGCTTTTACTGCATAATTAAGTCTTCCCATTTTCACACCTCATTTCAACGGAACGAATTTACTGGAACGCGTTGCACCGACACCGGCACTGCCGTGGGAAACTCTGCCTCTTGACGGAGCGAACTCGCCGAAGCGGTGCGCCACCATTTCCGGCTGAAACTCAACATCGACAAATTTCTTGCCGTCGTAGACGGAGACGACTTTGCCGACCATTTCCGGCAAGATGATCATGCCGCGGGTGTGCGTTCGGACGGTCTTTCCTTCCCTCATATCCGCAAGGACTTTCTTTTGGACTTCGGTGAAACCTCTTACAATTGTTCTTCTCTCGCGGGAGGGGAGAAGTTCTGCGAATTCCTCAATGCTTAAAGCCTGAAGCTCAGCAATGGTTTTTCCGCGGTAAGTAAACTCGCCCTTACGCTTCGGTAATCTTGATGATCCTGATTTTTTTGCTGCCATAATATCACCTTTAACGTTTCTTTCCGGTTCTGCGTGCGGCGATATGACCGACTTTAGCTCCCGGAGGTGCGTTTCTGCTGACTGTCGTAGAGCGAGTGGGGTGCTGCCTGTTACCGCCGCCGAAGGGGTGGTCTCTCGGGTTCATAGCGACACCTCTGACACGCGGGAATCTCTTTGCGCGAACTTTCATCTTGTGGAATTTTTTACCGGCTTTGAGGAAAGGCTTTTCAACACGTCCGCCGCCTGCAATAACGCCGATAAGCGCGCGGCATTCGGGGTTAAACCATTTCAGAACGCCGGAAGGCATCTGAACAGATGTTCTGTTTTCTTCATGAGCAACAACAGTTGCGTAAGTTCCGGAGGATCTTGTAAATTTGCCGCCATCATTGGGTTTTCCTTCGATGTTGCAGACCAAAACACCTTCGGGGATCTTTCCGATCGGAAGGATGTTGCCGGCTTTGATTTCAGCTTCAGGGCCGCAGGCAACCGCCTGTCCGACAGACATGCCTTCGCAGGCGATGAGAAGCTGAGAAACGCCGTTGTCAAAGAAGACTTTAACGATGGGCGCGGCTCTTGCGGGGTCGTGTTCAACATCAATGACGGTTCCGTTTAAGGTAACGCCGGCAACCGTCACGGGGTGCATTAATTCTGCTTTAAATTTATGAGAAGGCGCGCGGAAAGTCGGGCTTCCTTTACCTCTTCTCTGTGCGATAATTCGTTTACCCATTTATACCACCTTATGCCAATCCGAGCCTGGTCGCAATTTCATGGGCGGCATCCGGCTTTTCGAATGTAATGATTGCTTTTTTCTGTCCTTTCATGGTGGTCATGGTTCTGACGCTGGTGACCTTAAAACCGTAGAGCTCTTCCATATCGGCTTGGATTTGGTGCTTGTTGGCACGGAAATCGACAATGACTTGAAGCTTACTGTCTTCCATGTGGAGCATGGCCTTTTCTGTAATGAACGGATATTTGACGGACATCATTCCAAAACACCTTCCTTTTCTGAAAGTTGGTCAATTGCCGCCTTAGTCCAAACGGTCAAACGTCCCGCGTGCGTACCGGGAGCGAGAAGCTCTGCATTGAGTTCCGCGACGGTCGCGACATCAACGCCGGAAAGATTGCGGACGGCTTTGGAGACAGCCGCGTTCGGTCCGGTGACAACCAAAAGGCTTTTTCTGTTCTTGTACTTTCTTCCTCTCATTTTACCGCGGCCGGCACGGATTGTACGGCCTTCTTTTGCGCGGAGAACGTCTTCGTAAACGCCGACGGCTTCAAAGAAAGAAACGACGTCTTTTGTTTTGGAAAGCGCTTCAAACGCGTTGTCGGCAACGATCGGAAGTTCTTCAGTCAGGAAAATGTGACCGCGTGTGACAACGAGATCTTCATTGCAGGTCGCTGCGATTGCGGATCTGACCGCCATGCGCTTTTCCTTTTTGTTGACTTTTTCGGAGTAATCCGTTTCGGGTTTCGGCGGGTGGGCGCGGCGGCCTCCTTTTGCGTGAGGAATACGCGCGGCGCGGGAACCGTTGACAATTCTCGGAACGTGAGAAGCGCCGCGGCCGGAACCCCAGCCTGTCGCAGAAGTCTGCATACCGGCGTAAAGTGTGGGGCCGTACGGATGTCTTCTGTTCGCCTGAGCGGCCAAAACGGCTTTCTTAATAAGGTCCGGACGGAAATCCTCGGAGAAGACTGTCGGAAGTTCAACTTCGCCGACCGGCTTGCCTGATAAATCTAAAATTTTTGCTGTTGCCATTTTATTTCACCCCTGCTGAGACTGCACACTGACGTGAAGAATTTTCGGTTCGCCGGGCTGTGCTTTTTGATATCTGATCGGGTCGCGGATACGAATCAGTCTTCTGGCCGGTCCGGGAACGCTTCCTTTAATGAGGATATATTCGCCGCTGACAAGACCGTAGTTGATAATACCGCCTGCCGGTGTCACTTCTGCGCCGTCTTCGCCGACCTTCAGAATGCGTTTGTTGTATTCGGTTCTCTGGTGGTAGCCGGTCTGACCCATGGCGGGGACCTGCCACTGCACGTGCGCGGGGCGGAACGGACCGAGCGTACCGATCTGTCTCAAACTGCCCTGACGGGAGTGTTTTCCTTTCATGAGAGAGATACCCCATCTCTTAACGGGACCCTGTGTTCCTTTACCGGTCGTAATGGCGGCCGTATCGACGATCGCGCCGTTTTTGAAGACATCGGTGAACTTGATTTCCGTGCCGAGAATGGATTTGGCGTATTCGAGCTTTACGCTCATGTTAGTGCCGCTGATGCCTGTTTCCATGACGTCCGGAATTTTCTTGGGGACGCTTGCGACGGCTTTGGGCTGCGTGTAGGTGATGACACGGATGTCGGTCACAACACCTTCTGCGATGAGTTCTTCGATTTTTGAAAAAGCGTCGGCGGTTTTATCGGTTTTGGGAACGCGTAATCTGCGCGCCAATTCCGGCTCAAGCGCTGTTGTCCATGCTTCGGCTGCTGCGATCTCACCGTATGTGTTTTTCACATACGCGCGGACAGCGGCAACGCGGATTGCAGGGGTTTCAATAATGGTTACCGGAACCGAGATTTCTGCGCCGTTGGTAAGACTGTTCTTGATGTCATCGATCATAATGACATGAGTCATACCTGCTTTGTATCCTGCAAATGCCTGTAATTTGGGTTCTCCGGAAGCTTCCGGCCAGGATCTGAATCTGGGGATGTGGCTTTTCGCTCTCTTGCGAGGGCTGTAAGCGCGTGAACCTCTGTCAGGTCTGTGTATGCTTGACATTTTTTGACTCCTGATGGTTTATACTGTCGAAATGTACCGGGAGCAAAAACAACAGGTCAGACGCTATGGAAAAGATTGCTAAAATCAAACAATCGCCGCTGATTAAAGTTAACAGAGAATAGCAGAAAAGCGCTCGGGCGGCACCCCAATGGCCCCCGGTCTGACGCTTTTGAGTCCGACTATTATATTACACGACAATCAGACGCAATAATGAGCGCTGCATCGGCAACTCACATTGATTGTATCAAATTTTTAATCCATCCGCAACATCGACAACGAAAAATATTAATTACATAACATTTCCGTGTTTTTGACTTCAAAGAAAACGAAATCCGCTTAAGCGAATCTGCGTTCAGAGAAGCAAATCGGGCATTCCGAGAATTGGCCCTGACACTTATGTTGTTCCTACAAGTTCTCACCGGATTATTATCAGACAAACGGAAAACTCCTGCTTGCTGATAAGTAAGACGAACCGAGAATAGAATAAGATATATTTAAAGATATCTTCCAAAAAAAGTATTATTATCTTCATCTCGAAGATTTGGAATTTAGGTACAATTATAGAAATGAGGATTATATAGATCAGAAATTGTTAAAACGCCTCTATTCCTGTCTTGACCCGTTTTTTAAAAAAAGATCATACGTAAAAAAGCCCGGGAGTCATAATCTCATTACGACCATTTTGTTCCTTTGAAAAAACCAAGAATTTTTGATTCGTTTCAAAATCCCATATATTAGCGTATCCTCCAGGCATAATGAATTTACCGACTTGGCCGCTTTCAACTGTAATGATGACTTCATCCGTTTGACCGCCTTTAACCCATTCATCAACCTCAAATACGACATCAGTGGAGATATAAGCATTCATTCCGGCCATAGAGACGGATTTGTAATAATATTCACATCCATTTTCATCTGTATATACAGATTGAAAAGGATATTTAAAATATAATAAAAAGGGGGTTTTCCCATTTTTTGAAGACCATTTTGAAGATTTGATTGTTTTGACCGTCCCATAAAAAATGAGATCAGATTCAGATACCAAAGTCTCATAATTATAGCTGATTTGAGAGTCGTTCATTGATTTTTTATACCATATTGTTCCATCCCGAGGAATGTTAGCAGGTCCGGCAGTATGGAACTCGGTAAGAGTATCACTATAAAAGAGAGACTCATTGAAATTGCTATCAGCGACGGAAGGCTGAATACAAATAAAAAAGAGAAGAAGAATAAGAGAAATACAAAAACTTCCGGAATGAATCATTAATTCACCTCAAAAATGGGATGGGTAAAATAAATTAACCATTTAATTGTGCAGGAATTAAATCATTTATACTAAGCTTTTCACCGTTTTCATTAATGAAAATACCATTTTCAGAGATTAATTGGCCCCTGGGTGTTACAATAGTATAATGTTTTGAACCTAGGTCTTTAGTAATGCCGATATCTTCCATCAAAAATAATAAAATTTGATCTCCTTTTTGATAATTACTTGAATCAAGACTACTATCAAATTTCATTGTAAATCCATCGACTGTCCCCCCAAATGAGCGAACAATCAATTCATTTTCCTTTAAGTTACCTTTATAAACATCATCTGCATAAAATACAAAATCAGTATATATAACTTCATTTGGAGATAAATTAATGGAATATTCAATATATGGTCCATTTTCATCAGTTCCTTCAATGAAAACAATGCCATTGGGAGCGTTCGAATCTTTAGTACTCCAAGAAGCATCACCAATAGAGATTACAGTTCCAGAAACAACAACATCGCTGATATTATATAACTCACCATACGAATAAAATGGATAAGTTACGTTTATGTCATAAGTAAAAGAATCAGGAATGAATTTTTCATATGATGACAATGCATTGACAGTTAAAAAGGTCCCAATAAAAAATAAACAAAGCAAACAAATTGAAAATAGTTTCTTCATAAACAATCACCCATATATTTGTTTAACTCCATTTTTATCATCTTGAGTTAACGTTCTTTTTAGTTGATTTTGACCAAGTTCTCCATACATAACCGGTGTAGTTGAATTAACATGACCTAAACAAAGAGAATGACCCAACTCATGAAGGATGACACTTTCAACATCATGCGTTCTTGAAGAATTATTGGTACTCCACGAGATATTGGTATTTATGCGAATAATAGAACCTGTTTTCTGAAGTTTTCCCCCAGAATATAAAATACCAGTTGTTCCGGATTCATATGCAAGTGTATTTGGGTCACTCACCTGTGATCGAATAACATTAACATAGTAATAGGAACCTGCATATGTTTTAAAACCGAAATTTGCACCGGCATTGCTCCATGTATTCATCGCATTTTGAGTTGAAGTACGCCAATCCGAGGGTAATGTCGTATATGCAACTTCAACGGGAATGTGCTGCGAAAACCATTTATCTTTACCGGGATTGGCCCCAAGTGATGGATTTATAAAAAAAAGAATAAAGCAAACTATTAAACAAAATATTAAAATTTTGAATTTCACGTTTTTCATAATTTCTAATAAATTTAATAATATATATAGATGTAGCGTTAAAAATTGTGAAGCTTTTTGCCTTGGTGCAGCTCAAATCTCTGAAAAGAGCTGAAAAAAGAATATTCATTCTTTCTTCGGTTTTTCCGGCTTGATTTTTCGAAGACCTTTTTTGGGCAGATGCGGAAGGAAATATTTGCTGAAATCCTGGAACGGGCTGTTGCGGATCTCCTTAATTTCTTCCCGGGCGACTTTACGTCTGCCGAATTTGATTTTTGTTCGCCCGTCTTTGTCGCTCCAGTAGAAATAGTGAGAGATCACCAAATAAAGGCCGCCGATTATCGGCGTCAAAATCGCGCAGACCGTAAAAACGATCGCGTAATAGGAAAGAACGGATTTTCTGTAAATCGACCGTGAATTGAGAATGATCTGGGCCGCCAAATCATAATCCAGATTTCCCGCGGCCGCTTCATCGTTATAATAGACGCGATTAATTGCCGAAACATATTGTTTTGCTTCGTCGAATTTCGCGATATGTTCGTAATAGATCAAACTGTCGGAAGGAAGCGGGTCTTTTGTTTTGTATAAATATTGAAGCTTGATATTCGGCATAAAAGACGTTAAAGCCGTCACGATGGCCAGCACAGAAAAGAACAGAAAACACCAAAAATAAATTGTCGCAATCAAAGGGCGGTCCGGCGTTTCATTAAAAATGCGGAAAGCACCGATAATCAAAACGCCCAAAAGCGTCAAAATAATCGTGTTCTTGGTCTCAGCGTATCTGAGCCGTTCAAGAACCATATCATAAATCCGGTAGAGAAAGTCGTGCATGATGATTCCTTTCAAACGTAAATGACAAAATATGTAAAATCAGAGATACATTCACTGAATTGAATATATATTTGTCTGAAACTAAAAAATATTCCATTCAAAAAAAGGATACATAGAAAACAAGAGCGAGAGAGCCGGTGTTTTACAGGAGAAAAATGAATGAAAAATAAAAAACAGGAAGAAGAGGGAAGTTCAGATGTGTTTGCAGTCATAATAAAGTATAAAAAGTATATAATTATATGAATAGTTGTAAGGATTTGTTTGTAAATAGAAATCATTTCCGAAATGTTTCGGATTATAAAAGAAACAGGCGCGGAAATGGAGTATATATTCATTCGAGTCTTTATTATAAAAACGGAAAACATGAAAACGAATTCAGTAAAACAGAAAAAGTGAGGCGAAAAACGAAAAAAATTAAAAACGAGCCTTACCAAAAAAACGGAAAAATATGAGGCGAAAAACGAAAAATTAAAAACGGGCCTTACCAAAAAACGAAAATATGAGGCGAAAAACGAAAAATTAAAAACGGGCCTTACAAAAAAACGGAAAAATATGAGGCGAAAAACGAAAAATTAAAAACGGGCCTTACCAAAAAAACGAAAATATGAGGCGAAAAACGAAAAATAAAAACGGGCCTTACCAAAAAAAACGAAAATATGAGGCGAAAAACGAAAAATAAAAACGAGCCTTACAAAAAAAACGAAAATATGAGACGAAAAACGAAAAATAAAAAACGAGTCTTACCAAAAAACGTATAAAGGAAGAAAAACGAAATGAGGTGACTATTTAATGAAAGATGAAAACAGAAAAACGTTAATTCAACTGAATTTTCAACCAACGGATAAAGATGAGGATATGAAAAGACGTTATTCTCTGGAAGTTCTGAAACGATTTGAAGCGGAAATCGGCTACTCTTTCGACAATTTATCATTGCTGCAAGAGGCGCGGATCCAGGCTTTAAACAAAAGGACCGCTTTTTTCGGAGACGCGGTTTTAGACTTTATCGTTTCAGAATTTGTGTTCAAGAATTATGCAGAACTTGAACAAGGACAACTGACAAATTTGAAATCTCATCTTGTTTGTGATGAAAAACTCGAAGACATCGTAAAGAAAAACGAATGGGATAAGTATTTGTTTGTTGAAAAAAGTATCATGGAAAAATCTAAAAAAATGACTTCAACCTTCTTGGAAGCGGTGGTTGGCGCGATTTATTTGGACGGCGGCCTTCGCCCGACCAAAAAATTCATCTGCAAATTCATCATCGGCAAAAAAGAAGCGGAGAAGGCGCTCAAATCACTGATTTCGCCAAAAGTGAAATTGTACGAATTCTGTCAAAAACACTATATCGGATTCCGGCCGGAATCATTCTTGATTTCAGAAACAGGACCGTCCCACGAACGGACATTCATAATGGGATACATACTCCCAAAAAACATCACCGGACTCAAGGCAGACATCTCAGGCAGCGGAAGCGGAAAAACGAAGTCGGACGCCGAAACACATGCGGCCGAAGAAATCAATCGACGCTTGGCACATCTCGGCATTATGAAAAAAGAATGAAAATCAAAACCCGCGAGAGAAAGAGTGCGGATGGTTTATTTCCTTGTGATTTTTCATTTTTTCGCTGTTGAAACTCTTATTTTCACAGGCAAAAAATAAAATTGACGCGTTTTTTAAGATTTGCGCAATAAATTTAAGAATTGCGCCGCCTAAGTATTTTTGTGCGATATATTCCGGCCAAGAAAATCGTCCTGCCAGTCAAAAATGAAATCGACCTCTTCGGCAGCACGCATATGATGAATATTTATCGCGGCTGTGACCACGGCTGCATTTACTGCGATTCGAGAAGCGAATGCTATCGCAGCGGAAGACCGGAAGAGGATTTCGGAACCGTCTGCGCCAAAGAAAACGCCCTGTTTTTAATCGAAAAAGAACTTCAAGCGCGCCGGAGACACGATACGGCCAAGAAAATCATCGGAACTGGATCTATGAGTGACCCCTACAACAGTTTTGAGAAAGAATCCGAACTGACGCGCGGAGCACTCCTCCTTTTCGACAAATACAGATGCGGCGTCTGTGTGATTACAAAATCCGCGCTTGTTTCAAGGGACGCCGACCTTTTCACCTCAATTTCAAAACATTCCCCTGTCAACGTCGGGATCACCGTAACTACAACGGATGAGACGCTCTGCCGGGAAATCGAGCCGAATGCTTCAGCGCCGGCCCGACGTTTCAAAGCGATCAAAACTTTGTCGGAAGCCGACGTTTTTTGCGGCGTTCACATGAATCCGATCCTCCCGTTTCTGACAGACAATGAAAAAAACATTCGAAAAATCGTCGAAGAAGCCGCAGCCGCCGGGTCAAGTTATGTCCTTTGTTATGGTTTTGGGATGACGCTTCGAAAAGGAAACCGTGAATATTATTATGAAAATTTGGATAAAGCGCGGCCGGGTTTAAAAGAGAAATATATGAAAACGTACGGCCGCAAATACAACGTCGTTTGTGAAAACGCCGAAGAACTGGCCGCCGCGTTTGCCGGCGAATGTGAAAAAAACGACCTTCTTTACCGCGTCAAAGACATCAATGCCGCGTGGAAAAAGGAAAAGACAAAACAAAAGAAGCTTTTTGAATATGAATGACTTTCTTTGCCAAAAATCATTCAAACTCATACAAAATCATTCAAAATTATACAAAATCATACCGAAAAACGAATAATCGGGTCTGATTGAATCAATCTCATTGAATAATAAAAAGAGTTGCCGTAAGATCAAACAAATATCGGGAGATTAAATATGTCAATGCATGATGTGGAAAGTTTTGCCGAAATGATGGTTCATCTTGTCGATAAAAGCGATATTGACAACAGTGAAAAAATCGATTTAATCTACAATATTTATGACTTCCATGATATGTGGGACACCGGTTTTACAAAACTCCGCGTTTTTGATATTCTGATTAAAACTGGATATTTCCGCCTTTTTGACCCGAGCGAACATCCGGATTACGAAAAATACAAAGATTTTTTTGACGCTCTGCCGGAATCCGATGAAATGTACATTTATGATAACCCGATTGCCGGCGGTACAAGAGATGAAAAGCCGACAAGTTATTGGTTTGATTATTCTTACGACGCCGAAAAGGATGAAGAAAAAACGCTGAACAAAATGTGCTGTGAAGCCGGGTCGTCCGTTTGGAGTTACTTTGCCGCCGAAGAGAAAGACCCCAAAAAAATATCCCTGACAGGACTTCTCAGCCGTTTGACAGAATTAGCCGCCGTAAATGAAGATGTTGAGTCGATGGGAGAATTGTATTACATTGCCGTCTACGCCTTTTTGGATTTGAAAACGGACGAAGATAAGCAATTTCTTGAAAAAATGAAGCCTGTTCTTTTAAGAGACGAAGTGATGGCAGTTTTGGAATCGCTTTATCTGGATTATTATATTGAAGAGACCGGCAGAGAACTTGAAGAAGAAACCGAAGAAAAAACAGAGCATGAGCCGGAAGAAGATGAATTCCTCCGAAATATCATAAAAGAATGGTACAGCTTCTATTTCGACTGGAAGAAGAGGCAAAAACCCAAAGAAACTGCCGAAAGAAACATGACACGGCTTTTAGAAGATCTCCCGAATTTGTTTTATAACGGTGAAGTCGATACTTTCTTTGACCAACTGAAACTTTTGGATACGGACTTCAGATCCGGGCTGTTTTTCGGCAGACTGTATGAAAATATCACGCAGGAAGGGCACGAAAAGATTTTGGCGTATGACACGGAGCAAACGGCGGATGAAGAAATTAAAACGTTTGTCGAGGATTATAAAGATTGGGCGGAAAATAAGAATGACAGCGCCTATTATTCCAAAAAAGCGTACGCTGCTTTGAATACCGATCCGAATATGCCGGCTGCGCAATATTATATTCAAGAAGGATTGAAAATCGATTCGGAAAATCTCATTTTGAAACTTTATGAGATTCATATTTTCATAAATTATCCCGATGACGAAGAAGGATATCCGAGATCGAAAGAATATATAAAAATTTTAGATGAAATGATTGGAAGCGAAATAGAGCGGACGGATCTTGCCGCTTTTGCCCATAATTTAAAAGCTGGATGTTTATATCTGTTGAACGAGACGGAAAACTCAAAAGCTGAAATGAAGAAAGCAATCGGTCTTGCGCCGGAATATCAGGCGGTTTATGATCGTTTTTTCGATGATGAGAATGAATAAAGTATTTTGAGGCAGTTTTATTCCGGCGGATTGTTTGATGCCGCCGTTTCTATTTTTCAGCATTATATTTTTAAAACAAAACAATTTTAAATAAGATGACTCTCTGCTTTTCTTCGGAGGAAAAGCATGGAAATCACCGACAAATCTTTTTTTATGAAATACAACGATATTGCCGGTCGAAAATTAAAACCGATGACCGCCGATTTTGAAAAAAAATACGGCGATTTGGAGGCGGATGAAAATGAGGATATTTTCCGGCAGTCGGCTTGGTGGCTTTGGGAAGCTGAAAAGAAAACGGCTTTCAAAGATGTCGGCGAAGATGAAATCATTCGCGGCATTCTGGCGTATCAAACCGCTTTTCAGAAAGAACTGACGGAATTGAATTTCCATGAAATGATGTATTATTTGTCGGAAATTCTCAAAGGCCCGAACAAAAAAACGATGACTGTCGCTTACCGCCGCGTTCCTGTCGCGATTTTCAATGACAGAGGAAGACGAATATACAAGCCGCCCGAATCGGAATATGTGGAAGTGTTGATGACGGCTTTATTTCAGCAGATCCGCCGTCTGATTCGAGAAGAAATGTCTTTGTCCGAAGTTTTTTACCATGCGTCTCTCATCCGCTTAAAGATGTTTTTGATACACCCGTTTGTAAAAAATAATATCAAAGCGTCCATTTTACTGGAGAAATGGTTTTTAGCGGAAAAACTCGGAAAAGTTTACATCAAACTGCCGACCGAGAAATATTATTGTTTGAACAAAGAATTATACAACACAAACACGCTCATCGGAACGACTTACGGCAATGTTGACGACAAACACGTTCTTCCTTTTTTGACAATGCTTCCCGATGCTTTAAAAATAAAAGACACCGGCATCGAAAGCGAATAATTTGATATTCAAATCATAATATTTTTTAAGGAGTCCCCGCATGATAAATGATTTAAAAATCTATTTAGATAAAAAAACCTTATATTTTCGGTTTATTACTAACTTTTTTTTAAGGTTTCAATTTGAATTCGTTCGTTGAATGCCGTATTCCCTTTATTATTCCTGCTTAATAACCGGAAATCCGTCTTCTCCTTTTTCCCAAATCGTTTGATTCCACTCTGACCAAACAGACCCTGGAAAAGATTTCATCTCTTCGGTTTGAACAATGATACCGTTGACTGCGGCAAATCTCCATCTGTTCGTTTCCGTTTCTTCCCAGGAATAGATGTTTCTCATCGTCTGCGGATATTCCCCGGGAAAGGAAGGAAAGCTGACGCATGCAATGCGGCCAATCGGCTCCCCTGCTCCAAACACAATTTTTATGAACGGCAGCTGTGGGGATGATTCTATACGAATCCGAGGAGTGTTGTTGATATATGCATTCATTGAAATGCAATTGTTTAAATATCCTTGATTGACGCCAATAAAACCGCCGACGTGCGTTTGACCGTCAACCGTACTTTTCGTATAACAATATTCAATCGTTCCCGGGAGATTTCCGCCGGCAAAACCGCCCGCCATGTAATCTCCAAAGACGCTGCCTTCAGACATGCAGTTTGAAATATCCCCCCAGTTTATACCGACCAAGCCGCCGGCATCGCGGAGTCCTACAACGGTGGCATTTGAAAAGCTTGTTTGAATCATCCCGATGTTTCCATTAGACCCGACAAGACCGCCCGCTGTAACTCCTGTAATACTTCCTTCTGCGGAACAGTTTTCAATCACTCCGACATTTGATCCGACCAGACCCCCGGCATTCCAATTCGAGAAAATGACAGTTCCGATTACCCTACAATTTGTAACAGTTCCTTTATTATAACCGACAAAACTTCCGGAATACTGCAAATCCTGTCTATTGTTTAGAGTTGAATTATTTCCTATTGTCACATACATCAAAGTTAAATTGGAGATAACAGCGTTTTCTGATGTTACTCCGAATAAGCCTATGTATTGGTTAACGTTTTCTGGCCCCGGAGATCCGATATTTATATTTTTGATTATTTTCATATTTCCGTTAAATGTTCCGGTAAAAGGATTGTCGGAATATCCAATCAGTTCCCACTGTTGATCAGAACCGTTCATGCTTAGATCATTCATTAAAATATAATGAGCAGACAAATCATATCGTATCTCATTCATTTCTTCAAATGTTGATATTTGATACGGGGCGTCTGCAGTTCCGTTTCCGTTACCAGAGTAAGCAACAGCCGGTATAGAGTATGTGACAATCAGTAGCGCTGTGATAATCAATGAAATTGAAAAACAGATCATTTTCAGTCTGAGAGATTTTTTGACCAAGTTATTACCCCAGTGTTTCTAACATTAAAAAAAGTAAAGTTTTGCATGAATATGAATTATTTCATGCAAAGGCTGATTGTACCAGTTATGTTTGAATTTACTCACAGTGTTATTAGCTGAATATGACGTTTCTCCAAATCACATCGGCCCTTGACTCTGGAGTATATGAAAATCCGGCACCATATCCCCCTATTGAAACTCCAATTCCTCCAGGTAATATTACATGTGCATATTCTAATTTCACGGCTAATTCATCAACATCTGGACCACTGTATCTCAGTGTCAAATTGCCTTCAGCATTATCTGCAAATTGTAGAGTCGTATTGATTCCACCGTTTATCTTTGTACTGATATCGTACATAATTCCATATCCATGTAAACTTGCAGTAACGTTTTTAACTGTGCCTGATGAACCATTTACATAGCGATAATTCACTTTAAGTGGCACAATTCCATTTGGATGAACTGAAGTGTCAATGATGAAATTGTAATTGTTCCAACTAAGTCCCAATTTGTCTGTGAATTGCATTAAAGGTATACGTGACCAGTCATACTTGTAATTTAACGTAATTTTATTTACGCCATTTACATACGTTAAAGGACTTTTGGCTGACAAAGTCAGAGTCAGATTTGCAGCCAATGCATTTGAATAAGCATTTTGGAGTGCGGGACTCAAATTTTCAAAATTCCGAATGATATCAATTTGTTCCGATGTATACCCAACAGAGAGCAGATTTTCATCTGTATATGCATTCAAAGATATAATGTGCTCTTCAAAAAGTGTGTCATAGTTTTTAATGAGGGCAATATCGGACGCAGAATAACCTCGTTTTGACAAAGAAGAAGAACTTTCTTTTGCTAACGATTTCATTATGTCAGCTTCACTGTACGTTACAGTATAAATCTGTTCTTTGCCTGAAAGAGAAATCATTTCTGTTTCTTTGGCTTCATCATTTGAAACAGCAACAGAAGAACTCACCAATGACAATAGCATGAGTGAAATAACGAATGCTGTCAATACTTTTCTCAACATTTTGCTTCTTTTGAACATTTTAACCTCAAATAGTTATCGAATGTATAATGGCAATCTAATTCTAATGGTATAATGGAACAAATGAGTCAAATCAGTGTCCAAATCTTATTTTAGAATTGCAGTGCTACCTAGGCAGATGCAGCATATAACCATACTTATATAATACAGAAAATATATTCAAATAAATGCAGATATATAAAACATAGATCTTTCTGCATCATTATTAAAAAGACAGAGGAATAAAAACGATGTAAAATATGTCTCTAAAAAACTTACTTTATAGGTTATTGGAAGTATTCATTTCCGATAAACATAGTCCAGATGGAGAATATCGAAATATGAAAAGGTCTTTGTCCGAAAGGACAATGTCATTTCTGTTATAAAAGAACAGAACGGATACAAGGATATCACAGTCAATGACAAAACCATCTTAGCTTATTGATAAGGAATGGGTGCTGAAATAAACAAGCGGTTGAAGTGATGGAAATCATTCAAAATTATGCATCAGAAGAAGAAATTAAATCTCCGAGAATTGTTTTTAAAATTATAATGATAATCCCTCCTGTTTCAAAAAATCAGCTTCAATAATTCATTTTGCCGGCTCAATAATTTATTAATATCAAACATCCTTTTTTACTCCATGGAAATCTTAATCGATGTCGGCGGAAATCCGGGAACGGACTGCCGCGGATTTTGCAAATACTGCTATTTTAAAAAAGTCGGCTCAACGGAGCCTCTCGGCTGCAAATATTGTCCGCCGTTCGTCAAAGGATGCGATTACTGCACCCGAAGCGTCCGCGAATCTCATCACGGGTTCAAGCCGATGAAGCAGGTTTTGGATGAAACCGCCGCCAAGATTTACGGTTCAAAAGAATCGGACATTTCAGGATTTGTAATCACCGGCGGCGGCGATATCAGCTGTTATCCGGAACTTCTGCCGCTTTTGTCTTTTCTCTCAGACTTCGGTCTTCCCGTAAAAATCGGCTATACGAGCGGCAAAGGTTTTAACGGAACGGAAGCCGCGTTTTTAAAAGACGCCGGAATAAAAGAAGTCAACTTCACGCTTTTTGCGTCCGACCCTGCGCTTCGGAAGGAATACATGCGCGACCCTGCGCCCGAGAT
The DNA here is from genome assembly GCA_031286065.1 of Candidatus Methanimicrococcus odontotermitis. Classification (GTDB taxonomy): domain Archaea; phylum Halobacteriota; class Methanosarcinia; order Methanosarcinales; family Methanosarcinaceae; genus Methanimicrococcus; species Methanimicrococcus odontotermitis. The sequence goes on along the minus strand of JAITUZ010000035.1, from coordinate 45,660 downwards.
GTCACTTAAAGTTTTTGAAGAGCTCTGTCGCTTCTGCGATGTTTACGCGGCGATCGTTCTTGTTCCGGGAGCAAACGACGGCGCGGTTTTGGATGAAACGCTGTCGTGGCTTGAAAAAGCCGGCGCGAAAGGAGCTCTTTTGATGCGCTTTGCCAACAAAACGGAAAACGGCCTGATTCTCGGAAACGAACCGGTGATTTCGGGCGTTGTTTCGCATACGATTGAAGAATTCGCTGAAATCGTTCGGACGGCAGCGAAAAATCACCAAAATATCCGAATATCGGGAACGCCGCTGGAAGACCCGCTTTTGGACGCGCCTTTCGCGATTCGAAATGCGCCGGAGGCGCTGGCGAAGCTGCCGGAAATCCGTATGGAAGCGACAATCATTACCGGAAAAGCCGCCGCCCCGCGTTTATCTGAAATTTTTGAAAAACTCGGCGGCGCCGTAAATGTCGCCGCGGCCGAAAAAGACATCGGATGCTTGATCACCGCCGATGATTTGAAAAAATTGGATCAAAGCGCATTGAAAGAAACGATTTTCATCCCGGGGCGCTGTTTTGTCCATGAAAGAGATATCAAAGAAATCCTGATTCCCGAAAAATCAAAACGAATCGTTCGGCGCGGCCCCGATACACTTTCGATTGACGGCGAAATGTCGGCAAGCATGACAAAAGAAGAGCTGCTGGATTTTGAAATTAAGGCGTTTACCGAATTGATTCAGCTGATCAATACATTGGGACTGCCGCCCGATAATAAAAAATGAAGGAGAAGAGTGGAAAAAACTCATTCCGCCGAAATAAAAAATGAGATATCATTTCAAATTTGAAATGATATTTGTTTTGTCTTATTTGAGACGCTTACCGCTCAATCGCGCTTATTTTTTCCGCCGGCCGTACATCAAAAACTAAAAGAGAAGAAAGATCGCAGCCGTTGCGATAAACCACTTGACCGCACTGATTTTATTTTCAGCCCGCGGCGCATCAAGGATATCCTCATCCGGGGGGGGTCTGCTGCTGTCATCGTTTTCTTGCGGCTGTGCGCTGTTATCGCTGCCGGCCGGCGGTGTGTTGTTATCGCTGCCAGCAGACGATGCGCTCACATTATTATCCGCGGGATCAACGACTGTTGCGAAGCCTGTACCGGAACCGGAAGACGAACCGCCGCTGCTGTTTTCGATCCATTTCGCGTGCAGTGTGATATCTGCTGTTACAGTATCCGCGTCAAAATCCCACGCGTTCGTCAATTCGGCTTCTGTGTACCATCCGCCGAACGTGTAACCGGGTTTAACGGGGGCTGCCGGCTCTGTAATCATGCCGCCCGAAATCACTCCCGCCAGATCCGCGATCATCGTGCCGCCGTTTGAATTAAACTGAATGGTTATGATTTCAGTCATCGTCGTCACTGTGCAGGTGTCTTCATAGCCGCCGTCAACAGATTTCGCTGTAATGACAGCCGTTCCCTCCAAGACCCCGGTCACTTTGCCGTTTGCGTCCACTGTGGCGACAGACGGGTCGCTGCTCGTCCATATGACTCCCGGATTCTCGATCTCGCCGGACGAAAACAGGGTGGCAATCAAAGTTCCCTCCCCGCCCGTTTCAAGAGGAAGTTCTTCTTTGTCCAGAGTGAGACCGGTCACCATCAATCGGGGGAACTCCAACTCAATGCCTAACTGATCAGCGGAATCGGGATCATCGACCATCTCACATTCACGCATAGGAAGCCCGTTCACTGTGAACTCTGCAAACCTGGAGTTATTTCCTTTATAGTAGGAAAAATCATAAGCATCCGGATCTTTCGCGATCAGAGTGAGTTGGAGAGTGTATTTGCCCTCTTGAAAGAAGGGGGTTACTACATTTCCGTGTCCGTCAAACCAGTTTACACCATTGACAGAGAAATAAGGATGATCGAAATTATAAAGGTAATCTAAATCCGTTTCCATCGGCAGGTTATTTCTTGGAGCTGTAATAACAAAATCAACTGCCGGAATTTGATCCGCCGCCAATGATGTTACGGGCGCGAGCGCCGCCACGAACAACATTGCGAATAACACTGCTAAAACTTTTCGGGTTATTTTCATTTTATTTGCTCCTTCTGTATACAATTATTCCTGTCTATGCAGCACGAAAACGCCGCTTTCCGAAAAAGGAGAGAGGCGTTTTGTCAGAAAAACGATTGAAAAAAGCAATCAATTCTGTCCGTGCCTGCGCTTTTCGTCCGATTCGAAAATGCAGCCTTCTATCGTAATAATTCCTATAATAAAATAGATATTTAGATATAAATAATATTATGTTTTTAGAAATATGCAAACAGTGATAATATATTTGATTGAAAACAAAAAATGAAAAATAAAAAACAAGAAAAAAATATTAAAACGGAAACAAATCGTAAATGAAAAATGAAAACAAAACGGAAAAAATTCAGAAGAACGGTCCGCTCAAAACTGAAAAAAATGAAGGATTAGACCGCGTTCAGAGCGGTGACATCCTGTTTCAGCAGTTCAATTGAAAGCGCATCATAGCACGGATTTTCAAATTTTCCGTCACGGTTTTCGGTAAACGCAGTCGGCCAGCTAAGATAATACCATAAAATACGGTTTCCGTCCGCATCTTCATTTGTTTTCAAGAACAAAAGCACTTTGTCGCCGGTTTCAAATGACGGTGTCGGGTTCGCGTCCTGCGTATAACCGTCGGCAGTGCCTCCGCGGATGCGGCCGATAAATGTTGTCGTATTTCCTTTCAAAACGTCTTCCGGTTTGAAAGTGTATTCCGTTAAAATACCGCTTTTCCGGATCGGCCAAAACATCGGCTTTTTACCGTCATCGGTATCCCAAATTCCTGTTTTATTCGTCACGGTTGCAATAACAATTAAATCCAACGCCGTGACCAACTCTTCATAATCAGGATAATGCCAGCTGATAGAAATTCCGCCAATGTTACTGTTTACCGGAAAAGCCGGATTCTGCCGATCTGCGGCGGTAAAAGTTGCAGCCGCCGCGATAATAATCAAAGCGGCGGAGAAAACAAGAACCGCGATTTTCATTCCTTTGGAGTCTTTCGTCATGAGTGCCCAAAGGACCTGATAATATTTTACGATGATGTTTCGGAATCGGCAATGTTCTGCGTGAGCTGATCAATTGAAATTTCGCCGTAGCACGGATTCTCAAATTGACCGTTACTGTTTACGGCAAAAGCGCCCGGCCAGTTGATGTGATACCACAGAATACGGTTTCCGTCCGCGTCTTCATTGTTATTCAGGAACAAGAGAACTTTGTCACCGACTTCAAACGAAGGTGTCTGCATTGCTGTCTGCGTATAGCCGTCAACTTCACCGCCGTAGACACGGCCAATGAGTGTCGTTGTGCTGCCTTTCAAAACGTCTTCAGGCTTAAAAGTGTATTCCGTCCGAATAGTGTCGGAATCCGTCAGGAGCAACGGCTTTTTACCATCATCGGTATCCCATATTCCTGTTTTGTCCGTCACGGTTGCAATGACAATCAAATCGGAATCGGCAACAAGTGTATCATAATCGGGAATGTACCAGTTAATCATCATTTCGCCTAAATTTTTGTCATCGGGCGTCTGCGATTGGAGATAAACATAACCAATGACGGAACCGATGATAACGGCAGAAATGAGAAGCAATACAAGACCAAGTTTCTGAGATTGTTTTATAGACATATTGATCTCGGTGATATTAAACAGGCAATTATAAATAAATTCGGTTAACTGCAAATGATTTTGAAGTTATGAACGGGGGATTGAAGAATCAATACAAATCATTAAACATATTGTTCAATTTTTCCTAATGTCTCTTGATACTCTTTTACGGTTTTCTGAAGTTTGAGTTTATTGTGTTCATTCATTCTGTAATCTGTCACAGACGCGCCCATATGATACACACCCCCATCTTCCCAAAGACAGATTAAATAAACCTCTCCCGCTTTCAGCGGCGAAATTTCAGGATCCCAATGATGTTCCTGATAATATCCGGTGCCGTTTGACTCAAGCCATGTCAAAGCATACCTCTTAGAGAGAACGGGAGACATATTTTCTGAAGCGGCGTACGTTTGAAACATCTCCTCAGTAATGTAAGCTCCGTCATACATAAAATCAACAACGTCTGATAAATTTCCTTTAACCGTGCTGATAACGCGGACTTGATGCAGCTGTTTCGATTCTAAACCGCCCGAGTGGATTAAATCGGCATCGTTCGTCGTAGTCAGCATTTCTCCGATAAACACTTGAGGAAAAGCCGCCATCCGGTGATACCAATCCAATTCTTTGTCAGTAAATGAAATTAAATATTCCAAATCTTCTTTCGGCATTGAAATATTGTACATGCCTTCATAATTCGACCCGTTTTGAATCAGATAGCCTTCAGCGGTGCAGAGTACATAATTTCCGCTTACTGACCCGTTAATAAATAAAATGTATTCTTGACCGCTTCTTAACTCAGGCGTTTTCACATCCGTTTTCAGATAAACGCGATTGATGTCATAATTTCCTTTCAGAACATCATTGACAATGAGATAACATTCCCGATTTGAAGAATATAACCAAGGAGAGCCGAGTTCTTTTAACTTTTCTTTCCCTGCGCTTGACGAATCATTCCATTCAGTCGTTGAAGAAACAGTTGCTGAAACGATGATATCTGATCCTTTGACATATTCCGCCAATGTAAAAGCCGGATAATCATTATGTATTACGCCGGTTGCTGTCGGTCCGCCCCATGGGTTCCAATAAGTGACATTTAAAGTATCAATAACCTCTTTTTGAACAATTTGTTCTTCGGGAGGAACGGCATTTTCAACATAACAAAATTGAGAGTTTTTCCAAACCAAAACAGATGCCGAAATAATCAGCGCAAGAAGAACGATCACAATCAGAATTTTATTAATTTGATCCATAACCAAAACTCCTGCAGAATTTATGCTATATTCATTTATGATGGGGTTTTATCTTCAATAAAGCCATATAATTCTCTTTGAATAATACTTTTTTGAAAAGGTGTTCAAATCATCTGCGTCATCCAAAAAATTAACTTTTCGAAAAAACAGAAGTCTCAGTTTTCACATTTTTGGAAAACGACATGGTTTGCACACAGCAGTATATTGAATAATCAGTCGTTTATTTTATATGAGATATGTAACAATATATGATCACTATGTTAACGCGAGTAACCTATCACAAACAAGGGGGCAGTCCGGAAATTTGGATGGCCGAGTATGACGAAAGCCTGAACTTGAAAATTATTGCAAGCGGCGATGAAAACGAAGAAGAGATTCAGTTCAGCTCATTGGAAGAATTGAAAAAACATTTGGAAATATTGACCAAAGAGCAAGAAAAAAACGGATTTCATTTAGCCGCCGAACAAACTTTTGAAGATCCCGATCATCCGACAGTCGACGAATTGGAATCTGTCATACTGCTTCGCTACAAACTGATGGGCTTCACCGATACCGTCCTTTTGAAAAACGCCCGAAAAGAAGCGATGAGAGCTTTAAAAAATGAAAGCGGAGAACGTGAAGAATTCGATTTGGAAACAATGGAATTCACGGTTGACACTAATGACCATGATTCTTTAAAAAGACTATTGGAATGGCAGCTCGAAAACTTTGATGAATTTATCAATGCCGTCAACGATAATTACGGTATAAGCTACGGTTATATTGATGAAGACGGTCAATTCGCCGAATACGAAGAGGACGATATTGAAACATACCAAAATGAAGCCATCATTTACCGTGAAGCGTTGAAACATGATGATTTAGTGCCTTTGGTCATCAAATTTATCGAAGAAACGAACCGAGTGAATCAAGAAGACGGCGTTAAAGGTAAAAATGAAGAAACGCCGTTCGGTTCGGAAGCCGCTTTTCAGCTGGCGATGAAAGATGTCAAATATTTGCGCAACTACATCGATTACTGTAATTATTTGGAAGACAGCGTGAGCTGGTATTATGACCGCTACGGTGAAGTGATGCACATTCCGTCTTTGTTTGAAAAATACGGATTTGATAAAAATGACCCGCGAGTGATGGAACTCATCGCCGCTCAATTGACCATGCGCGACAACCAACATTTGCAGGAAGAACTGATGTTTTTAATGGAAATCGGATTGGAAGACGCCCTTGAAGATGACGGATTTACAGAAGCGCTCTTTAAAGCCGCCGTTAAGCGCGGGCGCGAACTGGTCGAATACTATGACAACAGCAGCATAACAGAATGGACAGCTCGGGACTTAGCGGACTCTTTCAGCACGCTGGGTTTAGACGCGAACAGCGCAGCGTTCCTTGATTTGATCACCGCCGATGACGACATTCCGACTTTTGAAGAGTTTGAGGAAATACAGGGCGATTATGAAGAAGATGAAGAGGAGGATGAAGACGAAAACGATGAAGAAGATGAAGAGGACGACGATGAAGAAGAAGAGAAGAAGAAGCCCAAATCTCAAAAATTTAAAGCTTCGGAATACAAGGCTTTTTGCAAAGAACTGGATGCCATGAACGGCAGCGCGATTGGAAAAATGATAAACGGCGGCATTCCTCTGAACGAATACAATTTCAAGGGCAGAACCGCAATCGATTACTTTTTTGACACGATAGATGCCGGCAAAAAAGAAGATAAAGACTATATGAAAAAAACGGATGACATGGTGATGCTGCTGATAAACGGCGGCGCGGATGTTGACATTACGGATTTTTCTCTTATTATGACCGCGTTTGCGCTTGATTTGCCTCAAATGATGAATCATTTCAAATCGAGAGGATTTGACATCAACGAAACCGTTGACAGAAACGGAAGCAGCATATTGAGCCGGGGAATTTATTATCATGACAGCACTTTTGAACTGCTGCTGGAAAAAGGCGCCGACCCGAACAAAATCCCGACAGCATTGCATGACGCATTGAGGTGTTTGTCTTTGAAAAACGTGAAGCGGCTGGTAGAAGAATACAAAGTTCCGCTTCAAAATACAGACAATGAAGGACGCACGCCTCTTGAATTCATCGCCGATTACAGCGAATTGGTTCGGCCGCACATGGAACAGCTCAAAGAGGTCATGAAAGACCCGAAGAAAAAGGACAAGATCGACCATAACGGGGAAACGCCCGCCGAAAAATTGGCAGAATTTGAAAGCCGTTTTGAGAAATGGGAATATATGAAAAACGTTTGCAAAGACTTGCCTTCTTTGTACAATGAAGCCAAAACGCCCGAAGAACAGGCTGAATTAGACAAGAAACTACTCGCCGCCTGCAAAGAAGAACAAATCAAGCCGGTAATAATTGAAAAACTGTTGAAAGTAAAGGCTGACCCGAACACGGCGGATGAAGACGGGCAAACGCCTTTGCATTGTATTGTCAAGCAAACTTATCCGCATTTAATAAGAGAGGCTTTGGATTTGCTGCGCAAAGCGGGCGCAAAAGCCGATGTCACCGATAAATTCGGCCGGACGCCGTTATTTTATTTCTGCCTTTCATATAACGGCGGAGACGAAGTATTCAAAGAACTGGTAAACTACGGCATCGACCCCGCGCATAAAGACAACGGCGGATACAACGCGTTAGGATATCTTATCAGTATCACGCCGAATTATGAAGATGACCGCGACTTGTATTTCAACTGCGAATCTTCAATACAATCCATGCTTTACGGCGGCGTTCCCCCGGTTGATATAAATCCTGACGGAGATACTTTATATCACGGACTTCTGACTTTTGCGGACTCCTTTGATTTGGAAGAGATGTTCAGCGAATTAAAAAAGAAGGGCGTTGACATTAACGCTAAAAATAAAAACGGGGATGCCGCCCTTCATTCCGCGAGCAAAAATACAAAGCGGAGACGCTACGGAGATAATTACGTCCAAAAGCTGGTTGACGCGGGAGCCGACAGACATGTAACGGATGCGGCCGGCAAAACGCCGCTGGAAACAAGCTGCATGCCCGAAGAAGACGGCGAATATCTGAGCGATGACTACAGTCCGGCAGATGATGACGATTGGTGATGAAAAAAGGAAATATAATAAAAACTTGAAGCGAGAGGCAGAGTCACAACCGATGGGAGTTTTGGAAAAACAAGACCTCAAGAAGAGACGTGAAAGACTCCCCAAGGTCCGCTTTCATATTCGGCGGCCAATTTGTAAAACTCTTGATACTCCTCAATCAATTCCTTGACTTCTTTTTGGGTTCTTGAATCATATTTTTCAATATGTTTTACAGAACCAGACCCGAGAATACTTCTGTTTTCATAATGGAAACGATGTTCTTCAGTAAGATAAATGAGATAATATTCTCCATTCTTTAAGAGAGAGGTTTTCGGATCCCATTGAGCAGAACGATAAGAACCATCATCGGTTTTGACCCAACCGGAATCATCGAATATTCCGACATCAATATTATTTTCCCGTATTAGTTGGTCCGTGAAATACCAAACTCGATGCTCGAATTCCATATGACCTGTTTTTCCGGAGACTGAAGAAATCACTTCAGCTTCATGAGTCTGAATCGGCGAATAGCCGAAATACGCTGTTTGAGACAAATTTGTATCCGTCAGCACTTGGGCGAAAATGATATCATCATAGAACAAAGCATCAAAATACTTCACCGCGTAATCATCAGATTTTGAAACGTTCTGAATAAATTCCTTCAAATCATTCAACCCAATTTGATGGCAAAGTCCTGCGTAAATATCCGAATCTTGAATTAAAATTCCAAGCGGCGTGCAGATAGAATTCCCGTAAGAACCCGTTTCAATAAATAAAACGGCGCGATCGCCGACTTTTAAATCCGGCGCATTCCCCTCAATATTAAGAATCACTTCACCGATATCTTGATTCGTTTTCAAAATCTCATTAACGGCTGTTGTGTAATCAGCGTCTCGGATTTCGTAAGGGATTCCGGCCACTTGTCCGTAGTTATATGAAATAATCTGTTTATCTTCCATGTCAGAAACAACGACTTCAACGATAATATCTGACTCTTGGATAAGCGTCGCTAAATTGAAATACGGAAAATCCCAGTTCGGACTTGGATAATAAGCCTTTACGGAGCCAGTTTTGGAATAAGTGACTTCCGGTTCTGAAACATTCGTCGGTTCTGAAATATTATTCGGCTCAGAGAGACACCCAAAAGAAAAAAACACCGATAAAAATACAATTAGAAAAAGAACAGCATTACGTCCCATAAACTTAACCTCATTGAAGAAAATAGAAAATATGTTATTCTAATAGCGGGTGGCATCAATCAAAATAACATAGAGTCAAATAATTATTTATACAGAACGTTAGGATCAAATTTTTCTCCATCAAAATTAATAAAATTCTCGGGATTAGTATTAATTAAAGCACCTCTCGGTGTATTAATTGAATAACAATTTGGAATTTTTTCACCACCATATGTCCTATGATTGCTGAGGAAAAATAAATAATTGCCTCCTTCCTTATAATTCTGAATATCTAAACCAGATTCATCAGACATTCTCAAATTATCAACAGTTCCTGTTAAAAATCGAACAACAATTTCATTTTCTTTCAAATCACCCATATAGATGGTATTGACTTTAAAAATTATATCTGTATAAATAAATTCATTTTCTTTTAAATCAATTAGAAAATCAATACACGGTTCTCCGTTTTCATCGACTTTTTCTGTTATGATAACACCATCAGGCTGTTTACCATCCGGAGTTGACCATTTTGATTCAGAAATTGAAACAACTTGACCTGAAACTATTATATCACTGCATTCCATTAATTCATCATATGTAAGATATGGGTACAGGTTATGGATTAATAAATCATATGGAGCCACAGATTCAATTGAATTTGAATAAGAAGAAATAAAATTAGGCATGGTAATAATGCCCAATATAAATAAAATACTAAACAATCCCAAACTGAAATATTTTAAATTTTTCATAAATTAATACCTCCCATAAATTGCAGTAAGTCCATTTATATCATCTGACCCAAAGGGTCTATATTCTCCCATTGTTAGTAGTGGTCTCATTACAGAATTAGTTCCATTATGATGATGAAGACCTGCAACATGACAAAGTTCATGAGAAATAGTACAGGGTAAATTGTAAGATTTAGTCGAATTACCAGAAGTATGCCAAGGCTTATTTGTATTTATTGCTATTTTTGACGCTGTCAAAACAAATGTTTGATTTGAAGGGTAATAAGTGTACGATGAGTATGTAGTTCGACCTAATGGATCACCAGTTTCATTTCCAGCTGCATAGAGGGCGTGTGCTGCCATCATTACTTCAATCCGACCATTTTGATTAATAAAACCAAAATTAGCTCCGCTGGAAGTAATATTATTAATAGAATTATTAACAACAGATTGCCAACTGGAATTATAACTTGATGCATTCACCCAGACAGGATTGTTATAAGACCTATGCCACTTATATTTTTTCCCGTTGTCATCGTACAAATTATATGCAGATGCAAATCCGGAGAAGAGCAAAAGTAAGCATATCACAAAAAGACAAAGAATTAATTTAGATTTCATAATGTTTCTCCTTTTTAACAGTAATAACTTGGAAATAATTTTAATAGGAATATTAAACAAAAAATATAATTATTGATATTTAAATATCCCCATGCATAAACTTTGAATGAAAAAATCAAAAGAATAAGGTAATTTTCGTGCAATCCTTTGCATTCAGTTGTTCAGAATTTTAGAACAACTGTTTTTTTGTTCAATAAAGAATTATCGTGCAGAGCCATGAATAGAAATATTTAAAGCGATTAGAGAGAAGAAAAATACCCTGCCAAAAAAATAGATTAGAATAAAATAAAAACTTTTCTGAATTGACGATAAATCAATCAAAAAAAGAAAAGGATTGCCGGATAAAAATCCGGCAAAACAGATTTTAACAGTTTTTCAGAATTATTTGGCCGGAATGACCAAAGTTCTTTCACCGGCAGGCTCGAATTCTCTGAGTGCGCCGCGGCCGAATTCGTATCTCGGTCTGGTGAAGTCGAACGGAAGGAGGTCGTCTGCGAAACAGACTTTGACCAGCGGGTTGACGGTGTAAGCGTCGCCTCTTGTGGAGTGCGCAGCCATTGTGATACCGGCGTAGCCGCCCTGGTGACCGACGTTCATAGCGTAGTTGGGGTAGTTGGGACCGCGGAGTTCTGCGGGAGCGCCTTCGTCGCCCTGGTAGGAACAAACGTTGGAAGCACCGCACTGGTCCTGCAAGTCGTAGCCGTAGAAGCCGAGACGGCCCCATGCTTCCTTGTGGAGGTACATGGAGAGGTACCAGCCGGAGAGACCTGCGTTACCGTTTCCTGTTGCGATGGAGACACCGCAGCCGGCAGCGGCCGCGAGGGATGTTGCTCTTTGGGAACCGCCGAAGTGGTCTTCAAGGGCAGACGGGTATCTCTCGTATTCTTCGATACCGAAGAGCGTGGATTCGGTGGCGATGTCTTTGATGACATCGTTGGTGGCCTTCACTTTGTTTGCTGTTCCAGTCTTGCCTGCGTTGTTGTACTTCTTGTTGACGTAGTCAACGGTGTAGTACAAGTTGTTGTCCAAAATGTCGTCAGTGTAGCCTGCGGTTGCGTATTGTGTGAAACCGACACCGCCGGACATGTAAGAACCGAGCCAGATCTGGTCGTACATGACACAGCCCGCGCCGACAACTTCGAGAGCGACCTTTGCGGGGTCATCGATATTGACACGGCCGGTCTGGACGATATCACAAAGATGACCGAAGGAAACGCCTCCGGGTTCGTTGGGCGCTCTGACACGTCTTGCGGGGAGCATTTCACCCATGTTGATGGAACCGGCGTGCTTTGCGGCGTAGGACAAGTCAGCGACAGCTGCTTCACCGGCGCACATGTTGTACGCGGAGATAAAGGACATACCGATCTGCATTGCGGACCATCTGCTGGTCTGACCGCCGTCAGTGGACCTGATGACGATTGTCGGGATGTGGAGTGCCTGCCAGGAGGTGTTGCCGATGGCGGCCTTCAGCTGCGCGGCCTGTTCTGCGGGGAACATCTTGTTGATGTCGATTAAGAACTGCTTGTCGATTTCGTCTGCGAGGTCATCGTTGCCGGTGAACATCTTGACGTAACAGTCATCAACCAAGCCGGGGTGACATTCAACCATCATTTCCTGAACAACGGCGCCGCCCGGAAGGGAGTGGTTGAGGTTTTCAAGGTAGTTGTTGATGGTTTCAGGCGTCACTTCTTTGCCCAATCTCTTCTCAAGCGTGTCGTGCGCCATGTCGAGACCGACGATGTTGGTTCTCTTAATGTCGTCAACCATCTGCTGCATTGCGGCGTTGTTGACGTAGTGTAAGTCATCCGGGTCACAAACGAGGTCTGTGCCTGAAATTCTGTACGGTGTAATCGCGCGCTGACCGAGAGGTGCACCGGTGTGCATCATGGGGTTATAACCGGCAAGTCCTCTTTTCTTTGCGATTTCTTTACCGGCTTTAATCATTTCTCTCTTTCGGGGGCTCTGCTCCGGACCAAGTCTGTAGAATTTTTCAGTCTTGGAGGTGATGTCGGTGCCGCCCTGCTTGTTGTCACCATAGTCTTCAGCGAATTTGATTTCCATGGATCTCTTAAATCTTGCAAAAATATCTTCTTGTGCCATTTTTGTCACTCCTTACTGTGCTTTCTCCACACCGGGTCTGAAGCCGTACTGAGTTCTCTGGAGGTAAACTCTCTGAACCCATTCAACTGCTTCCGCGTCAGATCTGAACGGAACGTTGTCCACACGGTAAATGGTGGTTCTCTTGGCTAATTCTTCTTCAGACATGGGTTTGCCGAGGTTGACTTTTCTGTCGAGCGGAATTGCGACCTGGTCTTTGTCCATGATGATGACGTCGCCTTCGCGTCTGGATCTGTCGAGCATGTCGAACATCACGCCGTCTTCCTGAAGACGGACGGAGTGGCCGTGAACTGTTGCGCCGCGGAGGCTTGAGCGTGCCGGGCAGGTCATTTCAGTTTCGAGCTGGTCCTTTGCGACAAGTTCCATGTCTCTTTCACGGGCTTCAACGATCTGGCGGCCGGAAAGTGTACCGGGGTCAACGCCTCTGAAGTTGATGGCTGCGTAGTAGGATCTGACGTACGGAACGGACGGCGCGTTGTACATAGAGTCAACGAACTGAACGTATCTGACACGGTCACCTGCTTTTGCGCCGGGCGTGGGTTCCACCAATTCTCTGATCGGGCACGGCGGCTCTTCCATTTCCGCTAACGGCGGGTGGGTGCTGGGGTAGTCCTGACCGGGGGCGCGGTGGCCGAGGATTGCGGTCAAGTCTTCATCGGAAATTTCTCTTAATTTTTCCAAGTCATGACCCATGTGTTTTCTTCTGTTGGCTGCAACAGAGGTTGTACCGGGATAATATTGTGCTTTGTATGCCATATTCTTAACTCCTTATTGGATTTGGCCTAATGCTTCCTTTACTTTAACAATGATCTCACTGAGTTTTTCGCGCGGCGCCGCGTCACCTCGGGTAACGCCGGTCACGATGTTCATGATAACGCCGTCAGAAAGACAGTCTTTCTCTTTGGGTTTAACGTAACGGGTTTTAATGCCTGCTTTTGCAAAATCTTCAAAATCGACAAGCGCTTGTGTAATGATAACTGCAGGAATACGTACGCCGCTGAAAATATCTCCGGCTTTTCTCACAAAGTGGTTTCTGACATTACCGAAGTGAATGATTGCCATTTTGTGCATATTGATTTGGTCAATTTCTTTCGGATCAATACCGAAAGAGCCCATTGTTCCCGACTCGGGGTAGCCGGTACCGGCGTAAAGGACCAAAACGCCTGTTTGAATATTTTCTCTGCGGATCGCGAATGTAATTTCACAAATCGGTTTTGTCACATGTCTTCGGCCCGAACCCATCGCAACGACAACCACGTCAAGCTTTCCGGCTTGAGAAAGCGTGCCCGCTCTCGCGAGGCTTCCGCCTTTGCCGTGGCTGATGCCGAGGCGGCAGTCAACGACTTGGGTGTTTCGGTCAAAATTCATCATGAGAATTCCTTCTTGTTTCCGTACAGTTATTCGCTGTCTTTTTGTTCTTTTTCAATGAAGACAATTTGATCGAGTTTTCCTCTCGGATCGGTCATGCCGAGCAGTCTTTCATCGGGGCTGGGCCCCATTTTGGCGTAGTCAACGACGGTTGAATATTTCTTGAAAAACACGCCTTTGTAAAATTCAAAAGGGAAACGGAACGTTTCATCGCATATTTTCTTAATTTCATCAGCCGTGCGGTCACTGTCAACTTCAACAAGAAGACGGCTTAAAGTGACACGCATATTGACTTGCAGACCTTCCACTTCAATCGATTTCTGAAGCGGATGATTGACTTTCTCGCCGGTTCCCGGACCGTATCCGACTTTGTCGGGCAGGCGGGATCCTTGGACCATAACTCTGATAATGCCGTCGCAATCGTAAATTCTTCCAAGAAGCTTTTCTGATGTCTCAGGACTTAAAATTCTCTGCGGAACAACTTCTATCTGAACTGTTTCGCCGACTGCGGGTTCGCAGCTGCATCCTGATTCAGTGGGACATGTCATAGTTTCATCAGACCTTCATCTGCGGTTATTTAGAGGGCTCCTGCAACGGCTTTAATCGGTTCTCTGAACTCGTCCATTGTTCCGAACACATCGCCGATAAGCTGGGATGTGGATTCGATTGTGAACATCTGAGTTCCTGCGTCAAGAGACACGGCTGCTGCGACACAGGGGATAGCGAATCCTCTGGAGTGTCTTGTAACGACGTGGTTGCCGTTGAAGATACCTGGTCCGCCGCCGCCGTAGATGGAGTGGCTGAAGAAGGAGAAACCGACGGACGCGCCCTGGAGCTTACCGTAGTCACAGCCGGGGAGGCCTGTTTCTTTCTCGAGGATGTCGTTGAAGTAGAGCATTGTTGCCGCGACGTCCTGCGCTGCGCGTGATGCGCCGCAGTTGACCATTGTAGCGGCGAGTGTGCCTGCTGCTGCGTATGCGTTCCACATGGCGACGTCGTCCGCTTTGTAGAAGTTGTAGCCGGACGCGCCGGTTTTGTCGACGTGGATGATTTTGTTTTCAATGGCTCTGGCAACGGTGGACTCAATAACGGATCCGATTGTGCCTTCTTTTCCGTTTTCTTTAACCATTTCATAGACCATGTTGTTGGCGTTTAAGCCCTGGTAGGCAAGGCCGAGGAGCTGGTGTCTTTCAAAGTCGCCGACTGCGCCTCCCATTTCAAAGATGCCGGCCTGTTCATAAATGGAGGACAGTGCCGCGGCATTCATTGCATTTCTTCTGGTAATGGCTGCAACGTGGTTGGATGTGATATTTCTGAGTGAATAGCCGAGACCCTCATTGTTTTGGGGGATATCGAGAATTCCTTTGATCGGGCTGCCGGCCATACCGACCGTGATCGGGTAGCTGCCCCAGCAAGCGGCTTTAACGATCATGGAGTCGTACATGTCGGTGTTGTAAGCGTCAAGAATAGCTTGCGTCACGGCTGCCGCGCTGACAGTCATGGAGACGGTTGATTCCGCGCCTGCATTCAATCTGGCAGTCGGGATCTGAATCAAAAGCTGTTTGCCGCCGGCCAATGATTTGACAACGGTGTCATCGCCTTCATCAACCTGAACCAATTTTTTGATTGAGTCCATGAGGGCGCCTGAGTTTTCAACCAAGTTGTACTCAAGTTTGCGGCCGAGAATTTGTTTTGCAGCGCCGCCCATCTTACCGGTCGCGAGTGATTTCTCGATTCCGGCGAGGCTGACGGCAACTGAACGTTTGGTGTCCATAATGATTTTTTGGACGGCCTTATTTTTGACGGGAGCAAGGTCTCTGATATTTACGCTGCTCTCTAAGAGTTTTCCTCTATCGCTGTAGATATCTACTGTGTCAGACACGGATATATCCTCCTTATATTTAAAACGAAATTGGGCATGATAAAAAATACGAACCGATATGAGTGTGTCCGAAAAAATAGATCTATTACGGATTACTCAGTTTATCATTCCAATCAACTATCAAATTCGTAAATTTCGTACTTAAAGGTTTTGCGCTTGTAAATTGCAACGGGTTTACAATAAAATACGGCAGAATAAGTTGATAATTCATTGTTAACAAAGATTGTGATTTTGACAAGGATTTGTGTTACTTTGTCCGAATCAGAAGATCTGACCGGAAAATCTCCTGAAAAGGACAAAACCGATTAAAATTTTCATCAAAAGGTTTATAATAAATGATTATGTACCATTTATCCCTAATTAAATATTCTTTGAAATATAAAATTATGCCGATTTTTTATCCCCGCTTTTTTATGAGAACAAATATGAATAAAAGACAAATGAATAGGAATACAGTCTGAAAAAAAGACGAAAAGCCGGCATTCAATAATCATTTGCTTTTTTGACCGAATCCTTATAATCAATAAAAGAATATGACGGCTCATGATTGTTTCCGTCAGAAAATCAATTCCCCAGGGAGAGTTAACGGCGCCCGCTTCTAAAAGTTATACACACCGCGCCGTATTGATTGCTTCTTTGGGGCGCAAGAAATCCGAACTTTCTCATCCGCTTCTTTCAGCCGACACGAAATCAACGATAGAAGCCTGCCGGCTTTTCGGCGCGGAAATTGAAGAAAAAATAAATCCGGAGACGAATGAAATCCGGCTTGTTGTCAGCGGCTTCGGCGGAAAACCAAAAACGCCCGAAAAACCGATCGATGTCGGAAATTCCGGAACGACACTGCGTTTGATGACGGCTCTCGCCGGCGTTGCTGACGGAGACGTAACGCTGACAGGTGACGAATCCATTCAAAAAAGACCGAATACGCCGCTTTTGAACACATTGAACAAAATGGGCGCTGAGGCTTATTCAATAAATAATGACGGCTGCGCGCCGCTGGTTGTGAAAGGAAAAATCATCCCCGGAAGCGTTTCAATTGACGGCGGAATGAGTTCTCAATTTATATCCGCGCTTCTCCTCTCCTGTCCGCTTTTGAAAGCCGATTCAAAAATAACGATAGAAGGGGAATTAAAATCCAAACCGTACGCCGACATGACGCTTGAAGCGGCTCAAAAAGCAGGCGTCGTCATTCATGAACAGCGGGAAAACGATGCGAACGGAGACGCCGGAATTTATTATAAAATTCAGGGAAATCAAACGTATGATCTCGGAAATTACACGATTCCCGGAGACTTTTCTTCCGCCTCATATTTACTGGCGGCGGGCGCGCTCATTCCCGGAGCGGACATAACGCTTGACGGACTTTTCCCTTCGGCGCAGGGCGACAGCGCGATTGTTGAAATATTAGAAAAAGCCGGCGCCGATATTTCATGGGATAAAGAAAACGGAATCATCCGCGCGTCCAATAAAAACGGCAGACGATTGAACGGAATAACTTGGGACGCGGGAAAAACGCCCGATTTGGTTCCGACGCTGGCGGTTCTCGGCGCGTTTTCAGACGGAGAGATGAGGATCACGAATGCCGAGCATGTCCGTTTTAAAGAAACGGATCGCTTGAAAGCGATGGCGGCAGAACTTTCGAAAATCGGCGCAGCGATTGAAGAAACCGCGGACGGCTTAATCATTTCCGGCGAAAAGAGCAAAGGAAAAATGACAGGCGCGCAAGTTCACGGATGGCATGATCACCGAATCGTGATGTCTTTGTTTATTGCCGGAATGATGATTGGAAATATGACGATTGACACAGCGGAATCCGTTAAAATTTCGTATCCTGATTTTTTTGAAGAGATGAAAAAAATCGGCGCCGTTTTTGAAAAAAAATGAAATGAAATATAATTTATACTCAAATCAATTGCCGGCATAAAATAAAAAAGAGAACAGAAGAACGGGCAAAACCGGCTTCTGTTTGCATTTATTAAATGTCTGTTTATATTTTTTAATCATTTGTTTACATTTTTTCAAGTTCTTTGAGAACCATTTCGCGGGCCAGTCTCGCGTCCGCCTTTCCTTTCGCTTTCTGCATGACTTTGCCGACAATGAAATTCAGCGCATTCTCCGCTCCGCCTTTGTAATCGGCAACGGCATCAGGGCTTTCTGCAACGGCTTCTTTGGCCGCCGCCGCAATGAAATCATCTGCGGCCATTGCCAATCCCTTTGCTTTCACGATGTCCGCCGGCTTGCCGCCTTCATCTAACAGCGTACGAATGACTGCGATGCCGCCTTCCTCACTGATTTCTTTCTTAGAAACCATCAATATAATAGAAACGATATCATCGCTGCTGACAGCCGTAATCGGCATATCGCGGTAGTTGAGTTCGCCTTTCACAATATCGGCAACCCACGATGCGGCGGATTTGGAATCAACCTTGGCGGCGACGCTTTCAAACAAATCCGCGAAAGCGCGCTCCGTGACCAGACTCTTAGCGTGGGCATCGGAAATACCGTATTGGGAGACAAAGCGTTCGCGTTTGGAGTCAGGAAGCTCCGGCATTTCGGCGCGGATGCCTTCCACGCGGCCGCCGACAAACATCGGCACCAAATCAAAGTCGGGGAAATAGCGGTAATCGTCTGCCGTTTCTTTCACACGGAGACTGACGGTGACATTTCTGTCTTCATCATAGTGGCGTGTTTCCTGAACCAGCGGTTTGTTTTTTCGGAGAAAATCCTTCTGGCGCATGATTTCATAATTGATGGCTTTTTCAACCGCTTTGTGCGAAGAGATGTTTTTCACTTCGACACGGGTGCCCTCAATGCGCTTGCCATTGAAAACGTTGACGGAAATGTTGGCGTCAGCCTTCATTGCGCCCTCGCGGGAACCGTCAAAAACGTCCAAATATTCCAAAATGCTTCGAAGCTTGTCCAAGAAACGGCGGGCTTCTTTAGCGGACCGCATATCCGGCTCCGTGACGATTTCGACAAGCGGCATTCCGGACCTGTTGAAATCAATAATGCTGCCGGTTGATTTTTCGATCGTTCCGAAGTGCGCCATTTTACCGGGGTCGTCTTCCATATGAGCCCGGCGAATTCTGATTTTTAATTCGCCGTCTTCGCCTTCAATCAAGACATGCCCGTTTTTCACGATCGGCCGATCAAATTGTGTCACTTGATACCCGTTTCCGAGATCCGGATAGAAATAACTTTTCATGAAAAAGTCAGTTTCATCTTCGATTTCCGCATTCAGAGCCAAACCGATTCGAATCGCGTATTCGACAGACTTTTCATTGAGGACCGGCGTGGTTCCAGGAAGCGCCAGACAGCCGGCGCAAAGACATGTGTTCGCCTCGCTGTCGGTGTAATCAGAGGTGCAGCTGCAAAACATTTTTGTGGCAGCGTTGTTGAGCTGGACGTGAACTTCCAAACCAATCATCACGCCGTCAGGGTTTTCGTAAGCCATTTAAATCGCCTCCTGCGGTTTAACAAAATCCGTTTCTTTTTCAAACGCCTCAGCCGCCGCAATCACATCAGCGTCTTTTAAATAGCCGCCGATGATTTGAAGGCCGGCCGGCAGTTTGCCGACAAAGCCGCAGGGAACGGTCGCCGCCGGAAGACCGGCCAAATCCGCACCCGCAATCGCTGCCGAGTACGCGCTGAACTCTTGATCGCAGCCGCCGCACGTGCCGCCGACATCCGGCGCGACATCTTTCGTTGTCGGAGAAATCAAAAGATCATAGTCTTGGAACACGGCGTTGAACTCATCAATGATGAGCGTTCGCGTCTGCATGGATTTCATGTAATAATCATTGTACTGACCGGCCATCAGAAGATGAATGCCGAGCATGATCCGGCGCGCGGTAACGGGGCCGAAAAGAGCGCGGGTTTTAGCAATCATTTCGTGCCAGTTGTCCGCTTCCGCGCGCGGACCGAAGCGGGTGCCGTCGTATTTAGCAAGCATTGCGGAACTCTCGCCCGCCGCGATAATATCATGAACGGGCTGCATATATCCGGCGTTTTTCAAAGAAATTTTCCGGCAGGACGCGCCGAGTTTTTCAAAAGTTTTGACCGCTTCGTCAAATGTTTTCATGACACCGGCGCTGACGCCTTCCAAAAATTCTTCAGGAATACCGATTTTGCATCCGGCAAGCGGTTTGCCGCCGAAATACAGCATTTTTTCGGGCAGAGACGTTGTATCGCGTTTGTCATTTCCGGACAGGATATCCGCAACAGCGGCGGCATCTGAAATGGTTGCCGCGGTGACGCCGATTTGATCAAGCGAGCCTGTGTAATAAATAAGCCCGAACCTGGAAATTGCGCCGTAGCTGGGCTTAAACGCCGCCGTCCCGCAGAAAGAAGCGGAAACACGCAAAAGACCGCCGGCATCGGAACAAACCGCCGCGGGAACGAGACCTGCCGCAACAGCCGCCGCAGATCCGCTCGGGCCGCCTTTCTTTGTCTTATCCCGCGGATTTTTGACAGGACCGTAAGCGCTTGCCGCGCCGAGAATGCCGAATTCAGTCAGATTGGTTTTGCCGACAATAACGGCGCCCGCCTTTTCCAAATCATCGGCGGATTTGCCGGAAAAGGGCGGAACGTAGCCTTTCAGAATTTTAGAGGCGCAAGTCGTCTCAATCCCTTTTGTTGAAATGTTGTCAGAAACGGCAATCGGAACGCCGGCCAGCGGACCGGATCCGGAAGATTCGGCGCCGCCGCAGACCGTAATAAAAATGCCTGAATCGTCTTTTTTGATTTTTTCAAGGCTTTCGGCAACGGCTTTGCTTCCGGCGGCCTTAAATGATGCGATATCTTTGATCATGTTTTCCCTCAAGAATGAATTTAGATGTATTTGAATCGGCGCATTACAGGATTTTGGGGATCTTAAAGGACGTTTCATAGACTTCCGGCGCGTTTTTGAGAGCGTCTTCCGCACTCATGGAAGGAGCCGCAGTATCTTTGCGCAGAACCGTATTCAGGCGTGACGGATTGACGGTTTTTTTGACGCCGCCGACAGGCGCGTCCGCAATCGCGGCGTAAGACGCCAATTTTGCATTGATTTTTTCTTGGAACTCGGGAATGTCTTTCTCTTCAACAGCGATCCGAGCGACCCAAGCGAGTTTTTTCATTTCATCTTTTTGAATCATCCGATAACCTCAGGTGCGGTTTTTAATTCACGCGTTTTAATAATATTATAAGTTAAACAGTTACTAAATAAAAGATTCGTATGTATAAATTTTTGTTAAGGGGACGGTGGCAAATCCGCCGAAAACAGACGATTTGCGGTTTTTGTCTGAAAAACGCGGATTTGTGCCGTACGGCTCTTTTTGAGTGAATGAAACAGAATATATTATAAAGCATAAAGATTTTGTCTGACAAAAATAAAAATCCGATCGTTATGTCCATTGATCATGAATTTGCCGGCAGCCGTTTTTTAGGAAAAAACTTCAACTTGAACCGGCTGAAAATAAACGATTCATCATTTGTCGTCGCTTCCGTTGAAGCCGGAAACACGACGACGAAATGTCTGCTGACATCCGCGGATTTGAAAACGGGAAAAACGGAAATCATCGGAAAATGCGTCCGTTTGACGCGCGAAATTCAAAAGCCTGCGGACGAATCAGAAGTATTCGGAAAAACCATCGGCGGAACGGAAATCACAAAAAAAACGCTCTCTGAACTGGTCCGCGCCGTAATCAGCCAAGCTCTTTTTGAAAAAAACCTGACGCCTGAAGACATTCATTTTGTCGTCCGTTCAACAGGCATTACCGCCGAAACGGGAGATCAGCTTGACATGATTATCCGCGCGCTGGCGGAAGGATGTCTTTTGGCCGGATTCGCGCCGCGGAAAATGACGGGATATTTAAGTCTTGAAAATATGCCTGAAAAACTGAAACCTTATTGTCATCTGGACAAAGTTTATTTTGACGGCGCGGTTGCGGGGGTTCGCCCGCCTGCCGGAATCATCGAAGGCGTTGTCTCCAATGAAATGGAAGGCGAATTGGCATTGGCCGGACTGAAAGAAGCCGCAAAACATCCCGGAAAAGACTTCAGAAATCCGTGCATCGCGATCGATATGGGAACGACGCTTTCCGGAAGAGTTGCGGACGGCAGCCGGCCGTACGCGAAAACAGCGGCCAACTTCTGCGGCTATGCCGGCGCGGCCGCCGACGCGTTTCTTCAAAACATCGCGCCTGATAAAAGCGCGTATGAATGGAAACTGCCGGAAAGCGCGGCGGCATTATCCGAGAGCGCGGTGAACGATATTGAAACAGCGGCCGCCGAAAGCATGAAACATATTCATGTGATGAAAATACCAAAGGCACGGAGAAAATTCGGCTCTTTTACTGTCAACGCCGACGCGTCAATAAAAGCGGGAACGATTCTTTTCGGCTGCGATGTCGGTGAAAACGGTTCGGATTTGAAGAAACTGTCCGATATCGGAGAGCAGATATACAAAAAAGGCGGGCAGCCCGCGGTTTTCGCTTTAATGGATGAGATCATGTCCGAAATCGCGGTCAGACTGATTGACTGCGTTTCCCAAGAAGGGCTCCTGACAGATGAAACCTGTGTCGGCATAACAGGACGCGCCGGCATAACCGGGACAAAAAAAGAGAAAATCATTCAAAAACTGGAATCGAGAGGCATTTTAAATGAGCCCGAGAAGAAATTGTTTTTTGCCGAAGACGGGCTGGCGCACGGGGCGGCTGTCATGGCGCGCTGCATGAATTCACTGGGCTGCCCGATGAATCCGATCGGCGGGCGGCGCGGGGATAAATGTATCATGCAAGAGCGCCGCGAACTTCAAAACTTATGAGTCAAGCGGGCGCGCCGAAAAAAGAAACCAGTATCAACCAGCCGACAAAAACGGCGGATTGGATCAAAATAAGAGGCAGGCCTAATTTTAAAAATTCAAAAAAGGTCAGCGTTTCACCGAATTTTTCAGCGTTCTGAATGATAATAACATTGCTGGCCGCGCCGAATATCGTTAAATTTCCGGCCAGCGTGCTTCCCGCGAGCAAAGTAATATAAAAAATCGGCGCGGCGGAGATATTTTCAAGAAGCGGAAGCGCCAATGAAACATACGGAACATTGGAAATAAATTGACTGAGAATCAGGCTCGTTGAATACAAAACAGGAACGGATGTTCCAAAACTTTCAGGAATATAGGTTTGGAAAAATCCGGTCATGTGAACGGATTCGATGAGAATGAACATGGAAATGAAAAATAAAAGTGTCGGCCAATCAATCGCTTTGAGAAGTTCGAGCCGCCTGCCGGAAAAAAGAATCAGCGGCAGCACCCCGAAAAACGCGACCAGAACAGGCGGAAAGGAGTATCCGGCGGCCGATAAAACGATTCCCGCCGAAACGCCCGCCAAAACAAGCGCGATCGATATTTTTGTCAATTTAAAAAGCGAATCGCCGGCAGAAATATCAGAAACGGAGGCGGAGGAGATTTTAGAAACGGGGCGGACAGAATCTTCCGAATCGGATGAGCGCGCAGGCGCCGGATTTCCAAAACCGCTTTTCGGCAGCGTCCGCGACAAATAGAAATAAAGAACCAGCAGACTCAGAACCGCAGGAACCGCCAGATAAATAAAAAAGGGAAGAAAAGATCCGCGAAACGCGGCGGCGGCAATCAATAAATTTTGGGGCGCGCCGATCGGAGACAGCAGACCGCCGGTCGTAACGGCGGCCGCCAGCGCAAAAAGAAATATTTTCGGCGAAACGGCGTATTTTCCGGCGCACCAGATTGAAAACGGCGCAAATACAATAGCGATCGTATCATTCATAAGAACGGCGGACAAAAACCCGGCAGCGAAAATAAAAACGAGAAGAAATGAGCGGGCTGTCGGCAGCCGATGAAAACAGCGATGAGCGTAATATTTCAAAAAACCGGATAAGTCGACTGCGGCGCCGACGATGAACATTCCGAACAGAAAAAGAATGACATCCCATGAGACCGCGGCGTACGCCTCTGTTACGGAAATCTGCCCGAGCAGCAAAACAGCGGCGGCCCCTGCAGTCATTGAAACCCACATCGGGATGCGGACCGAACCTATTTTGCGGACAACGATAAGCAGCAAAACGAAAAGAAGAACAAAAACGGCGAGCTGCATAATAATTCCGTATCCGAAGAAAGCAAATCCGTGAAACAAATAAAAAATGAACAAATAAATAAGCCGAAAAAAAAACGGCGGTTAAATTAAAACAGATTCAGCCGGCGCCTCCGGGCGCGTCGCGGCTCTCGACATTTTGAAGAGATTCAACGGCTTCTTCCCGAATCCTGATTTTTTCTTCAATGTCGGCTTCCAAGTCTTTACGTTTGGCTTTTGTTTTGACAAGTTCGTCCGTGAGTTCTAAAAGATCGGTTTTATAATAAAGCTCGGTCGCGTCCAAGAAAGCCCAAACGCCTTCGTCATCCTCCATGATTTCAAGAACTTCTCCGACAGTTCCCGTGTTGATGTATTTGACGAAATCGCCGGCTTTGATTTCTTTGCCGCGGATATCGAAAACCTGGAACTTTGACATGAATGATGAAAATGTCTGCAAGGATTAAAAACGTTCTGTTAAGGAAACTGTTAAAGAGACAAATAATGAAAAAAAGAGGCAGTTGAGAATAGAAGAAGAACGGAGACGCAGAGAATAATAATAAATAATAAATAAAAAGATAATATTAAATAGGAGATAATTTCTATTAATAATATATTAAGAGATTTCGGACAGAATGATGAACGAAAAACAGACAGATGCATAAGAATCTAAAGATGTTCAGGACGTTTCACCCGTCCCCTGAATACAGAAAAACGCTTGTATCATTATTCAAAAGGAAAAGACCTGAAAAAGGGTCCTTTTTTCAAAAAAACGATATAAAGACGATATCTATTTCAACAGACTTGAATTCCGGCATTTTTCTTTGATCATTCATTCCAGTAAAAATGGATACTTTCACTATCTTATAAAAAAATGAAAAGGGTAAAAGTATGAAACAATTAAAAAAACAGACGCATTTACTGATAATACTGCTTATTATCAGCTCGGCATTCAGCGGAATAGCGGCCGCTGAAGAGAATACGCCGGAAATAGAATATTTCCCGCGCGAAAATATCGAACGGACAGAATCGGATGAAACCGGACCGGAAATGCCGGAGATACCGGCTGAATCGAACGAATTCATCGAAGCAAATGAATTCGCCGAATCAAACGAACTCACCGAAGCAAACCCTGAATCGGCGAGTTCGTTTGAAGTTCAGCAGTTCCGGATGCCTTTAATTGACGCGGAGAATGAAATATACGGGAATCCGACTGTCGTTGAGATTACGACAAAACAGCAGCTTTTGGATGAAATACTGAATGCGCTCGGAACCAAAGAAACGGACGGCGGAAAACGGGTCATAAAAACGTATAAACTGATGGATGACTTCACCGTATACGACAGCGAGCTGAGCCGCACTCATTTTAAATATCAATATCATGGAAAAGCCGGAACGCTTTACAATAACATTGATGGAAACAACAAAAAAATAACAGTCATCGCAGATACGCCCGAGCCGGCCAGACCTCTCTTAAACCGTATTAACGATATCCACAACACCACAAAGAACGACCGTCTTTTTGTGAAAGATCTGACCGTTGAATATGTCGGAGACGGCACGCACACCGGCGATGTGAAGGTGTCGCCGTTCGTCAATGATAACATTAAGTTCTGCGACCTGGAAAATATTAAAATCGAAGTGGAAGGAGATATTATTGCAGACTACCGCCTGTATCGGCCGGAAGACGAACTGTGCGCCCGAGCGAGCGGATTTGCCGAAAGAATTGAATCAATCCCGAAAACAGACGACAACGGCAGTATTATTTACGATGACGGTCAAGCCGTCTATGAAGAAACCATTCTGCAGGATATTGAAATATCCGCAAAAACCCTCGGCTACGTTTCAGGAAAAACACCGGAAAATTTGGGCCAATGGATCGGTTTTGTGAACGGTTTGACCATCGCGGTCGGATTCGGCGTTTTGGCGGACAACATTACCCTGAACTACGAGAGGATAGACGGAACAAGTCAATGGATATCAGATGTTGCCGGTTACGCTCAATTCGCAAGCCGAGCAAGCAACATTACTGTGAATGTAGCAGGAGACATTGTTGCCGACGGTCAACTTCGCGGCGGTCCTGACAACAATGCCAACGGCTACGCGAATGTGTGCGGCATTTCTGAATACGGATCCCATTTGAAGGATTCGGCCGTCAATGTCGGCGGCAACATAACAGCCGTCCTCCATGAAAAAGGAGTGCCGGCCCCCGGTCAGGGCGCGTTAATCACCGGACTGGTCAATGTTTCCAATTCGCATATGATATACAACAAAGGCGCTGAATTCATCAACAACAGTGTTATCATCAGAGGAAATATGACAGCAGAAGCGCCAACCAAGGTTTTCATAACAGGCGGTGTCGGAAACCACTACGGCGATTATAAGAATTATCCGCGCACATCGAAGAACAATGCTGTGACCATATACGGAAATATGGAAGCTGTCGTGAACCAGACGGGAACGGGCTCCTACGGAACAACGCAGTCGATCGTAACAGGTATGAATTCCGGAATTCGTGAAAGCACGAATGACACTCTGAAAGTTTACGGCAACATGACCTCTTACTGTCAAAAAGGCAGCAGCTACTTAATCGGCCACAGTTGGGGCATCTCCGGCGATTTTTCCCTGTACGACAGCCTGATGGAAGTTCACGGCGTCATGCGCTCGACATCAGACGAGAAGAACGCCATTGTGCAGGGCATGAGCTTGGGGGAGATGAAAGAGCACCGCGGCAATAAAATGACAGTGTTTAACGAACAGAATGAACCGCACGGCATATACGCCGAAACATTGGCGGCCGGCGAGTTCTACGCGGAGTCATACGGATACGGCGGCTCGGTTTCAAAAACCTCGCCGACACAGATTTCTGAAAACGCCGTCTACGTCAACAAAAATATAACGGCAAAGGGACCTGAAGCTGTCGTTGCCTCGGGATTTATCTACAGCTTTTCAAATGCGAAAGAGGATTCCGTAATCAGCGGCAACATCATTTTTGTTAACGGGAGCATATACGCGGAAGCGAAAGACACAAGAGAAGACTACGGAACCGCATACAGTTCCGGCTTGATTACATACGCCGGGAAAGAAATAAAACGAAATGCCGTCTATGTCAAAGACAAAATCCGCGCAAACGTTACGATGGGAAACGGTTACGCCGCAGGATTTGCACTCACTGCGAGCGGTACGTCTCAGATCTATGAAAACACTTGGCTGGGAAAACCAGGAAAACCAAGTACATCCGGCGTGGAAATTGACGCTTCTTATGAGAATTTCATTGCTGAAACGAGTGAGGGCGCACAAGTCCGCGGGAACTTCTACACGTCCGTTCTGGAAGGACAGCGCGTCACCGACGAACTGGTTTTGAACGCAACCTCAGGATTATACGAAGCGGCAACTTCTGAAAAGAAAGCCTTGACGGAAGTTTCACCGGCAACGGATTATTCCGCCGGCGTGTCATATATCCGGTCCGCTGACTCCGAAATCGGAACCTTCGGATTCGCCGGAGTCGATGCGGCCGATGCGGTCCTGTCCGGAGATGAGCTGACTTTGCCGAAAAACGCATTCGTGATGCTGACCGCGAATGAAGGAGGCAAACAGGCTGTAAAGGATATTCCCGGAATCGGATCCCAACACATGCACGGCAATATTACCGGAGCCGTCTTTACAGACTTCAACGATAATGGGGAGAAAGATGCCGGCGAAGAAACCGCAAACGTGATCATAAAGGCGTATTATGAAGGCTCAGAGGCCGCTTCCGGACAGACGGATGAAAACGGTGTTTATACATTCAAAATCCCGCTGTTAAGTGTCCAAAACCCGAGTCTTGTTCTGAAAATGGATTATCCGGACGGCCGAACCGGCAGCAGCCACCCGAACAATATTTTCGGCGAAACGAATAAGCTTCCCGTCAATCTCACCTGGACGGAGCCTGCTGTGCTGAAGGGTTTTGGCATATTGTCCAAAACGATAACAGTCCGATTCGACTCGCAGGGCGGAACGCCCGTTATAAGCATCACGAACGCAGCGCAGGATTCGCTCATTACGGAACCGGCGCCGCCTTCGAAAACCGGATTCATCTTTGGAGGATGGTTCAATGAATCGGAATGCGTCAATTCATGGGATTTCGACGCGGATATCGTCACCGATGACATGACCCTCTACGCCAAGTGGACGCCCGAAACACATAACGGTAGCGGTTTCGGCGGCGGTATCGGAAATGCGGTTGTTAAAGAAAACGAGTCCGCTGAAGAAAATGTGACGGCGATTCAGGAAACGGAGACGAGCCCGGAGAACAATGTCGATGACGGCCGAACGGAAGATCCGATGCAGGCAATGGAAAAAGAAATCCGTGTTTTATGGATCTCGATTCTGTTATTCATCCTGCCGGCATTCATTGCTTTCGCCTACAGAAGAAAGAAGGAGAAAGATGAAGAAGACGAATATTTGAACGCTGAAGTTTGAAGAAAAACAAATAAAAAAAGACAAAGAGTCATGTCTGTGAGAGAGGATTTTCTCTGCGAATCTTTAAGATTTTCAGATATAAATCCTCATTTTCATATTTCAGCTGAATTCACATTCTTTTGAAATCTGCAAGAGAAAGAACAAAAAAAGCGGCGCGTCTGACTCACCGTTTTCATTTTTATTAAAAAATTTCATTGGATTAAAAACAGAGAATCGATGAAAAATTCCGAGATCAGCTGTTTAGAATTTCCAGTCGGATGTCGCCGATTCTGGCGACGCGTTCGGCGAAAGCGTTGTGTTTGTGAATGCTTTCTTCGTTGATTTGCTTGATTGTAATGATCGCGTCATCGGGAAGCTGCGGGAAAGCGTCAACGATTTTTTTTGCCATTGTCCGGACGCAGTCTTCAACGAATTTCGGATTTTTATGCGCCTGCTCGACAACTTTCTTCTCATCGGCGCGCTTTAAAATTTCATAAACGTTGGAGCTCATGGACGCTTCGATGATTTCAATGATGTTTTCAAGGCGGACGCCTGTCGTATCCAAAGTTTGAACGGAAATGATGCCGCGGCCGCGCTGGTTGTGGCTGGCCATCGGGATGGATTCAAAGAATTGAGCGATTTTCTCCTCCGCCATGCCGAGTTCACGAAGTTTGTTTCCGGCTTCTTCCTGCATCATGGACTGCGCGCAGGGGCACGCCGTCATTCCCATGACTTCGGCGCCGATGAGTTTTTTGATTTGAACGGAACTGGCGCCTTCCGTCCTTTCAGCGACGGCGTCGGCGAAAATATCGACAAACTGCTGACAGTCAACGCCGGTCGCCGGAGATTTTCGGCGGATCATATATTCGCTTTTCATACGGACTTCTGCGCGGGACGCGTACTCATGGCGCCCGATAAGATTTTCTGCGATATCGCCGCACAAATTTTCAATTTCATAAACGGGAGATTTGGAAATGTTGGTCAAAACTTCTTCGATCGCTTCAAAATTCCGGGAAAGATTCGCGCCTTTTCGATTGGAAGGGAGGTCGACAAAGATATCGAAAGACGACATCAGAATGATCGGTCTTTTGTTTTCCCTTTTGATCTCAATCATTTTTTTGACATCAGTCACGCCGACGCGTGTCAGATTAATCGGAACGGCCGGAAGATTGGCCTGAACGTCCGGAAGAATCGGGCATTGTGTCATTTTTGAACTACCTCATATTGTTTTTAGAATAATGATACCGCTAACAAATCCCTGTTGGTATAAAAATAATATGTCAAAACATGAAAGAGTAAAATTAAAAAGAATATACCAAACACGAAGAGTAAAAAAAGAAATGTGAAAAGAGAAAATGAATCGGGAAAAGTAAAATACAGACGGCAAAGCAATAACGCTTTGCCGGCAAATAAAATAACAAATGTTAAATTCAGATTTCGTCGATCTTTTCGATCTTGACTTTCTCAACAAAGGGTTTGTTGATTTTTGCAGGCATCCAGGACGGTCTGTTCTTGGGTGCTTCAACGAGTTCTTTCCATGCTTTGAAGACGTGGACCTTCTTGGTTCCTCTTTCTCTGAGCATGATTGTTTCAGGCTTTTTCTTTGTGCCCGCGCCGCGGTTTGCGACTTTTAAAGCTGCTTGTCTGGGTTGTTTGCCGGTAAAGACACCGGTTTCGTTACCATTTTTGTCTCTTAAAACAAAGTTTCTGGTTTCTGCCATCTTAATCACCTTTGCAATACGATACAATACGATATTGCTGAGAATCAATTGGAGGAGCTCATATAAATACTTTATTGAAAAATGAATTCGATGTATACTGTTTTGACGAAAATAAACAGCGTATTTCAGTGCCAAGATAATTTTATACATAGTTACCGAATATTTTAGAAATTTCAGAATTGAAAACGCCGTACACTGCCGTTTTTCGAAAAACAGAAATGAAGAGGGCACATTCAAATATTACACCTCGGCAAAGTGAGCCGAAAAAGAGAGATTTAAAAACGAGAAGGGTAGAGATGGCTCCTGAACGAACAGCCTGAAAAGAGCCGCTTCGTGAATTGTCGATAATTTTACACATGTCCGGAAGCATATTTTTAAGAAATATCAGAACATTTAAGATGTCAAATACATAAACCGCATATAAATAAAATTATAAAATTGACGAAAATCCGCCAATTTTTTTCAAATTTGCGCAATTCAAATAAATAAATAAAAAAATAAAGCGGCAGGAATCAAAAATGACACTTAAATTGGAAGATGTTTTGATAGAATCACTCCCTTACATCCGCGATTTTTCGGAATCGACGATGGTGATTAAAGTCGGCGGCAACGCGATGCTGAATCCGGAAAAAGATACGGCGATTATGGAAAAAATCATTCAGGATATTGTTTTGCTCCATTATGTCGGCATCAATCCTATCGTCATTCATGGCGGCGGTCCCGAAATCAATGAAAAGATGGAAAAAATGGGCAAACAGCCGAAATTTATCGGCGGTCTGCGCGTCACCGACGATGACACTCTGGAAATCGCCATGATGGTTTTGGTCGGCAACATTAACACGAAAATGGTGTCGCTGATCAACAAACACGGCGGAAAAGGCGTAGGTCTCAATGGCGTTGACTCGAATTTAATTGTCGCCGCTAAAAAGAAAAACCAAAAAATCATCATCGACGGCAACGAAGAAGATGTGGATATCGGCTGGGTCGGCGAAACCGAAATCATCAATCCGGGACTTCTTCGAATCATGATTGAAAACAATTATATTCCTGTCATTTCCCCGATCGCCGTTGATAAAAAAGGCCAGATGCTCAACATCAACGCAGATACGGTCGCGGGAGACATCGCGGCTGCCATGGGCGCCAAAAAACTCATCATGATGACGGATATTTCAGGCGTTCTTCGCGATGTCAAAGACAAAGAAAGCCGGATTTCAAAAATCAAACTTTCCGAAATCGATGATTTGATCAATGACGAAATCATTTCAGGCGGCATGATCCCGAAAATCAAAGGCGCGGAAGTCGCCGTCAAAAGCGGCGTCGAAGGCGTCCACATCATCAACGGCAGCACGCCGCACTCTTTGCTGCTGGAGCTTTTTACGGATACCGGTGTCGGTACGATGATCCATGACGCGGAGTATGAATAAAAAGATCTGAATATTCATTCATTTCAGAACTTTTTATTTTGCGGCAGTCTGCCGAAAAAAATCATTTTATTGGACTCGATGCCGTCCCGACAATAACAATTTACAATTGTATTGTTAACCGATCTTCCCGCGATGTATCCGATCTTATTTTCGAACTTTAACGCCATGCAATTGCCAAAAGACAGATTCCCCTTCGCAGAATATGAATCTGTTTGGTTTATGACATCGTTTAAAGCATAACAATTTTCGATGAAACATCCTTCGGCGTATCCGGCAATTCCGCCGGCGTTTCCGAAATTTGTTGCAGAGACGGACATCAGTGAAGAGCAATTTTGAAGAGATGTATTGGAACTTATCCCTGAAATACCTCCTGTGTTTTGAAGGAGGCCGCCGCTTTGAACGGTCCCGGACGTCCGGCAATTGCGGATTGTACTGTCAGCCGACAGTGCGGTTATGCCGCCTGCGTCTGATTCCAAACCGGAGACAAAACCCGTCACCGAGCAATTTTCAATCAGGCTGTCGAATTGATTGAGACTTGAAATACCTCCGGCGCAGCCGACTGAATTGACAGTAACGGAGACAGCATTTGAATTTTGAATGATTCCGTCCAAATTTCTGCCGATGATCCCGCCGGCCTCATTGACGGAAAAAATACTTGAATTCTCAACGGTGCAAAAATCAATGACGCTTTTATCATAATGATTGCCTGCAAGAATTCCGCTGCAGGAAATAGAAGAAACGGATGAATTCATGACATGACAATTCGTAATAACAGACGAAACGACAGAACCGGAAAGAACCACGACATATGCGTTCCCGCTCACTTGTGCGTTGCTGATTGTTAAATTTGAAACAGACCCGCCCCGGCCGATAGCAGAAAAAAGTCCTGAAAGATTCCCTTTTTCAGTGTCAATGACCAAATGACGGATTATTTTATTGTTTCCATTAAAAACGCCGTTAAAGCTGGTTATATTTGCCTCGTTTTCGGAAAATCCTAACGGAACCCAATTTCCCATTGAAGAGTCATTAAAATCCAAATCATTCATCAGAATATAATTCGCTGAAAGATCCTGCCGCACTTCATCGAGCTGGGAAATCGTTGTGATTTGAAAAGGATTTCCCGCCGTCCCGTCGCCGAGTCCTGAAAATCCTACCGCGGGATCCATACTTTGAACAAGGAACAAGAGCAAAAAAATCATAAAAAATGAAGGAAATAATTTCTTGGAACGCTGCATGTTTTCACCCTGAAAAATGAAAATTGACTGCCAAAAGTCAATTTAAAAAATAATCAATAATATATGAGTTTAATAATGATTACGATACAGATATAATTTTGTATAAATTATAACTAGTATATAGAATACACTTTGAAATAAAAAATATATTTTAACCCGGGATTATTAAAATCAAAGCCGTTCCCGATGCCTCATATCAGGCATTTTTCGCGATGTCAAAGAAAAAGAGATCCGGATTTCAAATCAAACTTTCCGAAAATCAATGATTAATCAAAGATGAAATCATTAGAGGAGGCATGGTTCCGGAAATCGAAGGGACAGAAGGGACCGTCAAAAAAGGTGCGGAAGAAAAAAACTACAAAGAAAAAAGCGTTGAGAAGAGTAAAATTGAATTTTACTCTTTTAATCATCAAAAAAATGGATTGAAATAAATTCTCTGATTCTTGATTCTTTCAAATAGTTTTCATACATTTCAGGCTTTTCCTCTTTGAAACGGCCGGAATCAAATCTTGAACCGACTTTGGGTTCATGATATTTTAATTCAATGCCATGCGCCGAATATGAAGGAAGGTGGTGTGATTTGAAAAATTCAATCAGTTCATCTTTTTGAATTTCCTCTTCTTCTTTAAATTCCTCTTTTTTGAGTCTTATCATTTTGAGTTCATAAATTTTCTGAGACAAAAATGCTTTATCATCTTCCGATAATTCTTCAAATTCATCTTCAGAACAAATAGAAATCACCTGCATTTCAGTTTTTTCCGATCTCTTTCACCAAACGCGCGACATCGGTTCCGACTTCGGAACATTTCGCTGAGCCGCCCATGTCTGCGGTACTGACTTTCTTTTCGAGGATGTTCTTTTCAATCGCTTTGACGATCGTATCGGCGGCTTCTTTTTCGCCGAGCGATTCGATTAAAAGCGCGCCGGCCCAAATGGTTGCCAGCGGATTGGCGCGGTCCATACCTTTGTATTTCGGGGCGGAGCCGTGGATCGGCTCAAACATGCTCGTTCCGTTCGGGTTGATGTTGCCGCCGGGCGCGAGGCCGAGGCCGCCTTGGATCATCGCGCCGAGGTCGGTGATGATGTCGCCGAACATATTCGGCGTGACGACGACGTCAAAGAATTCGGGGTTCTTGACAAACCACATAGTCACCGCGTCAACATAATTGAAATCGGTCTGAACAGACGGATATCCTTTGCCGGTTTCTTCAAAAGTCTCCCTCCAAAAGCCGTAAATGTCAGACAAAACGTTGGCCTTGTCAACGGAAGACAAATGATTGCCGCGTTTGGCGGCCAAATCATAAGAATATTCCATCACGCGCTTTGTGCCTTCTTTAGAAATCATGCCGATTTGATAAGCGATTTCTTCGCTGTCGGTTTCAATATCCAAATTGAATTTTGCGGCATACAGGTCTCTTTCAACTTCCAGAAGATCCCGCTTTTTTCCTTTTTGAGCGCGGCCGCCGATTCCGATGTAAAAATCTTCCGTATTTTCGCGGACGACAACAAAATCGATGTCTTTGGCGGTTTTGCCCTTGAGCGGCGTTTCAACGCCTTCCAGCAATTTGATCGGGCGGAGATTGATATATTCATCAAACGCGAAACGGAGTTTGAGAAGAATGCCCTTTTCCAAAACGCCCGGCGTCATTCTCGGGTCGCCGAGAGCGCCGAGGTAAATGGCTTTATATCCGGAAAGCTCTTTGATCGTTTCATCGGAAACCAGTTCGCCCGTTTCCAAATAATGATCGGCGCCGTGCGGAAAAGAGAGCCAGTCAACATCAAAGCCGAACACTTCTCCGGCCGCGTCAATTACTTTTTGCCCTTCTCTGATGATTTCAGGCCCGATTCCGTCGCCGCCGATTGTCGGCACTTTATACTGTGTCATGAACTTATTGCTCCTGATTTGATTTTATAAAATGAATGAAGACATCTTTAAAACAGATTTAAATGAAGTCAAAAAAAATGAAACATAAAAAAAATCAAAAAACCAAAAAAACGCAGATCCGCCGATTAGAGCTGTTTCTGCGTGTGCTTAATTAACCCGCCGTCGTCAACGATCTGCAGTAAAAAGTCGGGGAACGGTACCGTCTTGTATTCTTCATTCCGAGTCATATTTTTCACAATGCCCGCGCCGAGATCCGCTTCCAAAATGTCGCCTTCGCCGATGCGGTCCGCTTCCGCGCACTCAATGAGCGGCAGACCGACATTGATGGAATTTCGGTAAAAAATGCGCGCGAATGATTTCGCGATGACACAGCTGACTTGAGAGCCGATGAGAGCGAGCGGCGCGTGTTCGCGTGAAGAGCCGCACCCGAAATTATTGCCGCCGACAACAATATCTCCCGGGCGGACTTGCTTGACAAAGTCAGGGCGAACGCCGCAGAACGTGTACTGCGACAACTCCTCCGGCGTGTTAAAAATCAGATAAGTGCCAGGAATAACAGCATCGGTATCAACATCATCGCCGAATTTGAAAGCTTTGCCTTTATAAATTTTATTATCCATGGTCATCACAGGTGAATTTTTTTGTTAAATATTATGAATTGGAAAAACGAGATTGTTTATTAACTTTCCGCCGAGCGAAAATAAAAATCAATAAATATAATAGAAGACCATTGCGTACACGTCAAAAATATGACCGGAACTGACAAAGAACACTCTCTTTCCGCTTTTTTTGAGAAGCAAAAAAGCGTCTTAATCGCCTTTTCAGGCGGCGTCGACAGTTCACTTCTCGCCGCGTTTGCGGCTGCCGCCGGCATTAAAGCACTTGCCGTCACCGTTAAAACGGAATTGGTTTCCGAGAGGGAAATTCAAAACGCAAGTGAAACCGCCGATGAAATCGGCATCCCCCACCTGATCATTGAAAAAAAAATGCTTGAGATACCGGAAATCAAAAACAATCAAAAAAAACGCTGCTATGCCTGTAAAAAAGAAATGTTTGAAATGCTTTTGAAATACGCCGAAGACAGCGGATTTGAAACCGTTATTGAAGGAACGAATAATTCTGATCGGCTGATGAATGATTCTAAAGAAATCCCCCGCCCCGGATATTCGGCGCTGTTGGAATTAAAAGAAAACCGGGCTGGGAAAAAGCCGAAAATTGAAACGCCTCTGGCCGATTTAAAAATGACGAAAGAAGAAATTAGAGAAGCGGCTCGCCGAAAAAAGCTCTCCAATGCCGACAAGCCGTCTATGTCATGTCTTGCGGCGCGTTTTTCATATGAAACGCAATTGACTTCAGAAATGCTGAAAACCATCGACACGGCAGAACAAATGATTGAAAACATCGGCGCGCGTCAAATCCGGATCCGCCGCCACACAGATGACGCCGGCAGAAACATCGCGCGCGTCGAAGTCGGAAAAGAAGAAGAGAAGATTTTTTTTGAAGAAAAGAATCAAAAAAAAATCGAAGAATTCATCGCGTTTTTGAAACGGAGCGGCTTTTCTTACGTGACCATAGATCTGGAAGGATTCAGAAGCGGCAGCATGGATATTTAATGACGCGGCGGAGATGAAAATGACGGAAACGAAACGAAAATCTGAAATGGTCATACGCCGCGCCGAAAAAAAAGATGAAACCGCGATTGAAATTATATTATCGACTTATTTTTTAGACCGCGACGATATTCCTCACGATCGGTTCTATATCGCCGAAGTGAACGGAAAGGTTGTCGGCTGCGCTGTTTTTGAAAAGCTTCAAACGGTTGAAAGCCGAGAAATTTTTTACGAAATCCATACGATTGCGGTGATGCCTTCTTACAAAGAAAAAGGATACGGAGGACTTCTTTTGAACCGACTGGAAACGGAAATCAAAAAATTAAAAACGGATGAAAAAGAAAAATCATCCGATGAAATATTCACGCGGACAACAGCGTCCGGCTTCTTTATTCACGAAGGTTTTTCAAAAAGCGGCGCGGAAAAAACCAAATACTGGAACGAATGTGTTCGGTGCGGCAAAATTGAAATATGTTCTCAAACAGTGCTTTCTAAGAAAATATAAAATACCGGCAGGACAAAAATGAAACAAAAAATCGGTTTTATCGGACTGGGATTAATCGGCGGATCCGTTGCGAAAGCCGTCCGGCAATATTATCCGGACGCCGAAATAATCGCTTTTGACAAAAGCGAAGAGATGCTGGCGCCGGCCGTCCGAGAATCCGTGATTGACACGGCCTGCGCGGGCGTTGACGATAATTTCAGCGGGTGCGATTATATTTTTCTTTGTACGCCCGTTTCATCCAACAACGCTTATCTGACAAGGCTGAAACCTTACCTTCATGAAAACTGCATTTTAACGGATGTCGGCAGCGTGAAGACGCCGATCCATGAAGAAATCAAAGCGCTCGGAATGGAAGAAAACTTTATCGGCGGACATCCGATGGCCGGATCCGAAAAAACGGGATACGCCCATTCAAAAGCGATGCTGATCGAAAACGCCTATTACATTTTAACGCCGACAGAGAAAGTTTCATCGGATAAAATCGAAAAACTGTCTTCCTTCATTGAATCATTAAAAGCGATCCCGATAGAACTGGATTACGGCCGGCACGATTATATCACGGGAACGATCAGTCACCTTCCGCATCTTTTGGCGGCGGGGCTGGTCAACTATGTCAAAGAAAATGACTCAAAAGACGAATTGATGAAACTGCTGGCCGCCGGCGGCTTCAAAGACATGACACGCATCGCGTCTTCCTCGCCTGTCATGTGGCAGCAGATTTGTTTGGAAAACAGTAAAAACATCACGGAAATACTGGAAAAATATATTGCGCTGCTGGAACAGACAAAAAAACAGATTGAAACCAAAAACAGTCAAGAACTTTATGACATGTTTGACTCTTCAAAAAATTACAGGAATTCTATTCCGGACGCATCCGCCGGACCGATCAAAAAAGGATTTGCTTTGTACTGCGACATCGCGGATGAAGCGGGCGGCATCGCGGCGATTGCCGCCGTTTTAGCGGGCGGCGGCGTCAACATCAAAAACATCGGGATCATCCATAACCGAGAATTTGAAGAAGGCGTTTTAAGAATCGAATTTTACGAAGAAAAGGCCGCAGACGAAGCCGCCCGGCTGCTTCAAAAACACAAATATACGGTTTACGAACGCTGAAATCGGGGGTTGAATCATGAAAATGCCCGAAAAGGTCGGCACGGAGTTGTTTGTCCCCTGCGGCATGAACTGCCTGCTTTGCAGCCGTTTCCTGAGAAAAAGCCGTTTCAGAACAGATGAAGAAATGAAAACAAATCAAGAGGGAAATTATGCTGACTATGGGTATCGTCAATATGTATGACAAAATTAAAGTCGTGGACGCGCACTACCGGACGATTGCCAGAGCCGCGCCGATATGCTACGCGTACGGTTTTTCTCTCGCTCTTTTTGATTTTCCTTTCAAAATGGATAAAGACGAGCTTGTCGATTTCGTAATGGATAAAACAACGATCGGCGAATCCGGAAAATATTTGGGTCTTCTCAACAAAGAACATCATTTGTTTGTGTCAGACCTCCCCCCAAAGGGTTTTCCCGCGCATTTCGGATCCGTCATCACGACAACGTCAAAACCGCACCCTCAAAAAGTGCTGACGCCGCTTGATGTGGCGGCTGGAAATATGCGCAAAAAATCTTACATGTTTTTGGTCGGCTTGGGCAGAAAAGGACTGCCCAAAGACCTGTTTGAGCGGGCGGAATATCATTTGGACATCACCTCCAAAGGCATTTCCCTGGAAACCTGCACGGCTATCGGCGCGATTCCGACGCAGATCAACGCGCTGACATTCGCGCTGGAACAAAAACAGAAAAAGCCGGAGACGGAGAAATATTAAAAATAAAATCGGCGAGAAAATCACCGTAACCGCCTGACCCTTATTGAAGTCTATTGATACTGAATAGAGTTGATCATCGCTGACGGTCTGACCAACTTTGTTTGATTGCACGATTCTAAGAATCAATTCGGGATAAAACCGCTTGTTTGGATGAAAATGAATTGCAGGAACGGCGCGGGTTTTGAGAATTGAAAGAAAAGAAGGAAAACGGACAAAAGGAAAAACAATGAAAATCCTGTTTTTCGGATTTCATGTTTGTTCCGTGTTCACAAAGGCGTCAAAGTGCCGTGATCAGCCACGCCAGCCCGAATATCGAGGCGAGCATGAATACTCTTGTGAGCGTGAGTTTTGTCTGACTTGTGATACCTGCGCCGAAAGGCGCGTTTTTTGTTGTCGTTTGATTTACATTTTTTTTAGTACGGATGTTCTGCATTGTCTGCATACTCTCATATCCTTTTGAGATAAAGTCCCATATTCTTTTGAGATTTTCATCACTGATTTTATGATAGGGCAATAAATTTCATTGATTTATTGCAGTGTATCATCGGTTTTGAATCTACATATAGTTTGCTTCATGCCTTTTTTGACAGAAAAGGCAATCAAAAGACTTCCCACCCATACTCGTTTTCCTGAAAAATCCGACACTGTCGAAACGGAAATGAAATGCGTGCGGCTGAAAGGAACGTAAGCGGCTCAATGAAGTTATTGAGGCGGGCTTCGTTTTTATCAGCGTTTGTGAGATATCTTTTTGGAATTATATTTTGAAAATATATTTTGAAAAACGGTTTTTTACAGATAATCCTTAAAAATCAAAACCCCGTTTACTTCGATTATGCTCAGAAATTCTTACATTCACATGACCGGAATCGGTAAAACGGTTGAAAAAAATATATGGAACGCCGGCATCAATTCGTGGGATGAGGCGATTGAAAATATGGCGGCGCTTCCGATAACGGCCGCGAAAAAAACGGCGGTTGGAAATGGGATAGAAGAATCAGAATCGTACTTAAAAGAAGGCGACTATTCTTATTTCGCCCAAACCCTGCCGTCGGCTGAACATTGGCGCGCTTATTCCGAATTCTCTAAAGATGCCGCTTTCGTAGATATTGAAACGACGGGACTCGCCCCCGGGAATGACACGATCACCGTTGTCGGCATCTACAACAAAAAAGAAGCGCGAACATATGTTCAGGGTATTGATTTAGAGGATATCGCCGATGAATTTTCCAAATACAAAATGCTGATCACATTTAACGGCGCGCGCTTTGATCTGCCTTTTATCAAACACGAATTTCCGGAAATCGAATTTGATCAGCTTCATATCGATCTGATGTATCCGCTCAAACGCCTCGGTTACGGCGGCGGCCTCAAAAAGATCGAGCGCGAAATGGGCATCGTCAGAGGCGAAAATGTTCAAAGCGTTGACGGCTGGGAAGCGGTGCGTCTGTGGCGGCGGTATCAGCGCGGCGATGAAGCGGCATTGGACACGCTTTTGGAATACAACCGCGAAGATATCGTCAATTTGGAAACAATTATTGAAAAAGTGTATCCGAGTTTGATTCAGAATTGCCGGTGCAAAGAATAAGACTGAAACGCAAGAATCATTTTGAAAAAAATAAAATTCATTAAAATTAAGTAATTGGGATCAAGTTATCTTGACCCGTAATTCATTTTGAAATAAATAATTGCGGCTGCCGCGATTAAAATAATAAGAACAACTCCGGCCATTAAATAGGTTGATGAATAATCTGCGGCAGGAACGGGTTTTAAATCAACTTTTTTTCCTTGATAAAAGCAATTAATGATTTCGGGTTTATAATTTTCATCCCATCCGCCAATGAAATTACCAAATACGCCTCCCGGTTCAACTGTACCGTCTGCTGCGCTGTCTGAAATAACAGTTTCAGCGGAAATATAACCAATCAAACCGCCGGCTGAACTTTCCGATTTAACAGAACCGGTCGCTGAAGAATTTGAAATATTTCCCAAACGCAAAGAGCCGATAAATCCGCCCGCGGTTCCTGCAGATTCAACGGAACCTGCCGCTGACGAATGAGCAAAAGTGCCGTTAAAAACAGCGCCTGCCAGCCCTCCTGCGTTATATCCTTTTGAAATCACCGAACAATCGGACGAACAATTTTCAACGGAAGCATTGACAATATAACCGACAAAACCGCCGACATTATTTAATCCCGACACAGAAGCGTTTTTCGCAGAAACACTGCAATTAATAAAAGCAGAAGAATGCCACTGACTGCTGTAATTTCCGTTTACAATTCCGGCGAAAGTACCCGTATTTTTTTCGTTACTCGTTAGATTTCCTTGAAGAACAAGATTAAGATCATAGATTTTACCGCTGTAGATATTACCGAACAAACCGCAACCCTCATTTTCAAAACCGGCAGGCTGCATCAACTCGCTGTTGCCTGTAAAAGTAATCGTATGATTATTACCGTAAAATGTTCCGGAAAACGGCCTGTTCGCTGACCCGATCGGATTCCAAATTTCATCTGTAATATCAATATCGTTCATGAGATGAAAATAAGAAGATACATTTGATTGATACTCAATTGATTTTAAATCGTCGGCCGAACGGATGTAATATTCCGGCACCGCAAGGGAAAGAGATGAAGAGACAAAATCTTCTGAAGCTGCGGCATTATTCAATAAAAAGAAAACGGCAATAAACAAAACTTTAAGATTCATTTATATCCGACCAGTATAGTAAAACTAAAATGAAAGAAATTTATATTGCATAAATATATTTGTATTGTTAGTAATTTAATAGACCAAATTATAGTGACAAACGAAATATATCAGCAAAAAAGAAGTGAGAAGAGTCGGCCTTGTCAAAAGCCCGGCTAGTCAAGACAAAAATATCATCGGCAATGAACTCAAATTCTATGCCGCGTGATGAAACAATCCGGTGAAACTGCAACATTATGATGATTAACCTCTTTTTTTCACTTCTTCCAAAACAGCTTCAGCGTGACCTTTCACGCGGACGTTGTTCCAAATTTTCATGATTTGACCGCTTGGACCGATGAGAAACGTGGTTCGGACAGTTCCCAAACTTTCTTTGCCCATAAATTTTTTCAGCTGCCAGACATCAAAAGCTTTGATGACGCTGAGATTTTGGTCTGCCAAAAGCGTAATTGTCAGCGCCGCTTTTTCGGCAAATTTTTGATGAGAGGCGGCGCTGTCTTTGCTGATGCCGAGAATGACGGCGCCGTTTTGTTCAAATTCATCTTTTAATGACGTAAAATCAACGGCTTCCTGTTTGCAGCCGGCCGTATTATCTTTCGGATAAAAATAAAGAACAACTTTCTTTCCTTTGAAATCTTTTAAACAAACGTTTTCGGATTTTTGATCCGGAAGACAAAAATCAGGTGCTTTATCACCGATTTGGAGAGAGGAGACGGGCATTGGAATCACATAGGAATTTTTCAGTAAATAAAAATGAATAAACATTCATCCCATTAATTTTTTGGGGAATGCCGATTCAATAAGCAAATAAAAAGCAGATAAATAGTGTTAAATATATTCAAGAAAATATGATTAAATCATATGAATTGAAAACGCTTTTTATACGAGAACGATTCGTTTCAAATGAATCGGCATTATAAAAAGACATTTATTCTGATTTTTTAAAATCATAGAACCACAATACTTTAAAGAAGAATTAAAATTCATGAACTTGCGCGGCGAAACATTATATGATTGAAGATAAAAAAATCTCTGAAAAAGAACTGATGAGAATCGGCGTTTCACTTCCGGATAACCTTTTGACGAAATTTGATAATATCATTGAAGAAAGAGGTTATTCTTCACGTTCAGAAGGCATCCGTGATGCGATTCGCAGTTATATCAATCACTACGAATGGATGAACGACATCAAAGGGCGCCGCATCGGAACAATTTCATTGGTTTACGACCACACCAAACGCGGTCTTTCCAATGTGATGGCCGAAATCCAGCACGAACACTCCGCGATTATCAAAACCTCCATTCACATCCATTTAGACCATGACAACTGCCTGGAAGTCGTCGTGTTGGACGGAGACGGATATGAGATCAAATCGCTTGCCGAAAAAATCATTTCTCTCAACGGCGTCAAATTTTCAAAATTAACGACAGTTCCGTCAACCGAAAAACTTTAAGAATTATGCCTGAGAAAAAGAAAGATTTTCAAGATAAATATCAGGAAGTCTACAAAATCGTTTCAATGATTCCGGAAGGCAAAGTGACCGCTTACGGACAAATTGCCATGATGGTCGGCGGGTTAACGGCGCGGCAAGTCGGATACGCAATGCGTGCGGCGCCACAGGGTCTGCCCGCCCACAGGGTCGTCAGCAGCAGCGGCAAACTCTCGCCGGAATACGTGTTCGGCAGCCGAGAACTGCAAAAAACTGTTTTAGAACGGGAAGGCGTAACGTTCACATCTTCCGGAAAGATTCGTATGAAAAATCATTTGTGGAGATTTGAAGAATAAACGCCGGAATGCTTAAATCAATATTAAAAAAAGCGGGCCCGAAGGGATTTGAACCCCCGACCTACGGATTAAGAGTCCGCCGCTCTGCCTGACTAAGCCACGGGCCCACGCTTGAAAAACAATTTCAAAAGCAATCGGCTTTAATAAAGAATTGCCTTGAAAATGAATACTCTAAATCCGTTTGACCTTATATAAACATTTCGCCGACAGCCGTTTTTATAGATGTGTTTGACGAACAGAAAAGATCAGAAAAAGGAGTGTTCATTCAAAATCAAGTGTTTTTTAAATGTTTTTAATTCACTGTTTTTGATTTTGTATTTTCGGAATGTATTTATAGCATGTCTTTCTTCTTTCAAAGAATTAATTTATTAAGATTCTGACTTACTCTTTTGCTTTGCAATGGCGACAAACGGTTCGGTTCTTTTAAATTAGTTTTCCCAATGGTTGACACTTTTTAAAAGTGCCGGCAAAAAAAATTAAAGGTAATTAAAATGTTTAAAAATTCAATGTTTAAAAACAGCAACGAAAATGTCACCGCTCCGGTTTCCGAAGGAAAGACATATGATGTTAAAATCGAAGACGTTGCTCAGAAAGGCGACGGCATTGCCCGCATCGAAGGTTACGTCATCTTTGTTCCCGACACAGTCGCCGGCGAAGAAGTCACAGTCAAAATTACAAGAGTTCTTCCGAAATACGCATTCGCAACCGTTGTCGAATAATTCTTTAATTTCAAATTAAAAACAAATTCTTGAAACTTGTGTTTGAACGCATTCAAACACATCCATTTTTTTAATAATTATCAAAAAGAGAGCAGACATGCTTTTAAAATTAAGGCCTTCGCTTCAGCCGGCTGAAATTGAAAAAAAAGATTCAAGTTAAAACTTAAAATCAATTCAAGTTAAAACTCAAATCATTTAAAAAGTAAAAAGTTTTATTTTCGGATCAAACCGCAAAATCATTTCCTGCGGATAAACATTACGGCGCCGATAACAGCTAAAACGGCGAGAACGATACTGAATCCGGGTGTTTCTTTATCTGTTCCTGCGGTCTCTGCTGCGGCCGGTCCCTCATCTGTTCCGTAGAACTGAGGCAAAACCGGGAAAGTGTAAGTTGCTTTGTAAGATGTTCCATTGACATCCGCTGCGGCGACAAATGACCAAACGCCTTTTTCGGGAATAGCTGAAATGAATTTTCCGGATTCGTCCGTCGCGGCGCGTTTGGAATAAATCAAATAAATGCTCTCGCCGGTTGCATATTCCGACGCGATCATATCATGGAGTTCCTTTGCTTCCGCTGCTGTTTTAACCGGCTCGGCATAATATTTAATGTTTCCGGCACCCGTGCCATTTTCATAAATCAGCTTTCCATAGACAGTTTCGCCTTCCGCCAAACCGCCCATACGTGTATACATTGTAAATTCAAGAGGCAGGCCGATCTGTTTGTTCCAGTCGTCCCATGTTCCTTCGCCGACAAAAACAGCAAGCTTTGAAATCTCGGTCGTATTTCCGGGAAGTGTCGCATAAAGGAAATAGGTGCCGCTTTGAGTGAAATTGTAATTAATTTTTTGATAAGCGACAGTGACTTTTTCACCGCTTAAAATTTTGTCGATTTCT
This sequence comes from Candidatus Methanimicrococcus odontotermitis, assembly GCA_031286065.1. GTDB lineage: Archaea > Halobacteriota > Methanosarcinia > Methanosarcinales > Methanosarcinaceae > Methanimicrococcus > Methanimicrococcus odontotermitis. The sequence goes on along the minus strand of JAITUZ010000035.1, from coordinate 953 downwards.
TCAGAGGCGGATTGGGTCGTAATATTCGTTTTGGTTCCGTCGGGCGCAACGATTGTAACGTTGACAGGCGTTGAAACATTGCCGAAGTCATATTCAAATCCGTGACCTGCGATCAAAAGAATAGGAAGAGACGTGCCCTCTTTAATGAGGTAATTATTGTAATCTGCTTCCATCGCGTCGGTAATATTGTTGCCGACCAGCAAAGCCGCGTTGTGCGCAGATGCCGGAGCCGCTGCAAAAAGCAAAATCAAGAATGCCAATAAACCAATTATTGTAATTTTTTTAAACATAATAATAATCTCCGCAAGTGTTTTTCAATTCATACTTTCAACAAACAGAAGGAAAAAATTGAAAAATGCATATAAGTATGTTTTTGACACAGAAAACAATTAGATTGTTTTCTGCGGCATGTTTTGTATATATGATTGAAGGAGGGTGTAGAGGGATCGCAACAAAACAAAAGAATGATTTGAAGTGTTACGATAATTCATAAATGTAACAAAGAGTATAATAATGTTGTGATATGGTATGAAAAAATTAAAGAACAAAAATCAAAAGTCAGAAATGAATTAAAAAACACGGCTGAAAAAAAGAAGGTTTTTCAAAATTCTCTCTTTCCTGCTCCCGATAATATAAGAAGAATGAACAGGTGAATAATGCCCTTTTTAATTGTATCACACGCCGGTTTCATGAAATAAATATTATTCAAATATATCAATATTGCCAGATATATTTATATGCAATCTCCTGCCATTTATCATTAGATTAAGGAGTTGAATGTATTTTTAATATCCTAAAAATCTTTTCGATTCCTTGTTAAATTCAAAAATTTACGAGGCAATTATATGAAAAAGATTTCGACACTCTTTATGATTTTTATCATGCTCAATGCCATGTCACTTGCTGCGTTGGGCGCCGAATCTGAACCAATCACCGGTTCTGATAACACATTG
>JAITUZ010000032.1 GCA_031286065.1 Candidatus Methanimicrococcus odontotermitis | reverse complement strand
TGCATGAAGACATGTCCAGATGGGCGGCGGAAAAAGCAGGTTTTAATTCCAGTATGTCAAATCGAATCGGTTCTTATGCGGATGAGCCGGATGATCCGGAAAATATGAGTTATGATCCCGACATTTCGGGTGATGATCCAGATGTACCTAATGTCTATATTATCCCACTTATAAATATCCCCATATACGTGGAGGAAATAATCGAATCAAATTATAATCATTACTATGATCCTACATTATATCTGCCGGATCTTGTAGATCCCCCCAATCAACCTATTCTGCAATATATCCTGGATTACTATTTTTCACCACCTTACGATGGCACAGGAGGTGCTCCCAATCAAATCTCCAAATATCTTCAAAGGGCGATGACAACATCTTCACCTGTGAACCAAAGAGCAATAAATTTGTCTTATGCATCTCATTTTGTTTGTGATATGAGTATGCCATTTCATACAAATGATGCAACACTCCAAGCAGTCCTTAATAAAACCGAGCTTAATTATCTTATCCCAGAACCCCACTTTTTATATGAAAATGATTATGTGGGTCAAAACTGGACAGGTGGTTTAAAATTCGGCAGCGTTGCAGAAAATGCAAATTATGCATACGGTACAACAAATCCTGTTGCGCATAGTAAAGTATTAGCAAATTATTCTCATGCATATGCTTCTACTATATTATTTTATGTAACATTCAGGGATTACGATAACAGAACTCTGGAATCAGTAACCGACAGATGTCTTTTTGAAGGACAAGCCGCTTTAAATGGTCTAATGGTATACGGCAAAAATGGAGGCATATGATGAAAATTTAATTTTGGGGTACTAATTGTACCCTTTTTTGATTTCCAACAGGATGTTTTCTATATGTTTAATAATCAAAAAAAGCCGCTTCAAATCAAAAGGTTTGGAGAATTCTTCATTTTATCATTTCCATTTCTGCTGCTTATGACTATAATTTTGTGTCTGGGCCTTGTCCATTTACTTTTTACTTCCGGAGAACACAGTCTTGTTAGTTTTTCTATGTGCCACGTTTTGATAGTATTATTGCCGAATATCCTTCTTTTCTCGGTTTTAAGAAATAAATTAGATATGGAAATTGAAACTTTCTTATATGGCATCGGATTTTTGTCAAATATTGCGCTTTTGTATTTTTTTACGGGAGAGAATGGGAAATTATCCGCGCATGCGTTTGAAGAATATATATTGTCTCTCTTTCTGATTATTTTATTGTTCGCGTTGTTGTATTATACATACGCAGCCGTACTCAAAATAGATGAAAGGAAAGGTGTCAAATTCATTTTATTTCTGCTGGTAATAACAATCTTTTTTTGCATCGTTGGAATGGTTAAAACTTTTGAAATATTTAAACTGGAAGAAACCAGGATCTTGGCGCTTCTGCAGTGTTCTATTGGGTTATATGCCGGTCACTGTGCTGTTTATAAAACGCCTCGGATAAGTTTACGCAATATCGCATGGACGTCATTTTTGACATTATTCATTTTCACCGTCATTTCATTGATAAGCATTCTTTCATTCTTATCTATATTATTTATGAGAGCTTTTGACACACTACCTATAGCAGCAGCTGTTATTTTTACTTATATTCCCGTCTCATTTGTCATTTCGTATCTCATCGGAACTGTCTGTAAACGCTGTCAAAAGAAACAGAGCCTGGTGCAGACAAATGAATAAAAAACATGAAATAATGAGGATGAAAGTGATTCCATATGCTCAATAATCAAAAAACATTGCTTTTGATTGAAAGTTTCATTTTATCCGGTCCGACATTATTGTGTATATTGGCATGGATACTTCTCAGCATCGATCTCTTGCCGAATGGGTTCCGATCAAGTATTTCTCTTCTTATTTTATGTGCGGTTTTTGTTTTGATTACCGTATTGCCAAATATACTTTTTTTCTCAGTTTTAAAAAATAAATTAAATATGAAAATTGAGACTTTCTTATACGGCATTGGGTTTTTGTCAAATATGGTATTACCGATTATTCTTTTATCGGGATATTCTAAAAGCTTATCAACAGATTCCCCTGTAGGAAGTATTTTTTCAATTTTCCTGAATGTTTTATTGCTTGCTTCACTGTATTATACATATGCGGCAATCCTCAAAAACAAAGAAAATAAATGCGGTAATATTATTCTATTTTTAACGGCATTGGCACTTGTTTTTTTTATCGCTTCCAGCATAAACAATTTTGAAATAATAAAACAGTATTTTGAAACATTGGAATTGAATTATGAGTTTTTTCAATCATTAGCAGGTTGGTCGATTCCTCTCGGATTATACGCAGGGCACTATGCCGTTTATAGAACGCTTTGGATAAGTTTGCGCAATGCAGCATGGGCATCCCTTTTAACTATATGCATCCTCATCCTCGGGTTTCTGTTTGTTATCGTTTATCATCTTGTTTTTATTGAATTTCATATTCCTCTTCTTATCTTTTTTTTGCTGATTTCATTTGCCGTTTCCTTCTTTGCCGGAATTGTCTTCAAACATTTTAAGAAAATTATGAAAAACGGAAATGATTCATATGCTCAATAATCAAAAATCGCTGATTTTGATTAAGAGTTTTATTTCTCCGTTTTTAAAAATCGTTTTTAAAAAAAATCTCATCATTAATCATATGACATTCCTGTTTTATATTTCGGCGGCGTTTTGAAAATGACTTAAATCTTCGCGGATTGATTTACCGGCAGTGTTTTTAAAAATCGATTCGGCGGTAAAATCCGAAAACGGCAATTTCAAAAAAGAATGGATTTAAATATATAGTGGCAAATCTTGATACTGAAATCTTCCGGCGAACAGAATTGCCGATGATCACAAATATGAACAATTAAAAATAAGCTTTATATTTCCATATCCTTTTTCCGTTCAACTGAAAAAATGCATCATCCTGCTGAAAATCAAATTTCAGATTTAACTTTTAAATTTCAATAATCAAAATCAATAATTCATTTTATCTCTGTCAAAATTAAGGTGAATCATTTATGAATCCCTCGCAAAAAAATGTCGAAAGTATTAAAAAACCGAAACCCGAATTTTTGATTTTGGGCGGCGGCATTATCGGCTTCGCTGTCGCAAAAGAGCTGCGCAAAACCGAAAAGGAAATCACGATCATCGACATTGATAAAGTCCGCGTTGAAACCCTTCGCCAAGAGGGATTTAACGCGCTTATCGGAGACATCAGCGACCCCGCTCTTTACAATACCATTGATATGCGCAACTTGATTTGTGTTGCCGCTCTCAGTTCCAACGACGACGCGAACACCAAAGCCGTGGCGAACTTTAAAGCCGTTGTTTCCGACAACGTCAAAATTATCTCCCGCGCCTCCGATTCTTTGAAAAAGGAAGAAATGGCGGGCGCCGGTTCAGGTTCTGTTTTTGTTCCGCCGCAGATTGTTTCAAAAACGATCGCGGACTATTTGGAT
>JAITUZ010000024.1 GCA_031286065.1 Candidatus Methanimicrococcus odontotermitis | reverse complement strand
GAAATTGCGGAAATGGTTGAAAAAAATACGCAGGCTGTTGACCCAAAAGAATTTGAAACAAGAAAAAATGATAAAAATGCCCTTGCTGTTTACGGGGAGTTGCCTGTTGCAAACAGTGGTACCGAATCATATGAATGGAATTTACTACTTTTACAAATCTCAAAATCTGTTCAAACCGATCCCTCTCTTGAAAAATATTCTTATGCATATGGGGGACCAATATTCGGATATGGTTCTAATTACACAAGCGGATATATGCAGGTATATATTGATTTTGAACGCGCTGAAAAATTAAATCAAGATGACCTTGAATATATTCACGAAATATTTGAAAAACATGCAAATAAGAATGGTGTAAAAAATCTTCCGCTGGTAATTGCATGTGAATATATGGGTCAAGCAGATACTGCTGTTGCTACAGTAAATCCTATTGATTTTAATACCAAAACCAGACCAATTATCGGCGGAGTTGAAATTGCAACTCCCTTAGATTATCCATACTATTCTCGAGAAACAATTGGTTATCCGGTAATTAATATCAATAACTCTTCAAGCACTAAGGGATTTGTAACAGCCGCTCATTTTCTTCCGGAAGATGGGACGGGCAAGTCCCTTTATCAACCTGCATATTACCATAATGCTGCCCTTGATAATCCGAATCTTACAGCAACAAATGCAGTAAATGATATTAGTTCTATGATTGATGCAATATATATTCAATATTCAGGAACTAACAAAAACGTTGAGCCCTATATACATGTTGGAGATGACCTGTACTTCTAAATAAAAGCAGAACAACTGCAAACAAAACAATTATGGTAATTTATGGAAGTTCAAATCCGTCCGGTGAACTTAGAAGGTATGGGGGAACAACAGATAATTCAGACGGTTATTTAATAGGACAAATTACTAATTTCACCTACCCTAATTCCACCAAACCCCTTGACACATTATATCCCACGAACACGACAGACGGGAATGCCGGCCAAGGCGGTGATAGTGGAGGCCCTATATACATCGGAATGAATGTTACAATTTCAGGGAAAAAGATTATCAAGCACTAATAGTAGGATTAGACAGCGGTCATTCTACAAATCTTACTACCAATGTGACTACACCGTATTTTGTGCCCAGTCTGAAATTGCTTATTACTTAAATGTAAGACCATATTCTACAACTTCAAAAGTATTAACATAAAACCAAAATTTAAAAATAGCAATGAATTAGAGTCATTTCTATTTTGAATTAAGTTTACGATAAGAACAGAGAATTTATGTCAAAAATCTTAAAGATTGTAAGAGGAAATCCTCTGTTTCGGACTTGACCGTTATTAATTCAGAGGATGTAGACTTTTGGACAAAATTTAATTAAAAATCTTTCAAACGGACTGTAAAAGATTTTTGTTTTTGATTAATTTTCATTGCCCCATATTTTTTCATATACCTGCATTCAACGGAGAAGTGCATAATCTCCAAAAAAATAAGTGGGATACTTATCTTCTTGTAATTTGCACCAAACAGGAAGTAAGCACCCATGCAATTAACAGTCTCTGAATATAAAAGCTATAGCCATCTCTCATTAAACGAACGAATTCGAATTGAAATCTTTTCAATCTGCGAAAAAACTCAATCCGAGATTGCGGCGGCCATCGGCCGCTCACAATCTACAGTCTCGCGTGAATTGAAACGAAATCAGCCTCCGAAAAATAAAGTAAAATACAATGCTGAAAAGAGCTCATAATCGCAGTAATGAAAAAAATGGAATGCAGCAGCAAAAGAAAGACTGAGTAATCCCCTTCCCTTGTTCATGACTATGTCTCTGAAAAAATAATGATTGGATGGTCGCCTGAACAAATTGTCGGCAGAATCGGGATTGATAAACCCGAATTGAAAACCAACTACGAAAGCATTTATCAGTATATTTACAAAGATAAGAAAGATTTAATCCGGTTCCTTCCGAGGCGGCACAGGGTATGGAAAAAGAGAGGACGGAAAACTCAAAACCGTGTCGGCAAGATTCCTGACAGAATATCTATTGAAAACAGACCTGAAATCGTGAATGAAAGGAGCAGGTTCGGGGACTGGGAAATAGATACGATGGGATCAAGAAAAGCAAAACAGTGTGTTCAAGTCATTGTTGAAAGGAAGAGCCGGTTTGTGATTATCAATTTATTGAAGGATAAATCAACGAAAGAAATGATGGATAAAGCGGTTGAAAGTTTGAAAAAGTTTCCGACGGATATGAGAAAAACGATAGCGTTTGACAACGGAACTGAAAAATACGGGACATATGAGATTGAAAGAGGAGTTGGAAATTGAAACGTATTTCTGTCTCCCGTATCATAGTTGGCAAAAAGGAACGGTTGAAAATTCAATCGGATTGGTAAGGCGCCAATATCCGAAAAGTACAAATTTCCCTAATGTGAATAATGAAGAGTTGAAAGAATTACAATGGAAAAATAAACAACAGACCAAGAAAGTGTTTGAAGATAAGTAATATTAGATTTTTTTACAAAACCCTTTTTCATATTTTGGTATTCTTTATCTTGGTTGTATCTTTTGCATGCTACTACTGCCAATAAATCATAAAGTAAATTCTTTAAAGATATCGTTTTTCACACTGCTTTGTTTTCGTCTGCCGGTTGAACAAATTAGAAGAAGATTATATTTCTGAGTTTATAACAATGAATGCTTGGTGAATTTGTAGATCTGCAATCATGGGAATAGTATATAGAGATATTTATAAATAAATGTTGAAAAGTTTAGCCAAGGCAATTATATAATAATTGCAATGTGCAATTCATTCTGTTTATGAATGCACATCCAATACTTTGACAAATATCGTTTCTTTACAATTGGAAAATAAACGATATTTGCCATATGTGAGGTCAAACATGTTTAATAAAAGTAACAAAAAAATTATCATGGGTATCTGCCTTATGATGTTCTTTGGAATGATTGTTTCTCCGGCTGCATTAGCTCAGGAAAATAAAAAAGTTTCTTCTGATTTTTCAGTCACACAATTGAATGATCCAAATGCCGCTTATCTCTCTCAAGAAGATTTGTCGGAATATGAAGAACTCATTTACATGCTGCTTGAAGCAGACGGAGTCACTGTCAACAATTTGAATTTAAGCAATGTCAAGAAACTGGACAACGATGCTAATTTGATATTGGCAGGCAAAATTTCATACGATATAGTGTCTGTTGATTTAAAATCTGCTGACATTAAATTGTCTGATGACTTTATTGCATCTTCTTTACAATCTCAGGAACTCAATATATACACCTGTTTTAACAAAACAGATAACACTTTGAAAATGGAATCATCTTCTGGAAAAAATCAATATTATGAATTGAATCTCAACAAAGAAACAAATTCTAACGGCAAAATTGAATACGTTTTCAAAGAAAGCTTTATTGTTGACGGAAATGTAAACACTTTCGAAAATGTAATTTCCTCTCCCACGGTGAGCAAATCTGTGGTTTCCAATCCCAACAATAATATCTTAGCCGCACCCGCTTCCGGATGGATAAACACACCCGGTAACCCCCCTTCCAATAGCATTTTGGCTTACAATGACGGAAAACTCAGCAGTTTAATTACGGCTGGATCTATTGTAGCGAGTGTTGTTGCTGGTGTTTTAGTAGCCGCAACTACTGCCGGAGTTGGCGGACTTGTTGCTGGTGCCATTACAAGTGTTGTGGTTGGTATAGCAACATATCTGGTGTCTAATCTATTGCCTGCCGGAGTCTCTGCAGACTTTGTATATGTGGATTATTATTTCACAGTATACCCGCGCCCGTTTTATAATGCTTCACCTGCCATAGGTTATGCACACCCGACTGTTCCGGTTTATGGAGAAATTGACAGATATTATCAAATCTGATCGGTGACATATTTCACCATTTCAGATTTTTTATTTTTAAAAGAGGATGTATCATGATAAACAAAATTAGAGATTTATTAAATAAGCCTTACATTACGGGTTTATTAATCATCGTTTTGTCTATTTTTTCAGGTATTTTTTCCATTTTGACCAGTTATAATCTCTTTAAATCTATACTACTTTTTGAGTCTTTTCCATTATTTCTCCTTCTGATTATTCTTAGCCATTCTAAAATTCAGAAAGCTATTACTTGCCTGATTGTGTTTTTCATATTATATATTTCACTGAAACCATCAGACATAGTATTACCAGAGGTTCTGATTCTAATTTTTTTAGTAATAGTTTTACTATTTATCTATTTCAATAAAAGATTAAATAAATGATAATCATCCATACGGCTGATCATTTTAAAAAATATATAAAATTGAGAAGACAGGGTTCATATTCAAAATAAGACCCTTTGCCCTCTTTCCGAATTTCTCCGACAGAGACTTGACAATATTCATCAAGCTCAATTGAATGGATCATGAACTCTTTGATACATTCGTATTTTGCCGTTTTTATATTCCTTTTACTCATTATTTTTCATATGTGAAGCAGCAAATACGATTTTCACTTTAATACAACATTTTTATCAATTATGAGACTGTTTTTATTATATTCTCATCTTCCGGAACTCCGTTTTCGGTGCCGGGCATGTTTTTATGTTTTACAATGACGGCGAGCAGGAGAAATTATTCATTGAACGATACAATAGAAAATCCGAATCCGTTTGAAAACTGGAAGCGAAATGCGGCTCTGTTCTTCGGAAGCCAGATGATAACGCTTTTCGGTTCGTCTCTGGTCATGTACGCCATTATCTGGTACATCACTTTGACGACAGGATCCGGCGTCATGACAACGATGATCATTCTTTGTTCATTTGCGCCGCAGTTCGCGGTTTCATTTTTTTCAGGCGTTTGGGCGGATAAATACTGCCGAAAAACGCTTATAATATTGGCGGACGGCGGTATCGCGCTGGCGACACTGGCTTTAATCATTTATATGATGGCCGGCTTTGATTCTCTTTCCGCTCTTCTGCTTATCGCGGCTGTCCGTTCTCTCGGCGCGGGAATCCAATCACCTGCCGTCAGCGCCGTCATTCCTCAAATCGTTCCGCCGGAAAAACTTATCAAAGTCAACGGCATCAACGGGTCGCTTCAATCCATTGTCGGGCTGACGGCACCGGCTGTTGCGGGAGCGGTTCTGATCGCCGGCGAAATATATAATGTTATGATGATTGATGTCGTCACAGCGGCAATCGGAATCTTCATCTTGCTTCTGATTCCGATCTCCAAACACAAAAGAGCTTCGGAAACAGCCCAATCCGGCCATTTCGAAGACTTGAAAGAAGGCGTCAAATACAGTTTGAATCATTCATTTTTCAAGCCGCTTTTTCTCATTTACGCCGTTTTTATGGTTTTGTGCGTTCCGTCCTGTTTTTTGAATATTCTGATGGTCACGCAGGTGTTCGGCGACAATTATCTGTATCTGACGCTCAATGAAATTGCGTTTTTCATCGGAACGCTTCTCGGCGGCTTACTTATCAGTATGTGGGGCGGATTCAAAAACCGCGTCAAAACGTTATTAGTCGGCTTAGCGACTTACGGCATTCTCACATTCGGATTCGGCTTGACGCAGACATTTCAGATTTATCTGATTCTGATGGCTTTTACCGGATTGATGATGTCGTTTATCACTTCTCCGACAATGAGTCTGATTCAAGAAAAAGCGGATCCGGACAAGCAGGGGCGCGTTTTTTCGCTGCTGCAAATTATCATGACCGCGCTGATGCCTCTTTCGATACTGTTTTTCGGACCTTTGGCAGATATCGTTCCCGTTCAGCGGCTGGTGATGTATTGCAGCGCGCCCATTTTCATTCTGGCGCTCTTCAGCTTTTTCAACAAAAAATTCTATCTTCAAGGTGTATTTGAGCTGAAAAAAGAAACGGAAATTTCCGAAACATAAATTTCATTTCATTTTTCGGAATCATTTGGTTTTTATATTTGGTCTTTCATTCTTTTTTTGAAATCGAGTTTCAAATTTAAAATTTATTTTGCTGATTATTGCTGATAAGTAACGGAGTTGAATTATGCCTTACCGGAACCCTGAAATCGAGACGATGGATCCAAAAGATCTGCGTCAAATGCAAAGCGAAAAGTTGGTCAAGCTTGTGAAATACGTTTATGACCGTTCCCCTTTTTACAAAAAACGCTTTGACGAATTCGGTATTAAGCCCGAAGACATAAAATCCGTTGATGATATCGGAAAGCTTCCGTTTACGCGGAAACAGGATTTAAGAGACACTTATCCGACAGGCCTGTTCTGCGTGCCCAACACGGAAGTTGTCCGCTTCCACGCTTCTTCAGGAACGACCGGAAAACCGACTGTCGTCGGCTATACTCAAAATGATTTAGATGCATGGGCGGAATCCCTGGCCCGCGGAATGACCGCGATCGGCCTCACGGAAGATGACATTATTCAAGTCAGTTACGGCTACGGTTTGTTCACCGGCGGTCTCGGAGCGCACTACGGTTCTGAAAAAATCGGCGCGACCACGCTGCCTGCCGGCTCCGGAAATACCGAACGCCAAATCGCGCTCATGAAAGATTTAGATGTCACCGCGATCTGCTGCACACCTTCTTATTTCTCATACCTGATTGAAGCGGCTGAAAAAATGGATTGCGGCATCAAAAATAAAACCAAGCTCCGCGTCGGTATTTTCGGCGCAGAGCCGTGGTCGGAATCTCTTCGAAAGCGCATTGAAGAGCGCTCCGGAATCAAAGCGTATGACGTTTTCGGGACATCCGAACTCAGCGGCCCGCTTTTCATAGAATGCGAAATGCAGGAGGGAATGCATGTTTGGAGTGATATGTTCCTGTTTGAGATTTTAGATCCGGAAACAAATGAGCCCGTGCCGGACGGCACAGTCGGCGAACTGGTCGTGACGACGCTTATAAAAGAAGCGCTGCCGCTCGTCCGCTATCGCGTCGGCGATTTGGCCTCCCTCAATACCACTGTTTGCAAATGCGGCCGAACGCATCCGCGTCTGATGCGCCTGAAAGGAAGATCGGATGACATGGTTATTGTCCGCGGCATCAATGTTTTCCCGGGACAAGTGGAATATGTTTTGGTCAAATTCCCCGAAGTGTCGCCTCACTTTATGATTATTCTCGACCGCGAAAGCGAATTGGATAACATGACCGTTCAGGTGGAACTGATTGACATGGCGTCCGACAAATTGGATGATTATTACAAACTGAAATCAAGAATCGAACACGAACTGAAATCCATTCTCAACCTTCACGCGGAAGTTGAGTTTGTCGCGCCCGAAACCATCCCGAGATCGGAAGGAAAAGCGAAAAGGGTCACGGATAACCGTCAGTTCTGATAAAAATGCCGGTTTATAACGCCGGTTTATAAAAATTATTTATTGAATTACCGTGTACATGAAGATTAAATCTCATTTAAATCAAGGAATGATTCCATGACAAAAACAATCAAACAGATTTCCCTGTTTTCAGAAAACAAGCCCGGACGGCTGGCAAAGATCGCCGATGTTTTGGGAAAGGAAAAAATCAATATCCGCGCGTTTACGATTGCGGAGTCCGGAGATTTCGGTATTGTCCGCCTTGTTGTGGATCATCCGGATCAGGCGCATGACGTTTTGAAACAGGAAGGGTTCACAGTCTCAGAAACGGATGTTATCGGCATTGAGATCAATGATGAGCCGGGCAGCATGAAAGATGTCGCCGAGCTTTTCTCGGAAGGCAATATCAACATTGATTACGCTTACGCGTTTATCGGCCGGAATCAAAAAGCCGTTTTAATCGTCCGTGTCAGTGATTTGGAAAGCGCGCTCACGTTCCTTAAAACAAAAGGCGTTTTCCTGTTGGAAATCAATGATTTGCTGTAAGTCTTTTGGCTTTTTCAGCTTTTTTTATTGATTTATTTTTGGTATTTTCATGTCTCCTCATCCGGACTTATGGAAAAGCAAACGCGGCGGAATCCATACAACCCTTATCGGAGAGCGGAAGGGCCGTAAAATCGCATCTCTCGTGAGTTCCCACGAAGCCGTTAAAAAGATAATTCCGGGAATCATTCAAAGCAAAGGCCCTTCCGGCGGGTCTTTCCGCGCTAAAGTTCTTCGGCCGGATGCCCGCGGCAATCTTCGACTGCTGTTTACTCAAGGAACAAGTTATCAGGAAATCATTTTGGTGACGACGGCATCCGGTTTGGAGGAAGGCGAAACGCTTTTGGACGAACTGAACGATTTGATTGAACGGAAATTGAATGTGTGAGGCGATAGATATGATTTTCATGGGTGTCGACCACGGGACAAGCGCGATTCGCTTCGCGGTTTTATCGGTGCGTTCTGATGATGAACTCGTTCGTTTTTTTGAAATCCCCCGAGAAACGGCGGGTTCTCTTTCATTTGAAAACCTCCGAGATCATATTGAAGATCAATTGGGGATGCCGCTTCATGAGATTGATTTGACTTGCCTCACTTATTCAATGGGCGACGGCATTTCTCAAATCGAAGAATTGGATTTCGTTCAGAACAGAGGCGTTATCAGCACATCCGGCGTCGGTGAAAAAACAAATGCGGGAACAATGGTTTATGATATTTTCGCCCAAAGCGTTTTGACGCCGCCTCCCTGTCCGGCAGTTCTTTTGCCGGGTCTTCATCAAAATAATCCAGTGACGGACGCGCGCATGCAGCATTTTTCTCATCAGGCCAGCCCCGAAAAAATCGGCGCGGCTTATCACGCTTATTCACTCGGCTGCCGGTCTTTTATTCTTTCGGATATCGGATCAAATACGGTAACATTAGCCGTTTCGGACGGAAAAATCCTCGGCGCTTTAGACGCCGCGGTTTTCGCGCCGGGAACACGCCACGGGCCTCTGGATGTCAATGCGATACGCGCGGTCGATGCCGGCGTAAGAACGGCGAATGATGCATTTTCACATGCCGGTGTCGGCGGCGACAAAAAGAAGCTTGCGTTTTTCGCGGCGATGGAAATTTCTGCGCTTCATGTTTTAATGAATGATTACGGATCGGCCGATTATATGATATGGGCGGCCGGAAGCGGCGGCGAAGATAAAGAAGTCCGCCGTGAAATCAGCCGTCTTCTTCAAAAACCGATCGAATCTCTCGGGAAATGGTCAGCCGCGCTCGGATGCGCCGAAATCGCGAAGGCGATTATATGTTTTGAGGCGGATTTGATCCTTGAAATTCCGGTCCGTTTCGACCGCGAACGATGGAAGACGCTGAAAAAGAAGCCGCAAGAGAAAGAATGAAACCGAAACAATAAAACTGAAAAACAACAAAACCAAAACAATAAAACTGAAAAACAACAAAACCAAAACAATGAAACTGAAAAACAACAAAACCGGAACAATAAAACCGAAAAATAAATTAAAAAATTAAGCTTCATTCGTATTGATCGTTTCATCTTTGCTTTTAATGACTTCGAACCGGCTGTTCTTTTGAAGTGATTCGCTCCCTTCCGTTTCCTTTTTCCTGATTTCGATCTCTTCCGGCTTTTCTTCTTCTTCAACCGCCAGCAAATGAACTTCGCCGTCTTCATCTTCATACGCCATTTTCGCGTCTTTGAGTAAAATCACGTAATCAGCCGAATTCTTCAAAGCGATTGAAAAGCCCGGCTGAATGCCGAAAATAATTGTTTCTTTTCCCTTTTCATTGGCTTTGTTGAGAAGCGGCTTAAAGTCCGCGTCGCGCGTGACGATTGCGATCGTATCAATATTTTTGTTGTACACCAGCCCCATGCCTTCAACGGCGAGGCGGACATCCACGTCGCTGGAACAGATGATGGGTTCCAATCCGTGATTTTCAATCGCCTCAATCAGCTTATTGGAAGCGTACTGGTTAATGAACACTTTCCCGATTTTAACGTTGCCGTATTCCTTTAAAACGTTCTTGATCTCATAAAGGTCGACATTGAATTCTTTGCGGATGACATTCGGCCCGTCAACGAGCAGGCCGATTCTTTTCCGCTCATTTTCTTTCTTGGAAGACAGGTATTTTGTAATAGACCCGAATCCGGATTTTGTATTTGGCATAATTTCAAGACCCGTATAATAATTACCCGACGGTCTTGCCCGATACCGAAGCAGGCCGTACATTCATATCTTCAATAATATCAATATAATAATAACGACAGCTGTCAAAAACAGCATAGATGAAACAGCGCAAGCCGCCTCAAAAAAATTCAAAGGCCGATTGCTTAAATATGATTGATATAATGTTATTTTTCTTATTTGATTGTTCCGTTAAAATTTTTTCATATTTGCCGGATTTGTATACATCTCGTGTAATAAGTTACAAAAAATAAAGCTTTTTACAGAGATTAATGAATCATTTGAAACCTTGAATTTTAGTTTCATTTCAATTTGCTGTTGTATTATTTTTTGATAATGGCTTAAATATTGATAAACAAGATATTTATTATTACTCTGACAATGATACTACGGATACAATTATGATAACGAATTAAATATGGGAGAATTTAAATAATTTTAAGACTTTAAATATATTTAGTTCAAAATACGAGTTTCATAAAAATAAATGAGGTTAAGCAAATGAATAACAAGACGGCTAAATTATCGTTACTGATTTTTCTAATTTTCGTTGGATTTATTGTTCCTGCTTTTGCCACTGAAGACATGAGAGAATCAGATACAGGGTTAGAATATGAAGAAGTTGTCAAAATTCTTGAACAAAGTACCCCTACAACTCCTGATTCATTATATGAACTTTTGAAACAAGACAATGTTTTGGCAGTCTATGGAAAAATCCCCCTTAAAGAAGGTATAGACTCATACGAATGGTGGTTAAAACTCGAAGAAGTCGCTGAATCTTTAGCCAATGATAAAGAGTTTGATAAATATGATTACACTGCGGGTATCGGTTCCCATACTGATGGATATATCTATATTCAAATTCTCGAAAAAAATAAAGAGTCTATAAAATCTCAAGAATTAGATACAATCAAAAAATATGTTGAGAAACATGCCGAAATGCATGGTATCAAAGATGTTCCGCTTGTGATTAAAGTTGTAAAACCTATGATTACATTTGCCACAAATCCCAATTCATATGTAGCAAATCCTTTGGCGGAATCAGAGTCAGTTCAGTAACCGGCGGGGGTGGGACGATAGGCTATGCTGCAGTAGATAAAGATAATTCCAGTAAGAAGGGATTTGTAACCGCCGGCCATATTATTCATTATAATACATCAAGAACACTTCATCAGCCAACGAATTCCAATGCATATTTAATAGGAACTTGTACAGATATGAGTGTTCCTTATGATACTATTTTTGTACCTCAAACCACTTCTCGTCAAGTTCGTCCATATATATATGACGGAGCAGGAAATGATTTGAAAGTTACCGGATTAACAGGTTCTGTGAGTAACAATATGTTGGTAGAAAAATCGGGCATTACTTCAGGATTTACACAAGGTTATTATCAAGGTTCACTTTATGATACAATAACTATTTCTTATAACAACAGCCAGGGTTTCAATACTCTGGAACGTGTCGGAGTATTATATGAAAAGGATTATAATGCAAATGTAACTGGTACACAAAATATTTCTTATCCGGGAGATAGCGGCGGACCTATTTTTTCCAAATTTGGAAATAATGCAATTATATTCGGAACTTTGGCAGGAGGAGATGGAGAAGGTACAGTCTCTTTCATTTACGGAACAGATATACGTGATGAGTTGGGCGTTGTTCCGCTTAAATGATTTTAAGAAGAAGTTCCATTTTTAATTTATTGGGCTGAAATCAAAATCAGCCTTTGTTTTTCATATATGCGGTCATATCTTGAACAGTTATTTTATGAGTTGTTTCGGGACTTGACATTTATTTTTTACACAATAAAAAGACCTTTTATTCTGAGAAGTATATTTTTCATGCAAATTCAGATTTATCGCCTCTTCCGGAACTTTTCATACAAAGCCGATTTCATCAAAACCTTTTTTAATCATTCATTTTTAATCATGAATCACTTTCAAGAATTAAGTCGGAGTTTTTTATGACGAAAGAATATATGCTCGGAAACGCCGCCATCGCCCGCGGCATCAGAGAAGCGGGGGTCGGCGTCGTTTCAGGTTATCCGGGGACGCCGTCTTCTGAAATCGTTGATATTTTGCGCGCTCAGAAAGATCGTGATTATTATTTAGAATGGTCGGTGAATGAAAAAGTAGCCGTAGAGGTCGCGATCGGCGCCGCTTTTGCCGGAGCCCGCTCGATTGTGACGATGAAGCATGTCGGTTTGAATGTCGCGGCGGACCCGCTGATGACCGTCTGTTTTGCCGGAACAAAAGGCGGCCTTATTATTTTGGCGGCGGATGACCCGTCTTTTCATTCATCTCAAAATGAACAGGACACGCGCCGTTACGCGCAGTTCGCTCAAATACCGTGTTTTGATCCGGCAACGCTTCAAGACGCGAAGGATATGATCGCTTACGCGTTCGATTTTTCCGAACGGTTTGAGACGCCGGTTCTCTTCCGGCCGACAACACGCATCAGTCACGGCAAATCCAGCATCGAACTCGGAGAAATCAAACCAAACGCGAATCAAGCCGATTTCGTGAAAGACCCGAGCCGCATGGTCATGATGCCGAATTTTGCGCGCCCGCGTCACACCGCTTCTATCGAACGCCAAAAGCCGATGGCCGAAGACCTTGAAAAATCGCCGTGGAATGTTTTGGAGCTTTGCGATGACTCTGAAATCGGCGTTATTTCATCCGGCATCGCTTCAGTTTACGCAAAAGAAGCGCTTCACGCGCTCGGAATCAATGCGTCTTTCCTCAAAATCACGGCTTATCCGATGCCTGATAATTTGATCCTCACCCTGCTTCGCAAGTGCGCTAAAGTTTTAATTGTCGAAGAATTGGAACCAGTCGTTGAAGAGCATGTCCGTATTTTGGCGCAGCAGAATCAAATCACAACAGAAATCATCGGAAAAAACCCTGTCCCGCGTGTCAATGAACTCAATTTTGAGATCTGCCGCGATGTCATGGCATCCGTTTTCACGGAACAGGCCGATTCGCCGGCAAGAACCGTTTCCAATCCGCCGATCCTCCCAAACATCGCGCTGCCGCCAAGGCCGCCCGCACTTTGTATCGGCTGTTCTCACCGCTCCGCTTTCCAAGTCATTAAAGAAGTGTTCGGCAAAAACGCGATTTTCCCGAGCGATATCGGCTGTTATACACTCGGTATCCACAGCGGGGCCGTTGACACGACGATTTGTATGGGAGCAAGCATCAGCATAGCCTCGGGAATTGCGCATTCGGGTGAAAAAAAAGCGATATGCTGTACGATCGGCGACTCGACTTTTCTGCACACCGGCGTCAATTCTTTAATGAACGCGGTTTACAACAACGCGAAAATGACGGTTGCCATTTTGGATAACCGTATTACGGCGATGACCGGTCATCAGCCGAATCCGAATACCGGTTCAACCGCTGTCGGTGTCGACTCCCTCCCGGTTTCGCTGGAAACAATCTGCGCCGCCGTCGGAACACGATTTATCCGAGCGGTTGACGCTTATGATTATGAAGCTTTAAAGATCGCTTTCCGTGAAGCGAAAAACTTCGACGGCGTTTCTGTTGTCATCGTTCAGCAGGCCTGCGCCATCGTCGCGAGAAAAGCGGGCGTCCGCAGAAATCCTTTTGCCGTTCTTCCGGAAAAGTGCAAAGGCTGCCGCAAATGCGTTAATTTCGGCTGTCCCGCGATCGGATTTGATAAGAAGGACGCCGTCGCGGTTGTCAATTCCCAATGTATCGGCTGCGGCGTCTGCGCTCAAATATGTCCGTTTGACGCGATTTGCGAGGTGAAAAAATGAGTGAAAACAAATACTTCGGCAGCGTTCCAAACGCCGGCAAAACCGATGTGAAATACGATGTCGTCATTTGCGGCGTCGGCGGCCAAGGCGCGATATTAGCGTCAGACATTCTCGGCCGCGCCGCCGTTGCCGAAGGCCGCGCCGTTCAAGCCGCGGAAACGCACGGTATGGCTCAGCGCGGCGGGTCTGTTGAAAATCACGTCCGAATCGGCAGTGCCTACGGTTCTCTGATTCCAAAAGGCGGCGCCGATTTAATGATCGCGCTCGAACCCGCAGAAGCTGTCCGCTACGCTCATTTAATGAAAAACGGCGGCGTTATTATCGTCAATACCGAACCCGTTTATCCGTTTACGGTCACAACAGGAAAAGCCGAATACCCTGATGTCGATGAAATGATTGAAGCCCTCTCCGTTTCTTTCAGCGTCAAAGCGTTTAACGCAAGCGCCGCCGCAAAAGAAGCCGGCGGCGAACAGGCGGCAAATGTGGTTCTCATCGGCGCCGCGTCTCATTTCATTCCGCTTCAGGAACAGACCGTTATCGACTGCATCAAAGCACTGGTGCCGCCGAAATTCCTGGAAGTCAATTTAAAGGCGTTTGATTCGGGTAAACAAAGCGTTTCGAAATGAACGCTTTCTTTTTTTTATTTTTTCAAATCCAAACATCCTTTTTTGAAAAAGAGTGAAAAATGAAACGCCTGTTAAAATCCGAAAAATAATTGTTTTTTTGTTTTTCAGATTTTATCGGGCGTTCGGATTTGAAAAATGAATTAAAACGGATGTTTCGGTTTTTATTCATTTGGAGAAAAGTTCAAAACGGCCGCAACTTGCGATTTGGTGAGGCGAAGCCGAACAAATCAAAACTTGGCGGATTCGATCCAACGAATTAAAAAAATACAATGCAAAACCCTGAAATTCATGAAAAATGTCGATTTGAATATATGAAAAATATCTCTCATTTCAAAACATCGCTTATCTCTTTATCACGATAATACGAACTCACTTCATCATACTTCATCCCGATTAAAATTTCAGGATGATACAGCATTCTAAAAGCGAGAGTATCAATTGGAGATAATTTCGAAAGCGGCTCCCCCATTTGATTAATTATACTTGCATTGTCCCGGGAATGCCCGTAGAATCCGATCATATGAAAAATCTCATGCAAAACAACGCTGTTCCTATAATTTTGATCAATATCGGATTCAATGATAATTAAAGCTCGAATGATTTCTCCGTTTTCTGAAAAACGCTGACAAACACCTTTATCAATCTCATTTAAATTAATCTCATTTAAATCATATTCTTTCAGAAGTTCAGGCATCATTTCTTTATCAGCATAAACCAAAAGAACATTTTCATCTCTGCCGACAATTTTCATTCCCGGGAACCCCTCAACTTTATTGAAATCTTTGATGATTTTATTCAAATTCTCAATATCTTCCGCCGTCGGATTTCCCGTATATCTGATTTCTATCGGCTCAGCCCATTTTTCAACGCGATAAACTTGAGACAGCTGAACCTCGTAAATAAAATCCATTCCTTGATTAAAACTGACGGCGTTGTCTCCTTCATTTAAAACATGGAATTTGTTGTCTGTTTTGA
>JAITUZ010000016.1 GCA_031286065.1 Candidatus Methanimicrococcus odontotermitis | reverse complement strand
GTCTTGCCCGATGTATGTTTTTCCGCCGTTCCAAACGGAGTGCGGCTGCCACACTTCCAGAACTTCGCAGGAAAAACTGCCCGGCAAAAGAAGGATTTCAAAATGATTTCCGAAAATTTCACCGGTCAGCACCGTGATTTCACGGATATGCGGATAATCTTTGATACGCTTGATCGTTTCTTTGCCGGTCATGTCATCAATGGCTGTAATCGACCAGCGTGTCGGAACAAGCTTCCGGTCGCGGCCAAGCAGACCGATTGACATCAAGCGCGTCATCTGTTCGTTTGAGACGCTTCCTTGGTAAAGTTCGGCAATCGCGTCTTTTGCCAAGGCGTCCGTGTCGTAAACAATGCGGTCGACGGCATTTGGGACTTTCGGATTTTCCGTGATGCTGAAATTTTTGACTTGGCCCGAAGGGCCCATCGGCATCATCATGCTGTCGAATTTCAAATCCGATACGATCGGCTTTTTGAACCACGCTTCGGTATCGATGGGTTTTGCGGAAAGCGCCAGCTCCTGCGCTTTCATCAAGAGCGGATTATCTGTTTTCGCGTCTCCCGGCTTAAATGTCGAATTGGCGCGGACCAGAGCTGTTCGCATCGCAATCACATCCTGCATTTGTAACTCGTGCCACAGGCGCGAATCTTCCATAAATCCCGGATTCTTGATCACTTTTTCACGCAGAAAATCAGAAGTTTCTCCGAATTCCAATTCCGGCAAATCAAAAGCCGGCGGAATTAAAGGGCCGGCGGACAAACTCGGATAATTATAGCTGCCGACAAAAACAGACGGCGGCGACGGTCCGAAAACAGTCGTTTTATTAGAGAGCGCTTTTGTCAAACGGGAATTGTTTTTAAAGCGTTCCAACGTCGGGCAATAAGGGCGGCCGCAAAGGCCTTTTCCTTTACAGCGCACGCACAGTTCTCCCGCTTGCATATCTTTTCCCGCTTCATTTTGGTAAAATTAAAGTCGATTTGATAAAAAGGTTGATTTTAAAATGACAATTTGTTAAAATTTAAGAGTTCGGAAAACCGCTTGAAAATTGAAAAATTCAAGAACGGCTAACTCAAAGAATAACGATCAAAATGTTTTATTTTTTTGGTTTTAAATCGAGCGCGTATAATCAACGATGACTTTGCCGGCGTCGGTCAGCTCGATTTTTCCGTCATTTCTTTTTTGGACGAGACCGTTTTCTTCCAGCTCTTTGATAATTTTATCGGTAGCGCTCGGAATCAAGCGGGCAATTTTTGCGACTCTTTGAGAGTCTGTCGCCCCTTTGGATTCCAAAATCTCTAAAACTTTCCGGCGGTTGACGCTTCCGTTGACAAATCCTGCAAGTTCTTCCATAATAATTCTCCTCTGTTTTAAAACTTAAAACGCCTATACTCATGAATAATCGGCTTTAATCGTCTTATATTTTTGCTTTTATGCGGTCACCTCTCCGTATTTTATGATAAAACGCCAAAAGACATAACTATTAATACAAAGTCAGCAGATACCAAATATCGGAAGTTGTCTTATTCATGCATCCTTTCCGTACTTAAATACGGCTTTTTGAAAAAGCTTTGACTCAAATTCAGAAAATCTGTTTGAGACAATTTGTGAGCGTTCATCGCGTCAAATTCATTTGAAATCATGGAGGATTTATTTAAAAATGAGTACAGGAATGTGTCCGGTATGCGGTTTACCCGAGGAGCTGTGTATTTGCGAAGAAGTCGCAAAAGAACAGCAGAGAATTACCGTTAAAGTGAACAGAAGAAGATATGGAAAAGAAGTGACGATTGTCGAGGGGCTGGATCCTGCTGAAATTGACGTTCATGATCTGGCAACTTACTTAAAGTCAAAATTTGCTTGCGGCGGTACAATTCGCGACAGTTCTATTGAACTGCAGGGCAACCATCTCGGACGCATGAAAGAAGTGCTGATTCAACGCGGATTCAGCGCTGATCAAATTAAAGATTAATCCGTAAAAACAGGAATCTTTTCAGGATTCCCGTTCTTTTTTGTTTTCTTCGGTTTTAGCGATTCGCGAGCCGTTTTTTCATTTCAGGTGTAAAAGTGAAAGTTTTTTTTCGTTTCAGTTGTAAAAATGATTTTTTCAAAAAGGTTAAAAAGATTTATTCTTTAATTCGTACTTTCCTGTTGTCAATTTCCAGTTTTCCGTCAACGAAAAGCTTGACAACTTCTCTGTACGCTTTGTTTTCTTCAATCAAAAGTCTTTCCGCAAGCGTTTCTGCGGTGTCGTCTTCCCTGACCGGAATGATTTTTTGCAGAATGATCGGGCCCGCGTCCAAATCCGGTTCCACGAAATGAACGGTGCAGCCCGTAAATTTTACGCCGTAATCAACGGCCTGCTTCTGAGCGTTCAGCCCTTTAAATGACGGCAGAAGCGACGGATGGATGTTAATGATCCTGTTTTTATATTCTTCGATAACGGAGTCGCTGATGATTCTTAAATATCCGGCCAAAAGAACGAGATCGGTTTCTTTTTCTTTTAATATTTCAAGCATTTTGTCATCATATTCCGCGCGTGATGAAAAATTCGCGGGATTCACAAAAACGCCGTCGATTCCGTGTTTTTCGGCGCGCTTGAGAGCGAACGCTTCTGCTTTATCGCTGATGACGCAGGCAATTTCCGCATTCCGGATGTCTTTGTTTTCAATCGCGTCAATGACGGATTGAAGATTTGTTCCTCTGCCGGACACGAGAACTGAAATTTTAATTGTCATTTTATATCGTTCCTGAATAAGTGCTCATAAGATTGTGTCTTATATTAAAAATTCATTGTTTTGGACTCTGAAAGAAAATAAATAAGAACAGGATATTCTTTAGCTTAATTCATCCTTGATTATATAAATTAAAGAAGTGGTTTTTTTGGCGGCTCACAGAATTTATTATTTTTCGGGTACCGGCAATTCTTTGTGGATTGCCCGCAAAATCCAAGCCTCTCTTCCCGATGCGGAAGTGATCTCAATCACAAAAGATCTGCTTGCAGACCTCGCGGCGCAGGATCCAAAGAGCGTTCAAAACTTCGAGACCATCGGTCTCGTTTTTCCTGTTTATATGTTTAAGCCGCCGCACATCGTCCTTGAATTTCTTCAAAAAATGCCGAATGCGGACTATATTTATTCTGTCGCGACTTGCGGCACGGGTCCGGGCAAATCTCTGACTGCCGTTAAAAACACGCTTCTTCGATTCGGAAAGACGCTTTCGGCAGGCTATATCATCCCGCTCGTTTCTAATTTTATCGTTTTGCCGAAAACAAAATCGGATTCCGCAATTGAAAAATCATTCAAAAACGCGGAACCAAAAACGCAGTTCATTGCGCAAAATGTCCAAAACAGGGTGATTTGGCTTGATAAAGAAATGCCGGGGCTGATTGTCAAACCCATTTCATGGTTTCTCTTTAATCCGGCATACCGTCAAATCCCGAAATCGGATAAGCGTTTTTCCATCAGCGGCAAATGTAATAATTGCGGTACCTGCCGCGATGTCTGTCCGGTTCGAAACATCAAACTGACACCGTCAAAGCCCGTTTTCCTTCACGGATGTGAAATGTGTTTTTCCTGTCTCAGCTGGTGCCCGCAAAAAGCGATTAATTGGACGCCGCTGACCAAAAATAAAAAAAGATATCATTGCAGAGAAATTACTGAGAATGATCTTATCTCCGCCCGGCATTATAAAGCCGCCGAAAATGATTGATTCAAAAATGACTCAAAATCCGATTCCCCGAACCGATCCGGACAGTGCCGTCCGGGACGCTTTCCGTATCTTTAAAGAGAACGGGGAGCCGATCCGCCGTGTTTTGGATGAATTCAATATTGTCGATTATGACTGCAAACCCTTCGCGGATGATGTTTATTTGTACCTGCCTCTTCATCGTTCTCCCGATAAAGAAGAATGTTCGGCGATTCGGGACCGGCTGACATCCGGCATTTTATGTTTGCCGCGCCCGATTGATAACGCGGAATACTTCGGCGGGTATGTCAAAAATCTGTTATTTCAAACTCATAAAAAAGCGCCGACAGTTTCTGATCTGCTGGGTTTTTCCGTCGCTTATGAAATCATCGGCGACATTGCCGTGCTGGATGATAAATTCACGGACGGCGAATCCGATTCTGAAATCTCTGTATTTGACGTCGCTGACGCTGTTTTAACGGCGCATTCGGCGGTCAAAACGGTTTTGCTTTCAAAAGGTCCGATTTCGGGGGAATTCAGAACGCGGGATTTGGAATTTATCGCCGGCGCTGACACGAAGCGAACCGTTCACAAAGAATACGGCTGCAAATACAAAGTTGATTTAGGGCGCGCTTATTTTACGCCCCGTCTCTCCGCCGAACGTCACCGGATCATGACGCAGATTGCCGACGGCGATACGGTCATTGACATGTTTGCCGGCGTCGGTCCTTACAGTATTTTGATTGCGAAATCCGCGAAGCCCGCGCGGGTCATCGCGAATGATAAAAACGACGCGGCGGTTGAATTGCTGAAAGAAAACATCGCGCTCAACAAAGTTCAAAATATCATCGCGCTGAATGAAGACGCTTTGTTTTTATCTCAAAAATACGCCGGCGCGGGTGATCACATTATTATGAATCTGCCGCATAACGCCTGTGATTTTTTAGAGACGGCCGTCACTCTCTGCAAATCGGGTGGTGTTATTCATTATTATGCCATGACCTCTGAAAGCGATTTGTTTGAATCGTCTGTTGAACGTATTCGGGACGCCGCAAAAAAACAAGGGCGGAAAATTGAGGTTTTTGAAATGAAAAATGTTCGTTCTTATGCGCCGCATCAATACAACATCTGTTTGGATGTTCGGATTGTGTAATTTTTTCATTTCGACCGGATTTTTTGAAAACACACGGCAAAAGCTGTCGGGACTTATTTAATTAAAGACCGTCTTTTTTAGTGCCAATGATTATTCTCTCCGGCGGAACCGGCTCCCCGAAATTGATTGACGGCCTCAGGCAATTGCTTCCCGATGAGGACATTACTGTGATTGTCAACACGGGCGAAGATATTTGGTCATCGGGCGTTTTTATTTCGCCGGATATCGACACTGTTCTTTACCTCTTTGCCGGCATTTTGGATAAAAACAAATGGTGGAGTATTGTCGGCGATACTTACAATACGTTTCATCAAATGAAAACGCTCGGTCATAACGAAATCCTGATGCTCGGCGACCGCGACCGCGCTGTCAACTTGGTCAGAACGCACTTGATCCGCAGCGGGGAAACGCTGACGGAAGCAACCGCTGAAATTGCCAAACGGTTCGGAATCAAAGCTGTTATCCTTCCGATGTCCGATGACCCCGTCACGAGCGTCATTAAAACGGCGGGTGGAAAAATGCATTTTCAGGCGTTTTGGGTGTCATGCAAGGGGGAGCCGGATGTTCTCTCTTTTGAATATGAAGGGATCGAAAAAGCGAAATTATCATCGGCTGTCAGAGATACTTTGGAAAAAGAGGAGTGCGTCATCATCGGTCCGAGCAATCCGATGACGAGCATCGGCCCGATTTTGGCTTTGCCGGAAATGCGGAACATCTTGAAAACCAAAAAAGTGATTGCTGTCAGCCCGATCATCGGAAACGCTCCGGTGAGCGGCCCGGCCGGGAAACTGATGGCGGCAAAAGGATTGGAAGTTTCTTCAAAAGGTGTTGCCGGCCTGTATCAAGATTTTATCGATGTTTTCGTTTATGATATTTCAGATGATGTCCTTCTTCCCGAAGAGATCGAAGCGATGGGGATCCGGCCGGCTGCATTGGACACGATGATGACGGATGAAGAAAAACGAAAGAAGTTGGCGGAAGAGATTTTGAAGTTGTTTGAAACCGTATGAAAACCTTCCTCGTTACAAACGTCCATAAAATAAGAACTTTGATCTCGCGAAACTCATAAAAAAGAACTTAATTTCTCTAAAAATCCATCAAAAAGAATTTTAACTCTTACAAAAGTCCGGAAAAAGGAATTCCGAACTTGAAAAAATCCATAAAAAAAGCCTTCCGATCCTAAAACCGGAAGGCTTTTTTATTTTTTTCGGTTCGTAAATGAGCGTCCAGACCGGGATTCGGACCCGGGTCGGGGCCTCGACAGGGCCCCATGATAGTCCCCTACACTATCTGGACATGCTGATTTCATTTCAGGTTCGCACCTGCGCCCCTAAAATGTTATTTACATATAAAAAGGTTACCCGTTTATATGCTTTCAAGTTTTTGATGCGCTGAATCGTTTTCAAACGGAAAAACGGATAACCGCTTTTCCGCTGAAACAAATCCCACCTCCCAGACTCGAACCGGGGGCATCGCGGTGCCTGCGCGAATTTCACAAAGACTGTGAAAAGATCATACTACAGCCGCGCACTCTACCACTGAGTTAAGGTGGGTTTTTCAGACAAAAGCGCCGAAACGGGCTTTCATTCAGATGCCTTTCACTCAATTTCCGTTTTCCGAAAAAAGCACTTGACATGAATCAATTACTGCCGGAAACGTATCCTTCACATAGGATTCTTCTTATTTATTCCTTTCGTCACAAGAGGTTTTGCACGAAAGTTCCGTTTTGCACAAAAAGTCTGTTATGTGGGTCTCTCCTTATTATAACAAACCACCAATGTTTCGTCGGCCATAAACAATTCGTCTTAATTCCACAACATCATCAATAACCACATAAAATATAACATAATTTCTGATATATATGCGGT
>JAITUZ010000014.1 GCA_031286065.1 Candidatus Methanimicrococcus odontotermitis | reverse complement strand
ACTTGCTTTACGGTCTTTGCGGCAATGTTTTGGGCCATGTTGAAGAAGATTTTAAAGCCGCGTGTCCGATCGTGATTCTGAGAGACCGGGACGGTGAAATCGTTGATGACTGCATTGCGGCGACAATCGGCGGCCGCAGACAATATTTAAATTTGCTGAAGAGTTTTCACGGTGTCGGAACGTTGATTTTTACGCCGATGTATGAAGACACCGTTGACGAGTTTTTCAATTACTCGAAAAACCGCGGTAGCTTGACGGAAGAACAAGTTATTGAAATGAACAAATTCATGTTTGAAGCTTCAAATTATCAGCGCATCGCAAGGCTTGAAACCGGTCTTCATTATACGAAAGGCACCGAGCTCAAACTCAAACAGTTTGCCGACACGTACGGCTTTGAAATTTATGATTTAGACGGCGGCCATCAGCAGATTTTTGACGATTGTTATCAAAAATTAAAAGAGAAACTTGTTCTGAAATAAATTAAAAAAAGAAGGAAAAAAGATGTGCGTTTGTCAAAAAGATGCAGCGGAAGAGTCAACAAATATCGTTGTTGAAACGATGGATATTTTAGCCGGCCAAATAAAATCAACGGCAGACGCAGTTTCGCGCGATGAAATTTATGATATGCTGGCGGCGCTTTTAACCGCTAAAAAGAAAGGAAAAGCCGTTTTTATCACAGGCGCCGGCCGCTCGGGACTTATGGGACGCGCTTTTGCGATGCGCCTGATGCATATGGGTTTTCAGACATATGTTGTCGGCGACACCACAACGCCGGCTGTTTCAGAAGGAGATGTTTTGGTCGCGATTTCGGGTTCCGGCAATACCAAATCAATCGTTGAAATCGGCCTTAAATGCAAAAAAATCGGCGCTTCCGTTATCGCCGTCACATCCAAAGACGGTTCCGACCTTAAAAAATTGCCGTCCGTCAATGTGATTTTGCCCGCCAAATCCAAAGAAGATCCGTCCGGCGGTCTCGTTAAAACGCCGATGGGAACTTCCTTTGAAATTTTGGCGCTCGTCTTTTTGGATTCCGTTATCATGCAGCTGATTGAATTGACCGGCGTCACGGAAGATGAGATGAAAGCCCGGCATGCAAATACCGAATAATTTCAAAATTTATCATTTCAGGTATATCTTGAAAGTTTTAATTATTTTTAATTAAATTGTAATACCTTAATCGAATATATCTAATTTTTAGCCATTCCCGCGAGAAAAATTATGTCTGACATTCAATTTTCAAAAGGCGTCTCAAGCATCAATATATCCGGTATCCGCAAACTCTTTGAAGCCGCCGGTCCGAACGCAATCAACTTAGGCATCGGCCAGCCCGATTTTGACACGCCTCTAAATATCAAACTTGCCGCCATTCAAGCAATAGAAGACGGTTTCACCGGATATACCGCGGGTTTGGGCATTCCGGAACTTCGGCAGGCAATCAGCGGCAAACTCAAGCGCGAAAACGGTTTTGATGTCAAGGCCGGTCAAGTGATGGTCACATCCGGCGCGTCCGAAGCGCTTTACATTACAGCGGCCGCTTTGGTCAGTCCGGGCGACGAAATGCTCATTCCGAATCCCGGTTTTTTAGCTTATAAATCTATTGTGAATATGCTCAACGGCAAAGATGTCAGCGTCAAAATGAAAGAAGATTTGACTATAGACTCGAATGACGTTTTAGAAAAAATCACGCCGAAAACAAAAGCTTTGATTTTGAATTCTCCGGGAAACCCGACAGGCGCCGTGTCTTCCGAAGAAGACGTCAAAGCGCTTGCCGACATCGCAACAGATAAAAACATTACTTTAATTTCCGATGAAGTGTATGAATATTTTATTTATGAAGGCGCACATGTCAGCCCCGCGCAGTTTACCGATAACGTTGTGACAATCAATGCGTTTTCTAAAAGTTATTCCATGACGGGCTGGCGCGTCGGCTATTTGGCGGCCAACGAAAATTATGTCGGGCAGATTTTAAAAGTGCATCAATATTTGCAAGCCTGCGCCAGCTCCATCGGACAAAAAGCCGCGCTTGAAGCGATTACGGGTCCTCAGGAGTCTGTTGCCGTCATGAAAAATGAGTTTAAAAAGAGACGTGATTTTTTAGTCAAAGGGCTGCATGACATCGGCATGAACTGCGTGACGCCGCGGGGCGCGTTCTACGCTTTTCCGGAAGTCAAAAACTGCGATGAAGCCGCCGCCAATCTTTTGAAAAATGACGTGGTCGTGACACCCGGAACGGCGTTCGGCGAAAACGGCAAAGATCACATCCGCATTTCTTACGCGTCTTCCATGGAAAACATTGAAAAAGCTCTGGAAATTATAGAAAGAGTTCTTTAACTCTTCATTTTTATTTTAAAAGCCATCTCTTAACGGCGGCATGCCGCTGAAAGTCGGCTCGATTTTTGGAAGCATGCCGATTAAGTTTTCAATCAGGCTTTCAATGCCTTCGCCGGTCAGCGTTGAAATGACGTATTCGATTTCATCGGGCTTTTTAAATTCTTTTCTATCTGCTTTGTTCGCGGCAATAATTGACGGGATCGCGAACTGATTTTGAATTTCATGCGCCAGTTTCAGCTGAGCTTCAATATCATAGCCGCAGCTTTCACTCGGGTCAATTAAAATAAGAACGATGGCATCCAAACGGCGCAACGCGGTAATCGCCTGAAGCTCAATTTCATTTCTTTCAGACATCGGGCGGTCTAAAAGTCCGGGCGTGTCAATGATTTGATAACGGAGCCCGTCTTTTTCCATGTGGCCGATTAAAACGCCTTTGGTCGTAAAAGGATAAGAAGCCACTTCCGGCGTTGCGTTTGTCATGAATTTGACCAAACTGGATTTTCCGACATTGGGATACCCGGCAATGATAACGGTCGGCTCTTCGCGAACATCGGGCAGTTTTCGAAGTTTGTTTCGGGCTTCGCCGAGCAATAATAAATCTTTTTCGATTGACCCGATAATTGAACCGATGCGGCCGAAAGCTTCTTTTCGGGGGATATCGGGCATCTTATTGCCGCGGATTTTACCGATGTATTCACGGGACATGGAATGAATTTTTTCGGACGCCCATTTCACATTGTTTAAAGATTTTTTTAAGTCGTCAACGCCGACTAAAATATCGGCCAAATCATAATAAAAAGGAGAAAGCGTGTCAAAACTCGGAAACATTTTGTTGACGGCGGCCAAGTTATCCGTTAAAATATTGGCCGCGGTTAAAAGCATGGCTTCATTCGCTTCGCAGCGTGACGTCGGACCGTCAATCGTTTTTCCGGCCATTGTTCTGACAGAACGGCTGAACGCTTTATTTAAAAGTTCCTCCGATGTCGGAATTGTTTTAATTTTTTCAAAAATCATAATATAACCTGAAATCTTTTGTTAGAAACGCTACATATATAAATGAAGTAGATAAGCTTTCTTATATCGGTCTTTTTTTGTTCTTGTGCGCCAATTAAAATCAATTTAAAATCAATTTTTTGTCAATTCATGAAAATTGCAAATGGATGAAAATGAATTTATATAGATAAATGCCGTAAATATAATTTACATATTTGATTATACTAATTAATCACCTCATTTCAAATAAATCCGCTTGAGGTGCTTAAAAGCGGATAAAAAGTGATATCATGGACTTAACATCTATTCAAAAAGATATTTTAACAGCTTTAGTAAATCTTCAGCGCCAAAAAGAATCGGCTGTAAAAGGCGAAGAAATTGCGGATCTCATCCACAGAAATCCCGGAACGATCCGAAATCAAATGCAGCTTTTAAAAGCGCTCGGTCTCGTTGAAGGCGTTCCCGGCCCCAAAGGCGGCTACCGCCCGACAGGTGAAGCGTATCAGGCGCTTGATATTGAAGTCATGGACGATGAAATGATTGTTCCGGTTTATCGAAACGGAACGGTCGTCAACAATACCACGACCGCCGAAATTTCATTTACAACTGTCCGCAACCCTGAAAAATGCAAAGGCATTGTTAAAATTATCGGAAATATTAAAGATTTCAGTGTCGGTGACCAGATTCAAGTCGGTCCGACACCGATTAACCGCCTCACTGTCCGCGGCGAAGTCTACGGCCGCGACGACAGCAACAATTTCATTTTAATCAATGTTACCGAAATGGTTTCTCTCCCGAAAAAGAATGTGAAGTTTTATATGAGACCGCTGACGCTTGCCGTAAACGGCAGTCTTGATCTTCAAGAAGTCTCGCGCCATTTCATCGCCAAAAATCTGCACGGCGCCGCTGTTGAAGACAACGGCAAAATCATCGGCATCATTACGACAACCGATATGACAAAAGCGGTCGCAATGAACAAACTGGATGTCAAAGCCAAAGATGTCATGACCAAAGAACTCATCACCGTCGACGGCGAAATGCAGCTTTATGACGTGGTTCGCTTATTCTATAAATATAACATCGGCCAGCTCGTGGTTACCGTTGACGGCATCCCCAAAGGTATTTTGTCTAAGACGGATGTTATGAATGAACTGGCAATCTATTGATTTTAAATTGAAAAATTTAAAATCATTTTTTTAATATTTTTTAAAACACTGCTTTTAATACTATTTTTTAATATTTCTTAATCATTTTTAATCATTTTTTAAAAATCTATTTCAATATTATCTTTAAAATATTTTCTAAAATATCTGTTTTAAATTATTTTTAGGCATTTATCTGACGGCGTTATTATTTGTATTTATATAAATTTTCGATGGCGAAAACGATGTTTTTTTGAGAAAGGTATTTAATGAATATTGTATAAGTTAAGGTCTATGATTGGTATTTCAAAATTATATTGCGGAACAGTTGAGCCGTCTGACGCGCTTCGCTATAACCGTGATTCAAAAAAGTTACCGTCACATCTGCTTCAGTTTTCTAAAGACAAGAAACCCGTTGTCGTATGGAACATGACAAAAAAATGCAACTTAAGATGTGTCCACTGCTACGCGCAGGCGGTCGATCCGAATGTTGAAGACAAAACGGAACTGACAACAGAAGAAGGAAAATCTTTAATTGACAATCTGGCGGAATTCGGCTCTCCCGTCATTCTTTTCTCCGGCGGCGAACCGCTTCTTCGAAAAGATTTGATCGAGTTGGCTCAATACGCTAAAGATAAAGGCATGCGCGCCGTTATTTCTACGAACGGAACACTGATTACAAAAGAAAAAGCGAAACAGTTAAAAGAAGTCGGCTTATCCTACGTCGGCATTTCATTAGACGGCATGCCGGAAATCAATGACAGATTCAGAGGGCGCAGCGGCGCTTTCCATGAAGCGATCCAAGGTCTCAGAAATTGCCGGGACGAAGGAATTAAAGTAGGCCTCCGCTTTACAATTAACAAACACAATGTCGGCGAAATTCCGGCGATTTTTGAGTTTATGGAACATGAAAACGTCCCGCGCATTTGTTTCTATCATTTGGTTTATGCTGGCCGCGGCAGTGAAATGGTTGCAGAAGATCTGACGCATGAAGAAACGCGCGAAGCCGTGGATTTAATTATGGACAAAACGGCCGAGCTTCACGCTAAAGGTTTCCCCGCCGAAGTTTTGACGGTGGACAATCATTGCGACGCGCCGTACATTTATATGCGCCTTTTGAAAGAAAACCCGGAGAGGGCAGCTGAAGTTTATGAACTTTTGGAAATGAATCAGGGCAACTCCACCGGTATCGGTATCGGCTGCGTTTCCTGGAACGGCGATGTCCACGCGGACCAATTCTGGCGTCATCACACGTTTGGAAACATTCGTGAAAGAAAGTTTTCCGAAATTTGGACAGACACAAGCGATCCGCTGATGGCCGGACTCAAAGACCGCAAAGAGCTGCTGTGCGCCGGCGCGCCGAAATGCGCCCGTTGCCGATGGCTGGCTGTCTGCAACGGCAATTTCCGTGTCCGCGCCGAAGCCGTGACCGGCAATGTTTGGGGCGATGATCCGGCTTGTTACTTTACAGAAGAAGAAATTACCAAAAAAACGGAATAAACATTTCTTTTGTTAACGCCGTTTTTCTTTTTATGACATTGTTTTTCAAATTTTAGATTTAACCGTTATTTGCAGCATATGGCCGACGCGGCCGGTATTTTTTATTTTTGATTAGATATTTTTTAGTCGGATAGACTTTCCACGGAAAGTACCGGTTTTTGTGCATTAAAAATCTTTTGCGTACCAAATCACACTTATTCAATGTGTCCTATAAAACAAAAATTTATATAACTTATTCAATTATTCATTTTTTGAAATTATAATGACTGACGAAGATAAAATAGTTGAATTAAACGAGAATAATAAAGAAGATTCTTATGATGATTCGCGAAATGATTTTGGTTTTACCCAAGAAGAGACTCATCACCTGTTTGATTTTATAGAAAATTTAGCCGATAAAATTCTTAGACATTATGATAATAAGACAAAAGTTTTAGAAGCACCCATAAAAAGAGCGACTCTTTATGGATTTTTCATAATTGTTGGTGGAATTATCTTAGGCTCTATGCTTCTTGTTTATCACAATAAAATGGATGCTTCAAATCTTTCTCTTATAATTGGCATTGTTTTAGGATATCTCTTCAGCATGGCAAAAACATTTTTAGGAGTATATGTAAAAAAAGAAGAAACGTAAATGTCCTTCTTTTTCTTTTTGTGCATTTGGGGACTTCTTGTGCAAAGCCGATCGGATATTTTTTTCGGCATATTTTTCCTAAGTCATTCCGGACAGTATCATGACATTTGCAGTATTTTTCAATTGAATCCATCGGCTTTTTATTCTATTATTGCCTTTTCAGGAATCGTTGACTTTTCAATGTCGTTTGCAGGGGTTGCCGAGCTTGGTCAAAGGCGCAGGGCTTAGGACCCTGTTCTGCAGAGATCCGCGGGTTCGAATCCCGTCCCCTGCATTTTTTAAAAACCGATTCTTTCTTTTTTGTCCGATCCGACGCGGAAGTTCGGGAAATTGCATAACGGGCAAACGATTCGAATTGAATCAGAATCTATAATTACTTAAGCTGTTATAATCAAACAAAATCATGTCACTAATTAATGAAATACTCGAATTCAATAAAATTTTTGTTGACGGCAAACGGTATGAAACATTTGATACGACCCGTTTTCCCGACAAAAAAATCGCGGTTTTGTCATGTATGGATACGAGACTGACCGAGCTGCTGCCGGCGGCGCTGAATTTTAAAAACGGCGATATCAAGATTATTACGAATGCCGGCGCTATGATCACACATCCATACGGCAGCGTTATGAGAAGTCTGCTGGTTGCCGTATATGAACTCGGCGTGAATGAAATTATGGTCATCGGTCATTACGGCTGCGGCATGAAAGGACTTGAAGCTTCTTCGCTGCTTGAAAAAATGGAGAAAAAAGGCATTACTCAGGATGAAATTCATATCGTTCAATCGGACGGGATCGATATTGAAAAATGGCTGAGCGGTTTTGATAATCCTGTCACGTCTGTTTCTGAAACCGTTTCTTTGATCATGAATCATCCGCTCATACCGGCCGATGTGAATGTTTACGGATTTTTGATCGATCCTCATACCGGAAAACTGGACCGGATCGAAAACGAGTCTTTTTAAATTTAAAGCCGAAAATCTTTTTTTATTCATTTGTTTCATTTATTCTGTTTCATTCATTTGCTTCATTTATTCTGTTTTACTCATTGCTTCATTTATTTTGCTTCAGGCAGTCTTTTTCTTCAAGTTCTTTTTTGATTCTTTGAATGATTGTTTTCAAGATTTTAATTCGAGCGTAATATTTGTCGTCCGCTTCAACAATAATCCATGGTGCTTTTTCCGTGCTTGTTTTTTCAATCATTTCATTAACGGCGGTATAATATTCGTCCCATTTTCCGCGGTTGCGCCAGTCTTCATCCGTTAATTTCCATTGCTTCAGCGGATTTAAGGAACGGGCGGTAAATCGTTCGTATTGTTTTTCTTTACTGATATGCAGCCAGAATTTAAGGACAATAACACCGTCAGATGTCATCGCTCTTTCAAATCGGTTAATTTCACCGTAAGCGCGCTTCCATTCTTCTTCTGTACAAAAATGTTCAACGCGCTCAACCATCACGCGGCCGTACCAGCTTCTGTCATAAAGCGATGTTTGCCCGCTCGGCGGAATCCCGTCTAAAAACCGCCATAAATAGTGATATTTTTTGTCTGTGTCTGTCGGCGACGCGATCGGGATGACGCGGTAATGTCTCGGATTCATGGATTGAACAATACGCTTAATGTTTCCGCCTTTGCCGGCCGCGTCCCATCCTTCAAAAACCAAAACCATAGGCTTTTTATTTAAATGTAATAAGTAATGTGATAAAGTGAGCTGCTTTTGATATTTTTTTAACTTTTTCTTATACTTTTGTTTTGTATAAAATTTCGTTAAATCAACCCTGTCTAAAGGTCCGGCCGTCATCGAGATCGTTTGGATTGAAGTTTCCGCGTCTGTTTGTTCCGGTTCCGAAAACTGTTTGGATTTGGCGTCAAAAATAATCGCTTTCATTTGATCAATGATGATTTTCATTGTAACGGCTGTGGCTTCATCGATATTCTGATTTACAAAGTAAAGGTTCCACGGCGCGTATGTTGCATTTGTTTGTTCCAGCATTTCTTTTAAAACCCGGACATCTTTTTTATAAATTTTTTCCGCGGATCTTTTATCGAGATCGTACGGAATAATTTTTTTCCAAACTTTATGGTTTTCAATTCGTTTGTCTTTACGGGCACCCATATATATTTTAATAAATCGGGTGCCGTTGTTATAAAGCGTATTTTCAAA
Organism: Candidatus Methanimicrococcus odontotermitis; assembly: GCA_031286065.1. Taxonomy (GTDB): domain Archaea; phylum Halobacteriota; class Methanosarcinia; order Methanosarcinales; family Methanosarcinaceae; genus Methanimicrococcus; species Methanimicrococcus odontotermitis. The sequence continues at coordinate 4,837 of JAITUZ010000014.1, read as the reverse complement.
ATCATTTATGATTTTAATCAAATGCGTGAATCTGGCTGTATGAATGACTTCTTCATCTGCCGGTTCTGTTAAAACAGTTTCCAAATTTGTTTTATAGGATGAAGGGGCACAGCCGTTTTTTTCAGATTCATTAATTAAATGCTCGATTAAACCGCGCATATACCAGCTGCGGTCAAAAACGGCGATTTTTCCTTTCGGCGGAATCTTGCGGCTGAATCTGAAAATAAACGGAAGGTTGTTTTCTTCGGCCGTCGGCGTATCCGTAAAATGAAAATCAAAACCGCGGGAATCAAGCGGCAAAAGCTGCCGGTTAATGACTTCACCGATAAAACCGTCATACCACCCTTCAAAAACAATGATCAGCGGTATGTCAAGGTCTTTTGCTTCTCTTTGTAAAATGCCGAGCTCTTCACTGTATTCCTCAATCAGTTTCAAAAAATTCGTGTTTTTCGGAAATATCGGCTTCGTTTCAGAAATCATAAGATCACTCACATTTATATAATAAATTCATTAAAGTTAAATGTATAATTTTGTTTTTAAAAGTTACCCTATTTTTATTTTTTAAAATGATTAAATGATTAGATCTCAATTTGCCGATAATTTGACGGTCTAAGGAATATGACATATTCAAAATTCTTTTTTTGAAAATATGAAAGACAAAATTGATAATATGTTTTGAAATGATGGTATTTTTTATTTCGGATTTCCGGATTTGGTGTGAACCCGATTATCCTAAACACATTAGGAATAGATCGGTCCGGAATACTAAAATCCTTTCAAATAATCTTTTTTGCAGTAAATCCCCATTAAATCGTTCGAAATACCTGTATTCATGTAGTCTGTGGAATACCCGGGTTCGGAAAAACTCAAAATTTTGAAGAATTTTTCAGACTATTTTTATTATTCATATAGTTAGTTGAATAACTTCGGTTTTAAACAGATTTTACAATTTGAAGTAACTCTGCAGACTTTATTAAAAAATTCACAAGAATGTCCTAAAATTCCGAAAATTATCTGTATTTTTATTGGTTAATTTTCACCAAAGAGCCTACATGTTTTAACTGAAAATTATATTTATAAATATAGTCGAATTATTCTAAAGTCCCGTCAACTGATTGAATTTTTAGCAAAAGTAATTAAAGAAACAATCGAATAAATTTCATACAGAAATGAACCTGAAAAATAATCTGAAAAATGTTTTGAAAAACGACTGAAAAAAATAATCCGAAAATATCCTTGAAAAAATGTCTTAAAAAAATAACCTGAAAAATAAACCTGAGAAAAATAATTTATTCATTTTGCCTTTGAAAGAACAACTCCAAAAAAGATTGAAGAGATTAAATAGGAGAATCGCGGGAGTGACGCGGCTGCAGCATGAAGCCGCTAAACGCAAATGTTTTGTGATAAGTTTTTATATAATGCAGTTCAATAATGTTTGTTATAGAAATTTATAATGAAAGTATTCTTTCTATAAATTTCCATTAGTTTTTATAATTTCCAATTCAAATCGTTTTAAATTTTCAGAGGTATATGCCATGTCTTTGAAAGAAAGCATCATGTTCCGCCTTGAACAATTCATAGCGGCCGACTCGACAGGTTATCGAAAAAAATGCTTAATCCTTTTCATAAAAATTAAAAAATTTACAGTCAATCAAATATATGACCTGTTATCCAAAGATTACCAAGTCACTCGCAATGAAGTCGCTTCAATGATCGGATATATTCAATCAAAAGTCGGTATTTTAAAATCTCACAAAGAATCCTATAAAACACCGACGGTCTATACTGTTAAAGACGAATATGTCTTATTAATTGACAGCTGTCTGAAATCTGTCAGTATTGTCTGAACTTAAATCGCCGCTTTGAGTTAAGACATATTTTTGGCTGAATATTTATTTCAGTTACGTGATGTGTTCTCATTTTAATTCGGAGAAGATCACTTTTAAAAAGAAATAAAAACAAAAAGAGACAATCATCTGTTATGTCTATTGTGAAAAATGCTCCGAAAACCGCAACAACCATCGTCATTCGTTCGGAATCAAGTTCAAGAGTCAGTAATTCTCGCGATCCGTATTACAGTTTAATGCGGCGCCTGTTTCAGGAAGATACAACGGCGGTTCGCGGGCAGAAGTTTTTAAATTTGGTTGAATCACGGCAAAAGGAAGGAAATCCTCTTCGAACAGAAGAGTGGCAAATGATCATCGAATATCTGGATGTCAGCCGCGCCTCTTTTTATTCTATGAGAAATAAACTGACCGGCGCCGGATTGATCAGCATCAAAAATCAAAAATATCATCTTTCCGGTCAATTTTCTAAGGATTTGATGGACATGGCCCGCTGGTGGTGGACAGCCATATTAGAAAACAGCGAAGAATCTTTAGATTAACGGAAATAATTTGATATTACGGCTGTCATTTTTTCCGGAAAAATTTCAGAGAAATAACAATCGGCGGAAAACTATTTATAGGATTCTACAATTAGTAGGTTTCGTTAATTTTGATAACAATGAAGCCCGGTAGTGTAGTGGTCAATCATACGGGACTCTGGATCCTGTAACCTCGGTTCGAATCCGTGCCGGGCTACCATATTTTTCTTTTCTGTTGTTTTTATGTTGTTAATTACATTTATCGACTCAAAATAATGCGTCAGGAACAAGCATGTCATCTCAACAGACTGAGGAGCCGCCCGCAAAAAAAACAATTGTTATTGTCCGCTACGGCGAGTTGTCATTGAAAAGTAAAGGCGTTCGTGACCGGTATGAACAGATTTTAAAAAACAATATCCGGCAAATGCTTGATTATCATGGCGTTTCTTATTCTCAAATCCGGCGAGATTTCGGTCGCATTTTTATTCATTCATCCGACCCGGCCGCCGCTGAAAAAGCGGCTCTTGTTTTTGGCGTTGTCAGCGTGTCGCCGGCTCATACCTGCCGGACCGAGCCGGATGCAATCGCCGCTCTCTGCGCGGAACTCGGAGCCGGAATGATTACAGACGGTGAAAAATTCGCTGTACGCGCGCGCCGTTCCGGCAATCATTCCTTTACTTCCAATGAAATCGCGCGCCGATGCGGTGACGCGATTTGGAATAAACTGACTGAAACCGGTAAATCTCCCGCGGTTGATTTAACGGCTCCCGATAAAGAAATTTTTGTTGAAGTCCGCCAAACCGACTCTTACGTTTATTCTGAGACAATTAAAGGACCCGGCGGTTTTCCGACGGGAACTCAGGGAAAAATGGTCGTTCTGCTTTCCGGCGGCATTGATTCCCCGGTCGCGGCCTGGCTGATGATGAAACGCGGCGTTGAGATCATTCCCGTTTTTTTTGACAACGAACAATATGCCGGGCCGATCGTCGCCGAAAAGGCGATTGAGAATGCGAAATTATTATTTTCATGGACACCCGGCCGAAAACAAAAAATTTACCGTATCAAAAACAGCGAATACATGGAAAAAATGATGCAAACGACAGGTTCAAAAAATATCTGTTTGATGTGCAAACGTTTCATGTTTAGAATTGCCGGCGCCGTCATGGAAAAAGAACACGCGAGCGGAATTATTACCGGATCTTCACTCGGTCAGGTCGCTTCGCAGACAGCTGAAAATATGCTTTCTGAAACATACGGTTTAAGTCTTCCGCTTTATCACCCGCTGCTGGCGTTTGATAAACAGGAAATCATAGATATCGCGCAAAAAATCGGTACATTCCGGATTTCAATTCGTTCCGACGGCGGAAAAGAATGTTTAGCGGTCCCCGAAAAACCGGAAGTAAAAGCCGCTTTGACGGCCGCCGTTTCTGAAGAGAAAAAAATGACCTTTAATATTGACGAAATGGTTCAAAAAACGGTTGAGAACGCTGAAATTATTGAAATGAAAACTTAAATTTAAAGTGTTTTTGGCGAGAACGGCTATTTTTTAAATAGAAGTTCGGCAATATCATAAGCATATTATTTTGATTTTACAGATTTTACCGGGAGGCGTCAAATGTCAGTGTGTGACTGCGGTACTCGAGATGAACTCGTTGAATTGGTTAAAGAATATATGCTTCAAGTGACAGGCGTGGAAGACGTGTTTGTTTTGTCCGATATTGATAAAAAAATCATCGAACAGCTTGAAGAAGAAGCGAAAGGAAATGTTTTAATGGGTATGGGCGAAGGCGATAATCAAGGAATCGCTGAAGTGTTCAAAAGAGAACATATTTTGTGTTTTACGACAAATAAAGAATATGTTTGGCCTGAACCGCCGAATGTGATTATGATGCAGGGCGGCGAAATTATCGGTTTTGACTGCGCGGAAAAAGACATTTTCCAATATGAAAATAATCCGGATTACATGGTAATGGGCACATTCATTATCAACCGAACAAAAACCGTTGGCAACGCCGGGAAACCAATCGTTGTTCTGCCTCCAAAACCCTGCGGTTTGGGAGAAATCAAAGCGGACGGCGCGGTTTTAGGCTCGCCGTCAACGCCGAGCGACGAATACATCCGCGAAGCGTACAATTTTGAAAAATCGAATGAGAAAGGCACGTTTTTCCTCGGATTCAATAAAATAAAATGAGCGGACTCGTCCAAACATTAAATAAATCGAAATGAAACGAATTTATTAATAAATTTATTAATGATTTTTTTTCATTTTTTTGACTTTTTATTTTAATTTCTATTTAAAATCGTTTCATTTCCGGAATCATTTCTATTTTATTTAATGAAATATGATTTAAAATAAATGAATTAATTAAATTTAAGAAATGAATAGATAGATATAAATTAAATTAACTAATTAAGATTACGTAATTTTAAATTTAGTAATTTCGATTAAATAATATGGAACTATTGTATTTT
>JAITUZ010000047.1 GCA_031286065.1 Candidatus Methanimicrococcus odontotermitis | reverse complement strand
TGTTCGTTGAATCTGAAGAATTCGATTCGGCAGCAAAAGAAAAAGAGGGTGTTAAAATCATCAATACGATTAAAAGAGCGGAAATTTGTTTGAAATTCATATACTCAACTCAAATATTTTTGACAGCACAAGCTCATTGATTGAATTTTGGGTGTATCTATTCTAATTTACAAATAAGTAAAAATGTATTCTATTAAGAACTAAGTAGTATATATCAGAATCGATCAGACTAAAATATATTGCACAGTTTTATAATAAACTCTAATTATATTCCCCTGTTCAGTCGTTTCCGGCTTTTGCCGGATATATCGCTATCTTTTTAACCCGAGTCTTCGTTCTTCTCCTTAATGAAAAAACAAAAGGGAAAGGAAAACAAGCCGGAATCTGAACTTTACCGCAACGATTGGTTTTTTGCTGACAGCGGAGATTTTATTTCTTTGACGGATTCTTCCGCCGGCGCGTACGGCACTTTCCCGAGTGAACGCCCGATTTTGGAATACATCAATAAGGGCGTTGTCGTTCTCAATAAACCCGCCGGCCCGACAAGTCATGAAGTTGCCGCTTTTGTCCGCGATATTTTGGAAGTCAAGGTCGCCGGCCATTCGGGGTCTTTGGATCCCGGGGTAACAGGCGTTCAGCCGGTGATGATCGGCAAAGCCACGCGGGCGGTGGCAGCGCTTCGTTTGTCCGGCAAAGAATATATTTGTTTGATGAAACTGCAGCGCTCCGTTCCCGAAAAACTCATCCGTTCAACCGTCTCTGAGTTTGCCGGGAGCGTTTATCAAATGCCGCCTGTCAGGTCCGCCGTTAAACGTGCGCTCAGGCTGCGCAAAATCTATTACATCGATATTTTGGAAATCCAAGACACTTATGTGCTGATGCGCGTTGGCTGCGAAGCGGGCACTTACATCCGCAAACTTTGTCATGACATCGGACTCGCTCTTGGTGTCGGCGCACAGATGCAGGAGCTTGTCCGCTCCAAAGCCGGTCCGTTTACGGACGTGCGCCCCGTCTCTTTACAGGAACTCAAAGATGCTTACGTCACATGGAAAGAGTCCGGTGACGAATCCGGCCTGCGTGAACTGATTCTTCCGATGGAATCCGCCTTTTCTCAGCTTCCGCGGCTTGTTGTCCGCGACACGGCCGTTGACGCGCTTTGTTCCGGCGCTTTTTTGGCGCGGCCCGGTTTGTCCGGTTACAGCGGCAACATTAAGAAAGGCGATTTGGCGGCCGTTTTTTCTCAAAAAGGCGAAATCATTTCTCTCTCTGTCGCTTTGATGTCTCCTAATGAAATTTCCGAGAATGAGCACGGATTTGTCGCAAAACCGAAAGCGGTTTTGATGGAAAAAGGAATTTATCCGTCTGTTTGGAAGTGCCGGCAAACGCGAGAAAATCACTTGATTTCTTCCGTTGAAGAATAAGAAATATATACCAGAAATCTGTTTAATAATTCCTGCTTCGTGCCGAGGTAGTCTAGTGGTAGGGCGCAAGCCTGGAAAGCTTGTGGGGCGCAGCCCCTCGGGAGTTCAAGTCTCCCTCTCGGCGCTTAATCTTTTTATGATTTATTTCTTGCCGGCAATGTTTTATTCTTGCCGCGGCGTTTTATTACTGTCCGATGTTTATTGTTTTCTTCAGTGTATCATTTCTATGTATTGTTTTCTTTAGTGTGTCATTTTTATGTATTTGTTTTTATGTATTGTTTAATGTGTTCTTTTTTTCATTTCCTTCTCATTTTCTTTTGATTTTTTGCCTGAAAAGATTATATAAGATGAATCCTTTAGGTTTCAAGCATTTGATTGAAGCCTGTTTGTTTTATCGGGCTGCTCGTAATCGATTTCATACGATCCGGGCTACATGATGCGTTTTTCCCCTATGGAGGAAAACTTATGGCAAAGAAACAAAAAGAAAATTCAGAAGTAAATCTTGAACCGGTTAAAGCAGAAGCTGTTCCGGAAGAAGATGAAATAAAGCATCTTGTTCGTATTATGAATACCGACTTGAAAGGTGCCAATCAAGTTCAATACGCTCTGACAGGTATTGACGGCATCGGTCTCCGTATTTCTAAAATTATCTCCAAAGATGCAGGTATCGACCCCGGGGCGATCATCGGTTATTTGTCCGATGAAGAAATTGCAAAATTGGACGCCGCCATCTTGAATATTGATAAATCCGTACCGTCCTGGATGTTGAACCGGCAGAAAGATTTGACAACAGGCGAAGACAAACACTTGCTCGGCATTGATATCGAATTGACGTTCAAAGAAGATATCAACAACTTGAAGAAAGTCCGCGCTTACAGAGGTCTCAGACACGAAAGAGGTCTCAAAGTCAGAGGACAGAGAACCAAATCCACAGGAAGACGCGGCTCAACGGTCGGTGTCAGAAAGAAGAAGTGATGGTGAGTTGAAATGGTATATCCGGGTAAGAAACACAAATCTTATGAAACACCGAACCATCCCTGGCAAGACACCAGAATGGCCGGTGAAGTTGAATTGGTCAAGGCCTACGGCCTCAGAAACAAAAGAGAAGTCTGGAAAGCCGAGAGTATTCTCCGTAAATACAGATCTGACGCCATGAGTCTTTTGGCTATTGTCGCTTCTTCCCCCGACGGGGAATTGAAAGGACACGCCAAAGTTGAAGCCGACCAAATTCTCGGCCGATTGATCCGCTATGGTATTTTAAAACCCGATTCCGGCGTTGACGATATTTTGGGCCTGAAGTCCGAAAACATCCTTGAACGCAGACTTCAAACACAGGTTTTAAGACTCGGCCTCGCAAGAACAATCCGCCAGTCCCGTCAATTTATTACGCACGGCCACATTGCAATCAACGGCAGAAGAGCGACCATTCCGAGCATGCTTATTTCAAAAGAAGATGAAATGAACATTGCGTACTACGGCGAGTCTCCGCTGACCACCGAATCACACCCAGAAAGACCGATCCAGATTGCATCCGCAATCGCAGACGGTTTAACGCTTCGGGCGGCTGCTGAAAATAATAAAAAGGCGCGCACTCAAAATGAAGGCGGAAAAAGAGGCGGCAAAGGCGGAAGGGGCGGCGCACCCCGCGGTCCTCCGCGCTCAGGCGCAGCACCCCGCGGTCCCCCGCGCTCAGGCGCAGCACCCGCAGCACCCGGGAGGAAATAATCATGTCTGAAATGAAATGGGCTGTCGCTCACATTAAATCTTCATTCAACAACACCATCATTACCGTGACGGATTTGACCGGTGCCGAAACAATTGCCAAGTCCTCAGGCGGCATGGTTGTTAAAGCGGCCCGCGACGAAAGTTCACCGTACACGGCAATGCAGATGGCAAATCAACTCGCAGAGCAATTAAAAGACAAAGGTATCACCGGCATTCACATTAAAGTGAGAGCGCCCGGCGGTAACAAACAGAGAAACCCCGGACCCGGCGCGCAGGCAACAATCCGTGCCTTCGCTCGTGCAGGTATCCGCATTGGCCGAATCGAAGACGTGACTCCGATTCCCCACGACGGCACCAGACCCAAAGGCGGCAAACACCGCATTTAATGTCCGGACAAAATATTAAATATAATCGAATCGGAATTGATTTTCTGTTCGATTATTTTTCTTTCTATTTTTTTGAAACTTCAGGTGAATTCAGATGGATATTGATATTATCGAGTTGTCTAAAGACTCGGCGAAGTTTGTCCTCTCGGGAGCGAACTCCGCTTTTGCAAATGGTATTCGTCGCGCAATGATTGCAGACGTTCCGACGCTTGCAATCGAATACGTGAATTTAAATGACAATACATCCGTCCTCTATGACGAGCAGCTCGGTCTCCGTCTTGCGCTTATTCCTTTGACAACGGACGGTGATTATATTCCGCAATCAGACTGTGACTGCGGCGCTGTTGACGGCGTCGGCTGCCCCAATTGCGAAGTTTCTCTTCGTTTAGATGTCGAAGGCCCGAAAATGGTTTACTCCGGCGACTTCATTTCCGCCGACCCGAAAGTTCGTCCGGCGGATGAAAAAATCCCGCTCGTTGAACTCAAGGAAGGTCAGCGGGTGATGCTTGAGGCAATTGCTCATGTCGGCTACGGCCGTGATCATGTTCGCTGGCAGGCGGGCGTTGCGTGCGGTTACAGACACCTTCCGGCGGTTGAAGTTGAGCCGTGTCCCGAGTGCGGCCGCACTCTCGTCGAATGCCCCGAACACACTGTTTTCATGGCGCGCAGTATCGAGAATTTAACCGAAAAGGATGAGTTGAAGTGTATTAAATGCGGTAATGTCAGGCATATTTTTGATCTGTTCGATCCGACGCTTAAAGTTTCTTATGACCAGCACACTTTTGTTTTCTCTTTGGAATCTGACGGATCTTATTCCGCTTCCGAATTGGTTTTAAAAGCGGCTGATGTTATTAAGGGGCGGGCTTTGGAATTCTCCGATATTTTAAAGGATCTCTGATAACAGCGTTCATTTAATATTTTTTCCGGCGGTTTGGTTTTTCAATCAAAAACCGCCGTAACAACACCTTTATATACGATAAATCGTATTTTTGGCTTTGTTCGTTTTCGAATATATTTCATTGTGCGAGGGTTGCCCAGCCGGTCAAAGGCGCTAGGTTGAGGGCCTAGTCTCGTAGGAGTTCGTGGGTTCGAATCCCATCCCTCGCACCATTAACGTTTTTCGAATGCACGAATCGTCTTTATCAACAGCTGGTTCGAATCCCATCCCTCGCACCATTAACTTCTGATTTTGATTGAAATAATATTTGATACCGAACAGGTTGATTCTATGAATTGCAGCGCCGTTCAAATCGTTCCGGGCCGCCTTTTTATCGCCGACCTGCCCGCTTTTTTACAATCATTAAATCATTTTTCAGCAAAACACAGCGTCAAAATCCAAGGTTTTGATGCCCGAAAAATCGTTGACGCAGACCATCTGCTTTTTTCAATTCACCGTGCTCGGCAATCTTTTTCAAAAGGCGCGAATGAAGCAAAAGACATCGGTTTGGAAGTTCTGCGTTTTTCATCAGGGCAGCGAAAGATCGACAAAGCGTTTTCAATGGGCCTTATCTCGGGCGAAAACCGCTCATTTTTCGTTTTCTTCGGCGAAACAGCGGAATGTTTGAAAAACGCAGAAAACGCGTTCAAATCCGAATTCAGGCTTTTGGAACCCATCGTGATTCCGATGAGTGAAAAGAAACCGTTTTTAACGGAACAGTTTGAAATTACCGATGCCGAATTAAAAACAGCCGGCGACTCCCGTTTCAAAGATTTGGTGATGGAACGCGTGGCGCTTGTCGATGTGACGCGGTAATATTTGACGCTTGTTGATGCGGCACAGTCATACGATTACATGCTGTGCGCATCGGCTTTGCCGTGCGCATCCGCTCTTTCTATTGGCAGCCGTTCGCTTGCGCGAACGGGGCGCTGCTCTCTTCTCTTCCCGCCGGCGATGGTTCGCGTTTTCGTGGCCGTGCCGCGCGCGTACAGCATCCGTTTTTCAAAGTTTCAGAAAATGCCTCCCGTTTTTCAAAAACTTGCAAATTCCAAAAATCCCTTTCATTTGTTCACTTTATTGTTTGAACTGTGAACTTGAAAACTTTTAACTATGAACACTCCTATTAAAATCATTTCAGAATTTTCAAAATGAGTGATTTATGATGCCGCATCCGAAAACAATCGAAGAGATGATGGCCGCCGCAGGCCCGATCGAAAAAAATATATCATTTTCTTTACTTCAAATTACAGAAGCCGCCGCCGTGGCTTCCGCTTATCAGGTCGGGAAAGGCGACCGCAAATACGCCGATCACGTTGCTGTTGAAGCCATGCGCCGCGTTTTAAATCATATTGACATAAAAGGAACTGTTAAAATCGGTGAAGGTGAAAGAGATGAGGCGCCGATGCTCTATATCGGTGAAGCCGTCGGCACCGGAAACGGACCGGAAGTCGAAATCGCGGTCGACCCGCTGGAAGGAACAAACCTGGCGGCCGATGACATAAACGGGTCTGTCGCCGTTATGTCCATGGCCGAAAAAGGCGGTATTTTTTACGGGCCCGATATCTATTTTGATAAAATCGTCGTCGGCCCGAAAGTCGTCTTATACGAAAAGAAAACGGGTGAAAAAATTGATTTGGATGCATCCGTTATTGATAATTTGAAAATCGTGTCAAAAGCCCTTGATAAAAAAATTGAAGACTTGGTCGTTGTCGTTTTGGATCGCGACAGACACAAACAGAAAATCAAAGATATCCGCGCCGCCGGCGCGCGTGTTCGTCTCATTCCCGACGGCGACTTGCTCCCGGGCGTTATGACCTGCTTCGAAAATTCCGGCGTTGACGTGGTCATGGGTGCCGGCGGGTCGGGCGAAGCTGTTTTGACGGCAAGCGCGCTCAAGTGTCTCGGCGGCAAAATCACGGGGCGGCTTGTTTTACCGAGCACCGCCAACGAAAAGTCCGAAGCCGAAGTCTTAAAAGAATTTGCGGAAAAACTTCCCCGCCTTCAGAAAATGGGTATCGCCGAAAATGAAATCGCCGATATCCGTGAAACCAACGACTTAGTGCCCGGAAAAGATGTGATTTTTGCGGCCACAGCGGTCACGGACGGCCCGTTCCTGAAAGGCGCGAAACTGCTCGGCGGCGGCGACGCCTGTGTGACCAGCATCCTGACCGGAAGTTCCGGAACAGTCCGAATCACGCAAAGCGTTTACGTCAAGGATAAGGAAAACAAATCGTTTTCTTTTTAAAAACACTTCCCGATTTTACTATGAAAGTTTTATTTGAAACATTCGGATGTTCCGCGAATCAGGCATCCGCTGAAATAATGCGCGGAATCATCAAAAACACGGGATTTGAATTCGCTTCCGAAGAAGAGGCGGATCTTTATGTCTGCAACAGCTGCACGGTCAAGTATACCACCGAACAGAAAATCCTGCACAAAATCAGAACTTTCGGTGAGCGCGGCAAAGATGTCATCGTCTGCGGCTGCATGCCTGAAGTCCAGCTCGATCTGATTCTGAATGCCAATCCTGAAGCTTATATTGTCGGTGTTCGCTCCGTGAACGGACTGCAAGAGATTCTTCAAAAAATCAAAAGCAAAAGTCCAACTTCTTTTCTTGGAAAAAATCATGATTATCTTCCCGTTCGGCTCTCTTCTCAAGTGCCGGAAGGTTTTTTGAATCTTCCGAAAATCCGTTATCACGATAATATTCATATCTGTCAGATCTCAACCGGCTGCCGCTTCAGCTGCTCTTACTGCATCGTGCGTCTCGCCCGCGGAGATTTGGTGTCTTTTCCGCCCGAAGAAATCATTGAAGATGTCAGGGCGGCGGTTGCCGAAGGGTGTTCCGAAATTTGGCTGACATCGCAGGATGACAGTCAATACGGCATGGATTTCTCAAAAGAAGCTTCTTATTCCGAAATACGTTTGCCGGATTTGTTAAAACGGATCGCGTCGCTTCCCGGCGATTTTAAAATCCGTGTCGGAATGATGAATCCGTTTTCTATCAAGCCGATTCTTCCGGAATTGGTTGACGCGTTTGATCATCCGAAAATCTATAAGCTTCTTCATATCCCGATACAATCCGCGTCAGAAGGCGTATTGAAATCGATGAATCGGCATTATTCAATGGCGGATGTCGGTAAGATCATCGCGGATTTTAAAGTACGTTTTCCCGATCTGACAGTGTTTACGGATATTATTGTCGGATTCTGCGGGGAGACGGATTCTGATTTTGAGAAAACGGCGGCGTGGGTTCAAAAATATAAACCCGATAAAATCAATATTTCCAAATATTCGCCGCGGCCAGGAACAAAAGCGTTTCCTCTCCGGAATCTGGATTCCCGAATTCTCACGGCCCGTTCGCGCGATTTGACGGAAATTACGAGCCGATTGAAATTGGAAACAAAAAATCAAAGAATCGGAAAAACTGAAGAAGTTTTCATTTCAAAATACGGAAAAGAAAGCGGCGTTTTGGCAAGAACGGCGGATTATAAGCCCGTCGTTTTAAATGAAAAAGGATTGAAGCCCGGCATGTCCGCCAAAATTCAAATCATTGAAGCGACACCCGGTTATTTTATCGGGAAATTGATGGAAATTTTATAACGCCGGCGCCGCTCATTTTCGGGCGGCTGCAGCAATTTCACACATCGCGTCAATGAAAATATCTGTTTCTTCGTCTGTGTTATAAAGCCCGAATGAAGCGCGTATTGACCCGTCAATGCCGAGGACTTTCTGACCCGGAATCGCGCAATGATATCCGCTGCGGACACAAATATTATATTTGTCCAAGCGCATCGCCGCTGTATGCGGCGTGAGGTTTTCAATATTGAATGAAACAAGGCACGCGCGTTCTTCCGGGCCGTAAACGGCGACGCCTGTGATTTCTTTGAGCCGTTTTGCCGTCTCTTTCGCCAGGCGGTTTTCATGCGCTTCAATGTTTTGAACGCCGATTTTGTCCAAATAGTTAACAGCGGCGCCGAGCCCGATCACTCCCGGGAGATTCGGCGTTCCGGCTTCAAAACATTCGGGAGAGGATTTGAGCGTGTAGCCACAGATGTCAGCATCCGAAGTCGTGCCGCCGCCGAGAACAGTCGGACGG
>JAITUZ010000018.1 GCA_031286065.1 Candidatus Methanimicrococcus odontotermitis | reverse complement strand
CTGCCCGCTCCGAAGAAAGCAAAGCGCTTTTGGAAAAACACGCCGCCTCAAGTGAGGCGGGAGTCATCAATGCCCGTAAAGCCTGTGCGGAAAAAGACATCCGGCAGAAAGAAAAAGATTTGGCGGACTTGGAAAAAAGCGGAAAAACATTAAACGAAGAAATTGAAAAACAAAATATCCGCGTCTCAAAAGCGAATACCGCCGTTGAAAACGGCTTTTCCGAAGCCGAAACGATGAAGACGGAATTTTTGAAATTATTTGACGAACTGAACGATGACCTCCGGAAAAACGCGGCGCGTTTGACGGTGCATGATCCGGCGGACCCGAGCGCGGACGCGGAAGACAAATGCGTTTTTGAGATTTGTGATGTCTCTCTCCGCTCAGCTGCGGTCAAAAGCGAACTGCCGCTTCCGTCTGACGAAAACGCTTGGAAATTGATGATTTCAGAAATGGAAAAACTGGAAGAATATATTGCCTGTGAGATCAAAAAGAAAGAAGAACGCGTGACGGAAGAGGAAAAGAAAAAAGCGTCCATCAAAGGCGAACTGGAGGAAAAAGAAAAAAACATTGAAGACACAAAAAAAGAGCTGCAGCGGCTGGAAGAAGAAAAAGAAAAAACGGCTCATGATTTGAAAAACGAATCTGCCGAACTTGAAAAGAAAAAGAAGAACGTGGTGGATTATGCCGCTTTGATTGATATGAACGGCTCAAAACGCGGCGAAAAACTAAAAACGGTTTCAATTTTAAAAGAAACGGTCCCGCCGCCGCGCTATCAATTCAATGATATCTCCGCAAAAGACATTACCGATGCCTATGACTTTCTGTCCAAACAAAGAGAGGATTTCATTTCTGAAATCGCTTCATCGGAATCACGCGATAAAGAAATTGAAAAATCCGCTTTGAAGAAAGAAGAACTTCTTCGGGCAGGCAAATGCCCGACATGCGGCCGGGTGATTCAGGCCGATGCCGCTCATCCCGAACACGGAACGGATGAGGAAATGAAACAGCGGACAGAGATTGCCGCCCGCCTCAAAGAGCTTTTTAAACTCAAAGCAGACACTGAGACTCAGATGACTCTTTTAAAAGAAATCGAACAAATCGATAAAACGGTGGAGCAAATCAAATCGGAAATAAAGACGCTTCAAGCCGAAGAAAAAGGAAAAGAGGAAATGATTGAAAAATTCCGCAAAGATTCGGCGGAAATCGAACAGCAAAAAACGGCTCAAAACGCGCGCAAAATCGAACACGATATCTTCTGCGACGCCCGCAGAAAGGATTTGGAAAAAATCAACGGGCGTTTAGGCGAACTCCAATCTGAAAATGACCGCCTGAATGAAAAAGCGGAGAGTTTGTCCGCCGAAAAGAAAGGGTTTTCCGACACCGCAAATTCCATATTATTGGCTTACAAAACACTTGAAGCCGAGCGGAATATGAGTTCGGAATCTCAAAAACGCGTGAAAGAGAATGACTCAAAGAAGGCGGCGGCTGAGAAAGATTTGAAGGATTTGGCGGCGGACGCTGAAAAAATCAACGGCGAATTCCTTTTTGCAAAAGCAAAAGAAGGGCAAGCCGAGAAAGTTTATAATTTGATTTCGGAGATTCGCTCTAAAATAGAAAAGCTCGCGGCTTTAGGAAAAGAGAAAGAGCGGATAAAAGCAGTTTCAGACGGTCAAAAAACAACGATGGCGGAACAAAATAAAACGGTTGCCAATTATAAAAACCGGATTTCAGAAAAAGAAATCAAAATCAAAGATCTGGCCGCAAAAATCAGCGGCGAATCCGGCGGCGATTTGAGCGCGGACAAAAAGCGGCGGCTGGAAGAACAAATCGGCGGCATTTCGGCGTCCGCTGCCGAATGGGACGGCAGCCGGACAAAAATCCAAGAAGAAATCGGCCGGATCAAAAATGAAATATCAATGCTTTCCGATCACGAAAAAGAAGAAGAGATCCTTCGAAATAAACTTCATTTTTTATCATTCGTGTCAGAAGACGTGACCGTTCTTGAAGAAATGTATCTGCGTATCCGCTCAGACATGCGGATGAAAAATATCGAGGCGCTGGATCGTCTTTTGAATGAAATGTTTGATGTCATTTATTCCAACAATTCTTACTCGCATTTGGAGCTTGACAGCGATTACAATTTGAAAGTGCATGAAAAAGACGGTTCCGTTCTGGAGCCGAAACAGCTCAGCGGCGGTGAACGCGCCATATTCAATCTGGCGCTTCGCTGCGCGATTTACAGACTTTTGTCACTCGGATTCGGTGAAAACAGCAAAGGAAAAACCTCTCTGCCGCCGCTCATTTTCGACGAGCCGACCGTTTTCTTAGACAGCGGACATATCCGCCGGCTGATCAAATTAATAGAACACATGCGCGAAGACGGTGTCGGACAAATCATTGTTGTCTCGCACGACGACTCGCTGATTGATTCGGCCGACGTGAATTTCAAAGTCGTGAAAGACCCGCTGACAAACGCGTCATCCGTCATTTAAAACAAAAAAGAGGAGCAAGGCAGCGGGAGTGATAAACGCCGCCGGCCAAATATTTCTAAAAAATGCCGGATTTTATTAAAATGTTCGGTTTTTATCAAAAATTTCAGGATTTTATTAAAATATTCAGACTTTGTCAAAAATATTCGGATTTTGAAAAAAGAGAAATCAATGCTCGTGACTGCATCCGTTAATGATGATGCCGAGCATTTTGTGCTGATACGGGAGTTCAAGACGCACGATATCCCAAAGCGTTTCGGGATTCATGCCGAGTTCCGAATGAACGATCTGTCCGTTCAGCGTTTGAAGAAATTCCCAATCCGCTTTTGTTTTTCGTCTTTTGTAATCCGAGGGAAGCAAAAGCGCGCCTTCCTGAACTTTATCCAATAAATCCATCAGCCGCGTCTGAAGCGCTTCATCCGCCATGAATGCGCCGTAAACATACCCGGAAGACAAAGCGATCACTTCATCCAATTGAGAAAACATGCGCGCCGCAATTTCTTTTGCAGCTTCGTCTTCAGGATGGTGTTCGCAGCCGCAGTCGTCGCCGCTGTCAATGAGCGGGGAGTCATACCCGCGGGCAGGCGTGTGCGGGTGTGACGCGTCCGAACAGCCGCAGGAGCAGTTGGCCTGCTTCAATGGAACCGCGTCATTTCCGCGGCCGCCATGTCCACAGCCGCCGTTTCCTTTATGATTTTCTGTTGCCATTTCATCCCTCGCGCCGTCTGCGATTTGAGCCGCAGAACGGATTTTTGAAATAATCCGAATTCGTTTATTAATACAATCAAAATGTTATTTAAAAATTTTTAAAACGCGTTTTAATTCCTCGATTCCCGCTTCTTCGCGGCTTCCTCAAAAGAAAGCAGTTGCCTTTCAAATTCTTCCAGATCGATATGCGTGTTGTAACAGCCCGCGGAAAGAAGCGGAATACCGTACGTTGTGATTTTGGTTCTCTTCAATTCACGCATGCCTTTATTGATTTCATAATTACACCCGATTGCCAGAACGCCGTCCGTTCCTTTTGCGTCGGGATGCTGTAAAATGTGCCGAACAAGAGACGAACCGGTGACGATATAAAGTTTATAGCCGTGCTGTTCGGAGATTTTTTTAAGTTTTGTAAAATCACATTTGCCGCAGGAAGTGCATTGGATGCCGAGCCGTGTCGTTTGGGCTTTGCACTCAATAAAACGCATGCAGTGCGGCGCCAAAACGATTCTTTGTTTTGTGCCGGCGAATTTTTTATAATGCGCGTAATTTTTAAGATTGACCATTATTTTATGAAATTTATCGGGGCTTTTGTAAAGGAACAGATAAACGGAAAGAAGCGGCTTGTAAAAGAAATCCAGGATGTTGGAGGCGTAAGAGGATAAAAAACGATTCTTTTTAAGTCCGGTACGCACGATTGAAAAGGCGAGCAATAACAGAATAATCGATAAGATCAAACAGATAACAATTAAGAAACCGATCTGCTGATATATGGCGGATATCAAAGAGTGGAGCTCAGCCATCAAGAAAGCCCTCCGTCGTCTTCGAAATCGTATAACGTTGTTGCGCGCGGTGTTCCGGATTCGCAGGGAATCGGCGAAACCAGCTCCATTTTTGAAATAATGTCACCCACATCCACTTTTGTCTCAAAACAGCCGTTGTTAATCAGATAAACGCCTTGAGACGGGACAACAGTCGTTTTCTGCATGGATTCGCTGAGCTCAACTGGACAAGCGACACCGATGCATGAAGTCGGCCGATATTCTTTAAAGATTTTTTTGACAAAACTGCTTCCGGGAACAACAAAGACTTTAAACTCCCTCTTTTCTGCTTCGTCCATAATTGTTCCGATATCACATCGGCCGCATTTGATACAAACAAACCCGTAAAGCGGGTCGCAGCGGGCGCGGCATTCGCTGTTCCGCAAGCATTGCGGCAGTAAAACAACTTTTCGTTCGGTTCGTTTTTTGAATTTCTCCAAATTGACGGCGTTTTGGATTTCAATCAATATTTCGTCAACGAGCAGATCATTCATGGAAAATAAATCAAAAACCCATTTGACGGGAGAATAAAACAGATACAGCATAAACAAAACGAATGTCGGAAAAACGATTTTTCGGCTCCGGACAGTATAAATGCCCAAAGCTAACGCAAACAAAATGAAAAGAACGATAATCAAGAAAAATAAGATAACAATTTTTCCGATGAAAATATAATAGCCGGAGACGGGAAAACCCCCAATAAACATTTCGTATTCAAACACACATTTTTAATTGAAAGGGGAATAACATTCATCTGATAAAAGAATATCTTATAAAAAAACAAATTTTATAAAAAATCTTATAAAAATCGAATAAAAAGCAAACAGAATCCGTTTTACATTGATTTATCTGAAAAGAAATCATAAAACGGATTTGAAAAACGAAGAAAATGACCCGGAAGAGGAAAAAATGGAATTGAAGATGCGCTCCGAAAAATCAGGACAGACGGTTGTCAGAAATATCATCAAAATTGATGAAACATTATGTAACGGCTGCGGCAAATGTATTTCACCGTGCGCCGAAGGCGCGATTGAAATCGTTGACGGTAAAGCCAAAGTAATTTCAGAAGAATTGTGCGACGGTCTCGGCGCGTGTCTTCAGATTTGCCCGACAGGCGCGCTGACGATTGAAAAAAGAGAAGCGGCTGTTTTTGACGAAGAAAAAGCCGGACGTCATCAAAAAAAAGCGGCGGCTTTGAATGAAAACGAAAAAGAAAGGACCTGTTTTGTCTGCGGGAAAAACGATGAAGAGAATTATCTGATCCAGGTTCTAAAAAACGGTCAAATGTTATGGATTTGTACAAAATGTCTCCCGAATTTGATCCATAAATGACCGGATTGAGAATGATATCACTCCGGCTCTTGATATCCCGCCAAACGCACTTCAATCAATTCGCCGTTTCTGAAACCGTCTCTTATTTGATCAACCAGTTCCGAGTCCGAACGCAGCTTGATGTCGCCGCCGCGGCCGACTGTCGCGCTGAAAAACGGTTTTTCTGAAATCAGGACTTCGACGTCTTTTCCGGAAAACTCGGGGACTTTGAGAATAAAATGTTTTTTCGTTTTTTCAAATACCGGAATCACATATTCGGGAGCGGCTCCGTACACGTCTGAAACATCATCGTATCCGCGGAAATCGCCGGCATCGCAGCCGTCTTTAACGGATGTTTTTTTGCCGCGGCCGAATGAAAAATCATCATCTGTCCCGCCCGTTCTGTTTTTACGGAAGAAATACTGCGCCGGCATTTCCCGAACATCTATTCGAAGACCGGTGTTGGATTCGATACGATTGATTGTGTCGCCGCCGCGGCCGATAATTTTCTTTTTATCCGCCGTTTTAACTTTAACGACAGCGTTTGTATCTGAAATCAATTCAACTTCAAACGCTCCGGATGTATAGCGTTCGATTTCTTCCGCCAGCCGAGTTTCGATTTCCGCCCAAAACGGCTTTCTTTCGGCCGGCGATACAGCGCCGCCCGGACCGACAGGCATCACGACGACCTGCTCGCCGTAAGTGTAGATTTCAAATTCTGTTTTTCCGGAAGACAATTCGCTGACAACAATGACGGGACGCGCCAAATCCGCTTCGATCATGCCGTGCGGCACTTTGACGGTAAACTCCAAGGTATAAACTTTAGAAATCTGCCCCTTGTCAATGAAAATGACCGTATCGACCACTTGCGGGATCACGCCGAGCTCAATTCTGCCAATCAGCCGCTGAATCGCGTCAATCGCGCGCGTCGCGTGGACAACGCCGATCATGCCGACGCCGGCCAAACGCATGTCGGCAAACAGCATGAAATCCTGCGTTTTTCGGACTTCATCATAAATCGTATAATCGGGGCGAACGAGCAGCAAAAGGTCCGCCGTGTTTTCCATTTTGCCTTCCAGCGGCGCATACTGCGTAATTCCCGCCGGCACTTGAAGGTCGCGCGGCGATTCCATCGTTTTGACAACATTTCCGTTTTCCAGCAAGAATTTAGCGACCGCCGCCGAAAATGTGGATTTGCCCGCTCCCGGAGATCCGGCAATCAAAACACCGCGCTGAAGCAGGATCCGCTCTCTTAAAATATCGCTCGCTTGATATTTTTCAAAATCGATATGGGCGATCGGGCGGACGATCGTGATTTCAAAATCATCTGAAAAAGGCGCTTCCGTGATTGCAATCCTCATATCGCGGACTTGAAGAATCAAAGCGCTGTCATATTCGATCTCAATAAAGGAATCGGAGTCTGCTTTTGTAAAATGGATCAGTTCGGATTTGATGCGTTCAAGTTCCGCCGCCGTGCAAACCGAGTCACGGATCGGGATATATTTCATTTCTCCGACAGAACCGCGCTTGGCCATCGGCCGGATATCGGCTTTTAAGTGAACGGACATCGTCTGATTGTCAAAAAATGACAAAACGGACAGTTTAGAAATATCGGCTTCAGTTTCACGAATCAGAGGCGGGATGTAATCTACGGTCAAACCGCGGGCTTTACCCACAACCGCCTGCACTTTATCAGACGTTACGAAAAGGCCTCCGGTATTTATCGCGGTTTGACGGATCAGAGCGTCAATTTCACCGATTTTCGCGTCTTTGATTTGATGGACAGACGGCCGGCTGCCTTCAAATTTCAGCAGGATCTCGCCCGCTTCATCCATCTGCCGGAGAATAAGAAGTTCATCAATCCCGTAAACGCCGGTTTCTCTTTTGCTGTCGGCTTGATTTTCAAGTTCCGCCAAAACCGCCTCGGGGATGACGACTGTTAAAACGGCGTTTTCAACAGGCTTGTACCTTCCGCTGCAAACGGCTTTTGATAAAACGCCGTCGATAACCGCACTTGTATCTCCGATGATCGTTTCAACGGCAAACCTGCGCTCGGGGTCATAATGGAATTCAAAGTCGCCGGCGCGGGTTTCAACAGATCTAAATTTCTTTGACATATTCGTTAATAAACTTCTTTTTCATCAAAAACTTTTTCGCCGGCGATTTTTCCGTCAACGGTACGGTAAAAACAAGAGCGATACCCATTATGGCAAGCGCCGCCGATTTGATCCACTTTCAATAACAGACAATCGGCGTCGCAGTCAAAATAAATCTGTGACACGTGCTGAAAATGTCCGGACGTTTCTCCTTTTTTCCATAAAGATTGGCGGCTGCGGCTCCAATAATGAGCGAGGCGTGTCTCCAGCGTCAGCTTCAGCGCCTCTTCATTCATATAAGCGAACATAAGCACTTCATTGGATGCCGCGTCCTGAACAATTGCCGGAATTAAGCCGTTTGTGAATTTAAATTGAGATAAAGCGGCTGCGCTGAACAAAGGATCGTTATCGCGTCCGCAATGAGAGGGGTTCATAGTTGAGAAGCCGTTTGGCGAATATATATAAGTTTCGTTTTTAAGAATAGAAGAAGCCGTATATAAAAGAATGAAATGTGTGTGTTTGTGAAAGAACAATGGCTTTGAATTTCACAACAGGTATTCCGGAAATTGATCGTTTGACGGAGAACAAGATCGGGAACGGATCGTTTCTCTTATTGTCCGGAAATGATGACGAAGGGATATCCTCTTTCTCGGCGGAGATTGAAAAATCAAACGGGAGGACCGCCGAGAAAGAAATATTTGAGAAAAACGGCTGCATATTTTTGAAAATAATGCCTGAAAACCGGCACAACTGGAAAGAAATATGCAGCCGGATTTATGAAAACAAAAAAACGGCATTAAAAATAAACCACTCTGAAAAGCAGAACAAACGAACCGATGACGCTGAAAAAGCGTTGGAAGCGATCATTTTCATTGAGAGCCTCAGTGAATTGTTTCAAAACGAAACAGTCCTTGAAACCGACAACGTTTCGTGCGCAGGGCAGCGGACTGTTTCTTATCTGAAAGAAATAAAAACGACTGTAAA
>JAITUZ010000003.1 GCA_031286065.1 Candidatus Methanimicrococcus odontotermitis | reverse complement strand
TTATTTGGATTGTTCCGGCAACGATTTGACTGAATTGGATACGAATAACGAGGTGCTGGAATATTTGGACTGTTCCGACAATGAATTAACTGAATTGGATGTCACTCAAATCGGGAGTCTGAAGGATTTGGATTGTTCCGACAATGAGTTGACTGAATTGGATGTCTCTCACAATCCGGATCTAGAGACATTAGATGTCCGCGGCAACAAAATCGATGACAAGGCAGATGTCATAGGAATTGATCCGGAAACCGGATGGGATGAAGAGAAATTCACATTCAGGGACCCTGCGGTTCCCGCTTCTTCCGGCGGCGGCAAAGGAACCGGATCAGCCAGAGTCGTTGGAAACGAATCGGCGGTCGCGGCTGAAAATGTTTCAAATCAAATGCCCGGCAATCAAACGCCTGTGAATGATACACCTGTGACCGGGCCGGAAAATCAAACGCCTTCGGATTCATCAAATACGCCTGAAAATGGCGGCAGAACCTGTATTTTGTTGCTTATCGCGGTTGCTGCCGTAATTATCATCGGCGTGGTTGTGTTTGTTTTAAAGAAGCAGGGGAAGATTTGAACCGGTTTAAAAAAACGAATGAACGGGGATGATTCAATCCCCCTTTTTTAATTTTGTCCGGTTTAATCCACCAGCAAAAGTCCCCACCATTTGACTTTATCGCTGACGGGAAACTCGAGTTCCATATCCGCGTTTTGAAGCGTTCTGACAACGTCAACGCCGACGGCTTCCATGGAAGGCCGCGCCCGATACGGCGTGCTGCATTCGCCGCCCGTCTTGACACAGGCATCGCAGTAATGGCAGCTGCCGCCGGTAAATCCGGCCGCGAATCGGTATCCTTTTTGAAGAGAAACGCCTTCCAGCTTGAGTAAAATATCGGACAAATCTTTTGATTTTTTGCGTATTTCTTTGGACACTTCATCGGAATCCGCGAGCGATACCGGTTTTGGCGGATTGTCGTATTGTGTTGAAACCAAAAGCGCGAATCGGTAAAGCTTTAAATATTTCCGGAATTCATCCGGCGTCGGCACATTCGGCGGACAAACCAAATCGCCGTAGTGGCGGCAGAGAGGCACAAAACATTTGAGGCGGACACGTTCGTCAACGATGACATCCTCGCAATCAATATAAAGCGCTTCAACCGCTCCGTTTTCTTTGGCTGCCTGAAGTAAAATCGCGATATTCTCTTTATCCGTTTGGCTGAGCATGTTTTTATTTGTCATCTTTTCTTTCATTTTTCTCCCTCTTTGTTTCACGTTTGCTTTGAGGATTTTCCTTTTCCCGCGGTTTTATCAATGATTTTCAAAATTTCTCTTGAATACAAACCGAGACGTATATACTCGTCTTCTTCAAGCGGGGTGTGGTGCATAATCGCGTTTCTGATCGGATCTAATTCTTTTAATCGCTGGATAATCCAGCCGCGGTCAGGAAAACATTCTTCAAAAGCGTCCCACGCAAACGGGTTGTTGATGATCCTTCGATAGTCGCTGAAACTTGCGTAATTGATCAGCGGCTCTGCCGCGCTTCTCTTCTTATCCGCGTTTGTCCGATCATTCATGATTCGGCGTTCATTCCAGCGGTCCGCCAAAAAACCCATGTCGGTGCCTTTCCACCATTCCTTCCCGAAACGCGCTTCAACACGGCCGGAGACAAACAAGCGCAGCTTTTCTTCCAGTTCTTTTAATATCAGATAACCGTTTTCATGATCTTCTGAATTTTGTTTTTTCACCGTTTTTGAACCGATTCTTTCAACTTTTTCCGTTACCGGTTTTGCGGCTTCTTCTTCCATGTATAAATTTTTCAAATCGTATTTGACTGCCAATTTTGAGTTTGCGCCGTTGGGCGGTTTGATTTCTATGATTTCCGCGTCATATAACCGATCAATCCGTGTTTTCATAGCTGACGCAACGGTCGGCATTTCGGATTTCAAACCCATATCGGAATGGACATCACCGGCGATAAGCGTGATTTTGTTTTGTCCTTTTAATTTGGCCGGTTTAAAATAATTCTGATAAATGTAAAGGCGTACACTATCTGTTTTCGTCATGTTTTTCGGCAATTCGGCGTGTGTTTTTTTTGGCGCGGCGGACGGCACGGGCGCAGCAGCCGTTTTAATCGGCGCCGTTTTTGCTGCCGGCTTGACCGCCGGATTTGCCGCCGGCTTCGCCGCGGATTTTGTCGGTGCCGTTTTTGCCGTCGGCTTCGCTGCGGATTTTTCCGCCGATTTTTCCGTCTTTTTCCCGGCCGGCGTTTTCTTCTCAGCTGCTCTTTTTTCTTCATTCTTTTTGAGTGCAAATGTTTTTCTTAAAAAATTGCCGACGCCCTTTTCTGCCATAATTTCTCTCCGAAAATAAATTAAAAATAATCTTCCGGTTAATAAAAATAATTTGAAAAAATTTCGCTTGTTATTGAAACCGTCTTGCTGTAAGCACGCTTTCAATTGATTTCTTATCCATAGAATAGGTCATCAGATATATAAAAGGATAAGGGCGGATATATGATGACAAAAGGAGAAAAAGAGCGCGGGTAAGAGTTAAAAATAAAAAAAGAAAAATTGAGTGCGCGCTGAATCATTTCGGCGCGTAATAGCATCTTTTCGGTGAATCGATGAGTTCTTGTTTTTTTAAGGAAGCGATGATTTTGCTGACTTCTTTGCTGTCAATGCCCGTCGCTTCGGCGACATCGCCCGGTTTGACGGGTTTTCCGATGGATTTCATCGCTTTCAGAACTTTTTCTTCTTCAGGGGTCATTTTATTTCCTCCTCTTATTGAAAAATTTGAAACGAACAAAAATCGTTCTGTCGTACTAT
This sequence comes from Candidatus Methanimicrococcus odontotermitis, assembly GCA_031286065.1. Taxonomy (GTDB): domain Archaea; phylum Halobacteriota; class Methanosarcinia; order Methanosarcinales; family Methanosarcinaceae; genus Methanimicrococcus; species Methanimicrococcus odontotermitis. The sequence continues at coordinate 3,672 of JAITUZ010000003.1, read as the reverse complement.
TCTTTCTCTTGTTTTTATATTTATTCATTCGCCGCCGTTCTGTCAAGCGCGTTTAAAATCAGCGTGACGCATTGGCTTGAAAGCAGCGAAATCGGGCCGATTGAAATTTTTGACGCGCCCGCGTTTTCAATCGTTTTTTCATCTTCTTCAAAAACGCCCTGATTGTCACCCAAAATATAAACGCCGTTTTCCAAAGCGGCGGCGTCGGTTCGAATCAGCTCCAAAATATCTTCTCCGTCTTCTTTCAAATAAAACAGCGGGCGGTTTTCTTCCGTGAATTTGTCTAAAAGCCGCGTCAAATCTCCGTGTCTGACAAAAACGCCCGGAGTCGATTGTTTTTCCGTATCATTCGCCTCAATCATAAGAGCTTTTTGAATCAGTGACCCCGAACTTCTCTCATCCGGATTCAGCGAGCGCATCGTTTCGCCGCAGAAGCGGACAATTTTTTCAGGCTCCGGCCCTCCTTTTAAAATCAGCCAAACATTCACGTCCCGCCGCATCCCGAAAGAAATGAAAAGCGCGGCAGTCACGCACCGGCACAAAACATCCATTCTTCCGGCTGATCCGGGAAGGTCATTTAGAGAAATTTTGCCGCCGCTGACAGCTTTATTTCCAATGATGATGAAATCTTTCATAGCGGATAATCTGGTGTGAAAATATAAAGCCGTATCCGTTCAGGCACGTTTTTCAAAAAAAGAAGAGGGATATGAATTTTCATATCCGTTTATTGTTTTCAGTCTCTGTCTCCGAAAATGTTGAGAAGATGAATGAACAGATTGATAAAGTCTAAATACAGCGTCAAAGCGCAGACCACCGCCATGTTCTGATAAGGCGCGCCGTATTCGATTGAGTTTCCGATTTCTTTTATTTTCTGCGTATCGTAAGCGGTTAAGGCTGCGAAAATCAAAACGGCAATCACGCTGATGCCGAAATCAATCAAAACGGCTGTATCCGGTATGATCATGAACAAAAATATGTTTAAAATCATCGCGATAATGATGCCGATCAATGCCATAATCGCAAAACGGCCGATTGAACTCAAATCCTTTTTAGTGAAAAAACCGAATAAACTCATGCCGATGAACATGCCCGCGGCAATGACAAAAACAATAAAAACAGAGGACGCGGTGTAAGCCATGAGAAGCACCGTCAGCGTGATTCCGTTCAGCAGCGCGTAAAAGATAAAAGCGCCGGCAGCCACGGACGGAGACATCGATTCGCTTTTCCAGCTCAAAGCAAGAACGACAACCAATTCTATAATCAGCAGAATAAAATAATACGGCAGCAACATCTCTTGAAGCCGCGGGCTCAGATAAATCGAATATGAGACAATCGCCGTAATCAGCATTCCGGCAAACATCCACATATAAACTTTTGACAGAAACCGATTCCCGGAAATATCGGGAGTATAATTTTTTGAATTCATTTTAATTCAACCTTCAAAGGATTCATATTTTTGACATTTTTAACATCGTTTTGATATTTCTAACATCGTTTTGACTTGTTTTGATGCCGTTTTGATGTATTAATTTTACATCGTTTCGGGTTTTTATCGGCATTGCGAAAACAGATTCGATTCGGATAAATAGGCGGTTCCTTTTATAAAATTTGTTGAAGCCGGCGCAACAAAAGATTAAAACAGAAAAGAGGTATTTCTTTTCTTAATTGAAAAAGAGGGATTGAATGATTTTTGCAACCATTGATGTCGGGTCCAATGCCATCCGCCTGCTTCTGACAGATGTTCACACCGTTGACGACGAAGTTATTTTTGAACGCATGGCCATGCTGCGCCTTCCGGTCCGCTTGGGAGACGACGCTTTTTCACGCCGGAAAATCTCGGACGATAAAGTGAAAATGCTGGTCCGAACAATGTGCGGTTTTCGTGAAATTATTGACGGATTCCAAGCCGCCGACACGATGGCATGCGCCACGTCCGCGCTGCGCGAAGCGCAAAACGGACAAGAAATCGTCCGCCAGATCCGAAAAAAAGCCGGGATCAATTTACGAATCATTGACGGGAAGAAAGAAGCGAAACTGATTTACGCCAGCCACATCGAAAAAAATTTTGACCCGCGCTTTTCTTATCTTTATATTGATGTCGGCGGCGGCAGCACGGAAGTAACTTTTGTCAGCGGCGGCAAACGGAAATCCAAATCTTTTAATGTCGGCTGCATTCGTTTAAAAGAAGGATTCGTTTTAAAAGAGACATGGAAAGAGATGGATAAATGGCTGAAAAAAACGGTTCGCGGCGACAATGTCATCGGTATCGGCAGCGGCGGAAATATCCGCAGTTTATATCTGCTGGCCGGAAAAGTCAACAACGAACCGCTGAAAGCCGTCGACCTTGAAGAAGTTGACGCGCTGCTGCATCTTTACACCGTTGAAGAGCGCGTCACGGAACTCGGATTAAAGCCGGACCGCGCGGATGTTATCGTTCCGGCGTGTTTGATTTACCGCCATATTCTGGATGTCTGCGGCATCCAAACGATTCACGCGCCGATTATCGGTTTGTCGGACGGGATGGTGCATGAATTGTATTCCAAGCACAAGAAAAAATTCATGAAATGACCGTTTGATCTTTCTTTATTTTTTTTGTTCGGTCATTATTCAGAAATGTTATTTCCCGGAGTCCTATCAGTTATATCTGTCATATTGTCCGAAATGAGACGATTATTTCTTACTGTAACAGTAAATCCCTTTGGTGAAGTTGAATTTATTTCGTATGGACCATTGTACAGCAAATTGGAATGATTGGTGGTAATCATTATTACATCTCCTTTGTTGAAACTTTTTCCCAACCTTTTGAATATCCTGTCATGTTATATGATAAACCCATATTAGCATCACGCCAAAACACAACATTTAATTGTTGTTTAAAAACATATGAATTTTTAAAACTTTCGATTGCTGCCAATGGTTGAGAAATCTCAAGTGAGGGTTGCTGAACAATTTTGGCTTGTTGTTGTGCAATTTGACCTATTAGATTTTGCGCTACTTGTGGGGGAGTATTTGCAGGTATTGAAACAATTGGAACTTGTGAAATTATTCGATTTGCTGTGGAATCATTCATAATTTCAGATATGGGATCAAATGACTGGTTGCATTTCATTTCATCACAAAAATCAAGCCATATAGACCACATTATACTCTCAAGTTCCTGATCCGGATAAGTTATTTCAAGTCCAATATCTTTTGCCTCTTTGCGCCCGACAGCATAGCCATGGTGGTAGTACGAAGTATTTAAAGCCTGAGCAATATTCACAGCTTTATTTTTGTCATCTAAATGAGTTTCTAACATTTTTGTGCTAAGTGATAAGGATAATTGTTGGCTTCTTTTTGATGACCCTATCGGAAGGGAACCAACCTCAGCGGCTAAAGAATTAAAAGCCGAGATTAGATGGGCTTGATCAGTAATCCCGACATCAGATCGGATAAATTCTATAATAATTACGTATGTCCTCTGAACTAAATTGCAATTGTGCTTGTTGTCCGTATTCATTTGGTTTTATAATTGATAATTGCGGATCTACAGGCCCGAGGTTAGAGTAAGGATGCATAATTATTTCATCGGCTCCCAGAGCTAAAATCGTTGCGGCACTAAATGCAACGTATGGAACAACAACTGAAATATGTTCAAATCGTTCTCTTAAAATAGTGATAATACGTAAAGCT
>JAITUZ010000050.1 GCA_031286065.1 Candidatus Methanimicrococcus odontotermitis | reverse complement strand
GTTGTTAAAATCAGACCTTTATGGGATTGAAAGTCGTCTGTTGTTGGTTATGGCATGGTTGAAGATGTTGTTAAAATCAGACCTTTATGGGATTGAAAGCATTCACGTTAAAGGCGTTGATTTGGTGACGCTTGAGTTAAAATCAGACCTTTATGGGATTGAAAGTTGTTAAAAGGTCGTGATAAGAATGAAGTTGTCGACGGTTAAAATCAGACCTTTATGGGATTGAAAGTTTACAACAAAATTAAGGAGTTAAAGAAATGAGTAAGTTAAAATCAGACCTTTATGGGATTGAAAGAGATACAAACAGTCGCAAAGTTCGAGGATTGCCTTGGTTAAAATCAGACCTTTATGGGATTGAAAGCCACATCTGAAGAAGACGACGGCGACGGCTGGGGAGGGTTAAAATCAGACCTTTATGGGATTGAAAGGTCGTTATCGAATCTAGTGTGGATGTTTCTTCTTAGTTAAAATCAGACCTTTATGGGATTGAAAGACGTGTTTTGAGCTCTTTATTGATATCAGAGCGTTCGTTAAAATCAGACCTTTATGGGATTGAAAGTTTGTGGTTCCCGTTACTGTTTTTAACCCTTCTCAGTTAAAATCAGACCTTTATGGGATTGAAACGAGGAAAAGGTTGTTCTGACCATTTACCGCCGATAAAGGTCGGATTTTAACCTTTATTGACCTTGCGGCGCAGAACAGTTCAAATCCATTTCAATCCCATTAAGGCGCAAATCAGAGCAATGCCTGAAAATAGGAACCGTTCTGTCCTTTTTCACAATCATCGCCCCTTAAAAAAAATCAAAAAGGATAAGGCTTATCCTTCAACCATGAAAATAAAAACGAATCTTACGATTCATTTTATTTGCGGCGGCCGAAAAAACGGCAGGCGATATACGCTGTTAAAACGGCAATGACGCCGTAAACGATATATTTTTCATCCTTGGACAGTTTTTTGCATTTACATTTGCCTTTTTTCTTTTCTTTTTTACTTTCTTTTTTCTTCTTTTTTGAGTCTCTGTAAGCTTTGAGCATATCAGTGTAACGTATTTCTTTTTCTTTCAAAACTTTCTTTCCGCTGCTGATTTTCTCGCCGAGGATCTCATTGATTTCATTAAGGTCAATATTGATGTCAATTTCTTCCCACTCGTCTTCGGCATTGACAGGAATGGAGTGCGTTTCGGTTTTCTTTGAAGCCGCGGTTGATCTTGCCGTTGATTTCGGAGCGGATTTGACGGCTGCGGTTTTAGAGGCTGTGGTTTTTGCCGCTGTTTTCGGCGCAGCCGCGGTTTTTGCCGTTGTTGATTTAGAAGCAGCGGCTGACCGAGCTGCTGTTTTGGCGGCCGGCTTTTTGGCGGCGGTCTTTGCCGTTGCCGTCGCGGCGGCCGTTGTTTTTGCTGCTGTTTTCCTTACAGCCGTCTTTTTTTCTGCGGCAGGCCCCGGATTTGCCGTTGTTCTTGAGGCTGCTGCGGTCTTTGTTTTAGATGAAATAACAGGTTCAGATGTTGATTTTGATGTGTCTTTGGCGGTTTGGGGTGTTGTCATCTCTGCGGGTGCGTCATCCATAATATTACCTTCTGTGATTGATTTATTTGCGTTTTTGACTCAATTGAAGTCGTTTATAAATTTGTATTATTTCGTTAATTTAACATCAATTATTTTTATATAAGCCTTCTTAACTTCCGATTCGAAAAAATAAAAAATATTTCTCTTCCGATCAAATCAGTTTCCCGATCGGCAATTTTTCTTCGCCGGCAAGTTCAATGCCCAGCTCTTTAGCGTTTTCTTCAAGCATGATATCGACCATCGCCGCAGAAGGCGCAATATATTTTGCGTTTTCGATCGGGCCGTAAAGCAGGAAATTTGCGCCGAGCGCCTGAGCGACCAAATTCGTTCCGATATCTGCCGGCAAATAATATTCTTTGGGATTTTCCTGCGTCTTTTTAAATTCGCGCATCCAGTCCCAAGCCGACGCCGTGTTGTGGAAACCGCCGCCGGCAGGGTAGCCGAGATGCCCTTTTATCGCCGTAATTCCGCGCATGGAAGCGCCCGCGCCCGAGCCGAGAGGGACGGCCGCCACATCGATCAGCGGTTTTTCAATGCCGCACATTTTTGAAATTTCCAAAAGACCACCGGATAAACCGGTCCCGCCCTTTTCCAAAATTTCAATTTTACCCAAAACGGTCGGATTGATTGCGTTAAACGCTAAAACGACGGACGCATTAATTTTGCTTTCCGTCAGCGCTTTGATTTCATTCTCTTCAATACTTGCATTCACGGAATTGTAAATCGCGCGGTCATAAATACCGATCTCTGTTGCGTAAAGCGCGGCGGCCGCACGCACTTCACTATCCGAAGAATCCATTAAAAACGGCATTTCGTCATCAATTTCAATAAACCAGTCAATGTAATTTTTAATCGCTTCAGGCGTTTCGCCGACAAGCTGGTTCGCGCAAGAAACGCCTGTTTTGTCACAAATGTCAAGCTGGTCGTTCCACAATTTTTCCGCGGCGGTTTTATCAAAAATCCCTTTATCCGCATCCGTTACAATTTTATGGCGATTATAAAACATCGTTCCGATAATCACTGTCGGGACCTCGCCGGGCTGGCCGCCGAAGCGAACGCCGCCGATTTCATAAATCTCCTGCTTTTTTTCAAATTTAAACATAATCTAACTCCGATTTTAAAATGTCAGTGAAAATTTATTTATCAGCGTGAAACAGAGAAAAACCAAAATGAGCGCGGCAAGAGCGCCGTATACAACGCCGACATCTCTTCCGATTTTTCTGCCGGTCCGCTGAGCCACTTCAGAGCGGACAAACTCGACTTTTTCATCCAAGCGGTCCAATCGCTGCGTGATTTCTTCATATTCTAAAACAATTTCATTCTCATTTTGGGATTCAATTTTTATTTCTTCCTGCATTTGAAATCCTCCGCATCCTTTTTTAAATCGCTCCGATGAAACGCCAAATAATCAGCGGAATCACCAAAACAAAAACGGCGGCCGTTATAAATCCGGCAAGAAATCCGGCGCGCCGCGTCGTTATTATTCCGGAATCCAATTTCTGAGCGCGTGAAATCAATTGAGAACGGTAACGGATGCTGCCGACCAGTTCCTCCAAATCCGTCATTCTGTTTCGAGATCCCTGTTTTCTCATTTTTTCCGCCTCTTTCGTTTATATCAAAGATAAAGTCATTCCGGCGATTGCCGCCAGTAAAATCATCAATACAAATCCGATGACGAATCCTTCAATTTTTCCGGCTTGAAATCCGGCTTGGAATTTGTGGTAATCGCCGATTCCGGCAATCGTCCGGTCCAGATATTTGAGACGCGTCATCATTTTCAAAGATGAAATTTCTTCAACGGACGCGCCGCCGGTGAATTCGCTTTCCTGCCCGAAGTCATCTCCGTCCGATTTTTCTCCGCCGTTTTCATCCGGCTCTTTCTTCGCGTCATGAGCCAGCGGCGCCGCGGGAAACGCGCCCGGATCTTTGTCAATGCATTCTTTAATCGTTTTTGAAATTTCATTGATGTCTTCAACATTGATCATGTCAATGCATTCGATCTGCTCCATGAAGCGTTTCACGGCGTCTTCTGACAGGTTTTCAATATACGGGATCGCCCCTTTCGCGCCGACGATTCTGTTCTTGGAAATTCCGTTTTTATGAAGCATTAAAATCGCTTCGCCGGTAATATGCCCTTTCACTTCGGCGCCGCATACGATTAAATAACGGATGTTCGGGTTTGAAATGATATGAGAAACCAATTTTTCAATGCCTAAATTTTCGGTTTTGCATGAGCCGGAAATCGCGGCGCCGGAAGCGATAAGCGTTTCATCGTCTAAATGCGACCCGCAGGTTACGACAGCGGCGCACGAGGTCACGCTTCCCGTTTTATATTCACCTTTAAGCATCGGCCAGCCCGCCGCAGCGTTTGATTTATTTTTTCCGCCTTCCATTTTCAGAAGCCTCCGTACAAAACGCTTAAGAGAAGAAGGGCGGCGCCTGAGAGGACCAGCCCGGCAATCAATCCGTAAAAGAAATTCGTTACAGCTCCGGCACCGACAGATGTTTTTTCCCGGCCGCGCCATGAATTCTGAAGCGTTTTTCCGGAAGACAGTGAATCCATCAACCCGTCAATGATATGTTCCGTTTCATCCAGTTTTTTGATCAAAGATATCATGGAGCGGTTTGGAGCGATGTTTTTTTCCTTAGAAATCACGGATGTCAGCGGGTCCATGACAAGTTCTGTCTCAGGTGCAATTCGTATCTTCAATTCAAATCCTCCTCGCCGGGAAGCAAGCCTGTTTCCGTAATTTTCCAGGCGTCCCTTTTAACATAAGTCCAAAATTTGTAATATGCGGTAAAAATGAAAACAATTGACATAAAGATTGTGACGGTTGAGCCGATGATTGTTTGAATTCCTTCGTTTTGACCCGCTCTCCAAAACAAAGCGGCAGCGGCAAAAATAAGCAAGAGCAAAGAAGCGTCCAAAATCGTCAGCATTCTTGTCCGGTCTTTCATTTCATCCGGTCCCAAATTCGCGTTGTACGCATGGAAAACGGCAACGGCGACGCCGATAAATCCGAGAGCGACAATGCCTGCCATGATATATTCATATCCCGAGATGTTTTGAACGGTTCCGGCGACGATGACGACGGATGAGATGATTGCAAGCGTGCATCCCGTTGTAATTTCCGCGATTCTTTTTTCCATATCCGGAATATTCATTCCAAGCGCGCTGTTGATCAGTTTTCCGCTGACCAGTCCGATGATTAACGCCAGCGCCGTGCCGATAACAGGACTCCAGATCGTGTTTAAAAAGACTGAGAACACGGCAATAACGCAAGCGATTCCGATGCCGAACATCCCGACGGACGGAACGCCTGTGCCAAGCCCGTATTTTGAAATTTTACGGACAGCGTCAGCCGCCCAAACGATTGCGGCAATCATTCCGATGCCGGCCGCAAAAGAGAAAGGCGTGTTCACCGAATCGGCAAACGAAGCCGAACGGAATGAAATCAATAACGCGGTATAAATTCCGGCAAGTCCTGAGACAAGTCCGATTAAAGCCGTTTTTTCAAACAAGAAGAACTTTTTGTCTTCTTTGCCGTTTCCATTTTGAATTTTTGCCGCCGTCATTTTCACCCCGCCATTAAACCGAAGCCGCCGAATTGGATCATTGTATAAAGGCACAATATCCCGCAAATCAATGTGATAACAGCCGAAACAGCGGCGGCTTTTGAAACTTTTCTGAATTTCGGATCATAGAATCCTTCAATCGTTCCGCCGATATTGTATGAAGCAATGACGGCATTGACAAAGAAAAGCGCGATTGACAAGATCACTGAAATCGGCAGGATTGCCGCCGCGTCGTCTCCGGAAAGTCCGGAAGCTTTCAATAAAACAACGAATATCAAAGAACCCCCGATACCGCCTATGATTCCCCCCGCGGCGCCGCTGATAAACGCAGCTGTCGGGATGCCGTGCCCTTCAGTTCCTTTGGAAACGTAGGTGTCCTGCCGGTCTTTCGTTATCGGGTCACGAGACGCTTTTCCGGATGCCGGCGGAACGCCGACGCCGTAAATATAGCCGATGTTTGAAATCAGCATGACGATGGAAATCATAATGGTGGAGCCGATGCCGCCAAGCAGGACACAAATCAGTCCGCTGCCTGAGAGGACATAAACGGAGACGGCAACTAAAAGTCCGGTCAATCCGGCGCCTGCCGCCAACTGTGTCGTTCCCGTGCCGACGCCGGTTGCCTGCGCCATTGCGGCCGGCGCGCCGCCGACGGGAATTAAGTGAACGCTGACTGTAATCAGAACGCCCCCGAGAGTTATCAGGATCAATAAAAGCAATTGATAAAACGGGTTTTCCGGAAATAAGATTGCCGGGCCGCTTAATACAGACAGGTTCAGTAACTCCATTTACTCTGCCCCCTCTGTTTTTTCGTCTTTGCGGTAAGGTCCGAAATTACGACGGGCGGATTTTTCAAGATATCGATTGGCGGCAGCGGTTGCCGCGATGAATAAAACGCCGGCGATCAAACCGCACCAACCCACCGCGCCTCCCCATGCGGGATTGAATAAAACGGTTATCCATGATGTCATGAACAATACGGCAGCAAAAGCAATTCCTGTCGTCGGGCCGCCGAATTTGGACGAAAACCATGAGTTGTCGATTCCTGACCGGATTCCGGACGCCGCTTTTCGGACAATGTTTCCGGAGTAAGCGGCATTCACACCCGATCCGAATTCTAAATTCTGATATAAACATTCCGCGCCGTATTGGATATCGCCGACGGAAGACCCGATGGAGCCGACAGTGATGCCGAGAATCAAAGCCAAAAGAGGAATCGGTATTTGAATATCCAAATAAGCCGCCATCAAATAACAAATAATCAAAATGCATGCCGTTGTCATAAAAGCGTAAGCGGCAATCACCGGAAGATTGGTTTTAAAAACATCCATATAAAGAGGCTGCTTAAAGCGGCTTTGGCTTGCGATTCTCCCGAAAAAAGAGGTTGCCGCTAAAATCATGTGAATGATCATCGCCGCCATTGAACCGATGACGATGACCGTTATAATTGACAAATCGGCGTAAAATTCCAGAGAAACGGAGATGACAGCGCCGACAACAGCGGCCAAACCATTTGAAAGCGGTTCGCCCGAGATCGCTTTATTAAAAAGGCGATGCGGATATTTCATTTGAGGTGCCAGCTGAACTTGGGAATTCGGATTGCTTTGAGAACCGACAACAGACTCTAAATCCTCGGTATAACCTGCAATTGCGGCGACGGCACCGACAAGCGCCAGTACGCCCATTCCGATGAGCGGGTCCATTCTCTCTTTCTCCGTTTATACGTATCAGCCGTTTTAATTTGTCTGTTTTTTTGTTTTTTGCAGGTCTAATTCAAACTTCTATTTAATATAATCGCCCGACGGATTCCCGCGGCTGTCTCTTCAAGTGTCTTCTTTGTGTTTTAGACTGACACTCAATTTAATATATTCCGCCGTCTATTTACTTCTCCATGAAATTCGGTGTTTCAACATTCGCGGGTCCGCTTTCCGAATTGGAAGGTTTGGCGGATTCCATTGAATTATACATTCCTAAAATGAATCTTTACAAAGGCAGAGAGCTTCAAAAAGACCGCTTAGACGCTTTTTTTGATTCATTTTTTTCTTACGATTTTTACTGCTCGGCGCACGCGCCTTATTTTCCGGATCCGGAAGGAGAGCATCCGAAAGAACTCGCTGTCGATACGGCGAAAATGGATGACTCGGATTTTCAATTGATGTTTGAATCCCTGGATATCGCTTCTCACGCCGGTGCGGACGTTTTAGTCGTTCATCCCGGCAGGATCACAGAAGGCGGCGCTCAAAAGTCATTCGGCAGAATGATTCAGAATTTAAAGCGGCTTGCGGAATACGCCGAAGATGTCGATGTGATGATTGGTTTGGAAAACAAAGAAGCCACCGACCCGCTGAACTTATGCTGCCGCGCCGGAGAGCTGGCAAAAGCGGTCGATTTGGTGGATTCTGATTATCTCGGCGCGACATTGGATATCGGTCACGCGAATCTGACATGCGGCGGCGATCAGAAAAAACTTGCCGAGTTCGTTAAAACGATTTCACCGCTGGTGGTTCACGTTCATATCCATGACAATCACGGTGTTGATACCGGCCGTTACGGCGGAGATGAACATTACGCGCCGGGACAAGGCGTCATTGATTATTCAACGCTTCACGGTCTTGGGAATTATGACGAAATCTTTAATTTCGAAGTGTTCTCTGTCGAAGAATTCCGTGCCGGAAAAGAGTTTTTTAAGAATAAGCTGTCGGAATTTTGGAATTTTTAATTGCCGGATTTACTGCAAACGATTGAAAAGAAAAGATGAAAAATCGGTAAAAGAAAGTCTTAATAAGAGAACGAAGTTTTAAACTTAAAATATCAGGGATTTGAAAAATATGATGAAAGACGAAGGCCGGCTCGTGATTTGGCCGGTTTATTTGGATAAGGAAAGAACCCGTGCCCAAGGCCGCGTCATCTCCAGGAAGAGCGCCGTCTCCAAGCCGGAATTTGATGAAATCGTCAAAGCCGCTCAGAATTTAGGATTTTCGCCGCTTCCGGAAACCGACAAATCTTATCCCCGTTTCTGGTGGGAAAAAAGCGGCCGCGTTATGATCGATAACATTGAAGCCAAAAACGTTTCCGTCCGCAAAATCGCGGCCGAAATTAAAAAAATAAGAGGCAATTAAGTCTCTCTTTTTTAAACCTGCATTTTTTGTTTTTATAATTCTTTTTCTTCCTGATTGAATTAAATAATAGATTCAATCAGGGAAGAAGGGATAAAATGTAATATTCGAAATTTCATCCTATAAATATTTTGAAAATAGATTCATATGTCTACCGATTACATTTTTTAAATCAGGATGACATCAATTGAGTCAGATGTCCCTTTCCGGTTAGTCTTGTTTAAGGTTGGTAGTAAACTCCGTAATTGCTGCTGATGTAATCCGTGTTGGACTGATAGCCGGTCATGTTCGCTCTCATTGTTAAAATGTCGCTGTTTGCTATATTATAATAAATTGAAAGTTTTATTGAACACACCGCTGTTATACTTTTGATTTTCATCCGATTGATTTTATGTTTTTATAGCAACGGTCCTGTTAGAATCAGACCCAAAAATATAGAGTATGACGGGAACATCCCCCATGCAACCCACCGGAGATCGATTCTGATTTTTGAAGAAATCAGCCGCCAAGCCAAACAAATCCCGCAAAATGAAGAACATCCGAAAACAGGAATTTTGAATATGGCGACTTCAAAAATAAATAAAGCCGCAGAAAAAATAACAGTTGCTATCATCAGAAATAAAGTAACCTTACTGACTCCTTTCGTATCATTGTTATTATTTTGAAGCGAGGTTGCATATGAATAATACAACAGGGTAAGTGTGAATGCTGCAAGTACATAAAGTATGTATATTTCCTAAGATGTCCCTCTCCATGGACCGAAAATTCGTTCCGCCAACTCCCTAAAATCAATAAGCAGTAAAAGACTGCATGATAGAAATCCGACACTATAAAAAAAAACTTTCATTTCAAAATTATATTTTTTCTTTAGAATGATTTTTAGAACGGAATAAATAATAATGTTAAAAATCAAAGATAAAATAATAAATGAGAAAAGAAAAATTCTTGTTTCATCTGCAAGTCCCATCTGAATATCCACGCCATCTGATATTTTCTTTAACATAGACAGAACCGAGAAGAGATCTGTTGCAAATAAATACGGTGCCCATATGGATGATAAAATACAGCACTCAATAAAAGGAATTAGAATATGTTTGAATGCTTGAGTTACAGCCGTTCTAACAGTCATAATCATAACCCTTTCTCTGTATTTTTAATGAAAGCACTCTCATATGAGAGTGCCTCATTAAAATACCAAGTTGAACCCCAGCCTGCTTTAAGATTCGTAGTAAACTCCGTAATTGCTGCTGATATAATCCACGTTGGATTGATAACCGGTCATATTCGCTCTCATTGTTGAAATCTCATTTATCGCATAGGAATAGGTGAAAGCACCGTTGAGAACATCATCATTATATTTTCGAACGTAAACAGTCATCTCTGAACCATCATGAGTGAAAGAGATATTAAACGTCATATTCTCATACGCCGGTTTGCCGTTTACTTGCGTCAGGACGGGAACCGCTTGATTTCCGTTTTCATCATAGGCATAAAGATTTCCGCCGGCAGAGGAGTCAACAAATCTTAAAATTTCATTGTTGTTGATATAAATACGCGCACTGTCTCCAGCACCCATTGAAACTCTCAAATCAGTTAACCTCAGTTCCTGAACACGAGATCCTGTTTTTTCGAGTTGAAGTGTCTTATCTTGCTGGTTTGAAAAAGATCCGTCCTCATATGTCCATGTCAAAAGTTCATGATAAACTTCATAGTTACTGCTGATATAATCCGCATTGGACTGATAGCCGGTCATATTTGCTCTTATTTCTGACATCTCGGTGTTTGTCATATAAGAATAGTTGAAAGTGCCGTTAAGAGCGCCGCGATAATATTTTTTAATGTCAATGGTCATTTCAGAGCCGTCATGACTAAACGAGACATCAAAAGTCATATTCTCATATGATGGCTTGCCGTTTATTTTTGATATGGAACCCAATTGATTCCCGTTTTCATTATAAACGTAAAGGTTCCCGCCGGCAGAGGAGTCAGCAAATCTTAAAATTTCGTTATCATTGATGTAAATACGCGCACTGTCTCCGGCACCCATCGAAACCCTTAAGTTTGTTAAATTCAATTTCTGGGTGCGGAGACCCGCTTCTGAAAGTTGAATTGTAATATCTTTTTCATTTTCAAAACTCGATGCAATTGACGAGGGCATTATCAGTTGGTATCCTTTTTCCATAAGACCGATCAAATACCCCTGACCGCGATCTATACTGAAAGCAGTTGCGTAATAAACAGACGAGGATGGAATATAATTCGGATTATTCCTAAGTGCTAATCCACAATTCCAAGTGTCATCAGAGTAAGCGTATGAATAGCTTGCTAAATCCTCACTATCTAATTCAGGAATCCGAATCAAAGTGCTGCTAGTTACGTTTTTTGCATATTGACTAAAATTATGTCCGGTCATCCAATTTGCTCCGACATAGTCGTTTTCATAAGTAAAATGAGGCTCCTGTAAGTCTTCTATTGCATTTTTTCCATAATATATTAGTTGGTCTCCTGCATAATTTGTATGCAGTGGCATACTCAAATCAGCCATATAATGGGATGCATAAGATAGGTGTATACTTTTTTCTTCATCTGATCCAGCTGTAGATATACTATTAAATTCATCTTCAATACAATTAGGCGCACCTCCAAAACCAAGTCCATTCAAATCTGTTGGATTATAGTAGTGGTTATAATTTTTTAAATAGACATATTCTGCACCATTTATAAAAATCCCTCCTAATAAAAATCCGGGTGGTGCAATTGATATCGTGATATCTCCTATATCTATTACATCTATAAAACTAACATTATCCGGTTCAGCAGCATTCTCTGAAATAATGTCTGCATAATACGGATCAAACCCTGCTTTTTCAGCGGCCCATCTTGACATATCTGCATGTATGTTCGGATTTGATGAGCCCCAATTTGAAGTAATGACTTCATTTCCTTTTATTGCCGCTTCTTCAAGGATTGCATTAGAAATATCTTTCAGCATTTGGATTTCCTTTTCAGAAATTTCGGAAAGCAAAGCCTCTTTATTTTCAACCGTGATGAATAAAACAAGTCCGGTGCGAACATATTTTACGGGATATTTTTCATCGAGATTTTTCAAAAATGAAATCATTTCATCAGGAGAGGCGTTCTCGCTTTTTGAATTTTGTAATATTTCAATGTACATCTCTTTTGATTCAGGGCGGGTCGCGAAAACCCAGTAGCCTTCAAGGGATCTCAAATCATCATCGATGTACATAACATTTATGTCTTTGGCTTCAGCATCTACGCCTTGTTCTTCAAGCCACAAGCCGAATTGTGAAAAAGATCTAAGTGTATTGTCAGAGACATTAATATTTTTCAATTTGTCTCTTGAATAAGCGACATCAATCGGAGTTTTTTGGAATTCAGTTAACTCGGCTGCGCCTTCCGGTTCATCAGCAATCGGATCGTTTGTTGAATCATTTGCCGGATTACCGCCGGTTGAATTGTATATTGAAGGTGTTATGTCTTCTTCGGCAGGCTCGTCTTCGATTGAATTGTATGTTACGGGAACATTCGGATTGTAGTCTGTTGAGTTGTAGATTGAGACTTCGGTTGTTGAATCATCGCCGGCGCAGACAGATAAACCGGTAATGAGAAACATGCTTAAAACAAAAAAGATTATCATAGATTTTGTTTGGATCATATGAATCACCTGAAAAGCAGGTCTGATTGAATTAGAAATCCATTCAACCGGATCTGATTTTATTCAATCAAAGATAAGAACATATCATAGAGAATTGCCGGTTTCATCTGATTTGGCAAAAATACATTAAACAACCAGTTATATTAATTTACATACATATATATGTTTTTAAACAATTAAGAAAAATAATAAAATAAGAATGGTGGGAGAATATATAAATAGATAAATAGTGGCAAATATATTTTTCAGACCCTTTTGATAAGACGATATGATTTTCACATTCGTTGTTATCAAAAAATGAAAATTAAACTCGGTTTATTCGGATTTTTAAAATAAACTCCAAATATGCACTTCTTGATTGAAAATAAGGAAGATAGTTTTTTAGAGTTTTTTTCTGTTTTTACAATTCTTTCATTTTTAATTCGTAAACCGGAACGCCTTCTTTTGTCGGCGGTGTCAGCCAGTCTATAATTTTTAACAGCGCGTCTTGCGTTTCCGCTTCGATCGTCAAATAAACGGAGCCGAGCGGTTCATCGTCCGCGGGAAAACTGAGATGTTTCATCAGCGCCGCTTGTTTGTTGAGCGCGACCCGCGTCTTGCAGCCGCTGTCATCAATTCCGTCTTTAAGAGCGGTGTTTACGGTATCAATAATTTCTTCTTTTCGAATTAAATAATGGATACCGGACAGCAGTTCTAAATTTCCGTTAATTCTTGCCGTCTGTTTAATATTTTCGTCTCCGATTCCCGGTTTTTCGAATTCGGCGCGGTTTTCTTCGCTTTTCGGCCGGCCGAAATTCACCATATTGGAAACGGCCGCGCTGACTTTTTCAGAGTCTTCCGTTATGTAAACGGGGGCGCAAAATGTCACTTTCACGTTCAGCATGTTCATCCCGATTATTGGTTTTTTTCTTTTTCAATCATTTCTTCAAACAGCTGACGGATATGGTTTCGGTAAACATCTAAAGTGGATGTGTTTTCAATGATCCGGTCAGACGCGGCAATCGCTTCGCCCATGCCCCATCCGATTTCGCGCGCGTCGCGTTCTTTGAGCTGTTCAATATTATCCATGTCGTCTTCTCTTTTGCGGGCGGCGATTCTGTCAAAACGCTCTTCAATTGGAGAGTCGATAGCGATTGAAACAAGCATGAATCCGTGTCCGAGCCGCTCTTTAAAATAATCGACTTCGGCAATTCCGCGAACGCCGTCAATAACGAAAACTTCAGACGGCGTCTCTTTCATTTTTTCTTCAATCATGACCATGCATCTTTTAGATATGGCATCCAATCCTTCTTTTTCGCGCAGTTCATTTGCGATTTTGCCGCCGTCAGCCGGATCTGCGCCGCGGAGCTGAACTTCTTTTCGGATCACATCGCCCATGGTAACAACGGGAATTCCCATTTCTTTCGCGACATTTGACGCTTCGGATTTTCCGGAAGCGGGCATACCGACAAAAGCAATAATTCTCAATTTTTTATCTCCTTTAATTCTTTTTTTTAATAAGCTGTCATTCATTTAAAAGCATCCCTTTCTTTTAAAACAAAATAAATAGAAGAAAATATATTGGTAACGGCGTTGGGGCTGTTTTATGTTTTATGATTTTAAAAAGAATAAGCCGGCTTTGTTTTTGGCGCCGATGGCGGATGTCACAAATCCGGCGTTTCGTTTCGCCGCCCATTCGCGCGGCGCGGATTTCACATACACGGAAATGATCCATGCCGACGGTTTCAACCACGGCGACCCGTACGCGAAAAACCGCGGCTTTTCAATTGACGGCATCCCTTACGGGATCCAAATCGTCGGCAGCGATTCTGAATCAATTTCAAAAGCTGCCGCGGGTTTGCAGGAATTGTTTTCTCCGGCAGCCCGCGTCATTGATATCAATATGGGCTGCCCGTCTCCGCCGATTACACAAACGGGATGCGGTGCCGCTTTGATGGCGCAAGATTTTGGGTCTGAAAATCATCCGGCTTCCATTATCCGCCGCGTTTGTGATATGTCTGAAATTCCGGTCACCGCTAAAATCAGAATTTACAATGACGATGAAAAAACGCTGCGGCTGGCGAAATCTTTGGAAGATGCCGGCGCGTCCGCGATTACCGTCCACGGAAGAACGCGAGGTCAAATGTATTCCGGAAATGCCGATTGGAAAATCATCGCCGAAATTAAAAAAGATCTTTCGGTCCCGGTGATTTTAAACGGCGACATCGCTGATGAAAAATCGCTTCAAACCGCGATGGATCTGACAGACTGCGACGGTTACATGATCGGCCGGGCCGCTATCGGCAACCCCGGAATATTTGAAAAACTGAAATTTTATTTAAAAAACGGCGTGCCTGAAAACCTTGCGCCGCCGGATGAATTTGAAGGCCGCGCCGAGGATTTGAATCATTATTTTTTTTATTTAAAAAAATATCATCTGCTGCCTCATGTCAACATCCGGGCGCATGCGCAATGGTTTACGAAAGGCTTGCCGTATTCGCGGGAAATGCGGCTGAAAATCAACGATCTTCATAAGGATGTTAAAATCCGTCATTTTTCCGATGACGAACTCTCTGAAGAAAGAAACGCGCTGGCGGTTGAAATTATGAATATTTTCAGCGAATATAATGAAAAATGCCGGCGGGAATATCTTAAATGAATCTTACAATCTCTCTTTTAGAATGAAGCGGAATTAAAGAATTCCATCCTTTGTTTTTTAAAGATTTTGCCGACGAAAACATCAGTGCGCAAAACGGCATGAATGAAGAAAAACAGTGAAGCGGTAAAAAGAAGCATTTTTCCCCATATCATCAAAAGATCAAAAGCGGCGCCTTGATAATTTGAACCGATAAAATCATTCATTTTGACCCATAATATATAATAAATGATGGCAAGCAAAGGAAGCGCAATCCACAAAATCTTTTTAGCGTACTTTCTCTCTTTTTTCGGAAGAACAGACGCATAATAATACAGCAAAAACAAGGCCGGAAAATAACCGAAATATCCGGCAAGCTCAATTAATTCGGGAGACAGTATCTCAAGCCGGAAGTATATCACAAAGCTGACAACACAGACGAGAAACAACAAAAAAAGACCTGTGTACAAGGCATATATTTTCTTAAAATTCATAGCTGTCACTTTTTTATTTTCCGACATTGAAATCATATTCTCGATTAAAAAAATGCCGGCCGTTCCAAAAATAACCACAGCCCCGATATTAAGCATATAAAGGAAAGCAAATAAAGGAAATATCTTTTGAGCCGGTCACTTTGAGTATTCGCCGCGAAAAACCCGGCGGGTCCGCATAACAGTCCAATCAGGCTAAAGAGTATGAATTCATAAATGGGTGAACTGTTCCGGATCAAATCTATATGAAGGATATTAAAAAATCCTGACATGACCGGAAAAAGAACTCCTAAAAACGCCGCTTTCATTTTTTCGTGAGTGATAAAACCGTAAATTGTTCCTCCTGTAAGCATAAATGTATAAAGGAGGAGCAGAAGGATAAACATCCAAACATCGCCGAATTCAGCGATGAATTCATTTCTTAAAAATGAAAAGAAAAACAGGCAATAAAATAAGAAGAGAATAATATAAAAAATGAACAGAAAATTATTCATCTTTTTATTTTGATCGGTTTTTCTCACTACAATCATTTCCGATTTTGAAATACTTTACAGTTCTGATATCTTTAAATTTATGCGGGCACGATTATATTTATTTTTCTTGTCCGTGTTTTAATTTGTTTTCTTTTCTTCTCCTATCATGTATTCCTTTGTCCCTCGAATAATCATTTGTTCTTTTTGATAAAATCAGATACCCAAACCTTAAAGAAAAATAAAAGCCATAATAAAAGCCATAATAAAAGCCATAATCTTTTTCAGAGAGTTACATGTTTCCGCAGCCGTTCATCCGCCGTTATCTTCCCGATGACGAATACAGTATTTTGATGCTGGAAGCGGAGGCTTTTAACGAACACAACCCGTATGAATACATCCATTTTTATGAAGTCTTCCACGATG
The DNA here is from genome assembly GCA_031286065.1 of Candidatus Methanimicrococcus odontotermitis. Lineage (GTDB taxonomy): Archaea > Halobacteriota > Methanosarcinia > Methanosarcinales > Methanosarcinaceae > Methanimicrococcus > Methanimicrococcus odontotermitis. The sequence goes on along the minus strand of JAITUZ010000050.1, from coordinate 126,844 downwards.
GTTTTTTTGTCTGTGTCATCGGGCAGGATGTGGTCGGCTTCATTGTCGGCTACGCGCTTTCGGAATCGGAAGGACATATCTTTTCGCTTGCGGTCAGCAAGTATTACAGAAACCGCGGAATCGCCGAGCTTTTGATCGATCATATATGCACGTATTTCCTGCTTAAGGGACTTCAGAAAGCTTCATTGGAGGTCCGCATCAGCAACAAGCCGGCCATCAATTTGTACACCAAATTGGGGTTTTCGGCGGCGTGGATGGAATTTCAATATTATTCCGACGGCGAGGACGGTTATGTGATGATGACGAATTTAAATTCTTATTTTTTCAGAAAAGAACAGATCAAATTTTTCGGCAAATCGGAAAAACGGAAAGAACGCGGGGTGAATTAAATGATAAAAAGAGCGGCTGCGCCGCCGAATGAACTTCAGGATTTTTACAACAACGCGCTTTTTTACGCGGCGCAGGCGCATAACGGTCAGCTTTACGCCGGTTTGCCTTATGTGATTCATGTCTGCATGGTGGCGGACGAAGTTCTCGCGGCGGACCGGAAAAGACCGTTTCAAAACATCAAAGACGCCGTTTCAATCGCTCTTCTTCATGACGTTTTGGAAGACACGCCCGTGACCAAAGAAGAAATGCTGCGCCGGTTTGAGCCGGCCGTTGTTTTCGGCGTTGATTTACTGACAAAAAAAGAAGGTTTGCCGCTTCCGGATTATCTCAATGGAATCAAATCCGGCGGCTCAGACATTTCCGCAGTCAAAATGTGCGACCGGATCATTAATCTTCAAAAACCGCCGGCGCATTGGGGCGCGGACAAGATTGAAGAATATTATGACGAATCCGTCCTGATTTTAGAAATCCTCGGCGAAAGCCATGATTACGTTTCAAAAAGATTAGATATGAAGATTGATTTGTATGAAGAGATGTTTATGAAGAAATGAATTCATTCATTTTATTTTTTAAAAATTTTAGAGAATATTAATTAAAAAAGAAACAAGAAATAAAAAGAACGATAAGTGAAAAATCACTTATCGAGTCCGTATTTCGCGATGTTTTTGTCGGCGTACTGCCGGATTTTTTCAATTTCCTTGTCGCCGCCTTCCATTTTGAAAAGGTGTTTGAAGCGGGATTGCGCTTTTAAGTAGTCTTCAACCGGTTTAGGGTCTTTGATTTTCTTGACAGCGGTGATTTCGCCGTTTTCGATTTCGTAGAGCGGCCAAAGACAGCAGTCGACAGCCAGCTTCGCGATTTCAATCGTCTTGGACGAATCAAATCCCCATCCTGTCGGACAGGGCGCATGCGCGTGGATGTATGTTGAACCGACCGTGTCGACCGCCTTTTTGACTTTTTTGATCATGTCATTGGCGTAGCCGATCGAAGTCGTTGCCACATACGGAGAACCGTGAGCGACCATGATGGCCGGCATGTCTTTTTTGTTCGTGTTATTGCCGTAAGATCTGCTTCCGGCAGGACTCGTCGTCGTTGACGCGCCAAACGGCGTGCCGCTGCTGCGCTGAACGCCTGTGTTCATGTAAGCTTCATTGTCGATGCAGACATACGTGATGTCATGGTTGCGCTCAAACGCGCCGGATAAAGCGCCGATGCCGATATCCATTGTCGAGCCGTCGCCGCCGATGCCGATGACTTTCGTTTTTCCTTTGCGCCCCATCGCAATGAGTGCCGCTTCAACGCCGGACGCGACAGCACCGCCGTTTTCAAATAAAGAGTGAATCCACGGAACATTCCAAGCGGTTCTCGGAAACGGCGTTGTCATCACTTCTAAACAGCCGGTCGGATTGACAATAATACAGTCGGGACCTGCGGCCATCAAAACGTATTTCGCGGCTAAAGCGTCACAGCATCCGGCGCAGCCGTTGTGTCCGGGTGTCAATAAATTGAAAGGCTGATTGCCGCTCACAGTAATTCCTCCTTCACATCATTAAACTGAGATTCAATCTCGATCTTTCCGGTTTCCGCAACTTTCTTCGCTGCTTCGATAATTTCTTTAATGTGGCTTGGGCGGATATCGCGGCCGCCGTGGCCGACCATGTAGCTGATTATCGGAATTCTTGCCGGCGTGTTGTATAATCCGGCTTTGATTTCCGTAAACAGCGCGCCTTCGTTTCTGCCGATTGAAATGTCTTTCTCAACGACAACGATGGCTTTCGCGTTCTTCAAAGCGTTGTTGACGGCTTCTGTCGGGAACGGTCTGAAAGAGCGGATCTTCAAAACGCCGATTTTTTCGCCGTTTGCGCGGTATTCGTCAACGACATCTTTAATCGTTCCGAGAAGAGAACCGAATGAAACGATAACGACTTCAGCATCATCTGATTCATAACCGTCAATCAAGCCGCCGTGATATCTTCCGGTGACCTTCTTGAAATCGTCGGCCGCTTTTTCAATGACCGGCAGCGCGGCTTTCATCGCTCGTTCTTGCATGTATCTGAATTCCGTGTAAACGGACGGGTCGCCGAGCGTGCCGAATGACATCGGATTTTTCGGGTCCAGGAAAACATCCGGTTTAAACGGCGGCAAATATTCGTCCGCTTCTTTTTGGTCCATCAGGACAACCGGCTCATAAACGTGAGAAAGCACGAAGCCGTCCATACAAACCATGATCGGCAAAAGAACATTCTTGTCTTCGCAAATCTTAAACGCCTGAAGGACCATGTCAGCCGCTTCCTGCGTGTCCTCGGCGTAGAGCTGAATCCAGCCGGAATCTCTCTGCGCGATGGAATCCTGCTGGTCGTTCCAAATGTTAATCGGCGCGCCAACGGCGCGGTTGACAACCGTCATCACGATCGGGAGCCTCATGCCGGAAGCGTTGAACAGCGCCTCGTGCATTAAAAAGAGTCCCTGCGACGTTGTCGCCGAGTATGTTCGAGCGCCGGTCGCGGAAGCGCCGATCAAAGCGGAAATTGCCGAGAATTCGGATTCCACGTTAATGTATTCGCAGCCGGGAATGTCACCATCCGCCATAAATTGGGAAAGGTCTTCCACGATGTGGGTCTGAGGTGTAATCGGATAAGCTGAAATGACTTGAGGGCGGGCCACTTTCGCGGCGTGCGCGACAGCGTAAGAGCCTTCCACAACAGTCATTTTAGATTTATCGCTTGGGTTGACTGCCATTATTTTTCCTCCAGCGTCATTGTAATTACATCTTTCGGGCATTCGTTAGCGCAAATACCGCATCCTTTACAATAATCATAATTGGCTTTATACAGACATTTTCCTTTGTCGTTTGCCGTTGTCGTATCCGGATAAATGCACATGTCCGGACAAGCGACTTCGCAAATCGCGCAACGGATGCATTTGCCGTAATCAAAGACCGGCATGAATGTTCTCCAGCCGCCGGTTTTGTTTTCCATAGCCGTTCCCGATTCACAGACGGCGCCGATTGTTATTTTCATTGCTCCATCTCCTTTTGAACGAATTCGTACGCGATGCGGATGGCTTCCGCATTCTTTTCGCCGACTTTTCCGGCAAATCTTTCTTTCACGGCTTCTTGAATGGATTCGACATTAACTTCGCCGGTCGCCGCGGAAAACGCGCCGAGCAGAATCGTATTTACAATCGGGACGCCGATGACATCCATCGCGATTTTAGTGGCGTCGACGGTCATGATTTTCGCTTTCGTATTCAGATTTTTGAAAGCTTCGGGCGATTCTTTCGTATTAATGATTAACGCGCCCGTTTCTTTAAGGCCGCCGGTAACGTTGACGACATCAAGAAGCGTCGGGTCCTGAACAATAACGTAGTCCGGTTCATAAATTTGACTTCTGATACGAATCGGAGCGTCATCAAGGCGCACGAAGGCCTGAACCGGCGCGCCGCGTCTTTCCACGCCGAAAGCCGGAAAAGCTTGGCTGAATTTGCCGTCGGTAAAGGCGGCAATGGAAAGAAGTTCGGCAGCTGTGACGGATCCTTGTCCGCCGCGTCCGTGAATTCTGATTTCTTTCATAGTAGTAACCCTCTAAAGTGATTAAGACAGGCAGATTTTGGTTTAAGATGGGATTTCACGAAAAAATCGATGACTCGGGTCAAGTCGATCATTTCCGGATAAATTATGTAAATGACATAAATTAATTATTGATTAAATGCAAAAATAAGCAAACGGCGAGAGTTTGATTTACATTAAAGGAAAATAAGAATCCGAGACTTTAAACGGTTCGTTCCCGGTCAAGCTCAATCCGAAATCCTTGTACGCATCGTTTCCGTTTTCCCTCTCTTGATTGCATTTCTGCAATTATTTTCAGATACTTCCAAAATTTTTCGGTATCTAATATTAATGATAAATCACTAAACCTTATTTTTCTTATTAACCTTTTGGTAAAGTTAACAATACGATTACAAATAGAAGGTTTACAATAAACCGCCGAATCTTTTCAGAAACGCGGTTTTATTCAAGGCTTTTATAATCCGTTTTAGATGCAGATATTTCTCTTTTTCGATGTTCTGTATCTTTATAATTTCTCTTTCAATGTTTTATAATTCGTCCTTGTATTTTGTATGTCTCGGCAAAACCGCAACGCCTTTTGATGATGAATTCATTTCAATTCCTGACATTTTCGCTTTGCCGACGCCGATGACATTCTCGCCGAGAATGATGACATCGTCTCCCGAACGAATGGCCGGATCCGCTTCAATAATTCCCGGAGCGAGCAAAGATCCTTTGGGCAAGAAATTATCTATTTTTACGGTATACTGGCCGGCGTATTTTTCGGAGCGGATCAGTTTTCGGGCGGCCTCAATGGAAAACGCCAGCTGCCCGAATTGAGGAACCAATACGGCCAATTGCGTTTTCCCGTCCATAAGCATATATTTCGGAAAATTCCCTTTTACCGTCGTTTCTTCCGTAAACAAAGCGTCGGCAAGCGGCCCGAGCTGATATCTCGCGATGGCTTTGACTTGGTCTGTTTTCTCTTCCGTTCCGCCTCTTTTCAAAAGAGTCGGACGCGGTTTGTGCGTTTCGGATTCTTTTTCAGGCGTCGCGTCTTCAACAATTTTATCAACGGCGGCTCTCAGATTTTTCAAGCCGGTTTGAGACGCGGGGCTTTTTTCAGCCGTATAAATCATTGAAATTCCGAGTTTGGCGGCGACCGTTTCGCAAATTTCGCGGTACGGGCCTTCAACGTGGGCGATAATATGCTTATAAAGGTTTTTATTTTTCACCAAATACGCTTCCAGCAAGCCGCCGACCCAAGCGCGCTCTTCCAAGTCCCAATGTCCGGTCACAGCCGTGTCATAGTGGGCGGCAGGATAAGTCAGTTCCAGTTCGCGCGGAACAATTCCCATCGGAGATGTGAGAATCAATTCATTGATGTATTTCCGATTGCGTTCTACGGCTTGAATAAATTTTTGATGCGACACGGAAATCGAATACGGTTTTTTAGACGAGCACGGGAAAATAACCAAAATTTCTTTTCCCGACGCCTCATAATTTTCCATGATCCGTTCCGCGAACCGCCTGATTTCGGCGCGGTTTTGCGACTCGGACGTTGTCGCGTACAGCGTTTCTCTTCGAAACACCGGCGCGGTCATTTCCGCGAGCGGGCTTCGATCAAAAAGACGCAGCAATCCGGTCAGCCAAGTGCGGACACGGCATTGTCCTTCAACATATTCGCGGATGGAACCGCGTCTGATTTTTTCCCGAACCAATGACATTTCAGATTCAAGCGCGTTTATGTTGTGTTCCGACAGCAAAGCGTACCTTTCAGCTGCCGGCATTTCTCTCAAGTCTTTCGCTGTTTTTCCGGCGCATGCGCGGCACCGGCACGGCAGTTCCGTCATATCTTCCAGGAAAAACGTTCCGGCGCTTGTCATATATTTATCCGAAAAGCCGGCAATCTCCGCACGGGTCGTGTCCAAAATATCTGCGCCCAAATAAATCAGCATCGCCGCATTTTCAGGTGCTGCGAGATTCGGAAGCCAAAGCGCCGCGTCCGCCGGCAATCTTTCTTTAACGGTCAGGAACGCCTCAAAAAATCCGGCGGAATCATCATCAAAAGTGCCGGCGCTTTCCATGATATAGACATCCGCGCCTTGTATTTCTTTTGAATCTTTTATCGGGCGGACCGCGGCAGCTGTCGGGCGTTTGCCGATGATTTCCATGCCGCTGATTTTTTCATAAATTTTCCGCTCTCTTTTTTCATGCGCCGCTTCCGGATACGTCAGCGTATATCTGCCGCCCGGAAAAATCAGAAGCGCTGATTCGGGCGTTTTTGAAATGTCATCCTCGACTTTTGAAAATTTTTCATCGTCTTGTTCGGTTTGCCAAAACGTTCCGAGATTTTTTACCGGCAGTTCTCCGGCGGCAAGTTTTGATGAATTTATCAAATAAGGCGTTTGAACAAAAGAAGCCGCCGTTTTTTCAGCGGTCAAATTTGAAATATAAAGTTTTCCGATACGGGCAGGTCCGTCCCGATCATCGATTTCAAAGAATTTCGTCATGGACTTTTAAATCCCGTCATTGAATAAAAAAACTCTCATTGCTTTCTATTTTTCAGATTTGACTAAATTATTTATACTATCATTCAAGTTTTATATTTATGCCTGAATTTGGAAATCCTTTCGCCGGCCTGAAAAACGGCCGTAAGCTGACGCATGAAGAACTTGTCCGAGCCATCCGTTTTATGGTCTCCGCCGAATATGAAGCGATTCAGCTCTATGAACAGCTCGCAGAATCAACCGACAACGAACTTGCAAAAGAAGTGCTGCTCGACATTGCCGATGAAGAAAAAGTCCATGCGGGGGAATTCCTTCGGCTGCTGAAAGAGCTTCAGCCCGATGAAGAAGAATTCTATAAAAAAGGTGCTGAAGAAGTCGAAGAAGAAATCGGCAAAATGAAAAAGCCCGCCGCCAAAACGGCGGTTAAAACCGCGGCGAAAGCGGCAGCGGAAAAACCGATTGCTAAGCCTTCGGCAAAGAAATAATTGAATCATTTCCGAAATGATTCCATCTCTTCATTTTTATTCACCTTTTATTCGTCTTTTACTTTTCGGCATTTTATGATTCCGAGTTTGATTCTTCTCTGAAAGTTTCACAATAAAATATATATAAGGAATCAGCGTGAAAATGCGGGCAGAACTGTAAAATTGTATTTCGCGTGCGTTTTTTATTTCCGTTTTATTCTTATTTCGCTCAAACGGTCGGTATTTATGGCTCATTACGAAAAACTCAAAAACATTTGCGACGGCCGCGCGACGGCCGCGCCTGCCGAGCTGTGCTGTTACGCGGCCGACGGCTCCCAAGTTAAAGGAAAACCCGACTTCGTCGTTTTCCCCCAAACAACTGCCGAAGTCTCTCAAATTTTAGCTTATGCCGACACGCATTTGATTCCCGTGACAGCCCGCGGCGCAGGAACGGGACTCGCCGGCGCCGCCGTTCCGGTCAAAGGCGGCATTCTTTTAGACATGTCGCGCATGAATCAAATTCTGAACATCGATATCAATAACATTCAAGTAACGGTAGAACCGGGTCTTGTCGCCGACAAACTCAACGACGCGCTCAAACCGTACGGTTTCTTTTTTCCGCCGGACCCGGGAAGCGCAGCCACCTGCACCATCGGCGGCCAGATCGCGAATAACGCGAGCGGTATGCGCTGCGTTAAATACGGCACGACCAAAAATTATGTTTTGGATTTAGAAGTCGTTCTCGCCGACGGCACTGTTATCCGGACAGGTTCCAATTGCTTAAAAACATCCGCCGGATATGATTTATCTCGCCTTTATGTCGGATCGGAAGGAACGCTGGGCATCATTACAAAAGCGGTTTTGAAAATCGCGCCCCTCCCGAAGTTCCGAAAATTAATCATGATCTCTTTTCCGTCTCCCGAAAATGCCGGTTTGTCCGTCTCCCGCGTTTTTGCGGCAGGCGTCACGCCGTCCGCTTGTGAAATATTAGATAAAACGTCCGTCACGGTTTTAACCAAACTGGATCCGGATGTTATTTTCCCGCGAGACGGAGATGTCGTTTTGTTCGAAGTTGACGGCAGCAGCGAAAACGCGGTCGACGAGTCGGCAGAATTATTGGCAAAAGCCTGCGAAGAAATTTCAAGCAGTATTTTGATTACAAATGACCCGGTTCAAATGAAAGAAATCTGGGATGCCCGGCGGCTTCTCGGCGCCGCCGTTTCAAAGCTCGACCCGACAAAAACGCGTATTTACGTCGGTGAAGATTTGGGTGTCCCGATTCAGAAATTGCCGGCATTGATCGCGAAAGTTTATGAAATTACGAATGAAGTCGGCATAACGCCGATGATTTACGGGCACGCCGGAGACGGAACGATTCATGTCGGTTTGTTCATTGACGTTTTAGATGAAAACGAATGGAAAAAACTGGACACCGCCGCCGATAAATTGCATTTGGCCGCCATCAGTCTCGGCGGAACGGTCAGCACCGAACACGGAATCGGCGCGGCGCGCGGCGCGTACATGGAAATGCAATGCGGTCCGGCATTCACTGTGATGAAAGCGATCAAAAAAACATTGGACCCGAATGGAATTCTCAACCCCGGAAAATTAGGTCTTTCATAAAAACAACAAGGGAAATCAATAATATGTCTTTGAATCAGGTGGATCAGCGGGATTTATATCGCTGCGTCAATTGCGGCAACTGCCGCTCTGTCTGTCCGACGTTTGAGCAAACGGGCCGCGAATCCAAAAACACGCGCGGCCGTATTTTAATCATCCGCGACGTTTTTGAAGGGAAATTGGATGACGTTTCGGTTTTTGACAGTATAAACACGTGCACAACATGCGGCTGCTGCACTGCTGCCTGTCCCGCAGGCGTTCACCCGCCCGATTTGGTTGAAGGGGCGCGCAGCGGACTCGCCACTGAAGGAAAAATGACGCCGACGCAGATGAAAATCCGCGACACGGTTCTTCAATATTCGAACACGCTCGCGGATGCGGGACCGCGCCTCGGCTGGCTTGAGGGAACAGGGCTTATTCCTCCGAAAAACCCGAAAGCTGTTTACTTTGTCGGATGTTTGGACACTTACCGCTATCCTGAAACCGCTGTCAATACTTACAAAATCCTCAATAAAATGGGCGTCGGGCTTTTATCAGATGAAAAATGCTGCGCTTCTCCGCTTCTGCGTCTCGGTTTTGTCAAAGAAGCCACCGCTTTGAAGAATCATAATATCGATCAAATCAAAAAAAGCGGCGCGGATACAATCATTGCGGGCTGCGCCGGCTGCTACAACACGCTGAAAAACAATTATGAGTCAGACGGCGTCAGCGTCGTGACCGTTTCTGAATACTTGGCCGCGCATTTGGACGGCTTGAAAAAAGCGGGTCTCGGCAAATTGGACCTGAAAATCACTTATCATGATCCTTGCCACTCCGGCCGCCACAACAATATTTTTGATGAGCCCCGCGCGCTGATTTATGAAATCGTCGGCCGGAACAATCTGATTGAAATGGCCGCGGCACGTGAAAAATCCAGATGCTGCGGCGGCGGCGGCGGTGTACGTTCAGGCTACGGCGATTTGTCTTTGGCAATGGCCAAAAGAAGATTGGAAGACGTCCCCAAAGGCGTCGATTATATCGTTACCACTTGTCCGCTCTGCCTTCGGAATTTAAGAGACGCCGGCGATGATATTCCCGTCATCGATTTGGTTGAATTGATAAGCATGGCGAATGAAAAGAAAAGCCGATAAATATTATCGGTGGCATGGTTTTTTTCCGCTTTATTCATATTTCTTTAAGAAATTGCGGATTTCTTCCGTGTTTTTCCAGTTTTCGTCCAAAACGGCAATCCTCTCTTCAATGCTGCCGCATTGAGTCACTATTTTCTGTGCTGTTTTTTGGTCATCTGATATTTCGGCCAGCAGAACAATGCTTGAGAGCGGGTTACGGATATTGTCAATGGCGGTCGCGAACTGTTCTATGTTTGATTCCAAGTGTTTGTAATAAGTTTGTTTGATTTCTTCATTTTGTTTGTTTTCGGTAATATCAATTGCCAGCAAAACATGGCCGACGATGTCGCCCGCTTTATTTCTGGCAACATTTGAATTGATTCTCCAATACTTGCCTTTCAAACTTTTGACTTCGAAATCAAATCTGTCGGTTTCAAGATGATCAATTAATATTTTGTTTACGGCTTCTTCCGAAAAGAATTTTTTAATCAAGTTCATCATAGATTTTCCGATAATCTCAGATTCACCCAGTCCCGTTTCCGTAAATATGGACCGGCTTACCCACTCGATTATATATTCATTGGTCATGTAAATGATGATTTCCGGAGTGAAATCCAAAATCATATTTTTCTCAAGACTGATTTGCGCAACGGCTTCTTTCACTTTCAGGGTATGGCTCATTAAACGGGCCAGTATGACACCAAACGCTAAACAGAAAAGTAAAATAATCAGATACTGATACAGCTCGTCTCCGGACAGCAGCGGCTCAAACAGGAAGCTCAGACTCTCAAAAACGTTTCCTGTCGGATCGCCGGTGAAGAATCTTGACAGCAATTCTGCCGCGATAAACAGAACGCCGACAAGGGTCGATAAAATAATGATTTCGTATTTTAATTTCATTCTTGATCAAAAATATATTCGAAGATATTTATAATTCACCTGAACAATTCTTTTCAGTCCCGAAACCGGCGTGAAATCGTCCGGCTCTCCGGAATCAAACAATTCGGTCCGCCGCCGATTAAATCGCGGCGTCCGGCAGTCTCCAGGGCCTGTTCAATCATTTCAAAATTATTCGGATTTTTGAATTGAAGTAAAACGCGCTGCATTTTTTTCTCCGTCCGCGTGACCGGCACATATATTTCTTTCATGGTCAGCGGATCCAGTCCCGTATGGAACATGCAGGTTGAAATTGTCATCGGTGTCGGCGTAAAATCTTGAACTTGTTCCGTGAAGCGGTTATTGTCACGGATATATTCCGCCATCTCCACCGCGTTTTTCAGCGTGCAGCCGGGATGACCCGAAATTTGAAAAGTGACTAAAAACTGTTTCAGCCCGAGTTCTTTGTTAATATCTTTGAATTTTTTTTCAAACTTTTCAAATGTTTCACGATTCGGCTTTCTCATCGCCGCCGTGACAGTGTCGCAGAAATGCTCGGGAGCCACTTTCAGCTGGCCGCCGACATGATACCGGCAAAGCGTTTCCAAATATCCGTCATCTGAAAGCGCCAAATCAAAACGGACGCCATATCCGGTCAAAACTTTTCGGATATTCGGCATTTCCCGAAGCGCTTTTAAAAGATTCAAAAGCCGTCCGTGACCGGCGTTCAGTGACGGGCAGATTGCCGGAACCAGACAGTTTTTGTGCGTGCAGGCTCCCTTTTTCTCCCATGCCGGACAAGTCATGCCGTACATGTTGGCGCTCGGTCCGCCGATGCCGTTAATGATCCCGCCGAAATCGGGCGCCGCGGCAATCTTCCCGGCTTCGCGTATGACGGATTCTTCGCTTCTGCTGCTGACGGCGCGTCCCTGATGCTGCGCGATTGCGCAAAAAGAGCACGCTCCAAAGCAGCCTCGATGACTTGTAATCGAATTTTTGACGACGTCCAATCCGGGAACCCCTTCTTTGTAGGACGGATGTTCCAAACGGAGATACGGAAGTTCATACACTTCATCCATTTCGTTTTCCGTTAATCCGCGCATCGGCGGGTTTTGGACAATAACGGTTTTGGGATGCGGCTGAACAAGCTTTTTGCCGAAAACGGGGTTCTGGTTTTCGTAAATGATTTTAAACGCGCGGGCGTATTGCTCTTTATTTTTTGAAACGTCATTAAAATCCGGAAGTTCGATAAACGTGTCCGCTTCAAGTTCTTTTGAATATTCTGAATCCTGTCCGCCTTGTATATTTTTCCATTCGCGGACGGGCATTTTCCAAACGGTTCCCGGGATATTTCTGATTTCTGATATCTTTTCGCCGCCGTTCATCCGAGCAGCGATTTCTTTTATTTGGAGTTCACCCATGCCGTAAACAATCATATCGATGGGAGCGTCCGCTAAAACGGATTGGCGCACATCATTGGATAAATAATCAAATTCCGCAAAGCGTCGAAGTGACGCTTCGATGCCGCCGGCGATGACCGGCACGTCGGGATAGGCTTGACGCAGACGATTCGCGTAGGTAATCACAGCGCGATCCGGACGCAGACCCGGCTCTCCGCCGGGGGAATACATATCACTTTCGCGTTTATACAAAAGCGGCGTATAATTGTTGACAAGGGAATCGGCATTGCCTGCGCTGACAGAGAAGAAGAGGCGCGGCTTTCCGAGAATTTCAAAAGCGTTTTTGTTTGTCCAGTCCGGCTGCGCGATGACGCCGACACGAAAGCCGCCGTGTTCCAGAACGCGGCCGATAACTGCCGTTCCAAAACCGGAATGGTCAACATAAGCGTCGCCCGAAACTAAAATAATGTCAAGCTCGTCCCAGTCTTTTTGGCGCGCCTCGTCAAGGCTCATCGGTAAAAAGCCGCCGGCATTTTTCACGGCTTCTCGTTGGCGTTTCTCATAAAAATGATTGACTTTTTTTTCGGAGATTTTTACGTCAATTTCGTTTTTTTTTGCCTCCGTTTTATCTTTTCCGCCGTTTCGTTTGGCGGCCGGCTCGTAACCGCCGTCATCCCGCTTTGAACGCGTGTCGGTTTTCCATTCAAAATTTTTCGGCTCGGAGAATTTCATGCCTGCGCTTTTGACGCCCAATTGACCGATCGTTTTTTTCTTCGGAGCATCGGACTTTTCAGTTTGCGCTTTATTTTTTTCATTTGCGGGAATGACGATTTTTGATTTGTCCGCGCCTATTTTTCCGGCCGTTTTTTCAAGGCCGGCGATCGTTCGGCGGTTATCGGCTTTTCCGACTTCCACCTTGCCGATCGTTCCTAAAGTTCCTGTCCGGCGCGTTGTTTTCTTCCCCGCGTCTTTGTTTGATTCTGACATTTTATCGTCTCTTCTCTTCTGTTTTCCGGATTTCTTTGACCGGCGTCATTTTCGGCCGTTCATCCGCGATGACATCATTTCTGATAATTCCACTGCCCGGTTCGCGTTTCCAATCGTTGCGCGGCCGTGTCCCGGGCATAAGTTTTCAATATCGATTTTTCTCAATTTACCGACGGATTCCGTCATTTTTTCCGGCGCGGATAGTTCAAAATCCGTTCGTCCGATGCCGCCGTCTGAAAAAACGGTGTCTCCCGAAAAAAGCGTTTTTGAATTTTTCTCGTAAAGGCAGACGCATCCGACTGTATGTCCCGGTGTGTGAATGACTTCCAAATATTCTTCTTCTCCTTTTTCATTCGGCCCGATCGGGATTTTTTCGCCGCCCCGATACAAAATATCTGCCGGAGGACAAGACGCGCGGTTTCCGAAATTCAACGCGCTTGATAAATAATCATCGTTCAAAAACGGCGCGTCCGCTTCGTGAATCGCTAATTCCGCTCCGCTTCTTTTTAAAAGTTCGCCGGCGCAGCCGCTGTGGTCATAATGAGAATGCGTCAAAATAATCAACTCAATATTCTCAATCGGCATTATTTGCTCCATCCGGCTCAAAACGTAATCCATTGTCATTCCGGTGTCAATGACGATTTTTTGATTGATGATATAAATATTGGAATCATAATACTGAGGAATGATTTCTTCAACCCGCATCTTTCCTCACCGTTCATCCTTTAATAACGCCGATCGGGATCAGGCGCGCGACTTTTTGGGCGATTCCAAGTCTGTCCACAACGTCAACGACATCATCGCTGTTTTTGTATACGCTCGGCGCTTCTTCCGCGATCGCGGACGCTTTTTCCGCTCTCACCGTGATGCCTCTGAGCGCCAATTCTTTTTGGACCGCTTCACCGTCCATGCTGTTTTTGGCTTTTCCGCGTCCCATCACGCGGCCGGCGCCGTGACAAGCGCTGCCGAATGACAATGACATCGATTTCGGACCGCCTTTTAAAATAAACGATGGCGTTCCCATGCTTCCCGGAATTAAAACAGGCTGGCCGACATCTCTGAATTGCCGCGGCACTTCGCTGTGCCCCGCCGGAAATGCGCGTGTCGCGCCTTTTCTGTGAACATAAACATCCTGTTTTTTACCGTCAACTTCGTGGGTTTCAAATTTGGCGACATTGTGCGCGACATCGTAAAGCAGTTCCATGCCGAGCGCGTCCGTATCCTTGCCGTAAAACTGTTCAAACACCCCGCGCGTCCAATGCATGATGATCTGGCGGTTCGCCCACGCGTAGTTCGCGCCGCATTTCATCGCGTTAAAATAAGCCTGCGCCTCTTTGGACTTTGCGGGCGCGCAGGCGAGCTGCATGTCGGGAACATCGATTTTGTATTTTTTTACCGCTTGATTCAATATTTGCAGATGGTCGGTACAGATCTGATGACCGGCGCCGCGGGAGCCGCAATGGATCATCACCGTGACCTGCCCTTCTTCCAGACCGTAAGCGGCGGCGGCCGCGGGGTCATATATTTTGTCGATATACTGAATTTCCAAAAAATGATTGCCGCTGCCGAGGGTTCCGAATTGCGGGCGCCCTCTTTTGCGGGCTTTGACGCTGACGCTCTCCGGATTTCCGCCTTCCATAAAACCGTAAGATTCACAGTTTTTGGTATCGCTGTCAATACCGTATCCCGCTTCAACCGCCCACCGTGAGCCGTGTAAAAAAGCTTCCGTTAATTCGGTGTCGGTGACTTTGAATTCTCCTTTTGAGCCGACGCCCGACGGGATTTTTCGAAACAAATTCTCGGTCAGCGTTTTGATATGAGGAACAGCGTCTTCTTTTCGAAGATTCGTTTTCATTAATCGGACACCGCAGTTGATATCAAAACCGACGCCTCCCGGGCTGATCACGCCTTCTTCTTCATCGAAAGCCGCAACGCCGCCGATCGTAAAACCGTAACCGAGATGAACATCCGGCATCGCCATTGAATATTCCAAAATACCGGGAAGCATCGCAACATTCGCGACTTGATTGACGGTTTCCGCATCAATCGTTCCCATTAATTTCTCTGACAGAAAAAGTCTGCCCGGAACATTCATTCCATATGCGCGGGACTTTGGGATATCCCAAATATTATCATTAACGCGCGTTAATTCGTCCGTGATGTCCGGTTCGTTTTTTTCTTTATTTTGATTTGACATAATTCCCCTTTAAATAATGATTAATGAACAGTGACTCATTTCTGTGATATTAAATTATTTGATGAGAAATAATTTATTCCGCTTCGCGTCATAATTTTATGATTCAAAGCGGTGTTAAAATCAGATCATTTTGGGGGCTGAAATTATTCATGTTTCACGACGCAATTTGACAATCCCGTTATCTCAACGATATCTCCGTTATCCGGACTGTGAATGATCATTTGTCCTTTTTTCAGATACGGGACACGTTTTTCATACTCCGGCGGGATTTTAACAGCGTTGATTGCCGCGTCGTTGTTTAAATTCAGAACGATTTTCGTGTTGATCTGTTTCAGAATTTCCGTTTCGATATCCTGCGGATCCTGCGTGATCAGGAACAGACCCAAACCTTCTTTTCGGCCTTGTTTGGCGGCTTCGGCGAATTTGGAAATGATTTTTCCGGAAAGTGTTCCGGCAGAACTTGAGAGGTAGCGGTGCGCTTCGTCCAAAACCAAAATGATCGGCGTGTTTTTCACGTCTTCACCGCCCGATGTATTGAGCTTGTTGTCAACGATTATCGTCATCACCGTCAGGACAATCAAATCGCAGATACGGGAATTATTAATGTATTCCGTCGGGAAAACCGAGATTTGTCCGGGTTTAAAAACGGTTTTGAAAAGTTCCGTGACGGGCTTCGCGTCTTTATCAAAAACGCGTTCGTACGTTTTGTTCAGAGCTTTTCGAATGATGCCGCCGTAAGAAGATTCGTGTATTTTGTCCGTTTGCTCCGTATAATATTCTTTGGTGTTCGGGTCTTCAACGAATTGCTTAAAATCAATATATGTCGGCGTTTTATTTTTGGAACCCGCGATTTTAAAGTAATCCGCGATCAATATTTCAAGACCGTTGCGCTGGTTTTCCGTCAGCTCAGCCGTTTCCAATATCCACGGGTTGTATCGGACAAAGGAAAAAGGAATTGTAAACTCAACTTGTTCCGCCCTTGATTTTCCGGCATAGCACTCGCCGTCAACTTTCGCGGTAAATGTTTTTGTTGTTTTCACGCCGCCGTAAGCCACTTTTTCAGAATTGAAATTATATATGTCCGTTTCAGACAACGGATTGTCTTCATAAAGCTGGGAATATTCATCTTGCGGATCCATGATCACAAGACAAGGCATATTCCGGACGCTGTGATCGCTGCGCAGGCGGTAGCGGCTGTTTTCCGTTTCAAATTGGCGCAGGATATTTTTAGTCAGAAATGTTTTTCCGGTGCCGGTACTGCCGCAGACAAGCATGTGACGGAAAATGAGCGGGTCGCCTGATGAATAATCATTTCTCATATAGTAAGCCACTGTCGGTGGCAGAGAATGCGTTTTGACAAGTTCGCCGCCGACGCTTAAATGTCCTAAAAAGATGCCCTCTTTTGGAATATTCAAGCCTGTTTGAACCATCTCTTTATCAAAAACAGGAAGAATCGGCGTATTCGGTTTGGGTATCCTGTCAGCCATCCGTCTTTGAAGTCCTTCTTTTTTGGTTTTTTCATATAAGATGCAAATCGGCTCAATCGAGGCGAGCAGCTTGTAATCTTCTTCATTAACATGCCGGCCGATCGGAATATTCCTCTTGTTTGAAAGCATTCGTTTTGAGTGGATCTCAGTCGCGTCGTCAACCGTAAATTCCTGGCGGTATTGGAGTTTTACAAATTTGCCGAACAGATTTTCATTTTCATAGGGAACGACCACATACGTTCCGAGGCGCACGCTTTCACGCCGGGACGCCGCGATGTATCCGATGATTTTTGAAACGGTTCCGGTGAGTTCAATCGGCTCAACGCCCGTTGTCACGATTCCGTAGGCATTTTCCGATTCGGCAGATTCTGAAACCGAAGAGTCTGCCGCGCTCGGTTCATCGGTGTTGCCGCCGTCGAATTCTGGAAACGCCCGCTCTTCCAAATCTTGTTCAAACCGGTCAAAATCAAACTCATCTGTCTTCATTTCATATTGCTCAAAACTCATCTGAATCTCCCCATCGGATTTCATTGTAAGATATTTCCGCCGGATCTTTTGTGAATAATTCTTTGATTTCCTTCTTTTCATTTGAACTGATTTTCGCGATCGAATCAGCTTTCAAAAGCGTCTGCGGAATTTTTCCGACCGATAATTCGTACAATATTTTTTTCGTTATCTTTCGTCTCATTTCATCGTCTTTGATGAGACCGTAGATGCTTTCAATTTTAAAAATGATTTTATTTCCGTCCAGCGGAACACGGACCATAAAGAAAACGGGCAGATAATTTTCATCATCGAATTTACGGCGGAGCGTTTCATCAACAAGCGGCGAATTCGTTTTGATTTCCTTGTCATAAAACTGATTCGGCTGGATGAACCAATTTGAATGCGTTATTTTAAACCGGTTTTTGTTTTCCGCCGCTTCTGTCATCTCACCGGTGCCCGTTTCGTTTTCCGGCTTTAAAAACGATTTAAACATCTGCGTGTCAGTCGCCCACGGCAGTTCCATGAAAATCTTTTCTTCCTTTGCCTTTTCCCGAAGCAAGTTTAAAATTTGAGTTTCCGCCGGATTCTTCACAAAACCGATCACAGGCATTTTGTTTTCCAAATGAAAATCCATGATATCAATATAATTCTGAAGAATTTTTTTTGCGTTTTTATCATATCGGATGAGCACTTTGTCGGAATCCGTTCCCATCCAATAGATCAGCTGCTTCGGATAAATCGGTCCGTCCATGATGAAAAATCCGGAAGTATCCATGTCCGGCTGTGTCCATAAAATATGTTCGGATTCGGACGCGTAAATCGAATAATCATGAACCATTCGGCCGGCACGGATTTTTAAGACGGACGGATCGATTTGGATCACTTTGCTTCGTCCGAATCCGTTGTCAAAAGTTTTCCACGTTTCATTTTCTGGCAGCTTCGTTTTCTTTCCGGATGAAAATCCCGTACAGATAATGGTCCGTTTGCGGTGCAGGTTTAAATCCGTCGGCGTGGAGGCCATCGCGGCATGGCAGACATCTAAAAACAAGCCGCGTTCGAAAAGGATAGGGTTTGTGCTGCCGCTGTCGGATGAATAAGTCACTTCAAACTCATCTTCCGTCAGACTCACGCGCCTCATATCGGCGGATGAACGGAAGAGTTTGCCGACGGATTTCAAAATGATTTTATCGTCCTTCCGAAGGTCGGACAGCCGTTTAAAAATTTCAAAAATATCCTGAGACTCTTTTTCGGTGTATGAATGTTCAATCTCTGAAGCGATCTTGGAGATTTCTTTCATGTGAACGGGTTCAAGAGTCATACAATTTGGCAAACGCTGTTAAAATATAAAAATCCTTCAAGCTTGGCGAAAGTATTTATCAGGCTTATTTCGTCTCTGTTTCTTTTCGCTTTCCGATGGCTTTACACCGGCGGTTGGCGCAGAATTCGGCGGCGTCCTTTCCCTGCTCTTTAACGCGGAACATGTTCCAGCCGCATACAGCGCATTTATTCTCTAAAACCGTCAGCCGTCCTTTTTCAGGCAGGGATTGCGTGTGCCCGCATTGAAGCGTGCATTTCAGAAAACGGTTTTCTTTATATTCGATGAGCTGCATGCCGCCTTCTTTGCAGCGCGGGCAGAGGCCGATGATTTCAGGCGGGTTGCAGACGATGTTTTGATCGCAGCTGAAACACGGGCCGACACCGACCGCCCATTCATACTTCTTACCGACATCCAACACGGCGGCACCTTTTTTGAGGCAGTTTTTTGTTCTCTGAACTGTCAGCGCACCGGTTTTCGGCAGCGGATACGTCTGTGAACAATCCGGATAACCGACGCAGCCGACGAAACGCCCGTTATCTGTCGTCACGATCCGAAGCGCGTTTTGACAAACCGGGCAGACGCCGATGTAATTCTTTTTATCTTCGACAGCCGCTTCCGTTTTGATGCTGCCGCTGAGTTTTATCACCAGCCGGTCTTTGTTTTCCGTTAAGTCAGCGTACATTTTTTTAATCAATTCCGTACCGTTGATAACGGCTTCGTCCATTGTGATTTTTCCGTCTTCGACCCGCTGGATCAATTCTTCGACCTGCGCGCGGATTTTCGGGCGGACCAGGATCGGGACCGCCGCGTCCAGACTTTCCATAAGCATGTAGCCGGTATTCAGAATCGACAGCGTTTTTCCTTTGGATTCGAAATAGCCGCGCTTTTTATTCGTTTCAATATGCGTCGGCGCTGTCGCTTTCGTTCCAATGCCGTTTTTATCCATCAGCGTGAGCAGTTCGGCTTCCGTCAATTTTTTCGGCGGCGCTGTCTTTGACGCGGTATTTATGATTTTTTTTACGGCGGCCGTGTCTTCTTCATCAATATCCGGCAAAAACTTGTCGTTTTTCGTTTCAAAATCATAAATTTCAAGCCATCCGGAAAACTTTTTGACCGAGCCGGCCGCATCAAATAAATCGTCTTTGATTTTCATTTCCAGTTTCGTTTTTTCAAAAACCGCCGCCGGCATCAGATTGGCAAGGAAATGCCGGCAAATCAAATCATAAACGGCGTACGCGCCCGGAAGTTTTACCGCATTTTCAACGGTTTGCTTGACCGCGCCGCGGATCGGATGAATCGGCGGATGATCTTTTGCGTCTTTCGGACCGTTTTTGGATTTGATGCCGGCCGAAGCGGTCACGATTTGAGAGACGGCGGCCGTGTAATCCGAATTCTTTGCCATCTCGGCGAGAACCGTTTTAAAATCAAAATCGCCCGCGTACTTATTCGTCTCCGTTCTCGGATAGCTCGTCAATCCCGAGAGGTAAAGCTGTTCCGCAATTTCCAAAGATTTCTCCGGGCTGATATTTAAGAATGCGGAGGCGCGTTTCAAAAATTCGGTCGTGTTCAGCGGAAACGGCGGCGCCAAGCTTTGTTCACGAATATTTTTTTTGTGAACGGCGGCGGTTTTTTCATTTTTGATCCGCGCCATGATTTCATCAGCTTTTTCTTTCTCGGGAATATGCCCGGCGCGGTGCGTTCCTTGAAAAACATGGCCGCCGGCGTCAAAATCCGCCGTGATTTTCCAAAAATCTTTAGAGCTGAATTCACGGATCGCTTTCTCGCGCTCGTAAACAAAACCGCAAGTCGGCGTTTGGCACGGGCCGATGGAAAGAATGTCTTTGGTAAACGCTTTTTCGCGGACGGAAAGGGTAACGTATCGTGTAAACGCCGCGCCCATTTTCAAATCTAAAATTTGGCGCGTTTCAGCAGCCATCGCCAAAGCGGTGTCAGGCTCTCCCGGCCGGTCAAACGCGTTTTCAATTTCGTTTTTGGAAAACGCTGAGTAACGGGCGCGTTTGACAGGCGCGTTTGAGACACGCTCAGCCAGTTCTTTTGCTTCAAAGCCGATATTTTCTCCTTCGCGGTCATAGTCACAGGCCAAAATAATCATATCGGCTTCCTTTGCCAATTGCTCAACCGCAAACGCGAAATTTTCTTTCGTTATCTTTTTGACCGGTGAAATATCCAGAAGAGAACCGGGGTCGACACCTGTCCAGCTGTTGTATTCGGCGGGAAAATCGTAATTCATAATGTGGCCCGCAAGCCCCGTAATCGCCCAGTCGACTCCGTTTCTCTTGAAACGATAGACGGCGATGCCTTCAATGGACGCGCGTTTGTAATCGCCTCGGCCCAAAATGTTCGCAATTTCCTCAGCCGCTTTGTTTTTTTCAGCAAACGCAACAATTGTCATTTTTTCACCGCCCTTTTTCTGTTTAATAAGTCATATTAAAATCCAAAATTCCGGGCTTCATCGTTCTTAAATCAACAAAAGGAACCTTTGCCGGATTCGGCACAATGTTTACTTTTTTCTGGAAATCCGTTTGCGCCTGCCAAGTGCCGGAGTTGATGAGAAGAATATTTTTATAATTCTGAATACCGACCGTGTGAACATGTCCGCAGTGGATAATGTCAGGAACTTTATCAATAATTAAATAATCCTTTTTTTCAGGTGAAATCATAACGCGGCTGCCGTAAGTCGGGGCGAGATGACGGCGCTTGACCATTTCCACCATTCCGGTTGTCGGTTCTTGATATGAAACGCCTTTGATTGCGGCAACCATATCATCCATCGAACAGCCGTGATAAATCTGAACGCAAACGCCGTCCATAGACACAACAGCCGGATTGCCGACGAAAGTCACATTTTCCGGAAACAGTCTTTGGATCTCTTTTGAAAATGTGATCTGCGGCTCAGCCCGACGCACAGCGTCGTGGTTTCCGGGCGCAATCACCACGTGAATATTTTTCGGGATGCGGCGGAAATATTCCGCCGTTATCTCGTATTGTTTCATGATTTCGGGGATTTCTAAATCAAATTCCTGTCCCGGATAAATGCCGATACCATCGACAATATCGCCGGCAACGATAATATAGCGGATCTCCGCCGCCATTTTCCGAAGCTGCGGGTTTTCCGATTTGCCGTTTAAAAAATCTAAAAAAATCTCCCATTCTTCTTTCATGAATTCTTTGCTGCCGACATGCACGTCGGAAATGAAAAGCGCGTATCCTTCTGATTTTCGGCGGTTGGCGGTATAATTGTTCGGAACGTCCGGCTGCATGATTTTGCTTGTCAGTAAAATCGTTCCGTCCGGCGTCAGATTTCCGGTGACGCCGATGATTTCATCCAAAAGAAGTTTTTCGGCCTGTTCTATCAAATCCGTGTCATTCTGATTTATTAAAGCCGGAAACGTGCCGGTCGGATCTTCAAGCGTGAGTATTATATGTCTGTTTACAGTCGTCGTTTTTTCAGAAACCATTCCGATAACCGTAATTTCGGAATTGCCGTCGCGTGAGAGCGGCTTCACGTTTTTTCCTTTCGGCAGGCTTTCAATCGGGCGGGCGCTGACGCGCGAGCGTATCATTTCGCTGATGCGGGTATATCTGTCTCTGAAATATTGGACGAATTGATTATATTCGCCGACACTTGTTGTTTTTTCCGTGATGTCTTCAATCACGTCTATGATATTCTCGTCAAAAGAATATTTGAACGGGAGCGCCGCGGCTTTTACACCTTGTTTTTTGTCTTCTGCGGCTTTTTCATTTTGTTTTTTATCTTCCGCCTCTTTTTCTGAATTTTGGATGAGAACGGTCAAATGCTCAATTTCAATAACGAAAACGGAGGCGTCTATTTCTGAAAACATTTTGTGAAGGCGGTCTTCTGAGAGACGGCATCCCGCTAAAAACTCCACAGCTCCCTTGTTGATCATGAAACCCGCAGCAGACGCCATCTCTAAAATAATTGTCTCATCCATTTTATCTTTCTCGGGCGTTTTGTTCACAAAATCATTTCTCTGAAATAAATACCCTTCTTTGTAAGAAAAAAAGTTCTGATTATTTATAAGTAATTTATTTATTGTCAGATTGGTAATAACTTATGCATTAATTTATTTTTATAAATCGGTGAATCTTATGTTAAAAAATGAACAGCTTAAAGAGTTATTGAAAGATGCTGCCACTGTTATTGGTATCGTTATCGCCTTTTTATTTATTTGTTATCTTGCCTTCGGCTTGTGGACGCCGATGTTTGTCGTTTCTTCCGGCAGCATGGAGCCGAATATGAATGTCGGAGATATCGTTTTTGTCAAAAGTATTGACCGCGCCGATGTCATTTCACGGCGGGACGCTCTCATCAGCTCTCAAGTCCATATAAAGTTCGGCAATCCCGGAGACGTGATTTTGTATCGGCCTTACGGCAATGAAAACACTGTTCCCGTGATTCACCGCGCGATGTATTATGTCGAGGAAGGGCAGGAAATGTGGCCCGGCGGGCCTGCGGCGCCGCACGCCGGATATATGACGCAGGGAGACAACGAAAGAACCAATCCGAGGTTGGATCAGAACACGACAATCAGCTATCAAACGCCGATTAAAAAAGAGTGGATCATCGGAACTTCCGTATTCAAAGTGCCGTATATCGGAAAAATCAGGCTTCTGCTTTCTCCGTCTCATTTTTAATGTCCGGCGAATTCATTTCATTCCTTTTTTAAATTTCTCTTCTTTACTTTTTATATTCTTAATTTTACTTTTTATATTTTTAAGTAGTTTCATTCCGCTCAGGCAGTCTTTAAATTATATGACTGCCGTTATTTTTCAAAACTTATTTTTGAGGCAGAGAATTGGCGGCAAAGAAATCGAAAGCGTCTTCCGGATCGAATAAATCGGGGGATGATCCGGCAAAAGCGAGTGATATCCGACTTCTGATAGAAGAGCTGCCGATTTCAGACAATTTAA
The DNA here is from genome assembly GCA_031286065.1 of Candidatus Methanimicrococcus odontotermitis. Taxonomy (GTDB): domain Archaea; phylum Halobacteriota; class Methanosarcinia; order Methanosarcinales; family Methanosarcinaceae; genus Methanimicrococcus; species Methanimicrococcus odontotermitis. The sequence continues at coordinate 103,500 of JAITUZ010000050.1, read as the reverse complement.
AAGCGTTTTATACAAAATCGGGCATCTGCCGACTTTACCCGCCGCAATCCAAAGCCGTTTCAGCCGGTCTTTTAGAAGGCAAAAACGTTTTGATTTCCATTCCGACCGCTTCCGGAAAAACCCTTCTCGCCGAGCTTGCCATGCTTCAGAGTTTGGAACAGGCCGGCAAATGCCTTTATGTTGTTCCGCTTCGGGCTCTGGCTTCCGAAAAATTCCGCCGTTTTTCAGAATTCAAAGAACTCGGGTATCGGTCAGGCATTTCAACCGGAGATTTAGACGAGCGGGATGAAAATCTCGGAACGAATGACATTATTGTGGCGACATCTGAAAAAGTGGATTCACTCATCCGAAATGAAACGCATTGGCTTTCTCAGATTTCCGTTGTCGTTTTGGATGAAGTCCATTTGCTCGATTCCAAAGACCGCGGGCCGACGCTTGAAATCGTGATTACGAAATTAAGAAAACTGAATCCGAAAATACAGATTGTCGCGCTCTCGGCGACGATTCAAAATTCAAGTGAAGTGGCCGGCTGGCTGGACGCGGCATGCGTGGTCAGCGATTGGCGCCCGACAAAACTCTATGAAGGCGTTTACTTTGACGGCATTTTTGAAGGCGAAGTCCGTGACACCAAAGACCGGACCGTTAAAGAAATCGAACTTGTCGGCAAAGGGAAAGAAGCCGGCGTATCACTCGCTGCCGACACGATACGCGGCGGCGGGCAATGCCTGGTTTTTACAAACAGCCGGAAAAACGCGGCGGGATTCGCGAAAAAAGCGGGACCCGTTCTTCAGTCTTATCTGACGGCAGACGAACAGGCCGAACTGTCGGCAATCGCGGCGGAAGTGACGGGGCGCAGCGACACGGACGCTGCCAAGATGCTTGCGTTCTGCATCCGCATGGGCGTTGCTTTCCATCACGCGGGCCTCTCCGCCGACCAGCGCGAATTGGTCGAGCGTTCGTTCTCCGCAGGCAAAATCAAACTGATCGCGTCTACGCCGACACTGGCGGCCGGCTTGAATCTGCCGGCAAGGCGCGTGATTATCGCGTCCTGGGTGCGTTATGATTCCAACGAAGGCATGAAACCGCTTCCGGTCATGGAATACAAGCAGATGGCAGGCCGCGCGGGGCGGCCGCATTTGGATCCTTACGGCGAATCCGTTCTCATCGCGTCAAAAGAAGAAGATATTGATAAACTTCGGGAAATTTATATTGACGCGGAGCCCGAAGCGGTCGAATCTAAACTCAGCGCGGAAAACGCGCTTCGAACGCATGTTCTCTCGACTGTTTCAAACGGATTCGCAGAGACGCGTGATCGGCTCTTGGATTTTTTCAAAGGAACATTTTTTGCTTATCAGCGCGGCCTTCTCAGCACGATTGCTTTGAAAACGGTCATTGATTCTTGTTTGGATTTCTTAATTGAAGCGGATATGTGCCGTGAAGACAAAGATATCTCCGATGCCTCTGAAAAAGAATCGGGAGCTTTTGTCACGGCGGATAAAATCCGATTAATGGAAAAAAAGCGCGATTCTCCGCTTGCGTCAACGAAACTCGGCTCTCTCGTTTCAAAACTTTATTTAGATCCGCTTTCAGCGTCCGTGATTTTGAATCAGATCCGAAAAGCGGAAAAAAACGGTATGACCTTGACAGAAATCAGTCTGCTTCATTTAGTTTGCATGACGGCGGATATGAAACTCCTGTACATGAGGACCAATGATTATTTATGGGTGACCGAGTTTGCGGCTGAGAATTGCCGGCATATCATTTCCATGCCGCCGACATCGAAATCCGCCGAATTTGAATGGTTTTTGGGAGAACTCAAGACAGCCGTTCTGCTTTACCGCTGGATTTCAGAAGTTCCGGAAAATGAAATTTCAAAAGAATTTGATGTCGGTGAAGGTGATATCCGTCAATTTTCCGAGACCGCCGCGTGGATTTCAAACGCGGGAGCTCGTTTGCTTAAACTGATCGGATCTCCTTACGCCGGACTCTTTTCCGATTTGGAACTTCGTCTTCAGTACGGGGTTTCCGTTCAATTGCTGCCGCTTTTAAAAATCCGCGGTATCGGCCGTGTCAGAGCGCGCCGGCTTTACAACGCGGGATTTAAATCCAAAGAGTCGTTTAAGCCGGCGGATTTTTCAGCAGTGAGCGATTTGATCGGTCCGAAAACAGCCGCCCGGCTGTACGAAGAAATCGGAATCGAAGTGAACGGTTTTATTGTTCCGAATAAAAAGAATAGGAGCCGTCGGGCTGAAGATGAAAACGAACCGGATGTCAATCAAGAGCCGGTTTCGGTAAAATCGGTTCCTTCCGGAAAAATTCAAAAAAGATTTGATGAGTTTTTTTAAATCATTTGCCGGCTTTTTCAATCCTGTCCGCCGCGATATATTTTCGAATCGGCCCGGCCGCATTTTTTTTCGGCTTAAAGTCAAAATATTTTTTCATTCGGCGGCCTTCCTTTCTTTGATAAAAAAACATTTCTCCGCCGTATGTTAAAAACAAAGAGTAAGCGGTTTTAAATTCTTCGAAATCTTCCGGCGCCAGTTCAATCAAATATTTCGTGTCCGCGCTGAAAACTTCCAGCAGAATTATTTCCCGAACCCGCTTTAATTCTTCCGTTTTCGGCTCTTCGTCAAAATAAAGTGTATACCGCAGGCCCGGAAGCCAGCAGGCATACATTTTTTTAAAATCCAAAGGAACGATCGGAACGCGTTTATTTTCCGGCGGCTTCAGATAATTTTTTCCGATAAACGGCGCTTCCGTCATTTCAGCGATTTGCTCCGTCAATAATTTTCTTTTTTCATTTTATCTCTCAGACGATTGCGGTAATAGTAGCCGAAGCCCAGCCCGACAAACAATCCGCTGAGATGAGCCGCATGCGCAATTGTGCTTCCACCACCGCCATCGATGAATAAAATGCTGATGAGCGCAAAAATCACGATCATATATTTGATTTTCATCGGAATAAAATAAACGAGCACCCGAAGATTCGGATCAATGACGGCAACCGCGCCGAGAACGCCGTAAAGGGCGCCGCTGGCACCGACCAAACCGACGCCCGTATCGCCTTCAATCAGTACGAAACCGATCGCGGCAACGACTCCGGATATTAAATACATGAGAATGAATGATTTTTTCCCGATTAATTTTTCCAAATATGTGCCGAAGAAAAACAGCGCAAACATGTTGAATAACAAATGGAAAATGTTTGTCGGATGGTGCAAAAACATATGCGTTGCAAGCGTCCACGGCCGAACGGCGATATATCCCCAGTCGGAATGCAAAATCAGCATGTTGTAAATATAAGCCGCCGCGGAATTCTGAAAAACAATTGAGAACAGCGCGATAATCTGGAAAATCAGACAGACGGCTATGATTACGTAAGTCGGGCTGCTTATGATCATTTTCCATAGCGGCGGGGAGCGGGTCACTGCGTAGCCGTGACGATGTTCAAATTGATCCCGGTCATAATAATCAGCTTTCGGCGGATCTGTTCCTTTTGCTGCGCCGGTCCCGTACGTTTTGGCATAAACGCGGGCTTGTCCCATATTTATGCTGTCGGGATCAACAAAACAATTGTGGTTTTGTCTTGAAATATGGTCGGAACAATACGTTTTTCCGCAAATGCCGCATATCGCCTGCGCAGGCTCTTCTTTTCCGCACGTTTTGCATCTTGTCATGAATCTACTTCCGTTATTTGAGCGGCTGCCAATCAATCTGTTTCGATCTTAAACAACACGCCTGTTCCGGCTAACGTCAAATGCGTTTTATCGCCGAGTCTTAAAACGTCGTCAAGAGATGCGTTTGCGTTCCATTCGTAAACATAGTCATAAGGGCCGCGAATGATATGAAAGCCGAGAGACATCAGCCGGCTGTTCACTTCCGACGGCGGAGAGCAGTTGCCGTCACTGTTATACCAAATTTGGAGATAGGTCTTCATAATTTCCTATTTGCTCTTCTTTATTTATTATTTTATCCCGAATTTAAAAAAAGAGCCGAAAAACTTTTCGTTTTCGTCAGAAATTCGGCTGATTCTTTATCTTTATTTCGTTTCAGTTTGAAACAACGGTCTTCAGCGCCTGAAGAATCATTTTTCGGTATTCGGAAAAATCAGGGGCGTAATGGTCAAGAACGATCTTGATATTTTCATCGGCTTGAATTTCGGCCGCGGAAATTCGTTCATGCGTTTTTTCGGCGGTTTCGGCAATCCACAAATTACGGTCCTTTTCATCAGCGTTTTGAATATATTCCGGACGAACAGAAAGCAGTGTGTTCCCGTCATCTGTTTTGAATGCCGTCACTTTCCCGATGACGGTGACAAACGCGGGTGTTGCGGCTTCCGACAAAAAGCGCGCGGCTTCCGCCTGATACTGTCCGGCGTATATCGTAAATACTCCCGTCGGATCCGCAATTCTCGCTTTATAATATTCCGCGCCGGATCCGATATTTTCAATTTCCGTCAAAACGCCTGAAATTAAAACGCGATTCGCTTTGGCTCCTGTCGGCGTCAGTACATACTGAGGCGCGTATTGCTCTTCCTCTTCACGATAAACCATATCGGAATCTTTCAATTCTTTGGCAAACATTCGAACCGCAATTTCTCTGAAATATCCGGGCATTTCAGACCGCCTCCGTCTCATCGTTTTCGTCTTCATTTCCGATTGAGTTCAGAATTTTTTCAAACGCCTCAAAATCAGAACTTTTCACGGTTTCCGCCTTTTCATTTTTGTCTTTTTTCAGCTCATCGGCGATAATCTCTTTCATCCGCTCGATTCGGCCTGTGTCCACATGGTTGACCCGCTCAACGGTTTCAGCGATGATGTAGCGGTCTGTTTTCGCGCCTCTGACACGATAATATTTCCCGATGAGCTCCTGTTTTACAATTTCGTTAATGCATTCGGGGTCCAAATTTTCCGTTGCCGTCACGACAGCGTCTTCCAGTTCCATATGAATCAATTTTTGAGTCAATCCGCAATTAATGATTGTTTCATGCGCCTTTAAGCCGTCATCAAATACCGCTTTGATGCGCAAGTCATACTTTCCTTTCATTTTCCCGTGTTCGCCGCACATTCCCTTTGTCATGACTTTGTTGCATTCGGGGCATCTTCGGATCAAACCCGAGCCGGCTTGGATGTCAACGGCGCAGCCGCAGAGTTCAAAAACCGCGGCTTTGGCAATGATCTTTTCATCGACTTCTTCAATTTTTCCGGCGCGGTTGATTTCAACGGTAAAATTGCCGTTCCATTCTTTGGTGACGGCATTTTTAAATAAATATGATTTTCCGGCTTCAAGACGCTCGACCTCTGCCGTTTTCCAAATTGTAAAGCGCATTGTTCCTGTTTCATCTCCGAGAACGCCGGCATATGAGATGCTTTCATGTGTTTTTTCAAAAATTTGAACAATATTCGCTTTTAAATCTGTCCAAATGCCGCCTTGATGAAGCTCGGCGACTGTTCTGAGTTCATTGACTCTGTCTTTGATTTCAGTCAAAACTGTTTCATTCGCTTTGACCGTTATGATTTCTTCGGCAGACGGAGCGATCAATGACGCTTTGTTCAATGTGACGCTCGCTTTATCGTTCCAGGATTTAACAACGGCGTTTTTGAAATCATATGTTTTGTTGAGTTCAAGCGGTTCAATTTCCGCGCTGCTCCATATCGTATATTTGATAACGCCCGTTTCGTCACCGACAAGTCCTGCCTGCGAGATGCTTTCATGAGTGTTTTCCCAAATTTGGATGACTTTTCCAGTGCAATCTATCCAAGTGTCCGGCATGTCAGCCATTGCTGTGATCTCGGCGATTTTCTTTACGGCGGCAGACTTTTTTTCCGTGAATGTTTTTGTCTTTGAAATATTGTATTTTTTCAAAAAAGCGTTCGTTACGCTTCTTTGAGACTCTGCCGCGGGAACTTTGAATATTTCCGTCATTTCTTTTAATTTTGATTCAATTTCTTCAACGGGAACTTCCGCTCCGTTTTCAAAGAGAATTTTTTGTATCGCGGCGGCACGATTAAATAAGTCTTCTGTGCCGATATTTTCTAAACGAATTGATTCCTGAGAATCAACGAATCCTGTTTCATTCATGTCTGTCATTCCTTTAGACCTCCGGTTATTTTTGATCTTTTGGTTTTGGGAGGCATTGTTCTTTATGACTGAAACATATAAAGAAAAAAGCGAAGGGGGGTGAAAGTATTAATCTCAAAAAACGATCTTGCGCCGCGGACACGGCCGCTCGTTTACGGCACTTACAAATCCAAAACGACTTCCGCTTCAAATCCGGCCGACGTTTCCTCTATGCGGATACCGCTGTATGTGACCGCTTTGACTTCCGTTTTAAAATTTTGTTTGGCGGAATCGATCGGCTCACCGGAAACGACTGCGCTTATAAACCAAATATCGTCTCCGCTTTCGTCTTTTTTCGTTCCGGCCGCTTTAACGTAAACCGCTCCGAGAACGGTTTCTTCGGCGTCAAATATATACAAAAGTTCTGACAGGAAGTCAACCATTAAGCTTTCTTTGCCTGCGGTTTCTAATTCGATTTCAAACGCTGTTTCCGGATGAATTGTTGAAATGTCCGCGATAACGGAGAGCGTTGCCAAGGCCGCGTTTTCAAAAACCTTTTCAATCGTGCCGCCGTACGCGATAAATTTTGTGTCGGCGACATGGTCCAAATAAGTAAAATCAGATTTATGTGACATTTTCTCTCAATTCTGTCTTTTAAACTTATGTTTTGTCTTCTCGGTCTAACGCTTTCCAAATGTGATAAATTCTCTGGAATGCCGTAATATGAGATCCGACTGCAATAAGAATCATCGCCCAGCCGAGGAATGAAAAACCGCCGAAAACAGTTCCAAAGGCGGCGGCCGAATCGTTCCAAGCGATATACCCGAAATCCAGGAAGGAAGCGGCTAAAATAATTACCAGGCGATCGGCTCTGCCCATGATGCCGCCGTAATATCGGCCGATATCCATCGCTTGCGCTTGCGTTCCGAGATAACTTGTCAGCAGAATGCCGGCAAGCGCGATGAATCCGATCCACCACGGGCAAAAGCCGCCGAAGACGATGCCTGAAACAATAAAAACATCGGCGTAGCGGTCAATGACGTGATCCAAAAAATCGCCTTTTTTGCCGGCGATGCCTCTCAAGCGCGCAACAGCGCCATCCAGCGCATCCAGTCCCGAATTCACAAGAACGCAAATGGCCGCGACCAATAAGAAATAATATGGGGCGGCCAAACCGAAATAATCATCGCCCGCAAAATAATAAGCGGTGCCGGCGAATATTGAAAATAAAAACGATATAATTGAAAGAGTGTTGGGCGAGATCCCGATTTTTATAAATATTTTCGCAATCGGGTCCACGATCGTCTCTGCGACATACGGTCTAAGGGAATTGATTGCCATGGGTTATGTTTCCTTTATTTCTTTCATTCTGAGTTATATTTTCTAAATAAATAACAATTCCGCTTAAAATAAATTTTTAGCTTTTGCGTATATGTATTTGATTTTGGCGGCATGCTCCAGCTGAGCCGTTATGTTGTACGCTTCTTCTAACGTTTCCCCGATAGCGATTGTTCCGTGACTGAGAATGACAACGCCCTTTGTTTCCCCGCTCTTGAAAGCCGCCGCCGCATTTTCTGCCAATTCGGCGCTTCCGATGCCGCCGGAAATGATCGGTATCTCTCTTAAAAACAGTTTGCCTTCGCTGTCTATCGGAATAAGTGATCCGTTCCCGGCTTCATTTTCCAAAATCGACATCACGACAGAATACGGGCAGTGCGCGTGGAGGATTGTTTTTGCCTCTGTTTCCTGATAAATCCGGCGGTGAACAGGGGTTTCGGATGATGCCGTTTTTTCGATTATCACCGAAACGGCAGGATCTGTCAGCGTGTCTTCTTCGCTGTTGTAAATCGGCATTTCAATGAGGTCGTTTACGCCGATTTCATCCAGCGCCGTTCCCGTTTTTGTAATAATGAACGAATTGCCTGACGCGGACCTGACGCTGATATTCCCGAAATTGGCCTCTGTTAATCCGGATTGAATGATTTTTTTGCCGGCCGCCGATATTTTCTGCCACATGATGTAACCTGATTTTGAAATATTTATCTAATATATAGAAGTATTCAATTTCTTTTATATGTTTTTCTTTTTTGAACAAATCAGATTATTTATTGAAGTTCTTTTGGAATCCGGCTGCATGCAAATCAGACCTTTATGGGATTGAAACCGATTTCGGGCGGCGGCAAGTTTACTATTACCATGCGTTAAAATCAGACCTTTATGGGATTGAAACGTTTGTGTCGGTTCCAGTTTAACGCTTCGTGTTATTGGTAAGCAGACCGGTTCGATGTAGTTTCAATCCCATAAAGGTCTGATTTTAACTATCGATGGCGGTACGGGCATACTTGCGAGCTTCACTTTCAATCCCATAAAGGTCTGATTTTAACAAGTCAGTAGAAAAACGATGAGTATTGACGTTGAAGAAATTTCAATCCCATAAAGGTCTGATTTTAACGATTTGAGGCAAAAACGGGATTATGAGACGCGGTCGTCCATTTCAATCCCATAAAGGTCTGATTTTAACACGGTAAGAATCATAATTTCCATTAGACCAGTTATAGTTTCAATCCCACCAAGATCTGATTTTAACCGGACAGCGATGGGGAAAAAGTCCCATCAAGTAACATATACATCAAATATTAAAAAAATAATCAAAAAAGAAAAATTTTGGTGTTAAAATCAGAACGGGAAATTCCCGCCTGGGTTTCCGCCGCCCATTCCTTTTTTCATCATTTTCTGCATGTTGCGGCCGCCGCCTTTGCCGGCGAAATTTTTAAAGGCCGACTGCATGGTTTTATGATACTTCAAAAGTTCACGGATCTCTTCGGAACTTCGGCCGGAACCGGTTGAAATCCTGTGAATGCGGCCGGCGCTGATGATTTTCGGGTCGTCGCGTTCGGTGGCGGTCATTGAATCCATAATCACTTTGTAATACTTCATTTTCTCACTCGTCGCGTCCAAATCTTTATCGGAAAGCTTAGCGCCGCCGAGTCCCATCGAACCGAGCGGCAGCATGCTCATCACCTGTTTGAGCGGACCCATTTTGTTCATCGCTTCCAGCTGGGCGTACATATCATTGAGAGTGAATTTGCCCTTCATGATATTATCAACGTTCAAATCCGTTTCTTTCATGGATTCTTGAACTTTTTCAAGCAGGGATTGTAAATCACCCATGCCGAGCAGTCTGGAAATAAAACGGTCGGTATCAAATTTTTCAAACGCGTCCGGCGTTTCGCCGGTACCGATGAACGCGATGGGTGCGCCTGTCTCGGCAACGGCTGAGAGAGCGCCGCCGCCTTTTGCCGTTCCGTCAAGTTTGGTGATGATGATTCCGGTCACTCCGACAGCGTCATTGAACGCTTTGGCCTGCTGGCCGGCCAACTGACCGATCGCCGCGTCAAGAACCAAAAACCTCTGTCCCGGTTTAGCTTCTTCGTTGATAGCTTCCATTTCCGCGATTAAATCGGCTTCCAAGGCGTGGCGGCCGGCCGTGTCGATGATTTTGACATCATATTTTTCAATTTCTTTCATACCGCGTCTAACGATTCCGACCGCATCTTTTTCGTTTTCTTCGCCGTAGAAATAAATGTTCAGTTTCCCGGAAAGAGTTTTCAGCTGCTGATAAGCACCCGGCCGGAAGTTGTCGGCGCCGATGACAGCGACTCGAAGACCTTTCTTTTGGAAATAGCGCGCCAGTTTCGCGACAGATGTTGTTTTACCGCTGCCCTGAAGACCGACCATCATGACTGTCTGGGGTTTAAGTTCGATGTTTGCGCCCTGACCCATAATGGCAACCATTTCTTCGTACACGATTTTAACGACATGTTCGCGCGGGTCGGCTCCCTTGGCCGGCGCTTCTTTAAGCGACCTTTCCTTAATGCGCTTTGACATCTCCATAACCATTTTAACGTTGACGTCAGATGTCAAAAGAGCGCGCTGAATATCTTTAACAACTTCATTGACAATGTTTTCATCAATGCGGCCGGCGCCGATGAGTTTTCTGAGAGCGCCTTGGAGAGAATCTCCGAGTTTGTCCATGACCATAATGAATTTTCCTTTATTTTCAAGTCGGTAATAAATGATTTTTGACGAATATGCTTAAAAATTATAAAGAGATTTTGGAAAAATTATCGGCTCGCCCCGCAATTTTTCATTTTGAAAAATCGCCCTGAGCGAAAATTTTCAATGTTTACTGCCGCGGGTTCCGATGACATATGAAAAATTCATGCCGAATTTTTTATTCTAACTTTACATTAAATTCATTTTTTCATTTCTTTCTCATAATGTTTAAATCACGTCAATCAAAAGCTTTAATGTTTAAATCATATGAATCAAATGTTTTTTGAGATATTTCATTTTTGTTCATGAAAATCAAATTTATATCTGACCGCTTTCTTTTTTTACTTGTTCTTCATGTATTATTCAATATTTATTTTCATATTAATTATTACTCATTCACGGAAAAGGTGACCGTTTTGAAACTGACAGGAACACAATCTATCGGCATTAAAGCGCCGATTGTCAAAGAAGGGGACGATTTAACGTCTATTGTAACGGAATCCGTCCTCGCGGCCGCAAAAGACAGCGGTTTTGAAATTGAAAACGGAGACGTTATCGGCGTAACAGAAGCGGTCGTTGCCAGAGCGCAGGGCAATTACGCGACGATCGAACAATTAGCAAAAGATGTCAGAACCAAATTTCCGGGCGGCACTGCCGTTGTTTTATTCCCGATCCTGAGCCGCAACCGGTTTGCGATCATGCTCAAAGGCATTTCTATGGGTCTTGACAAGGTTTATTTAATTCTCAGCTTCCCCGGAGATGAAGTCGGCAATCAGATCGTGACATGGGAACAGATTGATGAAGCCGGCGTCGACCCGTACAAAAACGTGATGACGGAAGCCGAATTCAGAGAAAAATTCGGCGAAAACACAAAACACCTTTGGACAGGCGTTGATTATATTGACTATTACAAAAGCTTCGGCGATAATATTGAAGTGATTTTCGCGAACCATTCCCGCGCCGCTCTTCAATTTACAAAACATGTTTTGACCGCGGACATTCACACCCGCCACAGAACGAAAAAGGCGCTCAAAGCCGCCGGCGCGGAAACCGTTTACGGTTTGGACGACCTTCTCAGCGCGCCCGTTGACGGCAGCGGTTTTAATCCGGATTACGGCATTCTCGGCGCCAACAAAGCGGCAGAAGATAAAATCAAACTTTTCCCGAAAGACTGCGGTCTTTTTGTCAGCGATGTTCAAAAGCAAATGAAAGAGAAAACGGGAAAACAAGTTGAAGTGATGGTTTACGGTGACGGCGCTTTCAAAGATCCCGTCGCAGGTATTTGGGAACTTGCCGATCCTGTTGTTTCTCCCGGATACACAAAAGGATTGGAAGGAACGCCGAATGAATTGAAACTTAAATATTTGGCCGACAATGAATTCAAAGATTTGTCCGGAGACGCGCTTCAGGCCGCACTTCGCAAAAGCATCAAAGATAAGCAGAATCTGTCCGGTAAAATGGAATCACAGGGAACGACGCCGCGCCGATACGTGGATTTGCTCGGCAGTTTGTGTGATTTGACAAGCGGCAGCGGTGACAAAGGAACGCCGATCATTTTGATTAAAAATTATTTTGACAATTACGCCAGCGAATAAATCGGCGATCATTGAAATCAAGAACAGTAAAAAGGAATTGATTTATTAATTCCTTTTTATTTTTTGTTTTAATATTCTTTTCAAATTCTGTTAATATTCTTTTTAGATTCTGTTTTCAGATTCCAAGAGTTCTTTTAAATCCGAAATCATTGCTGTGATATCTTCTTTTGTGACGTGGGGCATCAAAACAAATCTCAATACCGGCGCGGTTTTTGCAGCTGACACGTTCCAGCCGTATTTTTCCAAAAGCCGGGAGCGGATTTGTTCCGTTTTTTCACGGTCGGCATCTTTGTCTTTTCCATCTCCGACACTGACAGTAATAATATTGATTTCGGGGTTAACATAAGGCTTCAGATTGATTTTTGAGAGTTCTTTTTGAAAGTGACAGGTCAAATCCATACAATAGGCAACGTTTTTTCGATAACCTTCCGCGCCGAGATGTTTCATGACGGCGTAAGCGGCCGCGACCGACGATCCCGGACGCGTACCGGTCAATGTTGATTGATATTTGCTTGTCAGATACGGCGTTTTGACTTTAATTTTATCCAAAGACGGAGAAAGAACGGATTCATTCCTGAAAATTAAAACGCCGCCGGGAATGACAGAAAGACCTGTTTTATGCGGATCAATGGAAACAGAAGTCACACCTTGACAGTCAAAAGCGAATTTAATTCCCGAATTTTTGTCGGATTCGGGCAGAAACGGATAAATAAAACCGCCGAAAGCCGCGTCAACATGAAGCGGCAAATCGTGTCTGACGGCGATTTCCGAAAGCGAATCAATCGGATCGCACGAGCCGAATTCCGTATTTCCGGCAATTCCGATCAACCCGATCGTATTTTCATCAATCAGTGATTCCGCTGATTCGGGAACAACTTTGAATTTTGAATCAATATCCGCTTTTTTGAGTTCAATATCCAACAAATTGGCGATTTTTTCAAATGAGAAATGAGCTGTTTTCGGCAAGACCAAATTCAATTTGCTCAATTGATTTAACTGATTCAATTGATTTTCAGTTTCACCGTCTGCATCGAAAAACGAACTCAAAAAACGGTTTTTCATATGCAGAACCGCTTCAATGTTAGATTCTGTTCCGCCGGAAGTCAGGTGACCGAAAGCGGTGTTTGGATCGGAATGATTCAAAAAAGAAGCGGACATCCGAATAATTTCAGCTTCCATTCGGCAAGTTCCCTGAAACAAACCGGGATCACCGACATTTGAATGTGAAAAAAGTTGCTGCGCGGCAACAGCGATCGGATGCGGAATCGTACACATGGAACTGAAAACTTTTTTAAAATTCGTGTCGGCCCCTGAGAAAAAGCCAAGCTCATCAAACAGCTCTTTTTCAGGGAGACCCTTTTCATTCATGTCAGAACAAATCAAAATTAAATATTTAAAATTTGCTTGAAGGAACAAGGTTGAAAAAACAAAACTGAAAAACAAGACGAAAAAACAAGATGAAAAAACAAGATGAAAAAACAAAACTGGAAAATGATCGGAAACGAAAATAAAATACAATGACTGAAAAACGAAAATAACATAACCTGCAAAAAATCATCGCAGCTGAAAAATGAAAATAAATATAATTAAGAAATAAATAAGGTAATAATAATCAAAATAAATATAAAATAAAATCTTATACTCCTTTTAATTTCCATCAGAAGTTAAAAATGGGAACAATCAGACCAACCCCATAATTTCCATTGGAACAAGTGTAAAAATTGCCGGATCGAAATTTATTAAAAATTTAAAAAATATATAAATTAATATAATGATTGTAATATTTATAGAAGATTTTAATTGCCCCAATTTGTCAACTTTCTTTTCTGATTATTTTGATAAAATTCACCTTTAATAATCAAATTTTGGTTAATTCGATTAATTGAATTGATGAATTTGATTTCATTAATTATCAATCAAATTTTTCAGCCTAATTCTTGTTGACTGATTGAATTGATGAATTTAATTTCATTAACTATCAATCAAATTTTTCAGCCTAATTCCTGTTGACTGATTGAATTGATGAATTTGATTTCATTGATTATCAATCAAATTTTTAGTTTAATTCCTATTGATTAATTGAATCGGTTAATTTGATTTTATAATTTTTATTGAATTATTAATTTTGTTTTATTAATTCCATTTTTATTAACTGATTTGTTTAATTTATTACTTTTTAATAAAATTTGATTATTAATTTGTTATTTTTTCATATATCAACAAATTTAAATATGAAAAATTTATTAACTCAACAACATTGTTTTAATAATAAAAAAATAGAATATTTTTTTAAATTTTTTTTCAATTGAATTTTTCTTAAAATTGTTTCATAGGAAATTATGGGGAGATGGGGGTTTATAAACTTTCCAGTCGAAATAAAGGGGTTGTTTTTATCGACTAACTCAAAATCCAAGTTACTTTATGATATTTAACAATAAAAAGAGATTTTTCTTGTCTTGTCTCCGCTTTTCTTTTTCTTCTCCTTTTCCTTTTCTTCTCCTTTTCCTTTTCTTCTCCTTTTTCTTCTCCTTTTCCTTTTCTTCTCCTTTTTCTTCTCCTTTTCCTTTTCTTCTCCCTTTCTTCTTCTCCTTATTTTTTTCTCCTCTTTTTTCTTATTTTTCCTTGTTTTTTTCAAATTTAGAAAATAAATTTATTTTGAAAAAACGAATCTGTTTTAAATAGGAGAAGAAGTATTTCAGAAACAAATAATATTTATATAAATTGAAATTAAATTTTGAGTCTCACACTATGAAAAACGACACACATGATTTTTCAGAACCGATTGATTCGAACGATACAATTTTATCTGTTTCTTCTTTCACTTCAACACAGGAAGCCGACAGCTCATCTTCAGAAAATATTCAAAATGATCATAGTAATCAAAACCAAAATAATAATTCTGATCAGGGTATTCAAATATCAAACACAGCTGTTTCAAATACTTCAGCAGCATCCGGCGGCATGGTCGATTTAAAAACCGGCGCGGATTTTAATCACATTATTTCTGTTTCAGAAGATGCCGAATCAATTGATCCGACGCAGATCATCATCATCGGAACAGCGCATATTTCTGAGAAAAGTGTTCGTGAAGTGTGTGAAACGATTGAAAGGGAGCGTCCGGATATCGTTGCTGTCGAACTTGATCATAACAGATATAAAGGCATGACAAATCCGGATGCGGACAGTTCTGAAATATCTTTTAGAGATGTTCTTCGGCCGGGCCAAACCTTTTATTATCTTCTGTACGGATTTTTGGCCTACATGCAAAAGAAAATGGGTGAGCAACTTGGCGTTCCTCCGGGGTCTGAAATGATGGCGGCTGTGGAAAGCGCTCATCAAACCAATGCCGGAATCGCGCTTATTGATCGCGATATCCAAGTAACATTCAAACGTTTTTTAGCGAAACTCGGATTCATTGAAAAAGTCAAGATGGCTTACAGCATCGTTAAAGGTATGTTTTTCGGAGACGAAGAAGAAATGAATTTCGATATCAATAACATGACAGACCAAGATGTCATCACTGCAATGATTGAAGAATTCCGTCATCTGTCACCGACAGCCGCGTCCGTTTTAATTGACGAGCGTGATGCTTATCTGGCCGGAAATCTTCTGCGGACCGTTCAAGCCGCCGGAGCCGGTAAAAAAATCGTCGCCGTTATCGGTGCCGGTCACCGTGAGGGCGTTATGAAATATTTGAATACGCCTTCTTCTATCCCAAATCTTGCCGACCTTGATACGATTCCGAAAAAGCGATTCAGTTTACTCAAAATCATCAGCGGCGGCATCATTGCATTGGTTTTGCTGCTGTTCGCTTACATTATTTACGCGGTTGCCACCTATCCTGAAATGACGCCGGATGTTTTTCTTTTAGCATTCGGGTACTGGTTCCTGATCAACGGCGTTCTCAGTGCCGGCGGCGTTTTGGTTGCCGGCGGCAAACTTCGGTCGGCAGCAACCGCTTTCTTATTGGCGTGGTTCACATCCATCAATCCGCTTATCGCAGTCGGCTGGTTTGTCGGCCTCGTTGAAGCGGGAAGCCGAAAACCGACAACAAAAGACATGAAAAGCATGATGAACTCAGAAACGTTTAAAGAATTAAACAAGAATTCATTTTTTAAAGTCGTTTACGTCGCGGCGCTTGCCAATGTCGGCAGCATGATCGGAACTTTCATCGGCGCTTATGTCGTTTTAAAAATTTCCGGCATTGACATCGCCGAACTTATTAAAAACGTGATGACAGGAATATTTTAAAGAATTATAGAGAATTATTTAAAATTTGTTTAAAGAATCATAAAAAATTGTTTAAAAAGTTAATGATTTGTGAAGACTATGTTAAGAAAAGCGAAAAATGCGACCATTATTGGTGACGTGGAATTTGCAAAAAACACAAATGTTTGGTACGGTGCCGTTATCCGCGCGGATGCCGGTCCGATCAGAATCGGTGAAAACAGCAACATTCAAGACAATTGTGTTCTTCACTGCAATATCAGCCGGCCGACCGTCATCGGTAAAAACGTAACAATCGGGCACAGCGCTGTCGTTCACGGCGCCGTTATAGAAGACAATGTCCTCATCGGTATGAATTCTACTGTTTTGGACGGCGCTGTCATCGGCGAGGGAAGCATTATCGGCGCAAACGCGCTCGTTCCGGCGGGAAAAATCATTCCGCCGCGCAGCATGGTTTTGGGCGTTCCCGGAAAAATCGTCCGCGAAGTGACGGAAGAAGAAGTTCAAGCGACCATTAAAAATGCGCTTTGGTATGTTGGAATATCCGAAACGCTTGAAGAATAAAAATATTTAAAATCTTAAATTTATCTTATTTAATATGGTTTAAATAATTGTAAGTGATTTTATCCTTATGATTTCTTCCAAAAACATTCGTTTTCATTCGCCGTCAAACACTTATATTATACCCAAAAATTCTATTCTTGACCAAAACATTGCCGTCAAGGGCAATGTCATTGTCGGCTCCGGAACTCGCTTTTGGAAAAATATCAAAATTGACGGCAATATTCAGTTCGGAAAAGGCTGTGTTATTGAAGGCAATCTGAAAGCCAATCAAATCATTGTCGGCTCCCGTTCTATTATCAAAGGAAACATTACGGCGGATTCTGATGTTTCTCTTTTTCAAAAAGCGCTTGTCTGTTCGGTTGAGAGCGGCGGAAACATTACAATTATGCCGGGATGTGTTGTCGGTTACGCGAACGGCAGTACACTCTCAGTCATCGGAAAAGCGGAAATCAGAAAAATCGGCGTCATCACAAAAGTTACCGTTCGGGCGAATACGGTTTCTGAACTGACAGAAGATCCTGAAAATATCGATTCTGAAAATATTGATTCCGAAGGCATTGGCTCCGGCGGCCTGAAACTCGGCGCCGGAGATGAAATCGGCATCAATGACTCAAATACATTTCAAACAGTTTCGGAAGAACTCATTTTTGAAAATGATATCATTGATAAAGCCGAAAATAAATCTGTTGATATTAATGAAAACGAAATTGAAAATGAAGCGGGTTCATATTCATCTGAAACTCCTCAACTTCCGATGGAACAATCGAATGAAAAGGACTTGCATGATACTGAAATAAATAAAATATACAAAATAAACAAGGTAAACGCAAATTCAGAAGACACCGACACGGAAATTATTGATGAAACAGATGAAAAATCCCCAAAATCATTTACCGTCTCTGCATTTTCCGGTTCATCCGCCGACCATTTGATCCGTGTTCCGGAAGACGAATCTTCGGAAGTTGAAATCATCGGCGATTCAAATGACTCTAACTTGGATGTCTCTGATTCGGATTCCGCCCTTGAAACAGTTTATCAGAAGATTGAAACGCCTTTTGGAATGAAAACAATCCCGGTCAAACGATCTGATTCATCGGATAATCAGTTCGCATCGGTCACAGGAAGCACGCGGGGTGAACAACAGGCGGATTTTGAAGCGGAAATGAAAATAAAATCCGGAACAGTAAAATCTGAAACTGTAAAATCTGAAACCATGAAATTCGAAACCGTAAAATCAGAAGCAATAAAATCCGAAACCGTAAAATCCGAAGCAATAAAATCTGAAACCGTAAAATCCGAAACAGCTCATCGAAAGTCGGAGTTCAGATGGCCGGCGTTTGAGCCGAAAAAGACGCCGAAAACAGAAAAGGCAAATATCAAAAACAATTCGGCTCCGGCTGATAATAATTTATTCAGCCGGATGACAGGCTCCTCTCAAATTGAATATGAAGAAATTAAAATCCGGTCGGCTCCGAAACAAAAAGAATTTTTTTCAAATCCGAGACAAATAAATATTTCCGAACAGTCAAATCAGAAATTGATTTTTGAAGAAATCAATCCCGCAGCTCCTTCAAAAACACAGGTTGTTCCGAAATCAAAAGCTGATATTTTAATGGAAAAAATGAATTTTGATACAGCTGCCGAGAAGCCGGAAGAAGCGAAATTAAACGCTGAAAAAAAAGTCAGAAGCCAAAAAGAAGTCGAAAACTCCAAAGTTTGGTATGAAGAACGCTGCCCGCGATCGGAATCCAAGAAAAAGGAATATCCGCCTTACATTTAATGATTCTGATTTATTGATTTTTATTTTTTAAAAAAATATCACCGCCGTCGCCGGCAGTGATTTAATTTTGATTGCCATTAAATTACTGAGATGTAAAAACTTTCATTGCCGCCGGCATTTTAACAACGTTTCCGATTTTTAATCCGATCAAATTCTCGATTCCCTGTTCGGCGGCGATATCGACAATCCTTTGTGAAACAACGCCGTCAAAAACGATCGTTTTTGCGCCGCTGACACCGTCTTTTAACGCGCCGGCAAGTTCTCTGACAGGCATTTCAGAAATGACGGCGTCATTTTCATCTAAAATTCTGGAAAACAACGTTCCCAAAAGCGTTTCCATTTCTTTGTCAAACGGCGCCGGAATCGGGGGCTTTCTTTCTTTGGCCGGCTCTTCATCTTTTCGGTTCCCGAAATTTTTATCGCGCGGAACTCTCTCTTCACGGCCGCGTTTTCTTTCTTCACGATCGCGGCTTTTTTCCTCAGCGGCCGGTTCTTCTGCCGGTTGGTTCAGATTAACGTAATTTACGGCAATTATGTCATCCATTTCTTCTGTCTTGGGCTTTACAGTCCGGACACGAAGCTGTCTGGCAGGTCGTTCCTCTTTCTCATCTGATTCGATCCGATCTGAAATCTTTCTGCGCTCCGTTTTTTCCGCCGGCAGTTCCGGACGGCTTTTTCTGACAGGCGCATCTTCTTCCTCTTCTTCGAATTTGTTTAAAGAAACAGGCTTTTTGATTGCAGAAACTCTTTTTTGGACGACCTTTTCAATAGCGGTGTGGGGCGTTTTTGCCGTTTCAGTGATTTTTCTTGTTCTTTTGGCGGCCGGAAGGACAATACCGTATTTTTCGATGTATTGGTCCTTTGTCATTTTGCGGCGAAGCGCCAACACGATTTCTTTTTGGATCATGTCTTCAACCGCTTTGCCGTCCGGAGGGCGGGCAATGTAATCGACATTGGCAACCTGGATCAATTCACGGATAATTAATTCGCCGCCGCGGTCACCGTCCGTAAAAACCGTGACTTTTTTACCTTTGAGCAAATCCGCAACTTCCGGCGGAATGTTTGTGCCGCCGACACTGATTGTGTTTTTAATGCCGTATTTGAGAAGCGTTAAAACATCGGCGCGGCCTTCAACGACAATAATCTCATTGGAATTATATTCGGGGCCGGCAGGCAGTTTATTTTTACCGTATGTGGTAATGCCTTCCACCCGAACAGATTCGCGGATAACGTCAGCGATTTCCTGCGCTTCAAGCAAATCTTCATCAAACATTGTTTTATAAATGTTTTTGGCGCGCTCAACGATGCTGACACGTTTGGAAGCGCGGACATCTTCGATTTTCGTCACTTCGATGTTTGCGACACACGGACCGACACGGTCAATTGTCTCTAAAGAGGCGGCTAAAACGGATGTTTTAACTTTATCCAAGCTGGACGGAATAAAAATATTTCCGCGCGTTTTACCGCCTTTGGTTGTTACCATGACTTCTATTCTGCCGACACGGCCTGTTTTTTGAAGTTCGCGCAAGTCCAAATCTGTTCCGAGCAGTCCTTCTGTTTGGCCGAAAATGGCGCCGACGATATCCGGACGTTCAATAACGCCATCGGCAGTGATTTTTGTTCTGATGATATATTTGGTTGTATCTTCATTTTGCATGATTTTGTCTCCCGCAGGATCCAAAAACTCAAAAAAGCATAAACAGGCGTCTGCAAAAAAGATTCAAAATCGGTATTTGAAATATTCATTTTTTCAAATGAAACAGCTTTTATAAGCAAAACGATAATGCGGCAGCCGTCAATAAAACAGGATTTTTCACGAATATCGGCGCATGTTTTGGAATTTATGTTAACGTGCGATAGCAAAGCTGTGATGGGAAACCAAACTTAATGATGCGCCGCCTTATTTTGTATCAGGCGATTCACATTCAGCGTTATTTAACGGCGGAAATAAGACGTATTGAAATGACACGGTTTTAATTGATTTTTAAGCCGATATATTGAAATTTATCTTAAGTCTGAAGTTTGGCGTCAACGATATTGGTAATATGAATAATTGAAATCCTGTTTGTTTTCGGGTTTTTGAAAAATGCAGCCGCTGACCGTATTTATGAATGCGGTCACAAATCACATGTTACAACACATTATCCATACATTTGTATATGTTGTAACATCTGTCGATTGCATTTTACATTCGGCTGCGGTTTTACCGGTTTAAGCCGTTTCATTATTGAAATGTATAATTGCAAGTATTTTTCAGCCGGCGCGTCAATCGAATTCTTTTTGAATTCGTTTCGCGCAGGTAAATCAGGTTAAAAGGCGCACAATTTTGAAAGTGCCGTCACCTGTTAATTACACGTGATTTTGAATCGATTCAATTGCAGAAACATGTTTTTTGAATCTGTCATTTTGAGTTTATCGATGATAATTTTTTAATTTTGTTTGAAATGGATGACTTCATCGCATCCGTTGATTAAGTGAAGAGGATCACGGTTTTATATTCACATTTTAAACCGCAAATATTAATTAAGCGTTTTATATAAAACTGATTCGGTATGTTCGCCGATCAATGATACACAAATCTTTACTTTTTTGATATGCGGCTTGCCGGCTCATTTCGGCGGGCAATTTCTGCATAACAAATAATGAATAGAATATTTTGATTTAATAAGGTTTGTGGTAATTCTTTCAATTCTTCATCATTCACATTAGATTAATTTGTACTTTTCGGATATTGGTGCCTTACCAATCCGATTGAATTTTCAACCGTTCCTTTTTGCCAACTATGATACAGGAGACAGAAATATGTTTCCATTTCTAACTTCTCAATTTCATATGTCCCGTATTTTCAGTTCCGTTGTCAAACGTTATCGTTTTTCTCATATCCTTCGGAAACATTTTCAAACTCTCAACCGCTTTATCCATCATTTCTTTCGTTGATTTATCCTGCAATAAACTGATAATCACAAACCGGCTCTTCTTTTCAACAATGACCTGAACACACTGTTTTGCTTTTCTTGATCCCATCGTATCTATTTCCCAGTCTCCGAATCTGCTCCTTTCATTCACTATTTCAGGTCTGTTTTCAATAGATGTCCGGTCAAGTATTTTCCCTACACGGTTTTGAGTTTTCAGTCCTCTCTTTTTCCGTACCCTATGCCGCCTCGGAAGGAACCGGATTAAATCTTTCTTATCTTTGTAAATATACTGATAAATGCTTTTGTAGTTGGTTTTCAATCCGGTTTTATCAATCCCGATTGCTGCCTGCAATTTGTTCAGGCAACCATCCAACCATTATTTTTTCAGAGACATAGTCACGAACAAGGGGATTACTCAGTCTTTCTTTTGCTGTATTGCTCCTTTTGGTGTTCTTATGTTCGTTAAATATCGTTTATGCAACAGAAAATATACAAAAAGAGAAATGTTATAATATTTCAGAATTGCCTCTTGATTTTAACATAGAAGATATAAAACAAACAAAAATATCTGATGAAAAAGCAACTGAAATTGCTGAAGCTATGTTAGTAGCATCCCAAGAAGAGATGAGAAAAGAAATTGACATGTCAATTAGTTCAATTACACCTCCAAATTCAAGAGCGGCTCAAATTGTATATTTAGGTACTGATAAATCTATTACAACAGCTGATATTGGAGATTACGGGAAAAGTTCATATGGATTTACACCTGCCTTCTATGGGTCAGATTATGCAACCAGTTCAAAAAAAGCGAGAGAAACTGCATTAACTGGTCCTATTGGTTTGGGGACTGTGAACGCTTGGGCATATGTTGGACAAACATTTAATGTCAGTGGTAGTGGAACACAATCTGCAAATGTATATATGGAAGGAAAGATCAAAGGAATGACTCAAGCATTCGCTGGGGGATCAGCATCTACCAACATTAATTTTGTTGTAAAAGATTTGACAACTGGAACATCGTATAAAACAAATATTTATAGTGTTTCTACAAGTTTAATTGATGGTAAAGTTGTTAATCAATCATTTAATCGAGGTATACCTATGAATCTGCAGGGTGGACATAATTATATGGCATATTTAGAAGTTTCTGGATCTGGCTCTGCATACTCTATTGGAGAAGCAGGCTCCGATTTTGGACCATGGGATGGTGATGGTGCTGATGAATCCGTATCGTATACAAAAATAACGATTGATTTTTAAAATAATCGAGAAAAGAGATGAATATGCAAACTGAAAATATTTCAGATAAATTGGAAAAATTAAACAAACTTCAAAAAACCGGTATTTCTTTGTTTGTTTTATCTCTTTTTATTTTATTCATTCTGAATTTATTAAGTGAAAATAATCTTCTGATTTCTTTAATAACAAATTTCTTAGTATGGGTTCCGTCTTTTTTTTTGATTTTCGTTATAATTCTTTCTATTTCTACATATTACATTGAATACAAAAAGCGTTATGATAATAATTAATTCATATGATATTCAAATCACGATCATGCACTTGAAAAATAAATATGCGGAAAAAAAAATCCTTTGTTTTCAGCATGACCCCTTAAAGAAAATGAACTGAGCTGAAAAAAAACAAATGAAATTATTCGTAAATTTCCAAAATATATTCCGCCGGGATTTCATCCGCCAGCAAAATATCTTCGTTGGCGATCATGAGATTCAGGCCGGCATTAACCATGGCAACGGCATCGATTTTGAAAATGGACGGATTTTCCGAGTGGATCATTGCGACTTCAATCGCCTTTTCAAGCGTCGTGCTCAAATGCACATATCTTTGTTTGGCGGGCAAGATGCCTTCATCTAAAATCATGTCAACCTCTTCGGGCGTCACGCCGTAATAAGCGAATTCGTTTTTATAAAGCGGATAATCCAGATTGACATCAATGGAATGACCGTAAACGGCGCGGATTTTGCCGCCTGAGATTTCATATCTTCCTTTCTCATCAGATTCGACAAGCGCGTAAACGTGATACTTCTTAGGCCATTTGTATTTGCGTGCGGCGACCGCCGTCAAAGCGTTGATGCTGACCCAGCCGTCTTCATACATAGAAAGCCCGAGCTTCGCGGGGAAATGTCTTAGAGCCCCGGCGATGAAGCGGCCTAATCGGTCTTCATACTCCTCGTCTAAAATGAATTGTCCTTCTTGGCCGCAGTCCGGACAAGTTTCGCCCCGAAAGCATCCATGCTCTTCGCACCTTCGAATCATAATGAAAAATAAACAGCGTTATTAATATAAATATAATTGCACACGTCTGAAATAAGCGGATTTTGTGAAAAGACGGAAGGTAAAAATAGGAGAGTTGAATTATTAAAGCAACAAATCTTAAAACCGCAGCAATTCCCTCATCTCAATTGTTTTTTAAATCATTCTTTGTCCGTGTACCCGAAACTCAATCATTTTTCAGACACTCAGGTTTATCAAACTGTTGAATTTGTCAGCGTTTTGCCGATCAGGTCAGAATAATCAAAAGAAATCAGGTAAAAAAATGGCAGAATTACAAGAAATCTACGAAAAAGTTAAAAATTTGATCAGTTACGATGATTTTGTCGCAAAAGTCGGCGAAAGAAAAGAAGCACTGGGCGGCCTCTGCGACGATGAAATGTGCGCGCGGCTCGTTTTAAGCGATCTCGGCGTTTCCGCAACAGAAAGAGAAGTCGTGACGATTGATTCAATAGATGAAAACAGCGGCAACATTTCTTTTGCGGCGAAAGTTTTGACGGTTTATGACCCGCGTGAGTTCAACCGCGCTGACGGAACGGTCGGGCGCGTCGCGACTGTTATGGCCGGCGACTTGACCGGAAAGATCCGGATTTCGATTTGGGATTCCAAAGTGGACACGATCGAAAGCGGTGAAATTAAGATTGGATGCAGTGTCAATGTTTCAGGCTACACCAAGCACGGCTTAAACGGTCCGGAAGTCCATGTCGGCAACAACGGCGTTTTCGCGCTTTCCGACGAAGAGATCGACTATAACATCCCGACCCGCAAAATCAGTGAAATCAAGGATGGTATGAATGATATTGTCGTTCTCGGAAAAATTTTGGATCTCGGTCAGATCAAAACGTTTACACGCAAGGACGGCGGTGAAGGGCGTGTCGCTAATATGACAATCGGTGACTCAACCGGAACGATCCGCGTCAGCATGTGGGATGACAAAGCGGCTCTTGTCAATGAATTAGATCTCGGCGGCTCCGTTGTGATCCAAAATGCTTATGCCAAAGTCAACAATTTTTCCCAAAAAGTGGAAATTTCACTCGGCAGCTTCGGCAGTGTTGAAATCGCTGATTCTGAAGTTGAATATGAACAGAAATTTTTGAAAATCTCCGAAATCGCTGACGGTATGAACGGTGTGAACCTCTCAGGCGTTATTTTAGATATTTCCGATGTCCGCACCTTCAGCAGAAAAGACGGCAGCGAAGGAACGATAGGAACGCTTATGATCGGCGATGATACCGGCAAAATCCGTGTCAGTCTTTGGGATGATAAAACCGTTTATTTAGATGAATTTGATTTTGGCGAATCTGTCAGCATTCTCAATGCTTATTCCAGAATGAATGATTTCAGCCAGTCCATTGAACTCAATGTCGGCTCCCGCGGAAATGTCGCGGCAAGTGACAAAGAGATTCGGTATATGGAAAAACTTGACAATATCAACGACATCCTTCCCGGCAAATCGTATTCTGTTCAGGGCCGTGTGGTTGAAATCGGCGATTTCCGTGAATTTGAAAGAGATGACGGCACACAAAACACGGTTTCCAATATCGAAGTGGAAGATGACGCCGGCTGCCGCGTTCGAGTTTCACTTTGGGGTGAACACGCCGAACTTGTCAACAGCATTCAAATCGGTATGACTGTCCGCATCAGTGACGCTTTTTCCAAATTCGGCATGAACGAAGAAATTGAGCTGAGCGCCGGCAACAGAACCAGAATCGTGATCATGTAATCATTCGATTTGAGTATTACTTGAATATTTAAACAGTTTTAACATTTTGAAACGATTCAAAAATTTTGAAATATTTCGAAAATCGGATTTATAAATCAATATATAAATCCCCTTTCTTCTTTTTTTCTTTCTTTTTTCCTTCTCTCTTCTTTCTCTTTTCCTTTCTTTTTTAAATCATTCCATCGGAAGCAGAGGAGGGTCAAGCGTTTCTTAAGTTTTTTGGTGTTTTATGTCTACGCATCATATTATATTATTCTACGCTATAATACTTTGATTATAATATTTATTATATTTGAAAAACTATTTAACAGAGGACGACCCTCTTTAAAACATCCGGAAATTAAATTTTGGGGAAAACAAATGACACAAAAACCCAATACAAAAGCATTTTTGTTCGATGACATTTCTGATTCCGGCAAACTTGTGTTTAAACGCAAAGCGGCCTATGACTTACGGCAGCTTTACGCCTTAAAACGCATTTGCGGAAGTGATTTACGGAAATGTCTGAAAAATCAGAACCGGAGTTAAATCATTTCTGTCCTATTCAAACGAAGCGCGTTTTTGCCGCGTCCGCTGAAAAAAAGTCTGATTCGCTGTTTTTTCTGTACCGCCGCAAATCAGAAATCACGGCATCAGAGTGAAATGAATAAACAAAACCAAACACTATTAAACCAAAAAATCGAAAATGTTCGTTTTTCCGGAAATTTAATGTTGAAATCACATAGGAGAACATTCTATGAAAATGAAAAATATCATGAATTCGCCGGTCTATGTTGTTGAGCCCGATGAAACGGTTGCACATGCGCGAAATCTTATGATGAGACACAAAGTCGGTTCTATTTTAGTGGTGGACGCCCCGTTAATTTTGGGTATTTTCACCAAGTCCGACTTAAATATGAAGCTTTTTGAAGAAGAAGCGGCTTGGAAACGAAGGCCGATTGATCAAATCCCAATCAAATCCGTCATGACAGCAAACGTTGTGACACTCTCGCCCAACGCCTCCGCCGCGGAAGCGGCTAAGCTTATGGTTGAAAAAAATATTGATCATATTCCGATCTTTGAGAAAGAAGTTCTCGGAATCGTTTCAAAAACAGACTTGATTCGATTCGCGGCGGAAGTCGCAACAGTCGGGCGCGTCGGAGACGCCATGACCGGAAAAGCCGTTGTTGTCAACACAAACCATACGATCAACCACGTTATTGATGAAATGGAAAAAAGCGATGTCCAAAAAGTCATTGTCATGGACAATCACGAAAAAGCGGTCGGCATCGTTTCCGTTAAAGACCTTTCCGCAAACGAATTAATCGGATCTGACGGCAAAAGAAGTATTCGCGGCTCTAAGAAATCTTCTTCCAAAGCCGCCAGATACGCGTTGGATATTCCGTTTATTGCGGAAGACATTATGACAAATATCGTTGTTGCCGATGTCAGCGAATCTGTCGCGGGCGCGGCTAAAAAAATTATTGAAAATAATGTCGTCTCTCTTCCGGTCACCAGAAACGGAAAAGTTTCCGGCATGATTTCAAAAGATGATATTTTGAAATGGCTCGCCGAAAATTACGAGTTAAAGTAAACGTCAAAAGAGTTGTTTGCAAACGTTTCAAAAGACAGCCGCCGCGGAAACTTAAATCCGCGGAAAAAATGCAATTCCATTCTATTTATGGCTTGAGCGCGTACGGATCTTGAATCTTTTCCGCTCATTTCATATCCCGTTAGAAAATGAAATAATTAACCTAAAATTAGTCAATCACAGAAGGTGAAAATATTATGCAGGTTAAAGATATCATGGTCGCTCCCCCGACAATTGATAAATCGGCAAAGATTTCAAACGCGCTGAGTATTATGGAAAAGAAAAATACGCGTCGTCTCCTTGTTATGCACAACGGGGAAGTAACGGGCATTTTGACCATGCGCAGTCTTGCTAAGGAACTTGGGACGAAAAAAAGAACGAAGCCTGCTTCCTCTCTTCCTGTCGTGACGGCTGTTACGGATAATTGCACATTCGTCAAGCCTGCCACAAAATTCGCCGTCGCCGCAAAAATCCTGAAAGATAAAGGCGGCGTGCTTTTGGTCTCGGAAAACGAAAAAGATGTTCTCGGGTGGATTACGCCCAACGAGCTGATCGGCGCTTTCGATTTCGGCGGCCAGGCCAATGATGTCATGTTTGACAAAACCGTCATTACCATCAATTCCAGCGAACGTTTGGTTCACGCTCGTCACCTGATGCTTGAAAACAATATCGGGAGAATTCCGGTCATGGAAGACGGAAAACTTGTCGGCGTGATTTCCGAACGCGATGTCGCTGTCGCGTTCCAGGAATTTAAGGACAGCGTTCCCGACAATCATCAAGAAGCACAGGTGAAAACGCTTTTGGTTGTCGATGTCATGTCCCGGAATCCGCTGACGGCCAAGCCGACGACGCCTGCTGAAAAAATCGTCAACTGCATCGTTCACAAAAATATCGGTATCGTTCCGATCGTTGACGATAATGGAAAACTTACCGGCATTATAACGCGCCGCAGCTTGCTTTTGGCGATCCCGACACTGGAATAAACACATGAAGGAAACAGATTTTTCTGTTTCCGCTTTTTTTATTTTATCTTAACTTTTTATTTTATCTTAACTTTTAATTTCATCTTAACGTTTATTTAGTTCCAAACACTTTTTCCGTCATGGAAAATTTACCGCCCGCAACGATTCGAAAAGCAAATGCCGGCGATATTGACGGCATTATGAAAATTGAACGTCTTTCTTTTCATTCCGAAGTCGTCGAATCCAAAAAAGTGTTTGAAGACCGAATCGCGGTGTTTCCGGACGGTTTTTTGATCGCCGAGATTGAAACGAAAGGCGGCAAAATAATTGCGGGCTATGTTTCTTCCGAGCTGTGGCCGTATTCGGAAGCAATCCCGTATTCAAATTTCAGTTTAAATCACTCCATTTACGAGACGCACAGCAATGACGGTGATGAGCTTTACATTTCGTCCTTTGCCGTTGATCCGTCGGTCCGCGGCGGTAAAATCGGCAAACATCTTTTTACGGCTTTGATCGATTGTGTTTCAAAAAAATATAAGCTGAAAAGCGCGATCTTGATGGTCAGCAGCGATTGGCAGAACGCTTATAAAATGTATCAGAAGGAAGGTTTTGCGGCGGTTTCCAAAATTTCCGGTTTTTTTCCGGCATCGGAAAATTCCGGCAGTGAAGACGATTTGTCAAGCGCCGGTATTATTATGAAAAAATGTTTAATAAATAATTATTGATATTTTTTTTAAGAAAACCTTTAAATTAAATACCTGCTATTTTTTAAATGAGGTAAGTGTTGTTATGATGCAACGTTTAAAATATTAATTTTTTTGCTTTCTTTTATGTATTGATTTAGTGGAGGAAGTTAATGGGTCAAGAAGAAATAAATGAAGCATATGGAATTTTTAAAATCCCACCAAATTCCATCCCTTCATATATAAATTCGAATGAATCTGCTCATGGATTTAAAAAATTTTCATTGTTAAAAAACGTTAATATAACTTATTCAAACACTACTGAAACTCATTAAGCTATGAAGGGTGGACAATTGCCAAGTTGGAATGATATTCTTATGGAAATCCAAAAGGAAAGTACAGTAAGACCTGATGCATTGGATTTTGTTAGACGCAAATATTTAAAAAAATTACATGAGGCTACCGGAAGAAATGTAATTGCATATTATTCGGGTTGGTTACAAAAACCAGGCTTTGCATCAGCTTCAATTGATGACGATGATAAAAACGGGTTCATGAATGCAATTTGTGGTCTTGACCGAAGTAAGGGTTTGGATTTAATTTTACATACACCTGGTGGAGATACAGCAGCTACAGAGTCAATTGTCAATTATTTGCGCAAGATGTTCGGAGATGATATTCGCGCAATCATTCCACTTCTTTCAATGTCAGGCGGTACAATGATGGCTTGTGCATGTAAAGAAATTATTATGGGCAAACAATCTAGTATTGGACCTATTGATCCTCAATATAATGGTGTTTCAACGCACGGAGTAATCGAGGAGTTTGAAAAAGCTATTAAAGATGCAAAAACCTCTCCGGAAACTATACCTATTTGGCAAGTGATAATTGCAAAATATCATCCTACTTTTATTGGTGATTGTGAAAAGGCTATTCAGTGGTCAAGTGACATGGTTCAAAGTTGGCTTGAAACGGGGATGTTCAAAGACTGTTCCAACAAGACAACATAGGCAAAAAAAATTGTTAGTGGTTTAAACAATCATGATATAACAAAAAATCATGCAAAACATATTGATTCTGTGGAGGCTGAGTCTATCGGGTTAAAAATTATTTCACTTGAAACAGAACGACCCGATTTGGATTTTCAAGATTGTGTTTTATCTATACATCATGCTTTTATGCACACCTTTTCCAATACGACATGCATAAAAATCATTGAGAACCACAATGAAAAAGCATATATTTGGAATGTTTCTCCAGATATGTAAATTTAATTTATACCTCTCATATTTTTGTATTGGGTTACATTCAAAAAGCTCACAGCTTTTAAATTAAGGAACACTATTACTTCAGGAAGATTCATATGACAAATATTGCAATTATCGGCGATGAAAAAAGCGGAAGGACGTCATTGGGGTCCAAACTCGGCAAAAAAGGAACGGACTCTGATATTACTTTATTCAACGATGACCGCCATGAACAAAAATACGTTTATGTCGACGCGAAATCTTATCCGAAATCTATGAAATCAATTGTTGCGGCGCTCAATTTGTCTGACATGGCGATTTTATGCGTCACTCCCAACGGGCTGACACCCGCTGTCGGCGAGTGCATCGTGGCGCTCGATCTTCTTCAGTTTAAGCGCGGGGTTATCGCGATTACAAAATCAGATACAAGCTACGCTTTGGAAATTGAAGCGTTCAAAGAAAAACTGAAAAAGATTACAGTCGGGACCGTTCTTGAAAGTTGGGAAATCGTTTCTTTGAATACCAATAAAGACGCGCCCAACGCCTTTGAAGGCATTGACGATCTCAAAGACAGGATTCATGCGCTCGGCGATGAAATCGAAAAAGAGCAAAAAACAAAAGACAGCCTGCCGCCGCGTGTTGTTATCGATCATTTCTTTAACGTCACCGGAATCGGTATCGTCATTCTCGGAAAAGTTCTTCAGGGCACGATTCGCACACATGATAAAATCGGCTTGTACCCCGCAGATAAGAAAGTCGATATCCGTTCCATTCAAACGCATGATATCGATGTCAAAGAAACGGGAACAGGGTCTCGTGTCGGCGTCGGTCTTAAAGGTTTGCTGGAACGTGAATTGGAACGCGGCTTTTTGCTTTCTGACAGCGAATTGATGTCTTCCGATTTTGAAATGGAATGCGCGGTTTCAAAATTCGCAAAAGGCGGCGTGAAATCAGATGATGTTCTGCATCTGTTTGTCGGTCTTCAATCCGATCCGGTCCGCGTGAAAAAAATTACCGTCGGCGGCACGGAAAAAGAAATGCTCAGCGCGGGGGAAACCGGAATCTTAAAATTAGAAGGCGGTAAACGAATCGCTTACAGCAAAGATGATTTGTTCTTGTTCGCGAGCTTGGCGGAAAATCAGAGATTTACGGCGACCGGAAAGGTCGTTTAATTAAAAAAGAAAAAAAATTATATCTTTAATAATATGTATTTATTAAATAAAGGAAATCATTTTATCAAAAAAATGATTTTTCATTATTTGTTTTTCTTTTTTTTCTTTCGGGTGTTTTCGCCGATGAGCGCGTAAACCGGAGAGAATTTCAAGTAAGCGGTTGTCAAACCGGCCAAAGCGGCCAGACCAAGCAAGTATCTGGCGATAAATCCTCTTTTAACGAAAAGAACCAAACAGACAAGAGCGGCGGCACCAATAACAAAACGGATACTGCGGTCCTTTTTGCCGATGTTGGGCTCTAACTTCGACAGGGCTCGAACACTCGCGATGGTTTTTAATTCGGGGATTCCGATAAGATGTTTAAGGATCATCATCCAAATCATGTTTTTTTCTCCGCAATTTTTATAAAAATCCAAGCAATTAATTTTATAAAAATAACATTTCTTTATTATAATTTACTTGTATGACTTCTTTATAATTTACTTGTATAAATGTTCTTTTTAATTTGCTTTCTATTTGCATAAATGTTTTTAGATTTGAAGCAAGCTCAACTACAGATCAATCATAACAAATTACAAGGATTTTAAATTTTGTTTATCTTCAATTCGGAAAATCGAAACAATACATTTTATCCGTTCCATTCGAGCCATCTAATTATAAAGCAGTTATAATTTCTTCATCGAGTTGAAAATGATGTCCTGCATGTTTTTTCCGCCACCCTTATCTGTTTTATTCTTAATTTCGGTGCTTAAAAAAACGTAACATATTTATATAGGCGCTTTCTTTCTAAAATTTGCTTTTGGATTTTTATTTTAAAGCTATCAGTTTTCTAAGTAAAGTCTAAAACCACACATTCTATAACCACAAACCATATTAAAAACACACACACCCGGGTTCCCTTTCGCGGGAACTCTTTTTTCTTATTTTTATTCTTATCCTAAGCCTATCTTTTCTTATACTATCAATTCCTTTTCAATTCAGCAGCATCACAATGACATCTTGTAAAATCGCCTGTAATTTTCGATCCGAACCGCCGGCGTTTCCGGCCGGCATAACAAGCGTTGCAGATGCAGGTTTTTCATGGATCGCCGATCGGTTTTCAAATATGACCGGATTGTTTTCGGATATCGCAGTCAAAGATTTGACCAATTTAACGCTCGCTCATTTTTATTGGAATTATCCGCAAATCGGATTTTTATATCTTCAAACATTGCTTTTGAAACAAGAGGAAAACGGTTCTTTCGGAGATCTTCGCGAAACAGCGCGCGCTGTTTCTTGTTTGTCAAACGCTTATTCTTATTTGGAATCACGCGCCGGCGATTTCGATAACAGTGACCTTTTAGCTGCCCGCAGCAAAGCGGTTCATTATCTTTTGGAGCATCGCGGCCGTTGGGGTGAAAACCTCTATGACACTGTTTACATCCTGCCCGCTTTGGCGGATGCCGGCATTTTCGAAGAAGAGCTTTGTTTGGATTTGTGCAGAAATGACACTTCCAATCGGCAGCATCCCGGAACAACTGCGCTCATTTTGAGCGCGCTTCAGAAACAAAAAGATTTGGGGCGGTTCAATGAAGCCGCTGATTTCATGATTTTTGAATTCATCTCCGAAAAATTGAAATGGCTGTTTTCCGTCCGAGAAAACGGTTTTTGGAAATATCCGGCGACCAGTAATCTGATTTTGCAGACTTTAATTCTCTGCAATCAAAAACACATTGCGGCAGAATCTTTGCCATGGCTTTCAGAATCACAGAAAGAAAACGGCTCATGGGAAAATGACCTCAATACGACTTCACTTTCTCTCTTGACGCTTTAGCAGCTGGCAGCATGAGTTTATAATGCGGATGCCTGCAAGCGTTATAAAAAATATGTAAAATGATAACAGCGGCAGCGTATATGCTTGCGGTTTTCAGGCATTTAGCGGAAAGGTATTAATGAAAACAACACTTAATACGGGAAACACGGCAATCGTAGATTTACAAAATAAATAATGATAACAATAAAAAACATCATAAAACAATATGCAATCGGCATTTCGGAAAGGAAATCTGGTCAGGTAGACCGAATGGACTCTAGATCCGTTTAGCCGGGTTAGATTCCCGGGATTTCCGCATTTTTTTTGCAATTCTTACGGAAAAATAAAAGGAGGAAACAAATACGGCAGATCGACCGACATTAGAAAGACTTGTCAAACTCAATAATGTTTGGCTTTCGCGAAAAGACGTCTTGCACGGCGTCAAAAAATATGAAATTTCCTCCCGGAAAATCCGTATTCATACTGACTGCGGCGAAGTCATTACTGTCAATAATTCCAGACACAGCGCTTCCGCCCGGTCGCTTCGCAATTCCAAATACAGAAAAGTCTGCAAACACTGCAAGCTTTCCGATGAGCGTATCCATCGTTTTGTCTCTAAGGATTTTTACGATCCGGAAATTACATATGTCGAAGCCTCTGTCAAGAAATCCGCGCCGAAAAAAGTGCTGAAAAAAGGAATGGCAGAAGCGGCAGCGCAAACAGCACCTGTACAAACAGCACCTGTACAAACAGTGCCTGCGCAAAAATCAGAGGAGCCCGTTACCGTGTTCGGAAAAGATCATTTTTCACCGTCTCAAAGGAAGAGATTAGAAGCTCTGCTGGTTTCTGATGAAATCAATTTGGATGACCCGACTCTTCCGCCGTATGAAGAATTGGAAGCCGAATTGGTTTCCAAGAGAAAAGCGGAACTCGTTGATATTTATGAAAACAGCCGCGAACATATGCTCGCGAAGCTTGAGCGTGATATTTCGGCTTTTTTGATTTCCAAGGGGTTCATTGAAATCAAGTCATCCATTCTGATTCCGGAGGAATATATTATCAGAATGGGAATCGATAAAGACATTGAGCTTTCCAAACAGGTTTTCAGAACCGATGACGGACAATGCCTGCGTCCGATGCTGGCGCCCGTTCTTTACAATTATCTCCGCCGTTTGGATAAAATCGTTTCCGATCCGGTAAAAATCTTTGAGATCGGGCCCTGCTACCGTAAAGAATCTGACGGCAGCAGCCACCTGGAAGAATTTACGATGGTCAATTTCTGTCAGATGGGCGGCGGCTCGACACGCGAGAATTTGATTCAGCTGATTGATGAATTTTTAACGCATCTCGGTATCAGTTATGAAATCGAAGGAGACGAGTGCATGGTTTACGGCGCGACTGTTGACGTGATGCACGGCGATTTGGAACTCTCGTCCGCCGTTGTCGGTCCTGTTCCGATGGATATGGATTGGGGCATCGACAAACCGTGGATCGGCGCCGGATTCGGATTGGAGCGTCTGCTCAAAGCCAAGCATAATTTTAAAAACATTAAGAGAGGAAGCCGGTCTGAATTCTATTACAACGGCATTTACACGAACTTATAACAAATGTCTGAAAAGTCGGGGGAATTTTGAAAATGGATTTTTTTTCAAAAATGAAGGATGCTGAATACAATCAATTTATTGAAGACATCATTTCAAAAAAGCCGCTGACTGATGACATGATCCGCGAAATGCTTTCCGTCTCCGACCGCGCCGGGCTGAAGAGGATGTTTGACGCGGCGGTTCAAGTCAAAGAGCATTATTTCGGAAAAAGTGTCTACCTTTACAGTTTCGTTTATTTTTCCACTTACTGCAAAAACCAATGCGCTTTTTGCTACTATAACGCCAAAAACAAGATCGATCGCTACAGAATCACGCCGGAGGAACTGCGCGTTCTGTGCGGCGAACTCAAAGACGAAGGCGTTCATATGATTGATTTAACAATGGGCGAAGATCCGCATTTCCACAATACGCCCGAAAATCTGCTGGAATTCGTCCGCATCGCAAAAGAAGTAACGGGATTGCCGGTCATGGTTTCTCCCGGCGTTGTCGATAACGATTTTATCAAAGAGCTTCGAAAAGAAGGCGCCGATTTTTTCGCGCTTTATCAGGAAACCTATCAAAAAGAACTTTACGCCAAACTCCGCGCCGGCCAGTCTTTTGAAGGCAGGATCGACGCCCGGAATAATGCCAAAGCCGCCGGCATTTGTATTGAAGACGGCATCCTGACCGGCTTTTCCAAAATGAAACTTTCAAACGGCGAGCTGATACAACCGTCCGTTTCCGATGACATCGAGTCGGCAATCGTTTCCATTCGCGGCATGCAGAAAGCGGACCCGGATCAGGTGCGTGTCATGACGTTTGAACCGCAGCCCGGGACGCCGCTTGCCGAAACGGCGCAGGCATCGGATTTGATGGAGCTCAAAGTTATTTCTGTTCTGCGTTTTGTTTTCCCCGACCGCTTGATTCCGGCTTCTCTTGACGTTGCGGGAATTCCTGGAATGACGGACCGTCTCAACGCCGGCGCGAATGCGGTCACTTCTATCATTTCCGCCGGTTCCGAATTGGAAGGCGTCGTTAATTTTGACCGCGACGTTTCTTTGAATGAAAGAGAAAGAGATGCGAAAAGCGTCATTAAAAAGCTGAAAGAGATGGGTCTTGAACGCGGCAGTCAGGAAAGCTTTGAAAGCTATCTGAATCGGAACAAATCATAAATCAGCAATTGCAAGATTATAAAAATCTTTATTCATCGCGGTTTTTCTAAAAATCAAATCGGAAAGTTAAAATGTCGGCTTCAATTCAAAATAAATCTGCAATCGTTTCTGATTTCCCGGAATCGAAATATGCCGGAAAACGCCTCTGCCTCATCGGCGGCAAACTTCAGGGCGTTGAAGCGGCGTATTTGGCGAAAAAAGCGGGACTTTTGGTGATTCTGATTGACAGAAACCCGTCGGCATTGGCCCGAAGCCTTTGCGATGAATTTCATTGCTTTGATATTATGAAAGATAAGCCCCGATTCATTTCGATTTCGGAAAACTCGGATTTCATGCTTCCCGTCAATGAAAATGAAGAAACCGTCGCTTTTTTAGAATCCGTTTCCGGCGATATCAAATGCCCGCTTCTTTTTGATTTCGGCGCTTACCGAATCAGCTGCGACAAATCCAAGTCCAAAGAGTATTTCAAAAAAATCAACATTTCGGCACCGGCGGACAAACCCGATGAGCCGCCTTATTTCATCAAACCGCCGTCTGAAAGCGGCAGTGTCGGCGCCCGCGTCATTCATTCCGACGATGAACTGAAGTCGGTTCCGGCGAACTATTTGATTGAAGAGTATTTGGAAGGGCCGG
Organism: Candidatus Methanimicrococcus odontotermitis; assembly: GCA_031286065.1. Lineage (GTDB taxonomy): Archaea > Halobacteriota > Methanosarcinia > Methanosarcinales > Methanosarcinaceae > Methanimicrococcus > Methanimicrococcus odontotermitis. The sequence continues at coordinate 67,477 of JAITUZ010000050.1, read as the reverse complement.
TCATTTCTTTGGAAGTCATCGGAGACGGCAAAACATTTACGGTCGTCAAAGAAACGTATATTCATATCGATAATGTTTGGGATTGTTTTATGGTCACGCCGCTTCCTTATGATGAAGTTTACCGCAAAATAGCGTTTGATTTGGCAAAAGGAATCGCGCTCAAAGGAATCATGGATGTTGAAGCCATTTCAAGCCAAAAAGGATGGAAAGTTTTGGAAATTGACGCTCGTTTTCCGAGTCAGACGCCGATTTGCGTTTATTTCTCATCCGGCGTAAATCTGCTTCTTCTGTTAATTGAAGCTTTTTCAAACCCGAAATTCCAAGAAAAGGGTCTCTTGAATTCAACGAATTCAAAATATAAGGACGCCTATTGTATTTTCGAACATTTCCAAAAAGCGGGCGATGAACTCATTTCGGGCGGCGAACATCTGATATCTGCCGGCTGCGATTTCCATCCGTTTGCAGCGAATTCGGCGGGCAGCGGCATTGAAGTCTTTGAATGCGCGGGCGGCGGCGACCCGGCTTACACCGTCATCACTTACGCGAAAACGGAAGCAGAAACGATTCAAAAAAGAGAAAAGGCGATGTCTTTGATTCTTCAGCCAAAAATAAAATGAAATAAAGCAGGAACGATTATGGCACTTTTAACTCCCGACGATTTGGCGGACATGACAAACGCGCTCATTAAAAACGATTGTTTGATTCAGGAATTGACAACTTATTCTTTAGACGGTCTTTGCCGCAAAGTTTACGGCACCGCGCCCGGAAATGAAATGATCGCGATTGTTCCCGTCACGGCCGGAAACGGTATCATCGGCAGTTTTTCAGAATCTTTGCTTTTCACCGTTAAACATTTCGGAATGAACGGCTTCATCACCGAAAATACGGATGTCGCCGGTTATTATGAAGCGGTGACCGCGGGCGCCGATATTGTTTTAATGGCCGATGATCTGGCTTACATCGCGCACAATCTCCGAAACGGCAAAATCGCTCACAATCAAGTCTGTACCGGCCGAATTTACGCGGAAATACTTTGCCATGCCGCGGATTTTGCCGATGGTGATATTGATAATGATAATATTGACAATGATGAGAATGCTCTTCTTGTCATCGGTCTCGGTAAAGTCGGAACGCCGGCACTTGAGACTTTTTTAAATGAAAAACAGAACATTTACGTTTTTGACGTTGATTCCAAGCGCGTTGATGAAATCGTTTTACATTATCCCGTCAAAAAATATGACCCCAAAGACGGCAAAACCTTTTCCCGTATTTTTGAAGCAACCCCGTGCGCCGATACGATTTCCGAATCCGTTTTAAGAGAAAATTCCGTTGTGTCGACCCCCGGAATCCCGTGCGGCATTTCCGGCGAACTCATTGAAAAATACAGCGTCCGTGTTGTTTTAGAGCCGCTCGGCATCGGGACATTAAGTATGTTGTATGCGGTTTTTGATTTCCGGGTGGCGTAACGGCTGCTGGACTCACTTTGATTTTCGGGCGGTGTGATTTATTTTTCGTTTTTCAATTTCAGAAGACTTCGGACAATCACGTCTTTTTCTTCGTTCCGATACATATCAGCAATTGAAACCGTTTCGTCTGTGTAAAGGTCCAGACCGCGGACAATAACGGCCGGAACGCCACCGCCGCCTTCACCCATTATCAGATTCGCGGCGCCCGCGATTTCATCAGCGACAGCTTCTTCGGAAATTTCTAAAATTTTTCCGTATAAATCTTTTTCACCGATCCATGGCCGGATGGCTTTTATATTGTAAAGGCCGACGGCCACGTTCGTTTGTCCGTCTTTAAAAGCGCGGCCGTTGGTATCGGTAATAATAACACTGATTTTTTTGCCTGTTTTTCGCTCGATTGATTTTCCGATTGCGGCCGCGTGTTTGTCCGGCATTTCCGGCAGTTTTAAAAGAAGCCCGTTTCCGACGTTGGACGCGTCGATTCCGGCATTGATGCAGACGTGTCCGTTTTTGTTTCGAACAAGCATGAACGGCGTTTCTGTGAACACTTCTAAGCTTTCGTCCAAAACAGCCTGAACAAAACGCGGGTTTTTGCCGTTTAAGGCGGCGATTCGTTCGGCTTCGGCGCTTGGGACAATCTCTTCTTCTCTGAAAGTCAATCCGAGAGATTTTGAAACAACGGTTGACGCAATCACAATGATGTCTTTATCGGCGATTTCCGGCGTGTTTTGATAAATCATTTCCGCAATATCGTCTCCTTTTTTAATTAAAGGAATATTTTCAACCGCTTTTAAGATCAGGGACAAATCTTTCTCTCTCCGAAATATGTTTTTTAAATTTGAAACAGAATCCATAAATAAGACGAATCTATTAACAGAAATTGCGGTGCGTGATGAAAGTTACCCCATCTTGAGCAAAGAATGAAGAAAACTTATGAGCTGATGCCGCGCTTTATTATTTTTTAATTCTCAGATTCTTTTTCCAGCCGGCGCAGTTTTTCTTTCACTTCTTCCAATTTCAAAAGCGCCTGCATCGGCGTCATATGATTGACATCCAAATCTTTGAACTCGTTTTTGAGCTCTTCGATTTCAGGATGTTCAATAAACTTTTCAATAATTTGTTTTTCACCGCTTGCGTTTTCAGGATCAAAAAGCAAGAGCTGCGTGTAACGCGCCGTTCTTTTCCGGCCGCGGGTTTCGTCTTCTTCCAAGCTTTCGTTTTCAATCTCTTTTAAGATTTCAGCGGCGCGCTCGTTCACTTTATCGGGAACGCCGGCCAGCCGAGCCACGTGAATACCGTAACTTTTGTCAGTGGCGCCCGGAACGATTTTTCGAAGGAAAATCAACTCATTTCCGGTTTCATGGACCGCGATATGGAAATTTTTCAGACGTTTCAATTTGTTTTCAAGCGCCGTCAATTGGTGATAGTGGGTCGCAAACAATGTTCGAACGCCTTTTTTGTCTTTGTTGTGAATGTATTCGACAACCGCTTTTGCGATGCTGTAACCGTCGTAAGTGCTGGTCCCGCGCCCGATCTCATCTAAAAGGATCAAATCACGCTCGCCGGAGTTGTTCAGAATATTTGCCAGCTCAACCATTTCCACCATGAACGTACTTTTGCCGCCGGCCAAATCATCGTGGGCACCGATTCTTGTAAAAATGCGGTCAACAACGCCGATTTTGGCGTACGCGGCAGGAACAAAACTTCCGGTCTGCGCCATCAAGACAATCATTGCGATCTGGCGCATGTATGTGGATTTACCCGCCATGTTCGGGCCGGTAATCAAAAGGAATTGATTTTCCGCCGCGTCGATTTCCGCATCATTCGGGACAAAGGCTTCAGCGGTTGTTTTTTCAACGATCGGATGGCGACCGTCACGAATCAAAATTTCTAAACCGTTGTCCAATTGCGGGCAGACATAATTATTTTCAATCGCCGTTTCGGCAAAACCGCACAGCACGTCAATTTTTCCGATCAGATGCGCCATGTTTTGAATTTCTTTCGCGTAAGACGCAACGCGCTCCGTCACGTTTTTGAATATTTCATATTCCAGAGCGACCGACTTGTCATCCGCTGTTAAAATCAGATTTTCGCGTTCTTTGAGTTCCGGCGTAAAAAAGCGTTCGCCGTTTGAAATCGTTTGTTTTCTGATATAATTTTCCGGAATCAAGTTTTTGTTCGTGTTTGTGACTTCAATGAAATAGCCGAAGACTTTGTTGTAGCCGACTTTCAAATTTTTAATGCCGGTTTGTTCTCTCTGTTTCATCTGAAAGTCCGCAATCCACTCTTTACTGTCGCCCGAAACGCTTCTGAGATCGTCCAGCTCGCCGCTGCAGCCGGCTCGGATCATTTTTCCTTCACGAACAATGATCGGCGGCTCGTCAACGATCGTTTTAGAAATCAAATCCGTCAGTTCCGCGGCGAATCCGAATTGAGAAATATCATCGGCGATTTCGGAAAGCAACTCCGACTCGGCATTTTTTGAACCGCGCATTTGGTCCATCACGGCGCAGAGTCCGGACAGTTCGGCCAAAGAGTTGCGCATGGAAATTAAGTCGCGCGCGTTGGAGTTGCCGTATATCATACGGCTGACAAGTCTTTCAATATCGGAAATGTTTGACAGGTGCTGTCTTAAATCATAACGGGGGAGGTTGTTTTTTTTCAGCGCCGACACGGCGTTCAGGCGGGTGGTGATTTCGTTCGGATCAATCAGCGGGCGAAGTATCCAGTTCCGAAGCAGCCGCGACCCCATCGGCGTTTTGGTTTTGTCCAGCACATGAATCAGTGAATGATTTTCGCCGTCGTCGCGGGTATTTTTTATAATTTCCAAGTTGCGCAGCGTCATGGAATCTAAAGTCAAGTGCTTTGATATGGAATAAAACTGAACGGTTTGAATATGTTCAAGTTCTCTCATTTGCGTTTTAATCGCGTAGTCAAGCGTTTTGCCGCAAGCCAAAACAGCGTAGTCCATGTTTTTAAAGCCCCTGCCTTCCAACGTGGAAATTTTAAACTGTTTCAGCAGGTCCGCTTCACATTTTTCAATTTCGGACTGTATTTTAGCGCATGAAAATGTTTCGATTTTGACTTTGTTTTCAGCCAAACGGCTCATCAGAAGTTCGTTTTCAGCTAACGACTCTTGGATAATGCATTCGGACGGCCTGTATTGAGCCACTTCGCTGATGACTTTTTCATAGGGGGCTTCGTCTTCAAACTGGCTGCCGAAGAATTCGCCGGTGGAAATATCTAAAAAAGAAATGCCGAATGTCTCATTTTCCGTTCTTTTCGCTTTTTTATTTGACTTGCCGCCGGCATTAAAAGTGCCTGTCAGCGTCATCAAATAATTATTGGCGGAATCTGTGATGATCGATGAATCAATGGCCGTTCCCGGCGTAATGACGCGAACGATCCCTCTTTTGACGATGCCTTTCGCTTTTTTCGGGTCTTCCAGCTGTTCGCAGATGGCAACCTTGTAGCCTTTTTTAATCAGGCGCGGCAGATAATTATCAATGGCGTGGTAAGGAATTCCCGCAAGCGGCATTTGTTTGCCGTCTTCGGTTTTGCCGCGGTTGGTCAGCGTGATTTCCAGTTCTTTGGAAATGATTTTCGCGTCATCGCCGAAAGACTCGTAAAAGTCGCCCATGCGGAAAAAAACGAGAGCGTCAGGACATTCTTCCTTCGCCGCGTAATATTGTTTCATGGCAGGGGTGGCTTGGCTCATATAAATCATTTTAATGCGTTATTTATTTTTTCAGTTAGTTTATAAAACTCTTTATATGTTTCATCATTTATCAATTCTTTTTTAAATTCATCCAGAAGTTTTATTTTAAGGTCCTGTTTCTTGCTCTTATTGTTAGAATTAGAAACAATCCTATTTAACTCCGCAAATTCATCGCTTTGACTTATAATTTTTCGATATATTCCACTCGGAATCAGTCCTTCAATTGAAGGAATTTCATCTGTTCCAATAGAGAACATATTTTTTCCGTCTTTGAAGCCACTTTCCTCTAATACTTTTTTGATGTTGGCATATCTATCTCGATCAATACAAATGACAATTTTCTTAAACCGTTCTTTTATAAATTTCATTAAGATATTACTTTTTATATTATCGGCACCATCACATGGGAATATTTCAACATCGGATACTAAAACATTATTTCCATGCTTTTCATTTTGCATTAATTCAAAATATTCTTTGTCAATCTTTCCTTCTACAAGAATTATTTTTGAACTATTATTAAATATTAAATCTTTTAAAGGACCAAAATCATTCCCATTTATACCTAATGCAAGTGCAAATGGTTTAAACCAATCCTCTCCATCTGTTTTTTTGATTATTGATCCATTGTTTCTATGTGAATTTGTATTGCGTTCAACTAAAATATTAGATGTAGCTTTTTCAAAGCTTAGTAAATATGGGCTATGTGTTGTAACAATTACTTGGATTTGAAGTTCATTTGCTAAATCTTGAAGAATTCTGCCAAATTCGGCTTGAGCTTGTGGATGTAAAAAACATTCCGGTTCTTCAATAATAACGACCGGAGTAAATCTATCAGATTCAATTGGTGATTCTTTATTTTTTCTTGCATTTAACAAACTTTGAAAAATTAAGGTTCGATTTCTTGTGCCACTCCCCCAATCACTCAATGGTAAAACTCCACCTTTTTCTTTTAAAGAAATCTCAATTTGTTCTCTTTCTAAATTTATGCCTTGAATTGATAAACTGACTTCATATTTGTCCTCAAGATTTCCAAGAAGTTTTGTTAAATCGTCTTGATGGGATTTTAAAGATTTTTGAACCAATTTTACTAATTCATCTTGTTTTTTGTTTATTGTTTCAAGTTTTTCTGGATTTATGAAGTTTTCAACTCTATCATTACTATTGGAAAAAATAGGAAAATCATTTTCTCTTGTGGAATTGTGAAATACAAAACACTCAGTATTTTGTAATCTTTTTAAAATTTCTCGTGTTTGATAGCTATCTTCAATTTCATCTCCATTCAATAAAACAGAGTAGCTTGTTTCATTTTTAGCATTTTTCGTTAATTTAACTTGAAAATCAACTTTGTCAGGTATTTTTTTCTCAACATCTTTAACGATTAAATCCGTAATAAATTTATAAATTGCAGAGTCAGCCTGTTTATCAATTTCAAAAATCAAATCAATAGAAATATCATTTTTTTGGTCCATTTTCCAAGTGGTAATCTCATCTTTCCAATCAAATGAACCAATACCCATTGTTATTCTTGAAAATCGAAATTTAATATTGTTACTATCTAATATTTTCTGGATAGCTTTTATTATATTTGTTTTTCCAGCATTATTTTTTCCACAAATTGCTGTATAATATCCAGTAAAAGTAATATCTACATCTTCAAGTGTTCTATAATTTTTTGCCTTGAGTTGTTTTATAATCATTGTCATACCTCATAAACCATATAATGAATAATATGAAATCAATTCAATTTAAATATAAACATTTTCATAATATTGTACTATTGAAAAACCAATCGGAGATGATTTTTATGGTTTTGATCTGTCCGCAGTGCGGAAAAGCAGCTCTTTATCTTGAAACCGGCGGCGTCATGGGCGACATTTACCGCTGTAAAAACTGCACTTATATCGGCAATTTCGTTATTGAAAGCGATGATGAAGAGTTATCCAATGAATTGAGAGAAGGGCACCGCGCCGAAACCGGCAAGTTTTAAATTTCCCTTCTTTATTTTCATTTTATTATTTTTATACCGGAATCTCTATTTTAAATATCCTTTTGTTTTTCTTGTTCGATTTTTCCGGTTTCGTCTTCGCTGCGTTTTTCAATTTTTTCTATATTTTCGCCCGTGAAAACATCTACAATCGCCGGTTTTTCGTGCTGTCCGGCGGCGGCTTTTTTGTTTTTTCTTTTCTGCGCTCTCTTTGAAAGGCGCCGTGTTTTTGGACCCGCGCCGTCTTCTTTGACGTTTTCGATAGGTTTGTCATCGGTTTTGGAGTCATCGGCTTCGAATTCGCCGGTTTCCATTTCGTCCGCTGCCGATTCCGCTTCTGCCGCTGATTCGCCCTCCATCGCTGATTCGGTTTCTGCCGTTGATTCATCGCTCGCCGTTAATTCTTCTTCCGCCAAGCTGCTTTCAAGCGTTTCTTCCGTTTCAGCGTCAGCACCGAGGGCTTCCTCCTCTTTCTTTTCCGTGATGTTCGTGTTCATCAGATCGAAAGAATCGGCTTTGGAAAGAACGGTTGCTTTTTCGGCGTTTTCTGGATCTTTGATGTCGAATCCATCGCCTGTAATAAATCGAATGTTGCCGGATGAAATTTTTCCTTCCACAAAAGACGTTTCATGGATCCAAACGGTTTTGGCAGAGATTTTGCCGTTGATTCTGACATTTTTGTCAATGATGACTTTTGAGGAATTGATGTCACCGCTGATTCGGGATCCTTCTCCTATAAGCGTTTCTCCTTTTGAGCGGACGGAACCGTTTAAGAACAGATTTTTACCGCTTTCAAAACGCTTGCAGATGATTTGCGTGCTGATGTCACAGCCGTTTCCGATAATCACGTCTTCGGGAACATTGATACTTTCAGATGAAATTTTGGAGCCGAGCGGAATCACAAAGAAACGGCCGCGGCTGAGAATTCGGGACATTTTATCTTCGTCCGTATTCTCAAAATCGATTTCTTCATCATCTTCAAACAATTCATTCAGCGCTTTGTCAATTTCATCGCTTGATTTGCCGAGCCCGATCATCGCGCGGATATACAAAAATATAAAAACCATGACAGGAAGCGGATTTCTGACAACGACCCACCCTTTGGATAAAAAACCGCCGTTGAGTTTGACTTCCTTTCCGATGTCCAAATCGCCTTCCACAACGATTTTGCCGTTGATCGCCGTGAATTCTCCCAAGTAAGCGTCGCCGCCGACGCTGACGTTTTGGTCGAATCGGCACCACACATCCGCGCGGATATCGCCGTCTGCGGCAATTTCACCGCTGATATGAACGCCTTCGCCGGCCATCAGAAAGCCGCTTTTCACATTGCATGTGATGACGGCGTGATTTCCGATAATCATATCCGCTCCGGTTTCAATTTTCTGATCATCGATAACAGCATTATCGGGAACGATAAATGTTGTTAAAAAATTATCCGGCAGCGGCGTCAACTCCTGTGAAATGGTATGAATATAGAGAAATAAATACGATGAATTGATTTAAAATTATTGTCAATCGCTGACCGATATTAGTTTTCTTTTTCTTCTTTGTCAATGCCGCTTCTGACCAGTACGGCTGCGCCCCGATCGCTATGGAAAATTTCCTGAGGCGATAAAGCGAGCTGTCCCGTGGCAAGGAGTTTGTCATCTTTGTCGGTCACAAGGATTTCTTCCATGGATCGAATATCAGGATCGATCGAAATGATATGTTTGCAGAACACTGTTTTTCCAAGTGCGGCAAACGGCGCGGCGTCATCGGCGACAGCAACGCGCATCGCCGGCGCTTTCAAATGAGCGTGCAGCCGCCTTGCGCCTTCCATACTGAGCGTAAAAAAACCGTCTTTGGCGCGGACGGTCGCGATTCTTTCTCCGCCTGAGTGAATCTGGCGAATGCGTTTGGTTTTGGAAAGCTTGAACGTCGCCCCGTCGTCAAACAAAACAGCACCCGCTCCTTTTCCGAATTGATAGTCCGCCATCATTCGAACACGCTTCAATCGCGCTTCTTGAGTTACGGGTATGCTTGTCATATCGTCACCGAAATTTTATGAATGGAATGCCGATTTCACACATAAACATTTTGTTCGCGGTGAATGAAAGGGATTTGAATGAAATTTTTTTTGATCGGTTTGGTTTTCAAGCGCAATAGACGTCTTGTAACATCTTTCTGAAAAGAGTTATATATCTTTATTTTTCTATTATTAATTATTATAATTATATAATCCCTCGGCTTTGGTCGAATTAAATTTCAAGTCAAATTACATCCAATTTCAGGTGATTACATGATAAAATCAAAAGTTTTGATGATTCTTCTTGTTTTATTCATATTTACTGCTGTCATCTCTTTGTCTGCAGGCGCCAATCACGATTCTGAAACACCTTCAATATATAATCAAACTGATAACAATTCAGACGTTTCTTCAATGAGTGATTCAGCTGATAACAACTCCTCTCTTTCCGTATATAATTCAACGGACGGCAATTCAATGAACATGTCCGCACATTCAACGGACGGCAATCCGGCAAACGTCTCATCATACAATTGGACATTCGGTGAAACGGAAGGTCCTCTCCAGCCGATTGAATTTAAAAAAGTGCCGATTGATGAAGCTTACTCAAGAGATAAATTAGGAAATATAAACGTTTCTGACGGTACGCTTGAAGCTTTTTCACGATTCGGATTGTGGCTTGAAGAACAAGGAGTGGATGCCGAAGCGGAAGATATAAACATTATGTATATTGATGACGATTTGCGTGTTATTGAAAACTATTGGGTTTTTGCAACTCGTCCGGAAGCAAAAGAGTTGCGCATTGAAAAAATTGAAAATTCAAAAAGTACAGATCCTTCTTCAGAAGAAATGATTACGTTTTTGAAAGAATTTGATGAGAAATATCCTGTAAAATATGTGCGTACCGGACTTGCTTTATTTGTCACGGTTGAAAATAAAGAAGTTTTACTTTCTGAAATTTCTGAAGAAGATATTCGAATGCTTGAAGCCATAAAAAATGTACTTCTTGAAGAAACGAATATGAATCTTAAATGGGGATCCTCAAATCCAAACATTCACTTGGATATGTCTGGAACAGCTTCAAAAAAAGTAGGTTTTAATTCCTATTTTATAAATCTGATTGCAAATAATGCAGCTGTGCCGGATGATGTCAGTTACATAGAAAATATAGGCGGAATCGATATAATGATATCAGTACTTCCGCCATTTTATATATGGAACGGGCTAACATTAAATTATGTAGATTATCTCTATTTAAAAAACTATAATCATTATTATAATCCAACATCTTTAGCTGGAATTGGATTTGGTGGTGCAATTTCCAGTATTGAGAATATGTATAATAACATATCAATATCCGAATCAAAGGAAGAAAAAGCTACAAACTTATCCTATGCATCCCATTATATGGCTGATTTAAGTATGCCGTTACACACAAATTATGCCACAGAACAGGCATTAAAAGCAATACTTAGCAAGCCTCATTTTGCTTATGAGAACGATTATGTTGGATCAAATTGGACGAGTGGACATAATTTCTCTCAATATTCAAAAAACCTCAATAGTTATTATTCGATTCAGGATCTAGAAGCACATAGTGAATATTTGGCAAATTATTCTTACTTTTATTCGGACGAAGCTTGGTAGTGCGGAGAAGCACTCATAGCGAATAGCAACTATATTCCACCTTCTTGCGTGTTCTATGCAACCCAGTATAGCATAGTTGAAGGTCAATTATCTTTGAATGGTTTTATTTTAAACGGATATCAACAAATGAAGACGGAGTTTACAAATCAGCAGAGTACGACACTTCAACTTGGAACAATCGGAGACTATGTCCCGCAAGTAGATTTAACACGTCTGAGAGTTTCATTGGGAGCAGGGGATACTGCTAATATTTCTCTCAACGGTCATCAAATTTTAAAATTCGTTGATTCATCTACAGGCGGAGATTTATATATCTATAATGAAAACGGAAATCAATTGGGCGTTATATCCCAAGTAAACGGCAAGCCCACATATGAAAATATGACATTTGATGTCTCTTTTATTCAAAATGGATCTGAGATGTTCATTGCAATAAAAAAATATGATGATGGTGTGTTCAATGGGTCTTACAGCTATTTCTACATGACAAACAGTAATATGTCAACACTGACAGCGAATATGATCGGCTATCAATCCGGTGCGGATTATATTAGCAGTGAATATGACATATACCGTGAGAACACTTTATCAGAGGACTATCTGAATGGATTTTTTGAAAAAAAGCAGGATACTTCAACGCTTCAACTTGAAAAACCTGACTATCGGATCCGGCAAGTCGTTTTGGAAAATCTGAGAGTTTCGATGGGCGCAGGAGATTCGGCTAATATTTCTCTTAACGGTCATCCGTTTTTAAGATTCGTTGATTCATCGGCAGGCGGAACTCTGTATGTTTACGATGAAAACGGGAACCAATTGGGTGCCGTCTATCAAATAAACGGGAAGCCGGCATATGAAAATGTGACGCTTGATGTTTATACATATCACGACGGTTCAAAAATGAACATTGCGATTTTGGTATATGACCACGGCATTCTGAGCGGCGGCGCTTTCACTTATTCATATGTGACAAACACCGAAATTTCAACGCTGAGAGCGAACATGACCGGTTACCAATCCAATGTGGATTATATCAGCAGTCAATATCAAGTGCTTTACGAAGCTTAAAAAGAATTGGGAGATGATTAAACAGGACTGAGATGATAGTTTGATTCAAATGTTAGAGAAATATCCAGACTCTTTAATTTCATTTTTCATTCTATCATTTCCATTGCTGTGGATGATATTTTCATGTATACTTATAGTGGTAATATCATTAAAGGGAACAGATGTTTTGGAAGTAATAATAAGAGAAAGAATGACAATTTTGTTTTTGGTGTGTTCCCTTTCTGTTTTTATTTGTAATTTCGTTATATTTTCTATTTTTAAGAGAAAATATAACTCTGGACTGAACATATTTTTTTATGGTGCCGGTTTTACAGCATGTTGGGTTATGTTTGTATATTATCAGGTTCACAATTATAGTCTATTTGAAGGCAATGTTGAAATGTTTTTCTGGATTTTATATATACTTCCAGTTACAACTTTGTATTATTCATATGCGGGCATACTTCAAAACAATGAAAAAAGCACCAATAAGATTACTTTGTGTCTGTCAATCATAACTTTGATTTTTTTTGCGGTTTTAATTATTTTAGAGATAATTGAATGTCAAAGTCTTCATCTTGGTGTTTTTCTGATCCCTTACGGATTATATCTTTCTTTTTGTTTGTTTTATAAAAAAGGTAAACTCCCCCTTCAATTATTTGCGTGGAGTCCGTTTTTACCGTCAGTTGCAGCAAGTGTGAATTTTATGATAATGCTGTTAAAGTTGCCGTTTTGAAATTCTTATGTATCAATCTATCCGGCAGGAGAACTAACAATCTTATCTTCAATCAAGAAGGACATAAATTTCATGACTTCAATCGAAGTCATGAACTTCAAACGCTTTCTTGGTTTGTTATTAATTTTCCATTGTAAATCTTTCAATTCTTCATCATTCATATTAGAGAAAAATGTAATTTTCAGATGTTGGCGCCTTACCCATTCGATCGAATTTTTCCGGCAGGTTTGTTTTTCAAGTGCGGCGGAAATAGTATGAAATATTTGGGTAAATATTTATATATTTATCCCTCTATTAATTAATTATTTAAATTTTATATTCTCTCGACTCCGGTCGAATTAAATTTCAAGTCAAATTACATCCAATTTCAGGTGTGATTACATGATAAAATCAGGTGCTTTACGAAGCTTAAAAAGCATCGTTTTTCTCTTCATTATCGGTTTACAAACAAACCTCACGGATGACTTTAAACCCGATGACGACTTTCGTTTTTTAATGATCGGATTTTGACTTTTTCAACGAACCTATTTAATCAAAAAACGCTCATAATCCGTTAATGACCGTCTACTCCCATTCCCGCCTTTCGGCTTTTGAGAAATGTCCTCTTTCCTACAAATATAAATATCTCGATAAAATCAAACCGGAGGTTCCGTTTATCGGGATAGAAGCTTACATGGGTTCTGCAATCCACGGATCATTAGAAGATTTATATAAAAAACAAAAAAGATTTCCCGATGAAAAAGTCCCGCTGGCTCAATTACTGGACAAATATGAAACGATTTGGAAGGAAAAACGGCCCCCGGACATCAAAATCATAAAAGAAGGAACAACTGAGGAAGATTACTTTATACAGGGAAAATTGATTTTGACCGAGTATTATCAAACGCATCAGCCGTTCAGCCGCGAAGAAACGCTGTCTGTCGAAGAGAGAATCGATATTAATATCGAAGGCTTTAAAGTGATGGGATTTATTGACCGGCTGGCATTGAATAAAGAAAACGGGAATTTGGAAATTTTTGATTATAAAACGTCGGGGACACTGCCTGATGCCGCCTTTCTTCAAAAAGACAGACAGCTCTCGATTTATCAAATGGGCGTGAGAAAGAAGTATCCGCAATATGCTGACCGGAATGTGGAGGTGATTTATGATTATCTGAAATTCAACAAAGAGTTCCGGTTTCAAAAAATGGAAGATGAAATCAGCGCCGTTAAAAAGGATATTGTTGACCTGATTCAGACAATTGAACTCGCGTCCTGGGAAAACGATTTCAAACCGCGTGTCGGGAAACTGTGCCGCTGGTGTGAATTTTCAGAAATCTGCGCGGCTTTTGAAGCGTCCGTCCGGACAGACGCATAATTATATAAATTAAAAGATTATTGAAACATACGAATGCCGCCGGCATTTTTATTTCAATTGAATTTCAAGAAAGAGGTCGATGAAAATGGCAAGATACGTTTGTACCATTTGCGGTTATGTTTACGATGAAGAGAAAGAAGGAACGCTTTTTGCGGATTTGCCCAATGATTGGGAATGTCCCGTCTGCGGCGAAAGTAAAGAAGCTTTTGAACTGGAATAAAATGAAAACATCCGGTTTTTGAACTGACGCGTTTTTTGTTTTTTAAATCAAATTAAAAATTGAATATGAATCCATATTCAATCTGTTTTGATTTCAATTTCAATCTGTTTCAATTTCAATCTGTTCGATTTCAATCTGTTTCAATTTCAATCTGTTTCGATTTCAATTCTTTGGTTTCAATCTGTTTTGATTGATTAAGAAATGATTTCGTTCAGCTTGCCTTTTTCTTTCGCCGTTTTGATTTCTCTTGCGATTCTGCGGCCCGTTGACATGTTTTCTTCCACGAGATCGGCATACGGCGAGCCCGAAATGTAAAGATTTGTTCCGGCAACGATTCTTGCGGAAATCTCAAAAACCTTAATTTCCAGATTATCGGTAAAGACGGTTTCCAAACAGAACGGCCCGATCATGCCGCCGAATTTTTTCAGCGACTCTTCAACGACGCGGCTGCCGAGTTCAAAAATGAGCGGCAGGAGGGATTCACGGGCGACAAGCGGCGCGTTTCCTGTCACAACATATGTCGGAATGATTCCGGCTTCCAAAAGCTCTTTAGGGGATCCGAGGCGGAAAATTTCATCCGCGTTGGATTCGACGCGGCGGTCCATACTGAGCATTTCCAAACTGCCTTTACTGAGCGTGTAACCGTCTTCTTTGATCGGAGAATAGAAATAGTGCAAATAGTAGCGTGTCCCCGTGATGAATCTCTGAAGCGTAAACGTTTTGGTGGAATCAATGTGTTCCAAAAAGTCTTCGTAAGATTTGGCGATGAAGAAACCTTTGCCGCCTTGCGCGCCGTCGTATTTGACCATGACCGGCCCGTCGATGTCTCTTGGGTCTTCAATCACGTCAGGCATATGAATACCGGCGCCGACAAGCCATTGTCTTTCTTTTTTGCGGTCGGATTCCCATTCCAGAACATCCCGATTTCCGAATGACGGAAGCCCGAGCTGCTCGAATTTATCGGTTCCCATGTACGCGATAAAAGATCCGTGGGGCACAATGATTACGTTTTTAGCTTTCAGTTCTTCCACTTTGTCCAAAAGTTGCTCATAACGGTCAAGCACCAAAAATTCATCAGGCTTCGCCAGCGGAAAAGCGTCATAATACTTAGGTGGCGCCCTTAAACAAATCCCGAGCGTCTTAAAACCTTCTTTGCGGGCACCGTCAAAAATCTGAAGGCTGGAGTGGGAACATATGGTGGCAATCGTGATATTATCCAAATCATACGCGTCCAAAACGCTGAGAATTTCTTCTTTTGTAAAACTCATAAAAATGTTCCTTGAACTTTTGACTTTAAAAGAAGTTATCATATTTAAGCTTAATTTGCAAAAGCCGCCCGTGTAAAAGTCTGTTTCGCCCGTGATTTTTTTATAAACCGGTTTCTTTTTTCATTCTTGTTTCAGGTCATCTCTTTGCTCAATGAATCGATTTATCTTTCATCCGCCGCATTTGTCTTTCATCCGCCGCCCCTGTAAAATTCAAAACAAAAAACAATAATCCGGTTTGATTTTTGAATTTAATGAAAGTTCACATGACGAACGCAAGTTGAGATTTCGTAAGGCGAAGGCGAAAGAAATCGAAACTTGGCGGATTTGAAATTGATCGAATTGAAAAAAATTAAAAAAGGTTCAACCGGGAAACAGCAGCAATAGAAATGACAAAAAAATATTTTGACTTTTCAAAGATTCTGAAAAACAGCTTCAGAGACCATAATACATAAATACCTCAATTCGCCTTTTATAAAAAGGCGTCAAAAAAATAGTACTGAAAGAGATATCTTGAAGATACCTGCCCCAGTGTTATAATTTCGCCTGTATAAAGTCAAATATAATTGGTAATCATTTTGAGGAATAAATATGGATTCTGTTAAAAAATATCTTGCCGAAGCTGTCGGAACGATGGTTTTGGTTCTTTTCGGCTGCGGCAGCGCGGCAATCGCCGGATCGTCTTTGGGGACGTTCGGGATTGCGATGGCTTTCGGTCTTTCGATTGTGGCGATGGCCTATGTCATCGGAAATATTTCAGGATGCCACATCAATCCGGCTGTTTCAATCGCGATGCTCATAGACAAACGATTATCTCCGAAAGATTTCGTCAGCTACGTTGTTTTCCAAGTCATCGGCGCGGTTGTCGGTATCGCGATTTTGGCATTTATCATCAATTCCGCCAATCTCGGCGGCTTTGACGCGACAGGACTCGGACAAAACGGTTTTGGCGAGGCTTCTGCTGTCGGACTCAGTATGATCGGCGCGTTATTGGTTGAAATTGCTCTGACCTTTGTTTTCGTCCTGACGATTCTCGGCGTCACGGATGATGAAAAAACAAGTGCGATCGCAGGAATTGTTATCGGCTTGACATTGGTATTTGTTCATATTATGGGCATTCCACTCACCGGCACCTCCGTCAACCCCGCGAGAAGTTTGGCGCCCGCATTACTTATCGGCGGCTTGGCGCTTCAGCAAGTTTGGGTTTTTATCATCGCGCCGCTCATCGGCGGCTCACTGGCAGCCTTTGTTTACCGCTTGTTCAAAGGCAGGACAAACAGCCAAAAAGCGTGATCGGCGATGTTTTTAAAACATTCGTTCATGAAATAAAAGAGCTGTAAAAGTTAAAAATTGTAAAAACCAAACTGTAAAATCAAATAAAAAAAGCCCGTCTGCGACGGGCTTCGTTTTTAATTTAAAAATAAAGAATTTTATTCTTTGATAAAAAATTATTCTTCGGCTTCCGCGATTTCTTCAGCCGGAACTTCAGCTTGAACTTCAACGGGTGCGACAGGCTCTTCTGCCGAAGGAACGTCTTCTTCTGCGACTTTGGGCACTCTGCGCTGCGCCGGCGTTTTAACAACTTCCGTCTTTCTGATTTCGACTCTTCTCAAAGGATAAATGTTCTTGGTTTGCTTGTAAACCATGGAGGAAAGCTTTCCTGTGATGATTTCCTGAATGAGTTCTTCAAAGTTTGTTTTGACAGCGCGTCTGACGACGATTCTTGTCATCATGTTGCGGATGGCTTTAATCTGGCTGGTTCTGGCTCTCTTCACGGTGAAGCAGGTCGGCTTGATGGTAATGATGTAGCCGTCTGCGGTTCTGACGGTCAGAATAGCGTCGATTTTGGATGTCTGTCTCTTCACAATGGATCGGAGATAGTCGTTTGTCAAGTGATGACCGAGGAAAGCGGTTTCAGCGACATCGCCGTTGACGTTGATGACTCTGAATCTCATTTTGATGTTGTTCTTGGCCATTTCACCGGACATTTCGCCGACGGTCGTTTCAATAATACGGTCGGGGAGAAGCGCCGGATCGGAAGCGATCGTTTGACCGACAACGGTTCTGTTTAAAAATTCCGGCGCGGTGATGGTATACCATTTCTTTTCTTTCCAGCTGTCCACTTTCTTTTGTTGTTTTCTTGCCATAATTTTTCCTCCCGGATAAAATGCGAATGATTTGAATTTTGATAATATTGATAAGATGATTGTGATAAACCCGAAATGATAAGCCTTTGATTCGGTTCAAAAGCCTGAAAAACAATATTCGATCTGAATATTTTTGTTTTCTTTAATTTAACGGAAAACTTGTTTGAAGCAAAAGCGCCGCATACTCAAACAGCATACGCCCGGCATGCCGTAAATTTGACGGACAAATAACTTCAAAGAAGTCGGTGAATCTCTAAAACGAGATTAATAAAGAAGAATAGATTTTTAATTGGCAATTTCAAAAGAGATTTCAGGTATATAAAAGATATGGTTCCTGCGCGATAAACGACTCGCGTTCATATCAAAATATCATTCTGATAGAAATCAGAATAACATGTATTTCAAAATATCATTTCCGAAAAAGAATCGGAATGACATTTTCAAACAGTTCAATTTTTCAAACGAACAAAACACCGTTCATAATTGTGAAATAGGCTTCACGGTCATTGATCTCAACAGAGTATCGGCCGTCAAGAAGCTGATTCTGCGGTCCGAGCGAAATCCTGGCGCTTAGCGTTTCATTGTTTGTTCCCGCGGCTGAAATGATTTTCAAAGGAATGTAAATGTCCATTTCATTTTCATTATCAAATCTTGTTTGGGTTATGTTTTGCGTGTCAACGGCATCGCCTGCGCCGGCACGAGTGATTTCGGCGACGGCGTAGAGTTCGCTTCCGTTCGCCTCAAACGTCACATTTTGAACGAAAGCTCTCTTGAAAACAACAAGCGCGTTGTTCTCGAATCTGAAAACGATGCGTTCGTCCCTGTCGTTTTCATCATTGATAATGAATGTATAATCCGATCCGTCATTCAATTCATTAACGGCGCCGACTTTCACATCAACGGTATCAGTTCCGGACACAGCGGCGGGCTCAATAGAATAAAGAGCCGCACGGATGACATTTCCGATTTTGCTGACTTTAATGTTTGCCGTATCCAACTGTTCGTCAAAATCGAGATCTGTAACAATCGTCGCAATGACATCGCTGCCGTTTACAGTTATCGTGACAGATCGGATATCTGCCTCATCTCTGTCATAGTTTTGATTTCCGGCATCATTCGGATTCCCGCCGTTATTTCCCAAACAGCCGCTCAAGCCCGCGGCTAAAATAAATACGGCAAGAATTGCGTAAATGGTTTTTTGTTTCATTTGATCACCAATGCAATAATTACTGGATTATATCAACGATGAGACTTATAGTATAATAAAATTACCACAAACGGCTCCCAAATCCGAAACAAGATGCACTGCCGCCAAAAATCAAAAAAGAAATGATAAAAAGAAAAATGATAAAAAGAAATGTAAAAATAAACAAAAAAGAAAGAAACTTCAGTTTCTCAAATCTAATTTGATTTTGCCGAGCGCCGTCAAATACTGAACTTCTTCGCCTTCTTTGACGCGTTCTTTGTATTCTTCCGGAAGCGGGATTTCAAATGTGTTGAATTCGGCAAGGTCCATCAGCTGAACGATGTCGCCTGTAATCGTCAACACTTGCGCGGCTTTTCTTTCGACGATCGGGACGTAAACTTTTGTCGCGACGGAGCCGACGATGGAGCGTTTCTGGTTGTCAAAGACACCGATTGCGTCAACACGCGCTTTTGCAGCGCCGTGCTTTCCCGGCTTGGATTTTGCAATGCTTTTAATGACACAGGCTTCATCATCAATAATAACGTATCTGCCTTCTTTTAATTCCTTCATTTCAACTTGTTCTTTCATGTATGGATCCTCCAAAAAATCAAATTTATCTTATAAAAAATGACGCGATGAGTGTAAAGTACGCTTTCGTCAGCGTTATAATATTTCTAAAACCGTTTATAAGCACATTACTTTAGAAATTGATATGCTAAAACGGAAGAGGGAATATATAACCGTTTTTGTAATGCGTTTTAATGCGTTTATATCTCCTGTTCTTCAAATAAACCGTATATTTTGGAAACATTCGGATTTTCGATGACATTTTTTGCGAGAATCGGCATCTTCGGTTAAAACACTTCATGAAAAACACTTGATGCGCTCAAATCTCAAACCCGACTTCCGATTTCGGTTTGATCTGAACCAAAATGTAATCGTTCATTTTCGACTTTGTAATATCGGCCAGTTCGCCGAGTTTGGGGCCTTCATCGAATTCCACTTCTCTGACACGTTCATGGAACAAATCATACGGCAGCTTCACGCGGACGCCCGACATTTTCAGAACGAGCGGCGACGGCGCGAGCGACTTGCCGATTTCAGGGATTTGGTTTTCGATTTCTTTCATGGCGCGCGCCGGCAAAACGGCGGGCGGATCCTTTGCCTGATTTTGACGCATTTCTTCCACAAGTTCGGCAACGCGGTCGTTCATCACATCAAGCGCATTTATTTCATCCGCGCTGCGCATCCGGTGAGAGCGGCGCCCCATATTTCCGATATACATATCCGCGCCGCTGATTTCTTCAGCACGGATATCTCCGGGACCGCCGGTCGCGACAATCGGCACTTCAACGCCCTCAAAAAGGCGCGGCTTTTTGTTGACGATACAATCTTTAAACGCCCCCAAACAATAAAGCGCAAGATCATGCTCATTGATCAGCCTGCGTTCAAAATCATCATTGAGAGAAACACGGCGCCCCATACCGCGGGCCAAGCCGATCATCGTTGTTTTCGCGCCGGGATGACGCAAATATTCCGCGATGTCGCAGGCCGAATGCGGCAGATGGTGCGACGCGAGCGTCGGAGAGACGACAGCGATTTCAACGCCGGTCAGCGGCGATTTCGTCAGCGTCCCAAGCTGCCGCTTCGCCAATTCTTCAATCAGCGGCACATCCTCTTCCGGAATCACCATATCCATCGTGACTTCCGTAAGCGTGATCATTTTATTGACCAAATAGCCGCCGACATCTTCTAAAAGCTCAATGATCCGGCCGTGTTTGTAAACGCCGCCGTTGAAAACATAAGGCTCGTAAACCGTTCCCATTAGTGTTCCTCCTCTGCGTTTTCTGCCCGCCTTCTTGCGCCGCGCCCATCATTTTCGATTATTTTTTTCGTTTCCGCCGGATCGGGAACAGCATCTCTTAAGTTCGCCATCATCTTTTTCGCATGCTCTGACTGATTCGGTTCAATAATGTCTTCTGACGCGATAAACATGAATTCGTTGTTTTCAAATGTATGATACCGGACACGAAATCCTTCGGGGACCGCGCGGACTGAAAACTCAATCATATCCGCGTGCAGATTTTTGGACGGATTGGCGATAATTTGAAGCGGAAGTTCCGCCGCCTCTTTTTTAGGATCAGTGGTACGGACCAAAATGGTCCACCGGTCATTTTGAATGACATTGGCCGGCGTGTATTTCGCCCATAAATAACGCGTCAGATCCGGCATATATTTTTCACGGTCAATCGTAATTTTAACGTAATCTTCACCGTTTTCGTATGACGTTTCAACAGCGGCCATGTCTGAAATATGGATCGGCATTTCCGCGTCCCGAAGAAGGGCCGCCATCAAGTAAAGAGACTTTGCGGGATAGATTTCGATTCGGATCCGGCCGACGGCGGAAGCCAAACGGAGATCGGACAGCACGTCTGCCGTAATATCGCGGTAAACCGCCGCCTCCGTTTCAACGGCCGAATAGACGGTAAATATCTCCAGCGGCTCCATATTCATGATCATTCCTCCACGAATCCCGACGCCAAAAGAGCGGCACCGACTGCGCCGATGAGATGTGAATTTTCAGGAACGATGACTTTGACATTCAGTAAATTGCTCAGTTCCCGCGGGACGCCTTTAATCAAAGAAGAACCGCCGACCAAAATAACCGGTTCCCTGACATCAACTTCCTGCAGCTGCTGCTGATAGATTTGTTCAACGACACTGCGGCAGGCGGCGGCGGCCACGTCTTTGGGAAGCGCGCCTTTCGCGAGCGAATTGACAAGAGACTGAGTGCCGAAAACGATACAATAACTGTTCATTTTGACATTTTCCTGCAGCCCTTTCATGGCCAAGTCGCCGAGTTCAGTAATGTCAACGTTCAGCCGTTTCGCGACGGTTTCAAAGAAACGGCCGGAAGCGCCGGCGCAGATGCCGCCCATCGTAAACATTCCGGGAATGCCGTCTTCAACAGAAATAGCTTTGTTGTCCATGCCGCCGATATCAATAACAGTCGCCGGTCCTTTTTGAACGTTCGCTAAATAAACGGCGCCTTTGGAATTGGTCGTGATTTCTTCCTGAATCAAATCCGCCTTGTAATGTTCGCCGACAAGATAGCGGCCGTAACCGGTTGTCCCGAGCGCCTGAATCTCTTTTCGATCGATTTTAGCCATTTCGAGCGCCTGCGCCAGCGCTTTTTCGGCGCTGTCCAAAACTTCATTTGTCGATCCCCAGCCGATGCCGATAATTTTATTATCCTTCATGACGACCGCTTTGGTCGTGGTCGAACCCGAATCAATGCCCGCTGTGATTCCGTGCTGCACTTCGCGCGCGAGCAAATGGCGGCGCTTGGCAACGGTCGTCAGCGCCTCAAAACGCGTGTAAAGCGTCGCGGCATCGGTCTGTTCGGTGAAGGAATAACTGATAACCGGAATATTGGATTTTTGATGAATATAGCGGCGCACTTCGTTTCTGACAATCGCCGCTTCCGCGCATCTGAAACAAGTCGTCACGAATACGCCGTCTGCGATTGTTTCCCCCCGAACGACAGCTTGGGCGCGCGCCATCATGAGCCGAAGATCCCCGCTGGATGCCTCAATGCCGAAATCTTTGCCGATCGTATCCAGCGAATTGATGTCAATTTCCGGATAAATAAATTCGGCGTTGACTTTGGCGGCGGCTTCTTCAAAAGCGGGCTGAACGCCGCCGTATTCCGTTCCGCAGGAAACGAGCGCGATTTTGACCTTCGCTTCGGGTTTGGAAGAATCGGATCCGGAAGACCTTTTGTTTTCAAAGTCTTTCACCGATTCAGGAACGGAACGGACTTTTTCTTTGCCGGCATTCGCCATTTTTAAATCACTCATTTCTTACCGCCTCCTTTTTTGATTTCGGATTCGTTTGAAAGCGTTTTTAAAAACTCCAAAATCGTATACACGAAGTCATGCATTTGTTCTTCGTTTTTCGGATAACGGATTTCCAAAATTTTGCTTCTGTCAACGTTTGTCCGGACCAGATACTTCATCAATTCATTGGTTCGATTGCAGCCGGAACAGCCGAAATCCGCCGGCGTATCTTCAACAATAATGCCTGCTTCCGCTTCTTCCGCCAAAGGCCCCATCAAAGACATGCGGCCGCGAACACCGGCGGGCACTTCGATTGCGGCGTATTTCAAGCCGAGATTCGGATCTTCCGGCGTAATATTGAGCGGCGGAGAGTCCACGCTGAGCGATGTGACTTTTTCACGGACCTGATTCATGACAACCAGCGGTTCGTGACCTGCGCGGGTGACCAAATCAGCTAAAATAAAGCTGTTCGTCGGATAAATAAAAACTTTCACCAAAGCATCTACCTCTTGTTTTGAGTCCTGTAATTAATCTTTATGTATGATAAATCAAATCAGCCGTTATTTCTTTTGAGCCGCCGTTTTTTTATTTGGTTTTTCCGCGCCCGAAATCTTCGATTTTGTTTTCCCCGCGGCGAGTGCCTTCGATTTTTGAATTTCGGCGGCGGTCACATTCGATTTTGTTTTCTCCGCGGCGGGCGGCTTTTCATCCTTTTTTGACGGCTTCGTCACTCCTGTTTTCACAGGCGCTTTTTTTGCTTTGGTCCGCGCTGCTTTTTCAGCGGCAATCCTATCAGCGATAAGGTGTGCCATTTCGGGTTTCTTCTTGCTTTTGCCGAGTTCCGCCGTGATATATTCTTCCATCTGTGACGGACGCGTGCGCGCCGGCCATTCGGCGTCCGGCTTCTCAACGCCCGCGTCATAATCGTCAAGCGCGTCTCCGATGATTCCCATTTTTGAAATCTCTTCGTGAAGCGTATAAAATCCGGGGCGTTGACCGCCGTTTCGAACAGCGCGGCAGCGGCGCGGATCACCTGTCGGAAATCCGCGGTCCTTAACAAAAATATGATTTTTATCCAAATCCTGAACAAGTTTAACAACGGCGCGGACGTTTTCTTCCGTTCCGGTCAAAACCAAACCGTAACACGTTTCTTTCAGCGTCAGCGGATATCCGGATGCGTAAGCCGCCTGCGCCGCGTCTGCAGGAAGCACTTTGTCGGAACTGACAGCAATAATTTTCGTGATTTCTTTTTGCCCTGAAAGCGGTTTTTTGACGCTGCTCATTCTTTTGCCTCTTTTTCATCTTCCGGCCCGAAATCTCCGCCTTCTTTCCGCGCGTTGATTTCCTGAATATAAATCGTGTCCCCTTCCGAAATATTTTTTAAATTTTCAGGATTCAAAACGCGGCCGATGATATTGGTCGCCTCGAATTTTTCGCCGGTCGGGCCGAACATTGTTTCGTCCGCGAGGCGGACACCGATGTATCCCATTCTTTTTGCAGACTGATTTGTAATGCCGATATCATACGCTTTAACGCTGCCTTTGGGCGTGTTTTCCGGCATAATTTCTTTGTATTTTTCCGCCTGCTTGGCGGCTTTGAAAATAAATGTCTCGTCATACACCATTGAAACCGGAAGAGAACCGACCGGCTGTGTTTTCAAATCAATGGAGTGGCGGAAGAATTCGACGCTTTTCGGCGCTTCGTCATAATAAAATTCAACTTCGATCAGCTTGGATTTCGGAACGGTTGTCACCGTCACCTCGCCCGCTCTTAAGATTTCAATCGTGGTCGCCGGCGACTGCGCGACAATGATATTGCCGCTCCCGTCAAAACCGCTGATTTTCATTTTGATGCCGAGCGCGTCCAGCAATTCTCTGGATTCTTCGAGATTATGACCGAGAAGCAAAAGACGCGGCGGCGACGTCTCAACCGTGAATTTGTCGCCGGACTTGGCAAAATAAGCCAATTCCATTCCTGAAGTCACGCGGCCGACGACCGAATGAAGCAGACTGGACGCGCGGTTCGCCGTAGAAATAAAAGCCCGCCCGCGCCCGGTTCTCGCCGTCCTTAAACAAACGGCGCCGATTTTGCGCGGCTCAAAATTTTCATATTCACACGGCTCCCCCTGCAGTGTGTCATCCGCCCGAAATGCATTTGCGGCGGAATCGATTCTGAAAGTGCCGTCTTTAATGACGGCGAAAAAAGCTTCCGCCCCCTGCGGCGAATGCGGCGATATTTCAATTTCAGCCGCCGTAATTAAACGGTCACCGTCTTTCAGCGGAACGGACAAATCGGCCGTACAGTAACCGTCACCGTAAGCCTCTTTTTCTTCAATGTAAGGTGTCACGGATTCAATGATGTCGCCTTTATCGATTTTCTCCAAATTGGTGCGGCCGGCAATAAGCGCTGCAAAAACGCCGTCTTCGGGCACGCCGTATTCGGCATAATGATCTTTCTTAGAAATAATCAGCGTCGTTTTAGATGTGTCAAAACCGCCGGCACTGAAAACAATATCATATTTGCGGTAACGCTTGCTGCCGCGGACAAAATCAAATTCTGCCCGAAACGGACCGAATGAAAGAGCGTCGGCGCTTTCCATAAAGACAGGTAAAGACGCGGATTTTTCAAACATTTTGATCCATAGTTGAGATGAAAGAGAGGACGGGTCTTTGAGTTCGATTACGAGCGGCCCTTTGCTCGTTTGAAGAACATATTCTTTTGTTTGAGCCGCCGCCTCGTCCTTTTGCTTTTTGACAATGCAAATGCTTGCGCCTACCGCATAAGGAACGCCCGTCTCTTCAATGACTTCAGCCGGCGTAATATTTTTCTTAAAAGAATGAACTGTTCCGTTCACTGTCACACTGATTTTGGATGCCGCCATTTTTTTCATTTCTCCGGTCAGATTTGTTTTGATTCGCCGGCAGCCGGATTAAACGCAGCCGCCGTCTGTATTGATTTCAATATTTTCCTTTTCTGCCGCTTTCTCTTCGGCTTTGCCGCTTTCGGCTTTTTTAGAAGGATCCGACTTTTTCGATTTTGCCGCCGGTTTGGACTTGGTTTTCTTTTCGTCCTTGCCCGCCTTTTTCTCTTTTTCGTCTTTTTTCTTGTCTTTGGATTTTTCTTTGATCATTAATTTCGGAACGATTTCACGCGGGTCGCCGATGGCTTCAAGCTTACCGCCTCTGATTAATGCGACACGGTCACAAACTTCATGAACGAAATCCATATCATGCGTGACGATGACGAAAGTTTCTCCGAGTTTTTCACGGGCGTTTAAAATAGAATTCGTAACAGAAGCACGCGTGAGCGGGTCCATTGTTCCCGTCGGCTCGTCCATGATCACGATATTGGGCTCTTTCATGAGAACCTGAGCCATCGCGACGCGGTGCCTTTCCCCTTCACTGAGTTCAAATGTCTGTTTATTCAGAATGTCTTTCGCGTTCTGCTCGTTGAATCCGGCGATTTTGAGCGTTTGGACCGCCTTGCGGATACCGAGTTCATACGGAAGGTCCAAGCTGATGGATTCCGTCAGATTCTCAATGACGGTGCTGTGTGGATACAAACTGTATTCCTGATACAGAATGCCCATATATTTCGTCGCGCGCCCTTTGTTGTTGAAGCCGGGAACCGCCATGTCCACCCATTCTTCTCCGACGCGGACCGTCACTTCGCCGCTTGTCGGCGGAATAATGCCCATCATGATTTTAGAAGTGGTCGTTTTTCCGGCGCCGCTTTCACCGATCAGTCCAAAAATTTCCCGCTCGTAAACTTCAAAAGAAATGTCATCAACAGCGCGGACAACGCCGCGGTCAGCGGACACGTATTTTTTTGTCAGATTCTTGATATTTATGATCGGCTCGCCGAAATCGGCCGGTTTCTCCGTGTTGATTTCAGTGTAATCTTCCATGAATTTGTCAACGATCTTTTTCGGTTCGCCGCTGTCGACAACAACGCCGCCGTCCAATAAAACAGCCTTGTGCGCCAGCTCTAAAATAACTTCCGGCCAGTGCGATGTAATAATCATCGTCATGCCGCGCGTGTCGACCGCTTTCATGAGAATATTATGAACCAAGTCAGCGTTCATCGGATCCAGTGTTCCTGTCGGCTCGTCGGCCAGCAGAAGCATCGGCTCTTTGACAAGCTGGCGGGCGAGAACGACGCGCTGTTTTTCGCCGCCGGACAATTCGCGGGCGATGTGAAGCATGCGGTGGGAGACATTGACTTCTTCCAGCAAATCCGCCGCTTTTTTGACCGTATCGGTTCCCTTGTAGCCGACTTCATTCAGCGCGTTTAAAATATTTGTCAGAACGCTGTCATCGCCGTAAAGCGCAAACGTTCTCTGAATCATGATAGAGATGCGTTTTGTGATCTCTTTGCGGCCTTCGTCATG
Source organism: Candidatus Methanimicrococcus odontotermitis (assembly GCA_031286065.1). Taxonomy (GTDB): domain Archaea; phylum Halobacteriota; class Methanosarcinia; order Methanosarcinales; family Methanosarcinaceae; genus Methanimicrococcus; species Methanimicrococcus odontotermitis. Next base: position 40,470 of record JAITUZ010000050.1, on the reverse strand, counting down.
AAGCCCCGCGGCCGCGAAATCGATTGTAAACGGCTCATATTTTCCGTTGCAGCCGCAGTTGCATTTCTTGCCGGCTTTGCTCGGGAATTCAACGTGGTGGCAGCATTCACATCGGGAGACGTGGTACAAAACCTCGCCCGTCACATTTCCGATAGCTTCTGTTCCTCTCAAAACGTGCATCAGAATCGTTTTCCCGGAACCGCTTTTTCCGAGGATGCCGATAACTTCACCCTCTTCCACCGTTAAATTCACATCTTTTAATACGAATTTGCCGTCAAAATCAACGGACAGGTTTTTCACTTCAATGAAAGCAGACATACTTCTCAACTATCCTTTCCCGGTTCATATGTTTTTTGAAGGATTCATTTTTTCCCTTTTCCGAGTCGCAGTTTTAAAATAAATTCAGTAGTTCATGTTAGATTCTTTCTTTATAAACATTACAGATACTTGTGATTCTATAATAATAGAATTATTCTAATATATATGATTGTAAAAGGTCGGCGCATTCCAGTAAATCATCCACGATGTCATCCGCCGCGTCTTTAAGATTATCAGGCGTGTAATAATTACTGCGGCTGACCAAAATGCCGTAATCGGCCGCTTGAAGCGCCGGCATGTCGTTGATACCGTCACCGATCATAATCACTTTCGGATAATGGTTCTGCAAATCAAAAATGATTTTTTGTTTCCGTGTGTCATCACAAAGACCGACGACATTTTCCTTCGGAACGCCGAGCCTGTCAGCGACACGGTTCAGATTCGCGTAATCGTCCCCCGACACGATAAAAACATCACAGTTTTCCTTCGCCGCTTCGATAACGGCTTTGGCGCTGTCAAAAAGTTTGCCGCCCGTACTCATGACATGAGTGATTTTGTCTTTTTTCGAATCCGCGACAAAACCGAAAACTTCGTAAACAATATCATCAAAAAAGGATGTCGCTTCTTGATTCGTTTTCAAAAACTCGGTCATTTCGGTTTGATCATTCAAAAGGATGCGCGAAATATCGCCGCTGTTGAATCCCGGTGCCGCGTAAGCCACGCCGAAAGGTATTTTTTCTTTTCTTAAAAAATCCGACAGCCGTCTTTCCGGCGGCTGCCGCTGAACCAAATCTAATGGCGCATCCATAATGATCAAGCCTCTGCCTTCGGATTCCGTAACCAATTTTAAATTGTCGGCATCCGGCATGATTTTTCCGGTTTCCAGATCTTTGGTGACCCGATACATTTCAACCAGCGTTCCGGCGCAATCGAAAACGACGGCGTTTTGTTTAAAAGATTCCATAGCGGAAAAATGTAAAAGATATGTAAAAAGTTTTTGACGGCGGCAAGAAAAAATAAAACCGAAAATATCATTTCAGCATAAAATCCGCCCATTCATAAGGCGAATCCGTAGAATGCCCGCCCCAATAAATAATGCGTTCCGCATACTGCGCCTTGCGCTTTTCAACCGGCTCGCGGCAGCCGTCAACGCCGCATTTCCGGATGATTGCCGTCAGCTCATATATCGGAAAGCCGATGGCGTGCCCCGGAGCATGAACCGCGCCGCAGGCCTGCCCGACGGCGTGACACAAAGCAATATCGTAAGGCGACCCGATTTCTTTGGCGAAAGCGTGGCAGCGGAGTATCGCTTTTTGAGCGGCGGGCATCTTCACTTTTCCCTGCGCCCATGCGCTGCTTGCCGCAAGAGCCTCTTGCGGCCGAAGTTCTTCCGGATATGTTTCAAGAAGAGTATCAGCCGCTTCCTTCGCAAATTCAAGTGCCCACAAAACAATCGCCCGATGCGTTTGACTGCCGATCAGGTCAGCTAAATCAGCAAGGAACGCGCTGTCTTTGGAGAACAGGATTTGATTTTTCCGCTTCATTCTCTCTTTGACTTCATCAAGCCAGTCCGCTGTGTCCCCTCGAATCATATTTCATTCTCCTCCGAATCGTTAATTGCTGCTTTTCAAAATCATAAATTATTGCCTTGCAGAATCCGAATTTATGAGCGGCAAAGCCAGCCGAAACGCCGATAAGCGCCTGATTGCAAGCGTTTGCTGCGGATGGTTATCCTTAAATTTTTCAGGCAGTTTCCCGCAAATTTCTGTCAGCAGGCAAAGCGTTGCGGCAGCGTTCACCCGTTCGGATTCTGTGTACCGAGCCGCCGACGCGTTGTCTTTGAACACTTCCTCTATGCATGAAACGGCAATATAATACGCTTCAAGCTGACGGCGGACCCATTTTCTCTGCGGGCTTTCCTCTTTCAGCTTCATCTGTGCCTTTTCGCATTTGCGGATAGCGGAATGAAACGTTTTTAAGGCTTGTTCAGCATCCGCCGGATTCATGTTACGGGTCGTGTTTGTCATGATTGTTATAAGAAGCGGTATGAGGGGTGATGAAGAACGGTATGAAAGGTGTTATGAAAGAAAAAAGAAATGAATTGAAAAATTAAATGAAAAAGAGCGTTTTTCAAAAACCAATCAGATGAAACGCTTTCGATTGATTTCCGTCACGGCACTTTCCACGTTGCTGTTGAGCCGCTGCATCTGATTTTCCAAATCCGCTTCGACTGTCATGATGCTGACACGAATCGCTTTGTCGCGGCTTTCCATTTTAGCTTCGATTTCATTAAGGCGGCTGCTGAGGGATAAAATCATGTATGCCGCAACGCCGACGACGATGAGAAGGCAGAAAATGATGACCCAGTTATACGGGTTGTAAACGAATCTTTGAAGCCACGCGTACGCCATGACGAGTGTGGCAACTTCAATCAGGAGAAAAGCGATAATGTCTTTCGTGTTCATAGGGACTCACCTGTTATTTGAATGAATGTGTGTTGTGAAATGAAATAAAAAAGAAATCTTGACGTTAATTATACAATAAATATTTGATTTCAATCATAAACCGTTATTTATTTAAAAGTATATCAAATTGTGCATTAAATTTATAAAGGACACAATAAAAAGAGTTCATCGGGTGTGAAAAATCAAAAATTGATAAGACCGGCTTTGTCATCTGAATCAAACCGCTTGATTTCTCTTTTATACGCAAGCAGGACTCCCATCATCGGATCACATCCCTTGTGACGGGAAAGACCAGCGGCGTTCCCCGATTCAAGGGATTACGAAAGTATATAAACATTAATCCAATATTGTTATTTTAAATTTTGTATATTGAAGTTGTTATATAGATTTCGTTTTATTGAAATGATGAGGTTTTTTTCTTGAGCGCCGAAAAACCCCCTTTGGCATTTTCCAAAAAAATGGAGGATTTGATTCCGTATTTTATTATGGGTCTTTTCATCCTGATCGTTCAGGCCGGATCGCTTTGGCTGTCGGCGACCGAATACATTTCAAACATGCCGACATTTGAAAATCCGGAAAGTATCGGATATTCGGTATACTATATCGTCATCATACTCATATTTACGGCACTGATCATTTATTTGATTAAGACGAAGACGACTTTCATCATCCGCGGAATCATCTATATCTCAATCACGATGACGTTATATTACGTGTTTACGGCGCTTTTGGCCAAAGCCTTCGGCCTGACCGACTTCACACCGATTTTTTCGATCGGCGCCGCACTCATTATTTCGCTCCTGCTTTATAAGTATCCGGAGTGGTATGTGATAGATTTTGCCGGCTTGATGATTTCAATCGGCGCCTGTACGGTCATCGGCGTTTCCCTCTCGTATGTCCCGATCATTGTTTTGATGATCGGTTTACTGATTTATGATTTTATTTCCGTTTACAAAACCAAACATATGCTGACGCTGGCAAACGGAATGATGGACATGAAACTGCCGATTTTATTCGTGATCCCGAAGAAATGGAATTATTCATACATTAATGATATTTCGGACGATGAAAATAATATTGAAAATACAGAAACGCCCTTGAAAGAACAGGAAAACGGAAATGTGCAGGCCGCCGAAAGTCCGATCGCCGAGAGTTCAGCCGCCGGAATCAAAAAGAGAAAATCGGACGCGCTTTTCATGGGCCTCGGCGATGCGGTGATTCCGACTTTGCTTGTCATTTCATCCAACCGATTTATTGAGCACAGCGGCTGGATTTCAATGCCTGCCCTCTATACAATGATCGGCACGTTCGCCGGCTTTGCCGTTTTGATGTATGTTGTCTCAAGAGGAAATCCGCAGGCAGGATTGCCTTTTTTGAATACGGGCGCGATTCTCGGTTTTGCTGCGGGCGTTCTCATATCGGGAGCCGCCGTTTCATTCAGTCTCGGATTCTGAAACGAAAATTTTCGAGTGGGGAATCTTTATTTATTCTGAAATGAATTCAGATTCCTAATTACAAATTATATTTTTTATTTACATACTGAGGCGCATAATTATGAAATTTGATCCGGAACAGGTTCGTCGGGAAAAAAACGAAAACTTCGAAAAAACGTGGATTGAATCGGAGAAATATATCAAAAAGAGCACGCCGGAAGAAAGCTACCCGCGGCTGAAGCCGAACTTCGGGAAACCGCACCCCGTCTATGAAACGATTCAAAAATTGAGAGAAGCGTATATGAGAATGGGTTTCGCCGAATATATGAACCCGCTCATCGTTGAAGAGCGCGATATTTACAAACAATTCGGCGATGAAGCGCCGGCTGTTTTGGACCGCTGCTTCTACCTGGCCGGCTTACCGCGCCCGAATGTCGGCATTTCCGACGAACGCATCCGAAAAATCAAAGAAATTATTTCAGGCATTGACGACGACGGCATTGAAATCATACGAAAAGTGCTTCACGCTTACAAAAAAGGGACCATTGAAGGAGATGATTTGGTTTTTGAACTTGCCGAGCAGCTGAATGTCGCCGACATTTTCGTGACCGAGCTCATCGACAAAGTTTTTCCCGAATTCAAAGAACTCAAGCCGGAAGGCACAAGCAAAACGCTTCGCAGTCATATGACCAGCGGCTGGTTTATCACGCTTTCCGAACTTCTCGAACGGAATGAGCCGCCGTTTTCACTCTTTTCAATCGACCGCTGTTTCCGCCGAGAACAGCAGGAGGACGCTTCCCGCCTCATGACTTACTACTCCGCGTCCTGCGTCATCATGGACGAAAACGTCACCACCGACCACGGAAAAATGGTTGCCGAAGGGTTGCTTTCTCAGTTCGGGTTTGAAAAATTCATGTTCCGCCCCGACAACAAGCGCAGTAAATATTACGCTCCCGACACGCAGATTGAAGTTTACGCTTATCATCCGAAGCTGGACGGATCGGACACAAAATACAGCGACGGCTGGATCGAAGTCGCGACTTTCGGGATTTATGCCGCGCCCGCACTTTCCGAATACAATATTCCGATGCCGGTCATGAATCTCGGCCTCGGCGTCGAGCGGCTGGCGATGATTCTGTACGACGCCAAAGACATGCGTTCCATGACGTATCCTCAATTTTCACAATACGGCGACTGGGAATTGGAAGATTCCGAATTGATGCGGCAGGTGGAATTGATTCAAACGCCGCGGACAGAAGCGGGATGGGAAATTGCCGCTGCTGTCGCCGAAGGTTTCAAAAAATACGGCAAAGAACCGGGTCCCTGCGCTTTTGAGGTCTGGACAGGTGAACTGTGCGGCAAAACCGTAACCGCCTCCGTTGCCGAGCCGGAATCGGACACATCGCTTGCGGGACCTGCCGCTTTCAATGAAGTTGTCGTCTATAACGGCGATCTTCTCGGTGTTCCGAATCAGAAAAAATGGGAAAAAGCGCTTGAAAATCACTCGGCAAGAACAGGATTTACATTTGTCGGCGCGTTTGCGGCGGCGGCGGCGGCAGAAGCTGAAGAGGCGGTAACGGCAGGCGCGTCCGAGCATGAATCACGCGTAAGGATGGTGAAGATGCTTTCTGAAGTCAACCTGAAACTGACCGATCTCGGACAGCGTTACATGACAGGAAATAATAAAAAAATAGATGTCCGCGGACCCGTATTTACGACTGTTCAATTCAAAATCGAATGATGACGAATGTGAAACATTCAAAACATAATTCAGAAAAGAGATTCGCCGGTCAAAAGATATAAAAGCGAACAAATAATTTATATTGTATTCCCATATTATACTTTATCATTCATTCACAATTTCATTTATTTCACACATCTCTATTCAAAGGCGAGAAAATATGCGTACTGAACTGACTTCACTTTTCGGACTTGACATTTACACCGTCAACGGTGTCTATGTCGGCAAAGTCATTGATTTGATCATTGATGTCGAAAGTCAATCCGTTTCCGGAATCGTTGCAAATTATATTAACACGGACGTGTTTGACGTGGCGGGCGACGGCATTATTATTCCGTACCGCTGGGTCGTCACCGCGGCAGACATTGTTTTGATCCGCGACGTGATTCGCAGATTCCAGAAGAAAAGCGACGATTAAGTCTGTAGCTTCTTTTAATATCGGTTTTGTTTTTCAATCAAAACCGTTTCTTTTCTTCATTTTTGTTTGCCGTGTGAATTTATATTTTCTTTTCATAGCCGCTCATTACCGCAAATGTTTGTTTTGACGACGCGCCCGTTTTCTTCCGTTTGCGTTATCACGGCGGCGTTTTTTAAATTTTCAAGAGCGATTTGCGCCAATTCGTCCATTTCATCCGGAGATAAAAAAGTCATTTTTTGAAAAACGGGGTCATTCGAGCTGCGGCCGTTTCCCTGTTGAAGAACATAAGTCAGTTTTGATTTCCGGCGGATGTTTTGATTCATCCATTTTGAAATATCGGCGACCTGCCCTTTTGTGCCGATGATTTCGGGAAAAACGGTCGTTTTAATTTCCAATTCCGCCGGACTCTCATCGGCGATATGAATCGTTCGCTGAATGCGCTCAATCATATCTTCGAGCTGAACGCCGACCGTTTTTTGATAAATTTCATTTTCAAACGGGGCTTTGATGTCAATGAAAAATTTGTCGGCGAGGTTTTTTTCAATCAAAGAGGAAACGGTTTTGGGGTAATAGCCGTTTGTGTGAATTCCGGTTTTGAGACCATTTTCTTTGGCGAACGCGGCGAGTTCTTCAACGGCGCCGTCTTGCGCCAGCGGCTCCCCGCCCAAAAAAACAACGGCGCTGACAAACGGCTTGGATTCCATGATCCTCTTTTTCACAGATTCCAAATCGATCGGATTGGATTTTGTCAGCAAATCGTAATTGTGACAGTAGCCGCAGCGGAAAGGACACCCGTTCAAAAAGACAGCGACGGAAGATTTTCCGTGCCAGTCGACTGTGGAAAGCGGAACGATGCCGCCGACATTTGCGTTCATAAGAAAGAATAAGGAAAAGAATTATTTGAATATATCAGATTTAAAGGACGGGATAACCGAGATGGAAAATAAAAAACATGAAAAAGAAGCTGCGGAAAAGAGATTTCAGGCAGCTTCCTTTTATTTCGCTTAAAGGCTTTGAAAAACGAGCGACGAAAAAATTATCAAACTCTCAAATTTTTCGGGTCCGTGCGCGTTCTGTCAATCAGTTCCTGCCTCTTGCCGGCATTCCAGCCGTCAACGGACTGAAGGTAGCCTGTGATTCTGGACAAGTGGTCAATGTTGTGAGAGCCGCATTTCGGACAGCATTCCTTAACGCCGGACGCGACATAGCCTTCGTCTTTACAGATCGTCATATCGCGCGTAAACGCGAAATAGCCGGTGTGCGTGTTCTTGGCGATGTGCATGGCCATTTCCTGAAGTCCGTCCGGGTCCGGCGTTCCTTCGCCGAGCCAGATGTGGAGAATATTTCCGCCGTCAACGATTGGGAAGAACGTTTGTTCATACTTGATTCTTTCAATGACGGAAATGTCCGCGCCGGGCGGGATGTGCGTTCCGTTGGTGTAGTAAACGGGAAGATCTTTGGTGGTCCCGAGTTCTTTTTTGGTCAGCTCGACATCGCCGTTCATGTTGTTTTCAGCCTTTTTGGCATATTCGGGGTGAAGCAGGTCAGACACCGCAAATCTCTGGGCGGTCGTCTCAGCCGGCGTTCTGGCGAGCGCGATTTCAATGCCGTTTTCCTGCGACAGCTTCTGCGCGTGTATTTTCATTTCATACATGACACGGACAGCGAACTTGAAAGAGTCGGGAGACTCATACATGGACTTGCCGGTGTGATACTGAACCATCTCGTTGATGCCGACAACGCCGATTGTGTAAACGAGGGCGTCAAAATCAACGGCGATCGCTCCTTTCTCTCCTGTGTTCGGGTCTTTGGGCGTCATGGCCGCAAACGGAATTCTGCCGCATTCCAAAAGGTGGTCCATCCATCTCTTTTTGACACGGAAAACTTCAACGGATTTGTTCATGAGATATTTGAGCTCGCCGATCAATTTTTGGTTGTCATGGCCGGCTTTGTAGGCGGCGCGCGGGCAGTTCAGAGACATGACCATCCAAGACCCCATGGAAAAGTGTTTGCCGTCTTTGAAATAAAGTTTGTCGTCAAACAAGTCGTCATCTTCGGGGTTGGCAGAAAATTGATAGGCGCAGCACTGGTAGCAGCTGATGCCTTCGCCGGCGCCGCGGTATTCCGGAATTTGATTGTCAAAGTAAGGCGTTCCGAACTTGGCGGCCAATTCAAAAGTCAGGCGGTAAAGTTCTTTGTAAGACAAAACATCGGGGTTGGCGGCGTTAAACGCTTCGTCTTCTTCCATGAAATCGGGTTCAATGGAAATCTCCGGTTTCGGGAACGAAAACGGCTTGCCCCAAGCATCTCCTTTAAGCATAACGACCATTAAAGCGCGGAATCCCATACGGACTTCCTTTTCAAGCTCGCCGTAAGTCCATTTTTTTGCGCCGTTTTCGCCGTTCCAGACTTTTCCCATTGCGACAACCGGTTTATCTTTCCAAAGCTTCGGAATGCCCGGAGATAACTGAACAGACGAGAAAACAGTCTGACCGCCGCGGGCGCACATCATCTGCATCATTTCATAAACGAACATCTGCATGAGCTGCTCAAGTTCTTTGTCTGTCTTGTTGACGAAATAAGGCGCAAGGAACGCGAGGAAATTATAGAATCCCTGTCCGCCGGCGAAATTTGTCTGAGCGGACCCCATGACTTTAACGGCGTGAAGGATGGCGACTTCCGCGTTCATAGCCGGACCGGCAACGCTTGACTGGACGCCGACCCCGTCGGGCATGAGACCGTAGTAAAAGAAATATCTGAGGTCCCAGTCCTGGCAGAACGGGCGCGTCCCGAAGTATTCCAAGTCATGGATATGAAAATCACCGTTTAAGTGAAGGTCAGCCAAATTGCCGGGCATCAAAAGCAGATTCTGCTCTTTAGACATCTTATCCGCTTTTTTCTTGTGAGAAGTTTCGGCATTATCCAGCTGGTTGGCGTTGTCGTGGGATTCGAATCCGAGACCCGTGTCGATTTCACAGGCGTCGTAGACGGATGCGCCGACTCTTGTCATGACATTGCGCCATTCCGGATGATTTCGTTCCAAGAGGATACAGTTCACGATTTCGCGGACAAGAGGACCGGAAAGGAAGTCCGCGCCCATTTTGCGGATGCGTGATTCAGCTTCTTTGGAAATCTCAACAGCTTCGTCTTTGTCAATTCCGGAAACGCCGTAAAACCGTTCCGCAAGCGGCGTTTCTTTCATCAGCTGCCTGACAATTTCATTTCGGTTCCAATCCATCATGTAGCCGTTGGTCGTTCTGACTTTAGGCATTGCCGAAATGACGCCGCCGTCAAAAGTTTGCTGGACTTGGCGCGTGTCTTTTCCTTCTGTGTTTTTGCTGAGTTCTGTTGACATAAATCCTTTCACCGTTGTATGATTCTAATATTTCGCTGCTGACCGCGTTTATTTACGCGATCAATGCCATGATTTGTTCTTCTTTGACGGCGGCGCCTTCAAATATTTCCTTATGTGTCAGGAACTTGTCATTAATTTGAAGAACCGGAGCGACGTTTGTAAAAATATTGTTGACAGCAAGCTCCGTCAGCGCTTCGGGGGCGCTCATATCCATTTCTTCATACGCGACATTTCGGGCGTTGAAGAATCCTTTGAGCATTTTGCATTTCGGGCAGACTTCCGTTGTATAAATGATAATTTTTGACAAACCTTTCACCTGCAAATTCTACTTATTAAACCCGGCAATTGTCCGGCCGAGCCTTGGTAAAACGTCAATAATTATCTCGCTGTTTAATAAGCTTTTTAACACCACGTCTGAATACAAACATCAAAAACAATTGCGGGTTCCTTCTATGAGTTTGTATCCAAACGATCGCGTCCTGTTATATACTCCCTCTGTAATAGTTTGATAACATACTTGGTAATAGTATTAACAGGCATCGATTCTTATTAAAAACAATTATTATTCACTTTTCAAATCCTCTTACATTTTATAAAGTTCAGCCGGAAAAATGATAATTTTTATTAAACGTGCCAAATCAGAAAAGCAATCAAAAAAGTAAAACAAAAAAGTAAAACAAAGAAGTAGACAAAAAATCAAACATCGGATAATTTGCCGTTCTCTGACAATACGACAACCCGGCTCGGCTCGGATTCACCGGCATATTGATATCCGGCGAGGTCTCCGATTGATTGCGCAAATTTTCGGATCTCGTCTTGTTCGGCCATGTTGGCGCGCGCGAGGCGCAGCCGGGAAAAACCGACATGCATATACGATTTCACTTCAATAAAATCAGGCGCCGCTTTTCGGATCAGCGCGGCGAATCCGGCTTCATCTTTCATATTCAATCCCTTGACCGCCGTTATCCGAACAGCGGTTCTGATTCTCTGCGCTTTTTTTTCTTTGAGGACGCCCAGAGACTCCGTCACATTTTCCCAAAGACGCGGGCTTTTTGGCCGGCAGACTTCATCGTACATCTCTGGCGTTGTCGCGTCCAAACTCATGTAAAGCTGCGTCGGGCGGATTTTTCGGAGCATTTCGGGGTTTGTGCCGTTGGTCACAAGAAAAACCGTCATTCCTTTCGATTCATAAGCCGTGATCAGTTCCGGCAGATAAGGATAAAAAGTCGGCTCGCCCGAGAGAGAAATCGCGACGTTTGACGGGCGGCGCGCTTCATCGTAACGGCCTGATACAGCGTTTGGAGAGCCGCCGAATCCCGTAATAAGTTTTCGCTGCGCTTGAATGCTTTCTTCAACGATTTTATCCGGCAGGTCCCATTCCGCGGGAGCGCGGACCTGAACTTCCGTCGGACGCCAGCAAAAAACGCATTCCTGGTTGCACAGAAGTGTCGGCGTCATTTGAAGACAGCGGTGAGACACAACGCCGTAAAAAGAAGATTTGTAGCAGACACCCGTTCCGTTCATGGAATTTTTAAGCCAGGCGCAGGTTTTAACGGCGGAATGAGCGCCGGCTTTCGCGTAGCCCTGGCGGCGCATCAGCTCGCCTGTTGTGATTTCTTCGGGAGAATAGCTGAACCGTAAGCGTTCATCGGAGGGAGAACTCTCTTTTTTTATGTTGCCCGCGACATTTGTTTGATCCATTTTTTGACCTGATTCTAAAAAAGCAAATCAAACGATAAAATATCGGCTGTTACTGCTTGTTTTGTCGCGTTCCGAAGTGTCGGCCCCAATCAAGCCGGCAATTTCCAAACCGTCGCCGCCGATGTTGGCCAGTGAAGAATACAATTCATCTTTGGAAATGTATTTTTCCGTGCGCGTTCCGTCTTCAAGCTGCACTTTTATGGAAATTTCGGATTTTACCGGGCTTCTGCGAATGCACTCCGACATAATGGAACCGTATTGTGTCGCAATGATTTTCATGCAGTCAAAAATCAAATTGGCATCAACCGCGTCATCATCGTCAATTAAAATGTCGGTTAATTCAAAAGAGGAGACGTTTTTACGGATATACTCCACAATACTTTTGGGGATGCGCTGAAGCGTAGCATCTTCGATCAGAACAGCCAAATCCGTGTCGGCCATGATGTCGCGGCCTTCATCGTAAATCGAGAAATTGCCGTTCTTGCGGACGATGCGGATAATTTTCTTTTTATTTTCCAAATCTATTGAAAAATTGTATAAATCGTCGTATTGGATTGCGAGAACGATGTATTCAGTCAGGCTGAGGATACGCGGTTTGTGTTCTTTGGTGAACAGGCCCGTTGTCGCCATCATCGGCAGAGACAAATCGCCCAGCAGGCAGGAAACGGTCAGGCGTTCGTCGGAGAAATTTAATTTATAGTTAAACTGAAGGCCGGAAGAGTAGCAGTAAAGCGTTCCGCTGAGCCGGTCATGATAAGAAACATCGTAAATGCGCTTGGAACCGTAAACGCTTGAAATCAAAAACGGGCTTAAAATTTTTATGATTTCGTGTTCTTTGGATTTGATCTGCATCCCTGAGTCCTTTTTCATGGCATAGATTTCAGATTCATAATTTTCATGCGTCATGCGGATGAATTTATCGCAGACTTCTATGATTTCGCAGATGCACGGATTTAAAAGCGCCGCGCTGTCGGGCTCCATCTCCGAAGGCATCGAATGGAGTAAATTTTCTTTAAAACTGCTTAAAACAGCCGCTTTTTTTTCAAACAATTCCCCTTGATCTTTTTCCAAATCTTTGAGTTCCATGATTTGATTTTCAAGCGGCAGGATTTTCTCAAGACATTCCACATAATTTTTCAAATCTTGGATGAAGTCCCGCTGAATCGGAAGTTCTGTTCCGTCTTGATAAGTGTAAAGCATCAAAATCACCTTTGAATTGCCGATAATCGCAATAATGATAACAATAACGAGAATGACGAATAACGTATGAGTTTCTCTTTACTCGCTTCATGAATATAACTGTAATTATTGCCGTTTTCTTTTTAATATTTTCGCAGTTTAAAGAAATAAAATAAGAGATGAAACACGTCATGCGGAGTGTAACAATGTGCCGTTCATCTTTGTTTTCAAAGGCGAATCCGAAGACGGGCAGAGTTGTTTGGGGTGGAAAAATGACGAAATGAAAAACGGCAAAATATTAAATGTATTTTCTTGATTTTTCAAAAAATAGTTTCTTGATTTTAAATTAATCGGACATAAGAGTCAATCGGCTCTTCCATTACAGGACCGCTTCTATTCTTTCTTGCATTTGTATCTAATCCGACTTCTACTCCGAAACAATAATCAATTAAATTTTTTACAGTCCAGTCTTCAATAATTTTTAAAAGACTACATTTGAACAATCTCCTGATGTTGCTTTATTAAAATTTGAAATCCTTACGCAACTTTTCCGAAGCTTAACCTGCATTTCTGCCTTTACAGTCCTTAAAACCCCGGCCGCTTCCAAAAGAACGATTTTATCGAGTTTATTTTGTCTTATTACGCAAAAAGATTATTATTGCATAATCAAATAATTATTAATATGCCAAATCAAACAGAACAGGTAATAGAAGCAATGCGTCAAAATGGCGGTTATGCAACTTTTGGACAACTGAATCATATAATTGATTTTTCTGCTTGGAAAACTAAAACACCACAGGCAACCGTAAGAAGAATCGTTCAGGAAAGTAATGCTTTTTTCAAAATACAGCCTGGTTTATGGGCTTTGAGAGAATTTGAAAATGAAGTTTTGAATAAATTTCAACTCAAAACAAAAGATAAAAAGCAAACAGAATTATTTACACATTCATATTACCAGGGATTAGTTGTCGAAATAGGAAACATGAAAAAATTTCAAACCTGTATTCCGCCTCAAGATAAAAACAAACTCTTTTTAGAAAAACCATTAAAAGACTTAGCAAATCTGCACGAAATTTACAATTTTACTTATCCCGAAATTCTTCGCAAAGCAATGACTGTAGATGTTATTTGGTTTAATGAGCGAAAACTGCCCCATTCCTTTTTTGAAATAGAACATTCAACCGATATTCAAAATTCATTGACAAAATTTTTTGAATTACAGGATTATTTCGCACGTTTTTTCATAGTTGCAGACGAATCAAGAAGAAAACAGTTTGACGATATTATGAAGAAGTCAATATTTACCCCAATCAAAAATCGAGTCGTCTTTGCGGATTATGAAAACATAGTAAACCAGTACACAAATATGAGTAAAATAAGATATATAATATGAAATTAAAAACACAATATTGAATCTAAGTTATTGAAAAGTACAGTCATTTAATTATTTGGAGATGACATCATTATTTCGCTTCAGAAGTTTTCAAACAGAAAACATACTTATTTTCATATCCAAGGTCATGAATGTAAATAATACGTTATACTCAAATCTTACATAAACCGGATAAATACAAAAAACAGACAGAATCGGTATGATATTTAGGAAATGAAATAAAAAAACAGAGAAAACTCTGTTTTTAATTTTTGAAAGGATTAAATGAATGAAAATTAAAGTAAAACCGCTCGAACCGGGTCCAAAATTTCGTTGAGATATTTGACGCAGGCGGTTTTTAAGTCCATCGGATGAACTTTTTCTTCAGAAAAAGCCGTTTCCAATTCTTTGTAAGAAGCGTAAATGACATTGCCGCCGAATTTCTCGGGTTTTTCAATCGTGATTGACGCATAACGCGGGAAAATATGGTACTTGAAAAGTTCCAGAATCGGATTTTGTTCAATATCGCCCTGTTTGCAATACGCTTTTTTGATTTTGCCTGCGACATCTTCGGCCGTATCGTCAACGGAAATGAAATTATCATTGGAAGAAGACATTTTGTGGCCGTCAAAACCGGAAATGATCGGCGTGTGGATACAAACGGGCGTCTTGAAGCCGAGTTCTTTTAAGTGTTCGCGGGCAAGCATGTGGATTTTGCGCTGGTCTGTTCCGCCGATCGCGATGTCAACATCTAAGAGAGCGATGTCAACGGCCTGCATGATCGGATAGACGAGCTGGGAAACCATCGGGTTGTCCATGGCGCGTCCGACTTCATCCATACTGCGCGCGGCGCGGTTAAGAGTTACGGTTTTTGACATTTTCAATACGTTGAGCATATACTCGGGACCCAGCTGATAATCGGAACCCAAAACGAATTTTGTCTTTTCTTCACTCAAGCCGAGCGCGATAAAGCAGCGCTTGTTATAATCCGCGATTTTGCGGACTTCTTCAAACGTGCCTTTCTTGTTGAGATAAGCGTGGACATCCGCGAGTAAAACAGTCACTTCACAGCCGGCTTCCTGGCAGTCCAGCAACTTGTTGACGGTCAGAACGTGTCCCATGTGGATACGTCCACTGGGCTCATAACCGACATAGACCTTGGGCGCGGGGTTGCTTTTGATCAGTTCAGCCAGTTCTTCGTCTATGACGACTTCGTCCACGTTGTATTTAATTCGTTCAATCTTCTCTTCAGGGGTCATCCAAAAACTCCGTTGAATAAATAGAAATTCAATGCCGCTTCCTTTGGGGTATTGTTTCAGATTTGATGAATAACGGAATCAACTCTGAGTTTTACATGAGTGCCTTTTAAAGATATAAATCATTCTGTGTGTGAAAACAGTATTCTTAAAAGAAGCTGAGAACGCACAGAATGATTTTGTTTCCGGAACAATTTAAATTCCCCGGATAATTACTTTGAGACACATCCGAAGAAGTCAATGAATAATTTGTTCAACGCGAATGATTCCGGACAAATTTATCTAAATAATTATTATAATGTTTTAAGAATTGCCCTATATTTGAAAAATTTATTTATTCTCTCGAACAGGATGACAATTGTTTTTCAATTGTTTTGAAAAATCACGCGCTGAAAATTAATTTATGGTTTTCCGCATGGATTTAAAATGATAAACTCGATTGACTTTTTAGATATCGTTTCACCCGCCCTGCCTCCCGCTATTTGCTTTTAATTGATTCTATATTTTCAGAATAAATTTATTGCAAAATAATTTAGAAATATATTTATGCAACAAATTTAGGCAGTCTTGATGCAAAAAGAAATCTGCCCGTGACACAGGCCGATTCAGCAGAAATTAAATTTGCAGGGGAATACGGTGGCAATCGGAGGCGAGACTATTCAAAAACAAGATCTGATTCGAGTTCATGCTGACTTAGTCAAAATGAAAAATAATTATGAAAAAATGGGGTATCAAAAAGAGTTTGAAGACTATTATGATTTGTACATCACTCCGATGCATGTTCATAAAAGCAAAGACGAACATGAAAAAGCCATTTTTACACTCAGTTCGAAATTGTCACTGATTGTCGCCGAAGAAAACGCCATTTATCAAACCGCTAAACTCAAGACGAAAAGCGAAAATAAAACCCAATCAAACCCTCACAGAACCGAAGACCCTGCCGAACAAAAATTAAAACCGAATGAGAAATGAACAGATCAGAAATCAAAAAGCGTCAAAATCAAAAAGCGTCAGAAATCAAAAAATGACCTGCATATTTATTTTTCAGTCAGATACCATAATTGAGCGCATATGAATAATATGTGCTCAAATAAACAAACTAAAATAAAACGGAATGCAACAAGAGAGAGATAGACGAAAAACGTTAGAGCACAGGTGATAAAAATGATTGCTATTGCTGAAATTCTGATGATAAGTATGGTCATCTTACTGATAATTGCGCCCATAATCTTTTTGTATTATCTGATTAAAAAAGCGGTCAAGAAAAATGAATGACAAAGCCGGAGTTTAAAGACTTCCGGCCTGATACAAAAATTATAAAAATTTAAATGCTTCCGTCACTTTTTGATTCATTTCCGGCGTTCCGACGGTAATTCTGACCGTGTTTATTCCGATGTTTTGGAAAGAATCGCAGCTGCGGACAAGAATGCCTTTTTTCAAAAAAGCGTCCACCGCTTCTTTAGAAGTTTTCGGCGACACGTCAACGATAATGAAATTGCCTTCGGAAGGATAAGCTTTGTAAGGCGTTTTTTCCAAAACCGCTTCAATCAGTTTTTTACGCTCCGATCGAACCATCGCGACGCCCGAATCCAAATATTCTTGATCATTGATTGCCGCAATCGCTGCGGTTTCTGCCAAAAAGCTGACGGAAAACGGCGGCAGAACACGCAATAAACCGGATACGATCCACTCGGGCGCAATCATATAACCAAGACGCAGACCCGCCAAACCGAACGCTTTTGAAAATGTCCGCCCGATAACAATATTTTCATATTCTTCAACCAAGAAGGATAAACTGCCGCCTTCCGAAAATTCGACATACGCTTCATCAATAAAAATGACGGCTTTGGTTTGATCGGCAAGTTTTCGGATATCAGCAGCAATCACAATATTGCCGGTCGGATTATTCGGCGAACACAGCCAAATTATTTTTGTCTTCGCTGTCACCGCATTCAGAATCGCGTCCGCGTTCAGCGAATAATCTTCATTTAAATTCACATAAACCGGAACGCCGCCAAGACCCGCGGCCGAAATGCCGTAATATGTAAAAGCCGGAACAGGAACAATGACTTCATCCTCTTCGCCGATGAATAATTTATTCAGCGCGTCAATCAAACTGTCCATTCCCGGTCCCGCCGCAACAATATTTTTGACCGGAAAACGCGTGTATCCGGCCAAAGCGGCGCGAAGATTTCCGGCATCCGCCGTCGGGTAAAGCGAAGCGCTGCCCGCTTCATTCCGAATCGCTTCCATGACTTTTTCAGACGGGCCGAGCGGGTTTTCATTTGAATTCAATTTAATGACCGCGTCAGGCTTCAATCCGTATTCGGCAGCGATTTGAGACGCGGTTTTTCCGGGAATGTATTCAGGAACGTTGGCAATGGACTTCTTCAGCAAAGAAGCATAACGGTTTTGTGAGTTTTCGACCATAAAAAATTCCCTCGCCGCGGATTTTACGATTTACGGATGGATTCGATGACTTCAACAACGCGGTCCGCCTCTTCTTTTTGAATGACGAGCGGCGGAAGCAAACGAATCACATTTCCGGCGGTGACATTCAGCAAAACGCCTTTTTCAATCGCGGCATCCATGAAATATCCGCATTCATGATCCAATTCAATGCCGATCATCAAGCCCATGCCGCGGATGC
This sequence comes from Candidatus Methanimicrococcus odontotermitis, assembly GCA_031286065.1. Lineage (GTDB taxonomy): Archaea > Halobacteriota > Methanosarcinia > Methanosarcinales > Methanosarcinaceae > Methanimicrococcus > Methanimicrococcus odontotermitis. Next base: position 22,582 of record JAITUZ010000050.1, on the reverse strand, counting down.
TGACGATATCATCGCGTTTCATCCGATTCAGCTTTTCAAGGAAATATTGACCCATCGCCGCCGCGTTTTCAATCAGCTTATCTTCTTCGATTGTTTCCATAACGGCGAGAGACGCAGCGCAGACAAGCGGACTGCCGCCGAATGTTGTGCCGTGCTCCCCTTTCTCAAAAGACAAACCGTCACGCGCCGCAATCGCTCCCATCGGAAGACCGCCGCCGATTGCTTTGGCCATTGTAAGAATGTCCGGCTGAACAGCGTAATGGTCTTTGCAGAACCATTTTCCGGTGCGCCCGAATCCGGTTTGAACTTCGTCAAAGATAAGGATCAAATCATTTTGATCACAGATTTCACGAACTTCTTTGAGATACTCTTTGTTGGAAATACGAACGCCGCCTTCTCCTTGAATCGGCTCTAAAATAACTCCTGCCGTATCGGAATCGAGCGCTTTTTCAATCGCCTGCGCATTGCCGTATTCGACAAACGTCGCCGGCTTCACAAGCGGCACGAACGGATCTCTGTATTTGATGTTGGCTGTCGCGCCGAGAGAGCCAATCGTCCGGCCGTGAAACGCATTGTTCGTTGAAATGAAACTGTTTTTTTTGGTATGCAGCTTCGCCAGTTTCATGGCGCCGTCATTGGCTTCCGCGCCGGAATTACAGAAAAAGATTTTGGAGAGTCCTGTAATCTGCGCGAGTTTTTCAGCGGCGTTCACCTGCGGAATGTTATAATAATAATTTGAGATATGAATCAGCTGTTCCGCTTGTTCTTGAATGGCACGGATGAGTTTTTGATTGGAATATCCGGTCGCGTTGACGGCGATTCCGGACAGGCAGTCAATATATTCTTTTCCGAAAATATCAATAAGAGTCGAGTTTTTGCCGCCTTTAAAAACCAGCGGCTTTCGGCCGTATGTCGGCATGACGTATTTGCTGTCTTTTTCAATAACGGTTTTCAGAATTGATTCGGGGTCCATGGTTTCCCTCTGATGATTAAATGAGAATTGCGAATGATCTTTGCTTATGATCTTTGCTTATGATTTTTTGTCTTTGATTTCTTTGCCGGCTGTGAAAGCTTTGCCGATTTCGCCGCCGACCGCGTAATAGCTTCTGTCTGTCGGCGAATAAATAATCGGCTTCAGTTTTTGGATTTCAATGCTGTCTTTATGGTCCAGGATTTCTTCTTCCGCTTTCACGTCTATGATTTGCCCGATCAAAACAAAATGGGAGCCGAGATTCATTCTGTCGGTCAATTTGCATTCCAAATGCATCGGAAACTCTTTAATATACGGCGCGTTGACTTTTTCCGCGCGGACCGCTGTCAGTCCTGCTTTTTCGATTTTATCTTCATCCCGTCCGGAAATGAGCCCGAAATAATCCGCTTCTTTCACTTGTGTTTCTGACGGGATGCAGACGGTAAATTCTCTTTTGACAAGAATATTTTCATAAGTATATCTGACTGGCTGAACCGCAACAGCGACAGAAGGCGGATTGGAATTGACAATGCCGCCCCATGCGGCGGTCATAACATTCGCGCGTTCATTTTTGTCGTAAGTCGCAATCACCCATGTCGGCGTCGGAAACGCCGCCGCGGACGGACCGAGAGATTTAAATGTCATATTTTAGTCACCTGTCATTGATTCGTATTTTGGATTTTTACTTATTGAATATTTCAGCATTTAATACACTCCGGCTTATTAAATTAATGTATCAGCCCGAGAAAAACAGGAAAATCGAAAAGAATCTTTAAATATTTTAAAGAACACTTACAATTCTCTTTTAAATTCAAAAAAAGCGCCGTTGTGGCTTAGCGGTATAGCGGCTGATTCGTAATCAGCAGGCCGGGGGTTCAAGTCCCCCCAGCGGCTTTTTTATTATAGATTAAATTTTTTTTGAACTTTCAATAAATGATGACAGAAGATATCAAGTACACTTCATCATCGATAAAAAAATCAGAGGATTATTTAAGATACGGATTTTATAAACAGAATCAAGATTTGATAATCGCCAAGAAATGAATTTGGAAACTATTATTTTTCTGAAAACTTGTCTCCCGATCGAGCTTTAAATATTAAACGTAAATTGTCGTTGTTCTTTAAAACTTTTCAAATATTGCATCCGACAAAATAAATAAAAGGACATCGTTGTTAGATTATATCAAAACAGAATACAAAAATCAAGAAATTTTCTTCTAGATTCAGTTAAAACATAAATTTGATTATAAAAAATGTAATGACTTTGCTAATCAAATATATGAAAAATAAAAGCAAACCATTGACCAAATATGAATTCTGAAGAAATTACCAGTTTAATAAAAGAATTATTATTTCAATCCGTATTAAATTATAGTCTTCAATTAGTAATTATCGGTATCATCACCCTTGGTCTTTTATTCATTTCATCCATTTTATATTTAGGTCTTCAAAAAATAGTAAAACACGATGATGTTTTTTTAGACAAACATTTTAATAAAAAGGTAAGACACACACCATTTTGGGAATTTGTGGCTTTTTTCCTAAGTCTTTGGCTTTTAACAACTTGTATTAACAAAAGTATTTTAATAACACCATTTTATTTGTATTTTTTAATTATTTTTCTGATAGTTGTATATCTCGATGAGATTTATAGAAAAATTCCAGAAAAACCTGTTGAAAAGAATTCTCTTGAGATTGAAAAATTCAAAAAGTGGAAAACCACAGAGATTAAAATCTTTTTATATCCTATAATTATCATATTAACCATATCCTTTCTGTATTGGTTCGTATTATTAATAAACACCCCGACTCCGAACAGTGATTTTTCATTTCCAAATATTATAAACATAATAATGGCAACTGCTACAATATTTTATGCTTCGATTTCATATTATTCTTTACATGATAATCGAAAACAACTTCAAAAACAAAATAAAAATTCACAAAAACAGCTTGATTATATAGAGATTACACAAATCGAAAATAAAATTTTAAATTTAAGAAATTTGAGAAAGCAATTGTCAAAAATCTTGGAAATAACAATGGATATCAATGATACAATTGATAATTTTAACATTTCATCCTCCCCCAAAGAACTAGGAATGGTGTTTACTACAGAAAATAAATCCCTTAAAAAAATCGAAAAAAAAGTATCAAAAACGCTGGAATTGGACATGGATGAAAATTTAGAATTCAACATTTGGATTGTAAGGTATCACTTAAAATATTATTATTTAAATAGTGATATTGAAAAAGGGCTAGATGCATTAAAAGATCATGTAAACCGGTTAATTACCAAAACAGAATATAATATAGAATCAGTGGCAATCGACCTAGAAGTATTATTTAAACGAAAAAAAGAGTTAGAGAAAGTGTTTTATAAAGAATACCCATAAAAATAAATAAAAATCTTGGAATGAAACGATGAGTTATATAAACTTACCAATTATTTCTAAATCGTTGGTTTTTACTTTTTTCCTCTTTTTTCAAAAAATGAGATTTTTAAATTTACAAATCGGTGATTTGATATTGAAGAATTCATCAAAGACTGATAATCCGAAAAATATCTCTAAAATAATCTTGAATTACACTTATTGACAGCCATCATCGAAAATCATGTTCATAATGTTTTTTCACCGTTAATAATAAATGAATCAAGTGTCAACCACCATTCACGAGATTAAGTGCCACTGCTCTTTTTTGGAATCGTCCCGTAAACCGCCAAAATATTGTTTTGTTTTGAAAGTCATTCAATAAATCCGGATTTGCAAGGGAACTCCTTTCAAGAATCTTGATGACTTCTTCAGGTTCCAATCCGTATCGGAGGCACACAGATCTTCAGCTGCGCCGGCAGGAACAACAAATCCGGCAAAAATGAGGAAAATCAATAAAGAGAATTCAATTGTCTTTTTATTCATACGTATCACTAAAATGAATCAAAGTCGTATTGATTATTATTGCATTAGAAACATACCTAAGTTGTTCATTCATCATATATGAAAAAACCTGAATTCGCCATAGGAGAAGAATATGTCCTATTTTTAATTCAGTCGGACCCGAAAAATCCGGAGTATCAGCTTCAGCCGCCGGAAGGTTATTTTATCAAAAACGGCTTGAAATATCAAGGAACATTGGGAGGAGACGAAATAATTGAAATCTCAAAAAGCCGCTTAAAATACCTTATTTCAGCCTCTCAATGAATATCTCTTGAAGAAAAAACAATTAATTATCAGAACAAAAAATAAAAAATCTGACATTCAAAGACAGTTCATTTGTATGCCCGAATGTATTTCTCAGCATCCAATTCATAAATCGGATTGCTTTTTACTGTTTTTTTCGTTTGTATATCCGTTTCTTCATCATCGAAGAATTTTTCATCGAACATCCATTTCACCTGTTTTTTTGTTCGGAAATTTTTGCCTTTAACCTTTTTTTCAGCTCTCAGACATCCTGTAAAACAAATTCGGCGGATATATAATTTTCCGACAGAGTATATAGAGAATAGATAGAAGAAACCGTATAAATGATAGAAAAGAAAAACGGAAACGTAAAACGACAACCTGCATTCAACGGAACAGCCCAAGAAAATGCTTGAAGTTCATTACTTCGATCGAAGTCATGAAATTAGGCACTTCTTGATTGAAGATAAGAATCTTAAATTTGATAATACATTAACTTTGCAATTATGATTTGATTATTTGCTCGTTAATGACTCTGTTCCGACATAAAGTTATTAAAAACATCTCATTTTTATTTCTGAATAAACAGAGATATAAAAATGAGTTTAACCTGAAGAGAAATGACATTTCATCACAGCATTAAGTTAACGGAACTACTCCTAAAGAATCTCGAATATCATTACAATAAACAAAATAAGCCGTCCCGTTGCCATCTCCACCTTCCAAAATTCCAAACATTACAGCATTACTGCCGAATTTTGAAAAAACCGGTCCACCACTATCTCCCTTAATAGAAACATTCTTTTGAACCGTGAGGTTTGGATTGTAATTCTTTTCCTCAAGTATTCCCACTGTTTCTACAGTATAATTTGATGAAGGAATGGAGAAATTTTGTCGATATAACGTTCCTATATAGTAACCTTGACTAAATCCGGAATATGACCCTGATTTTTCTACTAACATATTATGACTGACTGATCCGGCTGAACCAACTACTTTTAGATCATTCCCTGCACCATCACAAATGTATGGTTGTGCCTTACGAGTATTAGTTTCCGGAATAAAAACACAATCATATGAATTATTCATACTTGTCGGTGTTCCAAGCAAATGTGAACCTATTCCAGAAGTAGATTGGTACACAGGCCTGGAAGTGAAATGTAACACATGTGCAACGGTAACCATGCCTTTCTTACTAAAGTTGTTTTGAAATTTTACAGCATATCCAAGAGTACCTCCACTTGTATTTGTTTCGATATGAAGACCACCTAACGGATTTTTAACATATGAATTTGGATTTGCAGCAAAGGATATAGCAGGTTTTACAACTTTAATTACTAACGGAACATCTTGAATGCCGTACATTTCGGCATGTTTCTCAACAATTTTTTTCATTGCTTCCAAATCTTCGGTTTTTACAAAATCTTTATTCTCCTCTAAAATTTGAATAAAAAGATAACCAGCTGTATATGCACCAATGCCCGAAAAATACTGAGAATTTAGCAACTCTTCATCTTTTGAAATTGATTTAGCAACAGAATCGAGCGTTAGCCACCATTCATATGATTCAACGCCACTGCTCTTTTTTGGAATCGTCCCGTAAACTGCCAGAATATTGTCTTGTTTTGAAAGTTCATTCAATAAATCCGGATTTGTTGCAGTATTGTTATCAATTATTTTAAGAACTTCTTCATATTCCAAACCAGTATCAGATTTACGAATATCTTCGGTGCCATATACAGGAATTAACATTCCAAGAAATACAAAACATATTAGCAAAGACAATTTAATCATATTTTTATTCATTATTCAACCTCACAATTATTTAAAGTAAAATCTTTACTCATTTTTTAAAATAATTAAATACGTATATGAACGTTTTCATAAAAATCATTACACAAAAAATACATCATGCGTGTAATCTTCACTTTCTGAATGAAAATCACGAAAATTCAATAAAAGTTTTTGAATATCAAGGAGCATTGAACGGCAGAGATGAAATAACTCGGTTGCTAAAGGTTATTTAAAATATCTCATTTTTACTTCAGAATAAACAGAATATAAAATGGATTATAAAATTAAACTTTAAAATTAAAAGTCTCAAAACGGTTTAAAAGACAGAAATGGGATAGCGCGGATTTGAACCGCAGTCCGAACGTCCCGAACGTCCGAGGATGGACCAAGCTACCCTACTATCCCATGCTGAAAACAAAAGCGGATTTTTCGGGAATGATAAAAGAATGTGTTGATATTTTAATCTTATGGGATAGCGCGGATTTGAACCGCGGTCCAAGCGTCCCAAACGCTCGAGGATGTACCAAGCTACCCTACTATCCCATATTGAAGTGAGTTCCTGTTGAGAGAAAAAATAAAAACGCTTTATGATTATAAAGATTTGGATTTTTAAACGTGTTCAAATAGATTCGGTTTTTTAAAAATCACTCTTCTTTCCAGCGCTTATAAATATGATTTTCAACGCCCGCCAGATCCAAAGCGCGTCCGGCCATGATGTTGAATAAGTCGTCAATCGATTCCGGCCGGCTGTAAAATCCGGGACATGCCGGCATTATCGTCGCGCCGGCTTTCTTGGCGGCGACCATGTTTTCCAAATGGACCAGACTGAGAGGCGTTTCTCTGACCATCAGAATCAATTTTCTCTCTTCTTTCAAACAGACATCGGCGGCGCGGACAAGCAGATTGTCGGAAATGCCGCCTGCGACCTGGCCGAGCGTTTTCATGCTGCACGGCGCAATGATCATGCCGGCCGTTTTATAAGATCCGCTGGCGATCGGCGCCGAAAAATCATTTTCGTCCCATACAAAATCCGCCAGCTTCCGAATTTCTTCAGGGTCATGATCCGTTTCCGTTTGAATGATTTCTTCGGCGGCTTTTGTCATAATTAAATGAATTTTGATTTCCGTCTCCTTCAAAATTTCAAGCAAACGGATGCCGTAACCTGCACCGGATGCCCCGCTGATCCCGATAATGAGTTCCATTTCATCCTCTCTTTCACTTAATCTGAATTGTTCAAACAATTTTGAATCAATTCCGCGCATGTTTTATTAATTTCATTGATTTCCTCGGCGGAAATGTCATCTAAATGAATGCCGGCAGCAAACAAAACGGTTTTTTTCGTTTCTCCGCTGATGAATCTCGCACCGGCAAGCGCGATTTCTTCTTCTTTATGACCGGGGGCTGACAAAACAGACACCGTAATCCTTCCCGTTTCTTTATCAGGATACGCCAGCGCCGCCGCGCCGATATGCGCTTGACCGCCGGTCAGCGTCACCAGCAAGTCGCTGCCGACTTCATTTCCCTCTAATTGCAATGTAAGGCGGCCGATGGTTTTAGATGTTTTCATTAAAATTCCCCGTTTTGAAAAATGATTGGATGAAAATCTTTTATAAAAGCAAAATGAAAAGACAACAATAAATATTTAATTCAATAATTGAAAAATCGGGGAAATCTTATGCCTCAACTTCCGATAACGGACAATCATATCCACATTGACGTGAAACGCGGCCGCGGTTTAGAAGCCGTTTCAGATTTTCAGAAAGCCGGCGGAACGCACATATTTTTGGTGACATTGCCGAGCCGTCATCTCGGCGTTTCCGTCAAAAAGCCGGAGGATTACAAACTTGTTTTTGACCAAACGATTGAAACCGCCGCCAAAATTAATAAAACGGGCGTGACCGCTTTTCCCGTATTGGGCATTCATCCGGTGGATATTCTTTATCTGTCCGAAGAAAACGGTATTGAGAAAGCGGTAGAAATCATGTGCGGCGGATTTGACATTGCCGCCGCTTACATCAGAGAAGGAAAAGCGGCCGCGCTCAAAAGCGGGCGGCCACACTTCCCGACAGCGCCGGAAATTCAAAACGCTTCCGATTCCGTGATGAGCCGGGTTTTTGAGCTCGGCCGAGAACTGAAATGCGCCGTTCAGCTCCATGTTGAAGATATGACGCCAAAAAGCGCGGAAGAGATTTCAAAACTCGCTCAAAAAGCCGGCCTCAGCCCTGAAAAAGTTATCAACCATCATGCGACGCCGCTGATTTCTGCCGCCGAAAAATTCGGCATTTATCCGAGCATTCCGGCCGCCAAAGACAATATAGAAATCGCGCTGGAGCAGGGAAACCGCTTTTTAATGGAAACCGATTACGTTGACGACCCCAAAAAACCGGGTTTTGTTCTCGGTCCGAAAACCGTTCCGAAAAAAACGAAAAAAATGATTGAAATTTACGGTGAAGAACCCTTTTGGCGAATTCATCAGGAAATTCCGAGCCGGATCTATGATGTCGAAATTGAACTTTAAAAAATCATATAATCCGATTAAAAACGCATTAAGAGAAGAACATTTAAAAACGGCGGCCTTCAGCCGCAAAAAAAATGAAAAGCGGCAATCCCTTTTCACTTTTTTCCGCCGGAAATCTTTTCACGCAGTCCGTCAAACGGTTTTTTGTCGAGTCCCTGTTTCTTGTATTTTCGGGCTGCCAAGACATAGTAAACCGCGGTGCCGAGAACGATTAAAACTAAAACCGCGAGGATTGCCGTGACCGGCGTTATTGCCGGATCTTGCGCGACCCGAATTTCAACTTTTAACGCGTCCGTGATCTTTTGGTGCCCGTAATTGTCTTCATACAGGATTTCGCTGTTGATAGCATAAAGCTTATCATAGATGACAGAGTCGCCGTCGACGCTGATTTTAAAAGCGGCGGTCACCTCGTCTCCCGGCTTGACTGGTCCGAGATAGGACTGGTCGTCAGTCGTACTGAAAGGTGTCGCTGTGCTCAAGCGGACAAATGAATTGTTCGCTGTTTCCTCACCGTTGTTGATATATGTCACATAAAGCATTCCGCTGTTCTTCGAGGATAAATTGTGTTCGACTTTTACAATGTCGAATTTAGTCGCCCCGATGACTTTGACTGTGACAGGAATGTCTTTGGTGACGTTTTCATTATACCAGTAAGAAGCGTTTAAGTTGCGGATGTTGGTCAGCACGTCGTTTGTACCCACCGCGTCCGCTTCATAAATGACGTTTCTTAAATGCTTATAAGAGACAGTCAAAGTCAAGTTATATTCACCGGCCGGCACGTCTTTTTGAATATCGACATAATAATTGATCGGAGAGGAAACGGCACCCGGTGTCATGCTGCCGGCTTCCTGCGGTCCGGTTTTGACGGTAATTCCTGAAACGTCTGATTTTAAAGTTGCAGTAACGCCGACCGCCGTCAAAATCGTGTTGATGTTTTCAACTTCCATTTTTTGAAGCGTGGCGTTCAGCTGCTGCCCAATTGATCCATTGGTGTCTTTGACTTCATTTTCTGTTTTAAAACCTTCAATAACGCCGTGGTTTGACAATGTCAGCGGAATCGAAACGGTTTGTCCGCGGGAATATTCACCGTTGCCCTGTACGCCGGCATAAATATCCGGCCCGCCGTAAAACGAGTAATAATTGTTGCTCAGACTGCCGTAATACGTTTGATTCGCAGCCGCGCCCGCAGCAAAAGATGCCGCCGCGCTGAAGACAAAAATTGCCAAAACGGCAAAGGTCATATATTTTTTAATATTTTTGAACATAAAGATCACATCAATTCAATAGGAGGAGATGAATTTCATTTTAAATTTTTTCATTTTCGGATTCAGCGGCGGCCGGCTCACCCTTATCTCCGCCGCTGTTCTTTGTCTTAGTTTTCTTAGAATAATCATAAATCAACGAAGCGGCGACAAAAATCAATACGCCGATTAAAATATTCCGGAATGTGAAAAGTGTAAACGGGTTCACCATCAGAACATCCATTTTAATGCCGGGCGCGATTTGAAGTTTATCATCTTCGTCATAATACCGGACATCTGTGTTGATGCCGTAAGTTTTCTCAATCGCGGTTGAGTGAGCCGCGATAGGATATTTGACAATAACGGATTCCCCGGGCGCGACATCCCCCAACAGCGCTTTGTTTTTAGATGAACTGAGAGGATACATCAAACTGAGTTTCGCTTCTGCGCTGTAAGCGGTTTCATCTCCGACATTTGTGTACGTTACGGCAATCGTATTTGTTTTTCCGGCTGAAAGCGTTTCTTTGATTTCGGACGTTTCAAAAACCGCGCCGCCTTCCACATAGATCGGAATCGGTATAACAACGCGGCGCGATTCGTACTCTTGAACATACGAATCGGAATACATAAATACGGTAAATCCGCCGTCTTCAGAAACGCCGGAGCGGATCATTTTCGCATTGGACGGATACTGATAATCAATTGTCATGTTCACGAAATATTCACCTGCCGGCGTATTCGGGCTGATGCTGATTGGAACTTTCGCGACATCATAGGAACCGCCTGCAATTGACGGGATATAAGTGTAATCTCCGGCGTCTCCGACTTTGATATAAGGACTGTCGATTTCGAATTTAACGTTCAGATTTTTCGCGGCCGTTCGTCCGGCCTCAATCTGCATTTCGGCGGTTGCCAAACTGTTTTGAGCGGTCATATTTCTGTATTCCATCGAATAAATCGCGTAGTCTTCCAATTTGATAACGGACACCTTCGGTTCATGCTTATAAGTCCTATTGGCGTAATCAATAAGTGACTCGTTTAAAATTTCAATGTCTTCATATGACAAATTCGCGGGGGAGATATATTCCCGAGCAACCAGTTTTTCGAGTTCCCCTTTGTTGGCGATTGAAATCTGAAGTGTGGATGAATCGCCTTTGCCGAATTCATTGTTTCCGCGAAGCGAGGCGGTGAGATCGGGTTCGCCGTAGCCCGTATAATAGTCAAGCGTATCCGACGGCATCACCGGAGAAAAACTATCCGCGGCGGCCGGACCGCACAAAGAGAAAAGAATGAACACTGAAGCGATCAAACAGACATGCTTAAAAGTCTGTTTTTTGTTCAGACCGCTTTGGCTGCCGGATCGCGTATTTATTGATCTGTCATCCTGCACCGGATTTGTCATTTCGGATGATTTTTCGACTTTCATTTTCCTGCTCATTCAATCATCTCTGTTTTCTTATTTGTTTTTATCATTGCGAAGAAAGCGTCTTTCACATCTTCGGCGGTCCTTCGGAGTCCTTTATCTCTGAAATTGTCAAATGTCAGCATCAGCGGCGGGAAGACAACAAATGAAGCCAAAAGCGTCATCAGCATATTAATCACCGTCACCAGACCGAAACTGGAAAGCATGCCGAAAGACGATGCGGTCAGCGCTAAGAACCCGAAAATCGTTGTTGTTCCCGAAACCACAAGAGCGATACCTGTGTTTGTGACGGCCGTTCTCATGGCTTCCGTTGAATTGAGCCCGCGGCTTTTTTCTTCATAATAACGCTCCATCAGCAGAATCGAATATTCCGATCCTGCGCCCAAGATCATACAGCCCATCACCGCTGTCATCGGCGTGTAAACGATATGAAAAGCGTACATAACAAGTCCAGACCACCCGATAACCAAACCGATTGTCAGCACCGGACCGATGGATTTGTAAAAATCTCTGTAAATCAGCAAAAGCGCGGCAAACACGAGAAAAACACCCAAAACGGTTTGCTGAACCCGTCCCGAAAGCAAAGAGTCCAGCAATTCCGTGTACGGGACCGTTGCGCCGGTGAGCGTTGCCGTTGTTCCGGGCGGCATTCGGTACCAATTCAGATCTTCTTCAACAATTTCAACAAGCGTTTTGACGCCGTCCATCGGTAAATCGCTTGTTGCCGACCCGATATCCAGATTCAGGAGAAGCATGGAGTTTCCGTAGGAATACTGTTCCATAACACTTGCCGGAAGCCGGCCGTAAATAGCCCGGATTTCTTCTTCCGTATCGGGAATGATGCCGCCGTTCTCTTCTTTGACAACAGACGCCAAACTCACGGCGCCGTACACATAATCCTGATTTACGGTTTGATAGGTGCCGAATTCATCCATCCATTTTAAAACGAGAGGTGATGAGATGTCCGACGTTTCAATCATAATGTTAATGGATTCATCGCCGCCCATGACAGACCCCATATGATAGAAATCGACCAGAGCGGGCATATCTTGAGGAATGTATGTTTTAAAATCGGTTTCGGCGGGAATGGTGGAATCGGCGTAAATCCCCAAGATTCCGGTCACGACCGCGACCATGAAAATCGTTTTCTTATGGCGGAGAGTAAAATCAATGACTTTGTTCAAAGTGTTTGTAATAATGTTTCCGCCAGCATCCGTTTCAGGTCCGTTTTCAGACCCGCGGAGATCCGAGCCGGTTTCACGCGCTTTATACCTTTCCAGTGCCGGCAACAAACGGCTGAGGATACTTTTTCTGCCCGTTCGTTCCTCTTTGAGGTGAACTCTCTCGGCCCATTTGTCTAAGAAATAAAGAGAGATGACGCCGAAAAACAAAGCCGCGGTATAACAGGCAATACATCCGATAACCAATAATTTCCCGAAATCCTGAATCATCGGAACGGATGAGGTTAAAAGAGAGACGAAACTGACGCATGTCACGAACAGAGCCGTTAAAACGGCCGGACCTGTGTATTTAAATGTTGAAATGACGGCCTCGCGCCGGACAGAACATCTTCGAAGCTCCTCTTCCATACGATTATGGAATTGGATCGCGTAATCGATTCCGAGGCCGATCAAAATCGGAAACGCGGCGATGGACACCATCGTCATATTTATTTTCGAAAAACCCATGGCTCCAAAAGTATAAATCAAACCGAAAATGACGATCGCCAACGGATAAAGCCGCCATCGAACTCCTTTAAAAACAAGTCCTAAGGCGACAACCATTAAAAGCAGCGCAAGCAAAAGCAAAATACCCATGCTGCCGGACATCTCCGTATTCATGTCGGCGTTTAACGCGGCGTTTCCCGTGACAATCATCGTGCAGCCCGGCGGAAAAACTGAAAAATTAACGGCGTCTTTGGCCGAATTTAAAATCTCATTTTTCTGCTCTTCAGACATATTTGCGCTGTAGCTGACTAAAATCAAAGAATGCGTGTTGTCGTAAATCAGACCTTCATAGACAGCGGGATTCAGCGCGATAAGCGTCTGAACCTCTTCAATCGACGCCGGGATTTCGGAGCGGCCTGTGATTTGAGCGTTTGTCGCTTTAATCACGGCTGCGGGGCTGACAACTTCGCGGACGCCCGCAACGCCTGCCATCATGGCTTCAAATCGGTCCGCCGCTTTTAAAACGGCGGGATCATAAACATTCGCGCCTTCGACCATGATAACAACATTTTCAGAGCTGAACATGCTGTTGTATTTATCCAGGTCCTGATACATTTTTGATTCTTTCGCGATATAAGTATCCATTCCCGAATACATAACGATTGAAGAAGCCCCGTAAAAAGCGACTAAAATTAAAACAATAAAGCCGATAAAAACGAGCCAGCGATTTGAATCCGCAAATCTGCCTGTTTTCTCGAAAAGTCCGGATAAAGATAAAGACATAAAAATTCACAGCTTTTTTATTAGATATATTCGAAAACGATCAGAAGACCATGTAATAACAGACCTGCAAAAGAGACACCAAGACAGATAAGTATTTGCAGGATTATATAAAAGTTTCCAGAGGAAAACTAAACCTAATCATAAATCATTGAAAAAGAAATTCAAAGATAAAAATGAAAAGAGAAGCAATGTCTCTATTCATTCTTTAAAAAGCGATTAAAAATTGAAAAAGATTATTTGGAGAGCGCTTTAGCGGATCTCTTTAAATATCTTCTTTTGTGTCCGGAAGAAGTGAATCTCTGTGCCGGTCCGGGGTGCGCTTTCGTGCTTAATCCGGACTCGACTTTTTTCGCGTTTCCTTTTCTTCCTTTAACTCTGACCCAAACAATACTTCCTGTCTTGCCCATAATCAGTCCTCCTTATAGTTTATTTATTCCTTAAAATTTGAATTCTGAAACAGAATTTTTTTTCGGTATAACCGTTAATAAAAATAATACCGCTGCGCGATATTATTCAATACTTTTTTTTGGATTGCCGCCGAGAAATCCGAGATTTTACATAAGTGTAAAATGATAAAGATTTGAAAAGTCATCGTCATCTTTAAGGTTTGACTATAACACAGTTTTACAAATATAAACCTTGCGTTTTTATTTTGAATCAAAAAAACATCAAGTTTAAAATCTAAAAAGCGTTTTTTTCGTTAATGAAAAAAGCGGATTCGGATTTAGAGTATTTTATCGAGGAAGAAAAAGCGTTTGCCGATTACGTGCCGTCTCATTTTTCAGAAGTCATCCGAGATGTCGGGTTTGAATGCGATCTGTGCGGCAAATGCTGTACGCGCGCGTTTAACGGTCACGTTTACTTAATCAAAGAAGATGCCGCCGGCATTTTTGAAATTGACGAAACCGCCGTGACCCCGTCGCCCCATTTTGATTTTTGCGACCAAAACGGTCATTTTTATGTTTCCGGCTACAGTTTAAAAACACAAGATGATAATGCCGGCAGCTGTATTTTCCTGAGAAATAACCGCTGCCTGATTTATGACCGCCGGCCATTGATCTGCCGCATCTACCCTTATATGATCCACCGCGAAACGGACGATTCGGGCATTTATGACTGGCGTGAAATCAGCGGCCTCAATGAACACGGCTTATACGGCGCGGAAATCGGCGAAAAAGAGGCCGCGGAAATTTTTGATATGACAAAAAAATATGAATCAGCGTATATTTCACAAGAAATCGAGTTCTTGCGCGCCGTTTCCGATTATTTTGACAAAAGGAACCTGAAGCATATCCCAAAAATTTATGACAAACGGATCCGCGATTTTGAAAAAGGAGAAGAAGTCACCGTTTTTGTTTATTACAACGGCGCGTTTTGGGAACATCAAATGAAAAAATGATGTGTTAATTTTCTGTTTTTGCCTGCCTTTCATAATACGGATACCGGCTTAACTGTCCGCAGCTGAAACAAGTTGTTTGGACCGTGCCGCCGCTGAGCCGAACACGGCAATTGTTTCCAGGAACCAGATAACTGTAACAGTGTTTACAGATCCTTCTTTTTTGGCCGCGCGTCAGACGGACGCGGTAGCGCATGCCGATCGTTCGCGCCAGTTCGATATAGCGCGCCGTTCTTTCAGGATGCGTTTTAAAATTTTGCTCTGCCAGTCCGAAAAGAATAACAATACGCTCTTCGGCGATTTTTTTAGACGCGTCTTTGTTCTTTTTTCGGCGGTTTTGAACCATAATCCCGGCCTCATTTGTGTTTTTTGTTAAAAGCGGAAATGGCGATTCCCGTATTTTTTAAAAGCGCGGCGGCCAATTCTTGAGACGGCCACGAGCCGAGACCACAGTCCGGACCGGCGTATTTGATCCTCTCGCCGAAAATGCCGTGCAGTTTCTCCAATCTTTTTTCAGCCGTATCAGGCGTTTCCATCGCGGTGACGATCTCGCGCATAATTTCGGGCTTGCCCCAAACGTTGCCGCCGTATTTTTCATTCAGCGTTCCAGCCATACTGAAAATATCCGTTCGCGTGATTCCGGCGCGGACATATGTATCATAATCGGAAAGGACTTTTTGGTCAATCATATCGGCGTAAGACGGCGTCGCGGCAGATTCCATGCCGATGACATTGATGGTGTCGGCGCGGCAGGCCAATTCATAGTAAAGCGGCGAATGAATGTGAATTTCAACATCCGCGCCGTTTTTTGCGGCATCTTTGCCGGCTGCGGTGAGCGCGGCAATGATATCATCCTCGGGCAGCGACATATCCGGATTGATGCCGATACTCGGCTCGTCAATCGAAACGGTTGCGATCCGGCAATTTTTCATTCTTTTCATCGCGTTTCTGACAAAAAGAGTGACATCGTTTGCGAAGATATGATAAATATCTGTGTATGAAGCGCCGCCGAATTCTTTTAAATACAATTCGGTCGGACCGGTGACGCACATCCGGACAAGCGGTTTTTCTCCTGTTTGCTTCCGGATCTTTTGGCAATATAAATCTAAAGCTTCCATCTCGGCCGTTTGGGCGCATTCTTCTTTCAGGCTGAAAGGCCCGTTCGTGCAATTTTCATCCCGCATCGGGCGCAGAAACTGCTCAGTCATGTCCCGGACTTGTGAATAATTGGGGATCTGAACACCAGCGTTCGTTTTGAATTCGGAGACCTGATCTAAGACCGAAAAAAGCAAAGCGTCATTACTCCGATTGAAAGCCGCTTCGCTCAGCTCTGTTTTAGAAGCGCCGGGCGGGAGCGGAAAACTGCCGATATCATCAAAAAGGATTTCAGTCATCTTTTCAATCAATTGGAAATGAAGAAATAAATTGTTTTCTGCAAAAAAGGACCGCTGTTAAAAAACGGCGCACTTCTAAAAAAACAGAAAAACAAAAAAACCGAAATCCTTACATGGATTCCGGCGCGTCGATGCCGAGACAAGAAAGCGCATTAAAAAGGGCGGTCTTTCCGGACCAAACCAAAGCGAGTCTCGCTTTTTTCAATTCCGCGTCCTCGACATTCAAAACCGGCACATATCTGTAAAATTGACTGAAACTGTCCGCCAATTCTCTCGCGTAAATGGCGAACGTGTGCGGTTTTAAGCCGGCGGCGCTTTCTTCGATCTTTTGCTCGAAAAGAGCGATTTTCTTAATGAGCGCCGCTTCCTGAGGTTCAGTCAGAAGCGCGCAGTCGGCAAATCCAAAAGGAATACCGTCCGGTCCGATCGTTCCGTCTTTCGCCAAGATGTTGGAGGCGCGGGCATGAGCGTACTGAATAAACGGCGCGCCCTGTTTTTCGAAATCAAGAGCGGTCTTCCAATCAAAAACCGTAGATTTATCGGAAGACACTTTTATAATATCATACCGTGTCGAACCGATGCCGACCATGCGGGCGACTTCTCTCTTGAAGTCTTCCGTTTCTTCAGGGCGGCGTTTATCAATTTCTTCATACGCTTTCTCGACCATTTGTTTCAGCAAGTCATCGGCCGTAATGAAAACACCGCGGCGTGTACTCATTGAACCTTCGGGAAGCGACACGAACTCAAAAATCACAACTTCGGGCGTTTTGCCGCCGAGCAGCAGAAGAGCGGCGCGGAGCTGCCCTGAAATAAGTTTGTGGTCGGCGCCGAACACATCGATCATACGGTCGCACTGCGGCGCTTTCCATTCATGGTAAGCCAAATCTCTTGTCGTGTAAAGCGACGTGCCGTTGGAGCGGCGGATCACAAGCGTCTTTTCAAAGCCGTACTCTGAAAGATCAACGACGAGCGCGCCGTCGGAATCTTTGGTTTTGCCGGAAGCACCCAGGCGGCCAATCACGTCCCAAACGGCGCCGCTTTCAATAAATTGAGATTCGCGGATGAATTTGTCGTGTTTGACATTCATCAAAAGAAGCGTTTCGGAAATGCCGGCAATCGCCATATCCACCGCGCCTGTGAAACTTTTAATCGTTTCTTTGTCGCCGTTTTCAACTTTTTTCATGAGTGTTTCGATATGCTCATTGATGGTTTCGTCTTTTGCAATGTCTTCGTTCGCTTTCACATAAACGTCCACGATCGCGTAATCCGGTTTTTTCTCCATATCCAGCGGATATTTGGACGCGGCCCAAGAGACAACGGCGATTTGGCGCCCGATGTCATTGACATAATATTGAACTTCGACGTCATAACCGGCTTTCTTTAAAATCCTGGAAAGCGTGTCGCCGAGAATGGCATTTCTGATGTGACCGACATGAAGCGGGCCGTTCGGGTTGGCGGAAGTATGTTCAAGCAATATTTTTCCCGTGTTTTTGCCGCCGCCGTAATTTTCTTTTTCGGAGAGAACGTTTTCAACAGTCATTGTCAAGTATTTGCCGGAGACAAAAATATTGATATACGGACCTTGCGCCGTTATTTTCCCGATAAGGTCGGCATTTTTTAAACTGTCGGCAGAAACCGCGTCAACGATTTCTTTTGCGGTCGCTGCAGGATTTCCGCCTTTTTGCGCCATCAGCTGAAAAGCCAGCCGCGTCGCTAAATCTGCATGCTCGGAAACTTCAAACGACATCTCTTCCGCCCGGATGTCATAGCCCGCGGAAACCGCGGCTGTGCTGAGCACTTCTTGAACTTGGTTTTTAAATTCGATAAACAAAAAATCACCCGACCCTGAAAAATTGAGTCATTTAATCATCTGAAAAAATATCCTTTCTCAGATGATTTGAAATATTTGAAATGGTTGAATAATTGTAAATGGATATTTGAATCGGATATCAGAATTTAAATATTTCTCTGTTCCGCCGATTAATTTTTCCGTCTCAGGCATTTCAAATCCAACGGCTTTTAAAGAATGTGTTCATATAGGATTAAAATGAATTGTCGCGTATGACGTTTACGGAAGGATGAGATGGCTAAAACAAAAGCAGCGTTTGCAGACAAGTACCAAATCCCTTTGCCGCTGACCGCCGATAAACGTGTTTGGGCATCTATGGCTGTTGTTTTTGCAGTGATTTGCGCCGTGATTATGACACTGTTTTACTTTTCCGAACTTTTCATTGTCATCCTTTTCGGTTTGTGCCTGATCGCTTTATTAAATAAAGCCATGACTCTTTTTAACAAATATACACTTAAATATACACGAAAACAGAGGCAGGTCCTGGCAATCGCAATCGTCATGCTGAGCGTTGCCGTCGGCGGTTCTTTGTTTGTGACCCAAATCAATAATTTCACAGATTTATTCGTCGATCTTTCCGGTTTGCAGGCGATGATATTACAGGGCACGGATATTTTTATAGAAATGGTTCCCATTCCGTCGGCTGTCGTAACGGATTGGGTGCAAAACATCATTGACCGCTTTGTCAATACGCTTTTTTCATACACGGGTGTTTTTTTATCCCAGGCTCTTTTTTATATCCTGGCCCTTGTTTTGCTTTACCCGATCATGTTTAAGATGTATTTCAAAGACGGAGCCGAAATCAAAGCGATCATTGAAAACGCTGTGCCGAAGAGATTTGAAAATGAATTAAAATACATGGCAACGAAAATCCTGAGGCAAGCCAATAATTTTATGGTCGCGAAAATTATGGAAAGTATCGGGATTGCGGTAATTTCCTGTATCGGTTTTTATTTGATCGGCCTTCCGGGATGGCTGTTTCTTGGAATTTTGGCGGGACTTTTAAACAATGTGCCTTATATCGGCCCGATGTTTTCCATTATTCCGCCCGCTTTCGTCGGTTTGGTTATCGGCTGGGAAGCGGCGGTTCTGGCAATCGGTGTTTGTCTGGCCGCGCAAATCGTTGACAACGTGTATTTTATTCCGTTTATGATTTCAAATAAAGTTGATGTAAATCCTTTGACAACGGTTTTGCTGATACTGACATTTTCTCAATTCTTCGGGGCGCTTGGCATGATCCTCAGTATTCCGATATATATTATTTGTAAAATCATATTGATGGAAGCGTACAAACTTCTCATTCATATTTTCCCGGAATCTCGGAGTTAAAACAAGTTTCACAAAAGAGCCGAATTTAATCGGTCTCCTCTTCAATGTTATCGATTCGCATCAGCGGATAGTTTAATTCATCATCGAATCGCAGTGAAGCAAAAACACGCGCGGTTTTAAAGCGGACAATGACTGTGACGCTCAGCATGGCGCCTTTTAATTCCGTGTAGCGGAAGGTTTCATTTAATTCCGCCGCCACTTTGTTCCGGTCGATCTCAACACGGACAGATTCGACAAAAGGCTGCGCCGAAATGCTTTTTTGAATCGCGTGTTCCATTGAAACGACACTGTCACGAGACAGCGGACTGCCGGCAAACTGATGATAAAGCGCGCCGAGTTTGATTCCGGCCTCAAAAAGAGCATTATCCCGATCCGTCACTTCCCGTGGATTTCGTTTCTCCATTTCGCTCACCGTTTTCGCTTAAATTTCAATGCCTTCCTTTTTTCGGATCAAGCCGACCAGCGGCGACATCAAATAGATCAGCATCAACACACTGAGCGCAAGCGGAAACAGGATGACGCCGGTGTTTTCGAGGAACACGGACGCGATCGTTCCGACAAATAACACAATCAGCAGCATGAAAGTTCCTTTTTTCATCACCTTTGAATAAGGAATTGTGCTGATCATCAATACTGACAGGACGAAAATAAAAAGAATTAAAATTTCTGCCGCATACGCGCTTACAAATCCTGTTCTTTCCAAATTAAGATTGAGTATAATTGCAAGCGCGATAAAAACAGCGCCGCCGGTTATAGGAATTCCGGAATACACAGGATTTTTTGTCGGAAAAGCGTTGTAACGCGCCAATCTGAGAATACCGCATGCCGCGTACACAAAACCGGAAACGCTTGCCAGAAGGCTTTCGCTCATACAGTAAACAATAACTGCCGGCGCGACACCGAAAGAGACGGCGTCAATGAGCGAATCTAAATGAGAACCCAAAGGACCGCTTGATGTTTTGCGGGCGACATATCCGTCGACGCCGTCGGCCGCCGCCGCGACTAAGAGGCAGGCCGCCGCCGCTCCGTAAGCGCCGCTGAATGAGAGAAATATCGCAATGATTCCAAAAAGAAGATTTATCAATGAAACAAAATCGGGCGCTTTGAGAAGATGTAACACTTTCATAAATTGCGCTGTATTCTTTATATATTCTTCGGCGTTCAAGCAATCTCTTCCTGTTTTGAAGAGCGGTTTACAAAAAAAAGATTGAAGCGAAAACTTTAAATTCATTTGGATTTACCGTTTCCCCAAAAAGAGGACATCCGACATCGCTTTTAAGAAGGCGGACATAACTTCAAAATAGCTCGTATTTAAAGAAATAGTTATAACCTTCAGAGATGTATTGATAAAATAACGGAATGTTTTCAAACAACTACTATAGAATCAAATATCTCGACCGAAAAACGAAATGAAACATTTCAATTTCATTTAAAAACGAAATAAAAACGGCAAAAAGAAACAAAAACAGTCAAAAACGAAACAAAAACGGCAAAAAGAAACAAAAACAGTCAAAAACGAAACAAAAAACAGTCAAAAACGAAACAAAAAACAGTCAAAAACGAAACAAAACAGTCAAAAACGAAACAAAACAGTCAAAAACGAAATAAAAACAGTCAAAAACGAAATAAAAACGGCCAAATAAATAAAAACAATTAAAATAAATAAAAACAATTAAAAAGAATTCAGTGTGAAAAAAACATACTGAAAAAAAATCAACAAACTCAAATAATGAGAACAGAGGAAAAAATATGAAAAAATCAATTCTTTTAACACTTGCTGTGCTCGCTGCCGCCGTTTTAGCTGTCGGCCTCAGCGGCTGTTTGTCTTCCGGAGATGAAAAAACGGTTGTGATTGAAAATCCGGCGGCGATTCAAACCGTTAACTACTATACGATTCCTGTCGGCAGCGACACTGTGACAGCTGACATTATGGTCATAATTCAAGGAACGCGCAGTCAGAGCGTTGACGAAAAAAACATTACCGCAACACTCATTGACAAAGAAATTTATGTGAATGTCCCTGTTGTGAATTCCAGCCCGGTGAACACCAAAGATCTCGGCTATGTCAATGTTACAGTGACACTCGGAACAAAAGACCAATTTACGGACGGCGGCTATAAAGTTATCATCAACAACGGCACCGACAAAGTTTTCACCTCTGCCATCAAGTTTGAAGACGGTCAGCTTTACTCCTTCTACCAGGGAGCCAGAACCATCGGCGGCATTGTTATCGGCGCAGACGGAAATAACATTACGGCAACGGTAAACGTCAGTCTCAGCGGCAGCGCGGAATCCGTCGACAAAGAAAACATCACGACTTCCGGCAAATTTGAAAACGGCAGATACGAGATTAGTATTCCGACTCAAATCAGAGACGGCGTCTCCACATTGAGCATGATTTACACTCAAGAGTCCTTCGTTATCGGCCAGCTGGATCAGCTTGAAGACGGAACATACACCGTTTCCGCCAACGGCGTTGAAGTGACTTTTACGATTGAGAACAGTCAGCTTGTTGCAGCCGAATAATTCGGCTGAAACATTTTTTTCATTTTTATTTTTGCTTCATTTCAGCTTTTTTTCGATTTGTTCTTTTTTGAATTTAGATAAATGATATAAGATAATGTATATAATTGAGACATAATTATGATTTAATTATGAATAATTTTATCAAGAGATATAGTTATGATTCAAATAAGACCCGTTACAGATTTAAGAAATAAGTTTTCGGAAGTCGAAGCTGCTACTAAAAAAGGACCTGTTTATCTGACAAAAACGGGTATGGTTCTCTTGTTATTATGGACTTGGAACAATATATGATATTGACAAATGACATTGATGCTTTACTGAGAGAAGCTGATCATGAAGCGAGAGCAACGGATGTCCGGCTTACCGGTGAAGAGGTATTCGGACGGTTAAGAGACCGTTATGATAGCGGCAAAGTATAAAATATCATATCCGCGATAGATAATCGGCTTTTCTCTCCATTATCATTTGAGGCATATTATCCAAAAGGAGTAAATGAACCCCATTACCGCATAT
>JAITUZ010000043.1 GCA_031286065.1 Candidatus Methanimicrococcus odontotermitis | reverse complement strand
TTTCCCATTTTAACCTCGTTAAGATTCGTAGTAAACCCCATAGTCACTGCTGATATAATCCACGTTGGATTGATAACCGGTCATATTCGCTCTCATCGTTGAAATCTCATTTATCGCATAGGAATACGTGAAAGCACCGTTGAGAACATCATCATGGTATTTTCGAACGTAAACAGTCATCTCTGAACCATCATGAGTGAAAGAGATATTAAACGTCATATTCTCATACGCAGGTTTGCCGTTTATTTGTGTCAGGACAGGAACCGCTTGATTCCCATTTTCATCGTAGGCATAAAGACTTCCGCCTGCTGCTGAATCAACAAAACTTAAAATTTCATTGTTGTTGATGTAAATACGAGCACTATCTTCGGCACCCATTGAAACTCTCAAGTCTGTTAACCTCAGTTCTTGGACGTGATAGCCTGGTCTTTCAAGCTGAAGTGTCTTATCTTGTTGATTTAAGAATGAATCATGCACATACACCCATGTTAAAGATTCATGGTAGATCTTATAATCACTGCTGATATAATCCACATTAGACTGATAGCCGGTCATGTTCGCTCTCATTTCTGACATATCGGTGTTTGTCATATAAGAATAATTGAAAGTGCCGTTAAGAGCACCGCGGTAATATTTTTGAATCTCAATGGTCATTTCTGATCCGTTGTGAATGAAAGAGACATCAAATGTCATATTTTCATATGCAGGCTTGCCGTTTACTTTAGATATGGAACCCAATTGGTTTCCGTTTTCATTATAAATGTAAAGATTTCCGCCGGCAGACGAATCAACAAATTTTAAAACTTCATGTCCATCGAGATAAATACGAGCACTGTCTCCAGCCCCCATTGAAACCCTTAAGTCTGTTAAATTCAATTCTTGGACGCGGAGACCCTGTTCAGAGAGCTGAATTGTAATATCGTTTTCATTTTCAAAACCAGATGTTACTGGTGAAGGTGTTATTACTTGGTATCCGTTTTCCATAAGACTGAGCAAATACCCCTGACCACGATCTATAGTGAAAGCAGTTGCATAATAAACAGATGAGGATGGAATATAATTTGGATTCGATCTAAGTGCCAAACCACAATTCCAAGTGTCATCAGAATAAGCGTATGAATAACTTGCTAAATCCATACTATCTAATCTAGGGTCTCGAATTAAAATACCATCATCGACTTCTTCTGCAAACTGACTGAAATTATGTCCGGTCGTCCAATTTGCTCCGACATAATCATTTTCATAATTAAAGTGAGGTTGTCCATATATAAGACTATCAGCAAAACCTGTTATTTGGTTTACAGCATAATTTGTATGCAGTGGCATACTCAAATCAGCCAGATAATGGGATGCGTAAGATAAATGTATACTTTTTTCTTCATTTGATCCTGCTATAGATATACCGTTAAATTCATCTTCAATACAATTAGGCGCACCTCCAAAACCGAGTCCATTCAAAGCTGTTGGATTATAGTAGTGATTATAATTTTTTAAATAGACATATTCCGCACCAGTTATAAAAATCCCTCCTAATAAATATCCGGATGGTGATATCACGATATTTTCTATGTTTATTACATCTATAAAACTAACATTATCCGGTTCAGCCACATTCTCTGAAATAATATCAACATAATAAGGATCAAAGCCTGCTTTTTCAGAGGCCCATCTTGACATATCTGCATGTATGTTCGGATTTGATGAGCCCCAGTTTGAAGTGATGACTTCATTTCCTTTTATTGACGCTTCTTCAAGGACAGCATTAGAAATATCTTTCAGCGTTTGTTTTTTTTCTTCAGAAATTTCGGAAAGCAAAGCTTCTTTATTTTCAACTGTGATGAATAAAACAAGTCCGGTGCGAACATATTTTACGGGATATTTTTCATCGAAATTTTTCAAAAATGAAATCATTTCATCAGGAGAGGCGTTTTCACTTTTTGAATTTTGTAATATTTCAATGTACATCTCTTTTGATTCCGGACGGGTTGCAAAAACCCAGTAGCCTTCAAGGGATCTCAAATCATCATCGATGTACATAACATTTATGTCTTCGGCTTCGGCATCTACACCTTGTTCCTTAAGCCATAAACCGAATCGTGAAAAGGATTCAAGTGTATTGTCAGAAACATTAATGTTTTGCAATATATCTCGTGAATAAGCGGCATCAATCGGAACTCTCTCATACTCGATTAACTCAACTGCGCCTTCCGGTTCATCAGCAATCGGATCGTTTGTTGAATTACTGCCGGTTGAATTGTAGATTGAAGGCGTTAAATCTTCTTCGGCAGGCTCGTCTTCGATTGAATTGTATGTTACGGGAACATTCGGATTGTAGTCTGTTGAGTTGTAGATTGAGACTTCAGTTGTTGAATCATCGCCGGCGCAGACGGAAAAACCGGTCATGAGAAACATGCTTAAAACAAAAAAGATTATCAAAGATTTTGTTTGGATTATATGAATCACCTGAAAAGCAGGTCTGATTGAATTAGAAATCAATTCAATCAGATCTGATTTTATTTAATCAAAGATAAGAACATATCATAGAGAATTGCCGTTTTCATCTGATTTGGCAAAAATACATTAAACAACCAGTTATATTAATTTACATACATATATATGTTTTTAAACAATTACGAAAAATAATAAAATAAGAATGGTGGGAGAATATATAAATAGATAAATAGTGGCAAATATATTTTTCAGACCTTTTTGATAAGACGATATGATTTTCACATTCGTTGTTATCAAAAAATGAAAATTAAACTCGGTTTATTCGGATTTTTAAAATAAACTCCAAGTATGTCCTTCTTGATTGAAAATAAGATTCGGTTTTAATCATCTGATTTCAGAAATCTTTTCGGCGGCGGTTTTAGTTGATTCCCTTCAATAAATGTACAAGACTGCAGCCTGCAAAAAACAATGACAAAAACAAACAAATTAAATCATAATTTTTGTCCGGTTTCGCAACTCCTGCAAAAAAGCCCGCAAACAATCCCATCACTGAGAATACGGCAAAATACCAAAACACACGCTGAAATTCAGCAGGGCCGTCATACAGATATCGATCTGTAAGGGTAATTATCGGGAACAGAAAGCCTAGTAAACTGGCTTTAACCGGATTTTGCGTCCATAATCCGTATATAAAACTTCCAAATGTCAGAAATAATAAAATGTTAATGCTTTCCAGCAAAGCATTATTCGATAAACTGAATAATATGTATGTTCCGAAAAATATTATCCAAATGAATATGTTTTTCAAATCTTTTTGATAAGAATACATGATTTCATACTCGCGGCCATCAAAAATAATGGAAAATTTAAATCCGATTTGTTCGGATTTTTAAAATTAACGCCAAATTATTCTTCTATTAATAACGATCTCAAATGATAAAAAAAATCATTTAAAATCATCATGATTCCTTCCTCTTTTAAACTTTCTCATTTCATGAAAATCGGCATCTTTATCACATTTTTACTTTTTTTCTAATTGTGGTCTTTGATGCAAATTTCTTCTTTACTTCTGATTTTGATTTTATTTTCAATCGGCAGCATCTTGATTTTAGGCGCAGGCGATGTTCTTGGAAATTTTCGGGATCTTTCTCCGGCCGCGCCCGTTAAAATCGATGTCATTGATTTTTCCGGCGGTGACCGCTATAATGATTCAATGCGTTTTCAGGATAACATTTTGGTTTTGAAACACGCCGGCGGCAGTCCCGTTCCATTGGACGCTGTTTCTGTTCAAGTCCGAGGGAACGGAAACGCGTATTTCGGAATTCCCGGATCAGGCGGGAAATTGGTTTACGGCGGTCTTTTGGTCCGCTATGAGAATATCAGCGGCGGTAAAAAGAATTCTTATTTTGAAAAGAATAATAAAGAAATGCTTAAAGACGGCTTTTGGTCTTCCGGTGAAATGTTGATTTTATCGGGAAACGACAGTTTGAACACTTCCGTTTCAAGCGTTTTCGTTTCGGTTGACGGGGAGCCGAAGACATCTAATAATTACGGCTTTTCCTCAAACCAAATATTGGAAATTCAAATTTATCAGGCGAATAAAGAGGGAAACCCGCGGCTTATCGCCAAAAAAGAAACATCTGTCTGAAAAACAGAAATGCCGTCAAACAGAGATTTGATATATAGAATGAAGACTTTGATTTGCAGACATTCGTTTGATGACGTCAGAAGATGAAAAATACTTTCACTCTTCTTGCAATTTGTTTTTAAGACCGGCCGGCCGAATAATGGACAAAGA
The DNA here is from genome assembly GCA_031286065.1 of Candidatus Methanimicrococcus odontotermitis. GTDB lineage: Archaea > Halobacteriota > Methanosarcinia > Methanosarcinales > Methanosarcinaceae > Methanimicrococcus > Methanimicrococcus odontotermitis. The sequence goes on along the minus strand of JAITUZ010000043.1, from coordinate 13,079 downwards.
ACCGACACAGGAAACATTTCAATTTACAACGGCGTTTCATATGAAAACAGCGCAGAAAGACGCTCCGGGTTTTATGAAATATTTCACGAAACCGAGCTGCTATCCGAATCAGGAAGATGCTATGAAACAGATAGCATCGGCGCTTGAAAAAGGTGAAGCCGTTCTTTTTGAAGGCGCCTGCGGAACTGGAAAAACGCTCAGCGCGCTTGCGCCGGCTTTGAATGTCGCGGAAAAACAGAATAAAAAAGTCATCATTGTCACAAACGTGCATCAGCAGATGGTTCAATTCATCAGCGAGGCGCGCGGCATCAGGCAGAAAACGGATATCAAAGTCGCTGTCATGAAAGGCAAACAATCCGTTTGTCCCGAACTTCTGGATTATGAAGAATGCCGCGCCAAAACAGAAAATACATATGAGCTTTTGGAAAAAGAACGCATTTACTTAAAAACAAAAAAAGAATTGTCGGAGTCCGTTGAGCGTTACAAAAAATCAGGTGACGCGCGCGAAAAACTCTTGGCCGGCGAAATTGAAAACGATCTCAAAAAAATGGAGCCTGAGCTTCAGAAAAAGCGGGAGAGGATTTGCCCGTATTTGTATGAAGTGCTTCAATCAGACGCGGCGCCGTTTAAGAAATGGCTTTTTGACGATGTCAGAAGTTCGGAAGAGATCAGTGAATACGCCGGCGAAAAAGGAATGTGCGGCTACGAGCTTCTGAAACGTGAAATGAAGCACGCCGATTTGATTATCTGCAATTATCATCATGTTCTCAGTCCGGAAATTTTCTTAACTCTTCTCGGATGGCTTGAAAAGCTTCCCGAAGACGTCATTGTTATTTTTGACGACGCGCATAATATTGAAAACGCGGCGCGTTCTCACTCTTCTATCACCATTTCCGAGCGCGTCATTGAGCGCGCCGTCAATGAAATTGAAGAACACGCAAATCGTTTTCCTGAGAAATTGAAAGAAGACGCTCAGAAAATTTTCCATTTATATTTTGAAGCGATTCGGGACTCGTATGAAAAATCATTCGGCTTTGGAGAACGGAATCGAATCGGAACGAATTGGATTGATGTTCAGATCAGCGACCCCTATGAACGTTTTGATTATTTAAAAGAGCGTTTTCTTCGAAAAATCGCGGATTACAATGCCGCGGAAGGCAAAAAATTGACCGTTCAGTCGATTCAGAATATTCTGATCACTGTTTCCGAAATCGGCGATGGCATCGAATCCGTTTATCATGAGCGTTATAAGTCGGGCGCGGATTCGGTGCGCCGGAAATCCAATATTGTTCGGGCGTCAGATTTCCTTTTTGCTTATTTGCTCAACTCCGAAAACCCGAATTATTATCCGATTTTAAACATCCGCCGTGACGCTGAATCAAATGATATTTACGGACGTGTCGAGCTTTTTACATGCATTCCTCGAAACGTCACGGCGCCGTTATTTGATTCTCTCGGCGGGCTGGTGCTGATGTCCGCGACGTTCCGCCCGTTTGATATGGCGAAAGAAACGCTGGGGATCGAACGGCCGACATTAGAAATTGCTTATCCGAGCACTTTTCCGCCTGACCTTCGGCGGACTTTTGCTGTCTCCGTTCCGCCGCTTTATCAAAGCAAAAGAAATCATATTTGGGTTCGGGAAACAGTCGAACAGACGCTGGTCTCCGCAATTTGCGCGACGCGGGGAAATACGATTATCTATTTCCAAAGTTTTGCTGAAGCTGAAAAATATTATTCGTTTTTATCCAATGATTGGATGCTGACGGAAGCGGGCGCCAAAATCCTGCTGGATCGGCCGGGCGTGTCTTCCACGTCCGTTCGTGAAGAGTTTTTCAAAATCGGCGAGTCAGGCGGACGCAGCGTTTTGGTCAGCTATATTTTCGGGACTCTCAGCGAAGGCGTTGATTTTCGGGATGATCGGGCGCGTTCGGTCATCATTGTCGGCATCGGCTATCCCGCGCTCAATGATCGGACAAAAGCGATTGAAGCGGCGTATGATACGGTTTTTGGCTCCGGCAAAGGGTGGAATTTCGTTATTTTGATCCCGACGATTCGCCGGATCCGGCAGGCGATGGGACGCGTTGTCAGATCGCCGTCGGACTACGGCGTTCGGATTTTATTGGACGCGCGTTTTCAGAAGAGTTCGGCGCCGAAACTCGGGAAATATTCCGTTTTCAGGACTTTTCCGGAAGATGAAAGTTCGGAATTTATTGATCTTTTGCCGATTCAGCTGGCGGATGAGTTGGAAAATTTCTTTGATGATTTTTACTGAAACGATTAAAGTCTGTCAATCCTTTCAAATAAAGTCAAATAGAATCAGGCTTAATTTATTTTTAATTCAGTTTAAAATAAAAGAGTGAAAATCATGACAATTCAAGATGTTATTTCAGAAGTCACAAACGAACTTGAAAAAATCGTCAGCGCGCAAACAGTTATCGGTGAGCCGATCATTACATGCGGTAAAACTTTGATTCCGGTGACCAAACTTTCCGTCGGTTTTATCAGCGGCGGTTTTGAAGCGGGCGGCGCATCCGGTACGGATTTGGCCAAGGCTCCTTACGGCGGCGGCGGCGGCGCGGGCGCGAAAGTCGAGCCGGTCGCTTTTATCGTGATTGACGGCGACAAAACCGAAATCCTGACTTTGAACACGTCCTCTTTGGAAGACGAAATCGTCAAATTCCTCAGCATGGTTCCTTCTATCATTGATAAAGTCAAAACGGCCTCCAAAGGAAAAGCGCCCAAAGCCAAAATCATCGAAGTCGATGACGGCTGCTGAAGCAGTTTGAGCAGACGAGTGTCATGATATTTCAGACAGATTTGATGACAGCCGGAAGTTATCTGCTTTTTGCGGTCGGTCTGATCCTTCTCTTTATTTTTCTTATTTTAGCCGCCGCTTTCTTTTTAACGTTTTTTATACGCCTCTTTGCCGATATTTCATTAAAAACAAAAAACGGTAAAACTCAAAAATCAATCTGTATCCGGCTTAAAATTTTATTTTATGAAATGATTTTGTCAGATATTGATGATTTTGCCGATGACCCGAAATCCGATTTCGTTTCCGAGACGGACGCGCCGGAGAAAACGATCTGTCATGTCACCGTGACGGATGAAAAAATCACCGTTTCAGTCACCGAAAGCAAAAAAGGCGGCAGCGACTATGAAGTCCTTGTTCATGCGGACGATTCTTCAATTTATAATAAGAATAAAATCACCGGCGCCGATATCGAAGAAGAAGCGGTGGCCGATGAAACAGTTCCGGCGGATGACGCGTTCAATGAAGAAAACGAAGCTGTCCGCGAAGATCAAAACGAATCTGACGACGAATTTGATGGCGAATCCGATTCCGGTTCTTCGGACTTCTCGGATGAAATCAAACGTTATATTGATCTTTCCGACCCGAAACAATTTGTTTCGGACTCAATAAGCGCCGCAGTCGGCGTATCGAAAGCCGCCGCTCGTTTTTTTGGCGATTTGCTTCTGCGGATCAAAATCAATAACGTATCGGCTGATGTGATTTATGGTTTGGCGGACCCGTCGAACACGGCGCTTTCTTTTGGCGCGGTCCATTCTTTCAAGGCTTCCGTTTACGCTTATCTGGCGGATGTCGAAAACCGGGCCCGTTCTTCAAAAAGACGCAAAAAGGCGGCTGAAATCGGGGTCGCTCTCCGTGATGATATTCATGTCGTTCCGGACTTGACAGGCAAAACATTTGAAGCGGATGCCGACATGTCTTTTTCATTTTCGGTTCCTCATTTTTACATACCGGCATTACGGTTTATACTGAACAAAAATATGCGCCGGTTCATTCGCCGTTATTTTTATCCTTATTTTATTCGCCATTACATCCGAACTTGGAAAGCGGAACGCAGGCAAAAAAAAGCTGAAAAGAAACTGCGGTAACAGTTTTTATCCATTTTATACATCTGAGAGAATTCGGTTTGTTTTTCTTTGGTTACATTTATAAACTAACTCACTGTTAATTTACCAATTCTATGTTTGAACTAAAAACGCCTTCCCGCATTCATATGGGTTTGATTGATATGAATGGCGGTTTTGGCCGGCTTGACGGCAGTGTCGGGCTGGCGCTTGCAGACGGCGGTCTGTCGCTTCGCGCTCAAAAAGCGGAAACCGTAATCGTTACCGGACAGGATGAAACCGGACAGGCCGTGCCGTGCCGTCCGGAATTTTCGGTGCAGATTGCCGACATCATCTCTCCGCTGCTGCCTGAAAATGAAGGCGTTGAATTTGAATTTCTTTCTCCCGTCCGTCAGCATATCGGTCTCGGCTCAGGAACGCAGATTGCGCTCTCAGCGGCCGCCGCCGTTAACAGTCTTTACAATCTCGGCAAAAGCGTCAAAGAGCTGGCGCAAATAACGCATCGCGGCGGCACGTCCGGCATCGGCGTTCTGGCGTTTGAACACGGCGGCTTTATTGTCGACTCCGGTCACAAAACGGCGGATAAGAACGGTTTTCTTCCGTCTTCAAGAAGTACGGCGCCGCCCGCGGATTTGCTGCTCCGTCTGGATTTTCCCGACTGGGACATCGTTGTTGCGGTTCCTCCAAAGGTCGGCATTAACGGCGACGCGGAAAAACACTTTTTCCAAAGCGTTTGCCCGATTCCGATTGAAGAAGTCCGGGAAGTGTCTCACATTGTTTTGATGCAAATGATTCCGTCTCTTCTTGAGCAAAACATCGAAGGCCTCGGCAAAGCGGTGAATCAGCTGCAAAAGACCGGCTTCAAAAAGCATGAAGTCGCTGTTCAGCCGCCTGAAGTCAAATCCGTCATCGGCATGATGCTCAAAAACGGTCTTCACGGTGCCGGAATCAGTTCATTCGGTCCGGCGGTTTACGGTTTTTCCGAAGACCGCAGACATTCGGAGGAGCTGAAATCCGCTCTTCTTGAAAAAATGCCGGCCGGCAGTGATGTTTTAATTACGAAAGCCAACAATAGAGGAGCGGAATATCATGTCTGACTTTTCCGGCTCCGAAGAAAAATTCGAAAGCGTTTTTTCGGCATGGTTCGGAACGGTTGCTTACGGCGGCGATTTTTATTTGTCGGAAGCGCCGCTTGTTTCCGCATCTTCGGAATTGTCGGACCGCTTGATTTCAGCGCTTTCTTCTTCTCAAAATATTCGTTCCGTTTCCTCTTTCAAATCTGTTCTTCAAAAGAAAAAGCCGGATTACAGAAAACAGGCGAAAGAAGCCGGCTTGGCGGACTCTGACGCGGAATATGCCGCGGCGCTTCGCGAAATTATGATTCAAACCGTTCGCAAGCAGCTTTCCGCTTCCATAACGGAAGACAAAAAAGTGATTTCGGCTGTTGAAGCTTTGGATGATTTGAACGAAACAGTCAATCATTTAACGGAACGGCTGACGGAATGGTACGGGGCTTATTATCCGGAATTGAATTTGCCGGCAGAGGCGTATGTCCGCTTCGTCTCCGAAATTCCGGAATCGGCTTCTCAATCTTTAATGGGCGCGCCGGCAACTCGTGAAGACTTGCTTTTGCTTCAATCGTTTGCCGATGACATTCTTTCTCTTTACGAAAGAAAAGCCGCCGTTGAATTTTTTATTGAAACAAAAATGAAAGAAACGGCGCCGAACTTATCTCAAATCGCCGGCGTTGTTTTGGGCGCCCGTCTTCTCAGTATGGCGGGCGGTCTTAAAAATTTGGCAGCGATGCCTTCGGGCAGCGTCCAAGTCATGGGCGCGGAAAAAGCGATGGTCAAGCATCTGCGGTCAAACGCGCCGTCTCCGAAGCATGGTCTTATTTTCAGTCATCCGAGTCTGAACACGGCGCCGTTTCGTCTGCGCGGGAAAATCGCCCGATCGTTTTCCGCTGCCGTCAGTCTCGCAGCCCGAACGGATTATTATTCCGGCGCGCTGAATCCGAAAATTGAGTCGGGCTTAAATGATAAAATCAGCCGAATTAAACAAGCGGCATTGCAAAAAGGGGCTGAAAAATGACGGATTTTTTAAAACCTTATGCGGGCGGCGTTTATGAAGGCCGCGCGCGAGGAAAATTCCAACTTTATACAAAGAACGCCGCGCCGGGTTTTTCCGTTTACGGCGAAAAAACCATGAGCGATGACAACGGAACGGAATATCGCTCATGGGATCCGAAAAGAAGCAAACTCGGCGCGCTTTATCAAAAAAAACTCCGTGTCCCGCTCGCTTCCGCTTCCCGCGTTCTTTATCTCGGCGCCGCGAACGGAACGACCGTCAGCCATGTTTCTGATATTTTGGCCGAAGGCGGCGGCATCGTTTACGCGGTTGAATTTTCGGAGCGGCCGATGCGCGACCTGGTGATGCTGGCTGAAAAAAGAAACAACATCATTCCGATTTTTTCAGACGCGTCCCGTCCGGAACTTTATTTTCCGATCGTTGAGCCGGTCGATTTGATTTTCCAAGATGTCGCCCAAGCCAATCAGGCAGAAATCGCCTGCAGAAACGCCGCCTATTTCCTCAGAGACGGCGGTCATCTGATTTTATCCATTAAAGCCCGAAGCGTCGATGTCGCGAAAAATCCGAAGAAAATCTTCACGGAAGAAATCAAAACTCTTGAAAAGAACGCCGACGCTTCATTTAAAATTTTGAAAACAATAGATTTGGCGCCGTTTCATACCGATCACATGGGCGTCATCGCGGTTAAAAACCTGAAAGAGTAATTTTTTATCAAATTAATCTGTTCTTTATTTCATCTTTTAATCTTGTTTATTTTTATTTCATCAGGAGTTTTGGCATTATGGCTGTTGTGTTAGATACGGCTCATTGTTCGGCATCTTTGAGTCATCTTATAAAGAGCGCGGAAAAAGAGATTATTTTAGTCAGTCCTTATCTTCAAATTTCTCCGATTCTGTTAAATTTGCTCAGGGACGCAAGTTCCAGAAACGTTGAAATTATATTGGTTTACCGAGATGATAAGCCGGCGGGCAAATCTTCAGAACGGTTAAATGAAGAAAAAAGCAAATTGGACGGAATTAACGTCAAAATGCTAAAGCTTGAAAATCTGCACGCGAAATGTTATTTAAATGAATCGATGGCGGTTCTGACATCCATGAACCTTTATCAGCATTCTCAAGAAAACAATACAGAGTTGGGGCTGATGGTTATTGACCGCCAAAATCCGGAAGATCCGGATTCTGTACTTTACAATAACATTCGCGAAGAAGTTTTGACAATTTGCCGCTTTGCTCAGCAATCCCAATTGTTATCAGCGAATTCAACTTCTGTTTCGAAACCGAAAAACCAAACTGTTCCGAAATCTTCGTCTTCTCCGTCTAAATCCGCGGCGTCTAAAAAAAGTTCGTCAAGCGGCGGACTTATTGAAACAGTAATGGATGTCATTTTTGGAACGCCAAAATGTTATTGTATTCGCTGTTCCGCCGAAATTGAAGACGATATTAACAAGCCTCTCTGCAGCAAATGTTATTCCTCGTGGGCGCGATATCAAAATGATAAGTTTCCTGAAAAATATTGTTTCGGCTGCGGCAAACCGGCTGAAACGACTTATTTAAGACCGCTGTGCGACGATTGTTATTACAATCAATAATTTTCAAATTGCGGCAGTACTGTTCTCTGCAATATTCTTTTCATTATTTTTATTCGGTTTATTTTATTCTTCTCTATTTTCATAATACTTTTTAACAAGTTCTTTCTTTTATTAACTAATATTTATGACTTCTATAAAGAGAAAGTATTATCCGAATAAGAAAAACACAGGCGGAAACAATCATTATTTTCATTGATTTCAATTTCCGGAAACTTTATTTTTTTAATTCCGATATGTTTATATCATAAAATGTTAATTATTAAATTTTCTTATATCTATCCTATAAAAACGTTGATTCATATGAAACTCTTTAAACGATTTATTCTATTGGCAGCATCGATACTTATTTTATTAGCGGCAAGCTGTATTTCCATTGCGGCCGACGGCGGTTTCGGCGGGGGGGGCGGCTCTCTTGAGGATCCTTTTCTCATTGAAGACGCTGCTGATTTTAAAGCCATTCAAAAGAATCTGAGCGCGCATTATAAACTGGTCAATGATATTAATTTATTCGGCTCCGGTTTCGATCCGATTGGAAGTAAAGCGGATCCGTTTACGGGCTCATTGACCGGTGGCACAGATGAAATAGACGGGGAAGCCTGTGAGATTTCTAATTTTGAATATGATGGTACGAATCAAGTTGCTTTATTTAACTATGCGGAAAATGCTCAATTCTCGGATTTGGTTTTGAGAAACATTGAGATCACGACGACCGGTTACCGAAGCGGCGCTCTCGCGGGGGAAATTTATAACACAACGGTTACGAATTGCGCTTTATACAACAGTGAATTGATCGGTCATAACTATATCAGTTTGATTGGCCATGCGAACAACAGCACGATTTCGGATTGTTTGTCTGAAAATATTATTATTAGAGGAGCGGTCGGCATTGCCGGAATCTTGGGCCACGGCAATAATACAACAGTGACGAATTGCCACGCCGACGGAACCCTTTACGGAAAACAGGAGGTTGGCGGTTTAGTCGGAACTTTTAGATCCGGAATCATTGACGGCAGCAGTTCTTCTTGTGTAATTCACGTTATCAGCGAACCGGTAACATCTCCTGTTGAACCGTATCATATCGGCGGTCTCGTCGGCCTGCTTACTTCATCCGATGTCAGAAACAGTTTTGCTGCAGGCAGCATTGATTCTTTGGGCGATTATACCGGCGGTCTTGTCGGCAGAGTTCTTGCCGGCAACATCACGAATTGTTACGCGACAGGGGATATTGACTGCACAAACAACTATGTCGGCGGTCTTGTCGGTCATTTTCTCGGCAGCGGAAATATTTCAAATTCTTGGGCTGAAAGCCGTGTTAACGGAATAGGATATACCGGCGGTCTTGTCGGCTGCGTTTATGACGGCAATATTTCAAACAGTTCGGTCGGCAGCGGCACTGCCGTCACCGGCGCAGGAGTTTACACAGGCGGTCTTGCCGGCAGAGTTGATTTCAGCAATATTACCGATTGTTCCGCGGCGGGAAGCGTCGAGAGTACAACCAGCGATGTCGGCGGTCTTGCCGGCAGGTCTCTATACTCAAACATTTCCAACTGTTCTGCTGAAAACATTGTTGACGGCACCGATTCTATCGGCGGTCTCATCGGTTTTCTCTATCAGAGCAATCTTTCAAAAGGTTCTGTCGCGGGCGATACAGAAGTGACAGGAAATAATTACGTTGGCGGCCTTGCCGGTTGCGTTCAAGAGAGCAATATTTCACAAAGTTCGGTCACGGGTAATGCCGTTGTCAGCGGAGGCATGGGTACCGGCGGCCTTGTCGGGTATTCTCAGGGAAATAATATTTCTAAAAGTTATGTTGCGGGTGATGCAGAAGTGATGGGTTCTGTTCAGATCACCGGTGGTCTTATCGGTTATATGTTATCGACATCTCTGAGTCAAAGTTTCATGGCAGGCGATGTTTCAGGAACCGGCTCTTATATCGGCGGCCTTGCCGGAATGACATGGAATGATGGCAGTTTTTCTTCCATTTCTGATTGTTATGTCACGGGAGATGTTTTGGGAACCGGTTCTTATGTCGGCGGTCTTGTCGGCCGCCTTTATGAAGGCGGCATCACAAACACTCTGGCTCTCAATGAATACGTTATGGGCAGCGCAAGCATCGGCCGCCTTTACGGTTACAAGGATGCCGGATCAACATTCTCCGATTCTTACGCTTGGATTAATATGTCTGACGGCAGCGCGCTTTTTGCTGACAGCATTCTGAATGTCACTTCCGCGGAAGTCTGGCGCAAGTATCCGTCTTCCGGCTGGGAAACTTCAGGTTTCGGCGGCGACTGGGAATTGAACACTTACGGCGACTTTTTGCTTCCTGTTCACGCGTGGACGGATAAAAACATCGCTGCAAACGGAACGCATTTGATTCCGAAATATTACGTCACTTACAACGGCAATGGATATACGTCAGGCACAGTTCCGGTCGATGTCACGGTTTATCTCGACCGCCTCGAGCCTGAGACGGCGATTATTTCGGATGCCGGAGATATGGGGGTGGAAAATTTTGTCTTTAACAACTGGAATACCGAAGCGGACGGAAGCGGCGTGTTTTATGAAGCCGGCGATTCCAGAATTATGGATTCCAATGTCACGCTTTACGCGCAATGGGCGGAAGTGCCGTACACTCCGGGCGGCGGTTCGGGAACCGGTTCCGCGACTGTTGCCGATCCCTTTGGTTCTGCGCAGGTTGTTGACCCGGTTCAGCCCGGCTATGAAACGCCGGTCGAACCCGAACCGACTCCGGAAATCATTGTCATTCTCTTCTTCATGATTGCAGTCGCCTGTTACCTTTTCGTTACAAGGGCGGAAATTGAAAAAGAGAACGGCTGATTTTTCAGACCGCCGCCCAAGCCAATCAGACAGAAATCGCCCGCAAAGGTGCCGATTATTTTCTCAGAGACGGCGGTCATCCGATTGCAGCAGTACTGTTCTCTGCAATATTCTTTAATTCTTTTTTACTCGGTTTATTTTATTATTAATTTATTTTCATAATCTTTATTAATAAGCCCCATCTATTATTAATTAATATTTATGATAATTTCGGAATCGAATGTGTATCCAAATAAGAAAACACGGGTGTAAACAATCATTATTTCATTGATTTTAATTCCTGTAAATTCTATTTGTTTTTAATTCCGATATGTTTATAATATTGAATGTTAATTATTGATTACATATGGGTGTTAATCATGCAAAAGTTGTTGATTCATATGAAAATCTTTAAGCGATTTATTCTATTGACAGCATCCATACTCATTTTATCCGCAGCAAGCTGTATTTCCATTGCGGCCGATGGCGGTTTCGGCGGCGGGAGCGGCTCTCTTGAAGATCCTTTTCTCATTGAAGACGCCGATGATTTTAAAGCCATTCAAAAGAATTTGAGCGCGCATTATAAACTGGTCAATGATATTGATTTATCCGGCTCCGGTCTCAGGCCGATCGGAGATCAATCGAGGCCGTTTAAGGGTTCGCTGACCGGCGGCTCAGATGAAAACGGTCTCTATGAAATATCCAATTTTGAATATAGCTCCATTTCAGGTCCGACCGGTTTATTCGGTTGGGCGGACAACGCTCGTTTTTCAAATTTGGTTTTGAGAAATTTCATCATTGAAGCCAAAGATCATGAACGAGGCAGTTTTCTCGCAAGCACCATCAACAACAGCACAGAGGTTGTAGATTGTACTGTCATTGACAGTAAATTGACCGGCTGGATTAGGTTGGGTTTGGTCGGGTATGCCAATAACAGCATGATTCTGGATTGTTTGTCCGAACATATTCAAATTGAAGGAACCCGCGAGATTGGCGGAATATTGGGCGAAGGACGCAATACGAAAATAATAAACTGCCATTCTGACGGAATTCTTGTCGGGAAACAGGAAGTTGGCGGCGTTGTCGGCTACTTGCGGGGGACATCATCATCAATTGACGGCAGCAGTTCTTCTTGTACAATCAAAGTTATCAGCGAGCCTGTAACATCTCCTGCTGAACCGCGGTATATCGGCGGTTTGGCCGGTTGTGTCAATTCTACAAGTGTTACAAACAGTTTTGCTGAAGGTGACATTGAGGGCGGCAGCATTGATGGAATCTTCAATTATACAGGCGGTTTGGTCGGTTTTTCATCTTCCGGTAACTTCAAAGATTGCTATGCAACGGGAGACGTATCCGTAAACGGTTCTCATATCGGCGGTCTTATCGGCGGCAGCGGGAATTCAACCTTTCTCGATTGCTCTGCGGAAGGGGCCGTTAAAGGAATGGGTTATGTCGGCGGTCTTCTCGGGTCTTCTTACAACGACACGATTTCAGAATGTTCCGCGAAAGGAACCGTTGAAGGCATGAATCGTATCGGCGGTCTTCTCGGATCTTCTATTCAGGGCACGATTTCACAAAGTTCTGCCAACGGTACAGTCAAGGGGACAGGAGATTATGCCGGCGGTCTTATCGGGCATTCTTTCCTGGATCATGCGATTTCACAATGTTCTGTTTTAGAAGGTGCGAACGTGGAAGGCGTGGATAATGTCGGCGGTTTGGCGGGCACAGCTGATGGTCCGGGTTCATCAGTTGATGATTCTTATAAAATTGAAGGCTGTTCTGTCGCCTCCACTGTGGTTGTGAAGGGAAAGGATAACATTGGCGGTCTTGTCGGTGAAATAAGAGACGTAAGCGTTACTAAGTGTGATGTTAAAGGCAGCGTTGAAGGCATAAATTCTGTCGGCGGTATTGCCGGTCATTGTTCCGACTGGGTCAGTATTTCAGAATGCTTTGTCAGCGGTACGACAGAAGTGACGGGATCTTCCAACGTCGGCGGTGTTGCCGGTTATTGTTCACAGAGCAGTATTTCAGGATGTTCTGTCACAGGGGATACAAAAGTAACAGGATCTTTCGGCGTCGGCGGCTTGGCCGGTTATTTAGCTGCCGGCGAAATCACAGACAGCTATGTCGCCGGAAATTCAATCGTGACAGGATCTTCCAACGTCGGCGGTTTGGTCGGCGGTTTGGTGGCTTCCAATCTCAGCCGAAGTTTTATGGCAGGCGATGTTTCAGGAAATAATTATGTCGGCGGTCTTGCCGGATTGATGAATATCGGTGGGTATATTGTTTCTGATTGTTATGTCACTGGAGATGTTTTAGGAACCGGGTCTTCTATCGGCGGTTTGGTCGGTGATTTATACGCCGGTGAGATCAAAAACAGTTTGGCTCTTAATGAATTCGTTACAGGCAGTTCAGATGTCGGCCGGATTTACGGCAGCAACGCCGGCGGAACACTTTCAGATACCTGTGCTTGGATCAATATGTCTGACGGCAGCGACCATTTCAAGGACGGCGAAACGAATGTGACTTCCGCTGACGTCTGGCGCAAGTATCCGTCTTCCGGCTGGGAAACTTCGGGTTTCGGCGGTGAATGGGAATTGAACACTTACGGCGACTTTTTGCTTCCCGTTCACGCGTGGACGGATAAAAACGTTGCCGCGAACGCCACACATTTGATTCCGAAGTATTTCATCATTTACAACGGCAACGG
>JAITUZ010000042.1 GCA_031286065.1 Candidatus Methanimicrococcus odontotermitis | reverse complement strand
ATTTTCAACACGCTGACATGGGCAGTTGTATTGGGCATCGCCGTTTATTTTTTGATTTCTTTCTTTCAAAAAGCGCATCTCAAAACGGATGTTAAATTTCTGGCCGCGACATTGCCTTTCATTATCGCGGGCGCGTCTTTGCGCGTGGTTGCTGATGCCGGCGCGGTTTCTCCGCCTTACAGTTATATTTTGATCACGCCCAATATTTATTTCTTTGTTTTTTTGGTCACCGTTTCATGTTTAATGACGGCGTTCCTGCTTCAAAAATACCACGTTTTCAAATCATTCCACGTGCCGTACGCGGCGCTGGGATGTCTTTTCATTCTAATCGTTTATTACGCTCTGTTTTCAGCCGCCGCAGTCGCTCATTGGTGGGTGCCGTTCGCTGTTGCGGTTATCGGCATCGGCGCCGCAGGACTCTTCGGCTTTGTTTCTAAAAAAGCAGGAAGCGCTCTCTTTTCAGATAAAATGAATCTGATTATTTTAGCGTCTCATCTCATGGACGCGACTTCCACCGTTATCGGTGTCGAAGTTTTCGGTTATGTCGAAAAACACGTTGTTCCGGCTTATCTCATAGAACTGACGGGAACCGCGCTGGTTATGTATCCGTTGAAATTGATTATTTTCCTCTTCGTTATTTGGATACTTGATCGGGTTCTTGAAAAAGCTGTTGAAAATGAGAGCAATGCAGATAAAGAGCAGTCGGATAGTATCAAAAACGCCATCAAAATCGTTATCGTCATTCTCGGACTGGCGCCCGGTATCCGAAATTCAATCCGGCTGTTCTTCGGGATTTGATAAATGTTTGAAACTTTCTCTTTATAAATCAAAATAAAATAAGGTTATATCCTTTTATTTCAATCATTTATCTTTTTTTAGACACTTATCATTTAATTTCAATCATTTCTCTTTTTCTCAAGCATTTTACACGCTTGGCAAACATCATCGTTGCACGGCTCACCGCAAATTTGACAGTTTTTCATCTCTGAAATGTCCAAAGCTTGCGCAATCAAAGGCACCAGCGTATCGTAGCCGCTGACAAGCGCGTATTTTGTTCCGGGATGGTTGGTCTCAAATGAATTCAGCAGACGCCTGACTTCTTTTCGAAGCGCTCCGAATGAGTGCGGACAGGCGGTCAGCTCCATGGGCAAGTCATTCAGGTACGCGTAAAGGGCGATTTCTTTTTCCGGGATTTTTCGAAGCGGTTTCATGCGGATGATAAAGCCGTCTAATTCTGACGCGGCTGAAAAGCGCACCATCCGCTCGACATCGCCGCGGAAATGGTTGAGCATGATTGTTTGGGCTTCATCGTCTAAATTATGCCCGATGGCGAGTTTGGTCGCGCCGATATCGCGGGCGGTTTTATTGAGGATTTTCTTTCGGAGAACACCGCAGTAGCTGCACGGACCGACTTCTTTTTTGTCTTCGCTGTAATGGTTTTCAATCATTTTTTTCTCAACGACAAGTTCGTCCATGGTTTTGCCGTATTCGTCTTTGAAAGACTTGATTATGTGTTCAATGCCGAGACGTTTTGTCATTTCGCGCGCCTGCTCTATAGAATGATTGCGGTAACCGTTGATGCCTTCGTCAATCGTGATTGCGACAATTCGAATGTCGGGGCGGCCGCCGAAAATTTTATGCATCAGCAAAAGGGCGGCAGAACTGTCTTTTCCGCCGGAGAAGCCGACTGCGATGACATCATTTTTTTTCACCGGATAACGCCGGCGAATGGTCAGTTTCGCTTTGCGTTCCACATCTTCAAAAAAATGTTTTTTGCATAAATGAAGGCCGGAATACGGCTGGTAAATAATTGCAGGCGTGCTGCATTTTCGGCATTTCGCTGTCATAGATTAACCTGATAAATAAAAATTAAGTGAAAAAACGACACCTTTCTCATTTAAACTTTATGTTTTCAATCATTTCGGCAGCTTGATATTATTTTCCAATAATTCCGGCGGTATGATTGCCGCCGTGTTTTCATCGCTTTTTGAAAACGCCGTTTTCGGTTTTGTTTTCTGCGTTACCGGCGGCTGGTTTCTTGGTTTACTGACCGGCATGATTCCGGGGATCCATGCCAATAACGTCGCTGTTATATTGGCAGGCGCATCCGCGTTTTTGTACAGTTTTGGGTTTACGCCCGTTCTTGTTTCCATCGTTATTCTTTCGTGCGCGGTTTCCCATACATTTCATAATATTATTCCGGCTGTATTTCTCGGCGCGCCTGGAGAAGAAACTGTATTCGCTGTTCTGCCGGGGCATAAATTAATGGCGGCGGGCGAAGGGATTTCCGCTGTTCGCTTGTCCGCTCTCGGCAGTGCGGCCGCAGTCCTCTTTTCTTTTTTAATGATTTTGCCGACAGTTTTCTTTTTATCACGTTTCTATCCGCTGCTGGAACCGAAAATCGCGTTTATTCTCATCATTCTTTCTTTAATCGTTCTGATTTCCGAGAAGAAAATTTCAAAAATTTTCTCGGCCGCCTTTGTTTTTTTGACCGCCGGCATTTTGGGGGTGATCGCGTTTGAAATGGACGGCAGTTTGAATCCGATTCTGTTTTCTTCTTCCTCTTCTGTCTTAATGCCGCTGCTCGGCGGTTTGTTCGGCGTCCCGCAGCTGATCGTCAGTTTATTTTCCAAATCCGAAGTCTATGACAGTTGTGATACAAAGTTGAATTTTTCAAGCCGGCTCTTTCTAAAAAACGCGTTCCTTGGGACCGCGGCGGGCGCATTTGTTTCGTGGCTTCCCGGCGTTTCTTCATCGGTTGCCGCGGTTTTGGCGGGATTTTTTAAAAAGAATCAGATTGAAGAAAACGATATTTTTCAAACGCCTTCAGAAGCTGAAATCATTCTGTCTAAAGAGTATATTGTCATTGTTTCTGCGATCAATACAGCGAACGCGGTTTTCGGGCTTTTGGCATTTTTTGCAATCGGCAAGTCCAGAAACGGCGCGGTTGTTTCGATCCGGGATATTTTGTCGGATGCCGGTTTCCCGCTTTCAAGCGGAATATTTTCCGGTGAAACTTTTGAATTGTTTATTCTGTTTTATTCAGTTATTATGCTCAGTTCTTTTTTCTCTTATTTTTCAACGATTTATGCCGGCAAACTTATTCCCGCCGTTTTTCAAAAAATGAATTATCAAGTCGTTTCAGGTTTTGTTCTGCTGCTGCTTGCGTTTTTGGTTTATTCGGCGGGCGGTTCCTACGGGTTTATTTTATTCATAATTTCTATTTTTGTCGGATTTCTGCCAATTGTTCTCCATGTCCGGAAATCTCATCTGATGGGTGTCATTCTTTTTCCTGTCATTCTTTATTTCCTGGGGCTGAGATGATTCGGATCAAAAACATAAACGAAACGGTTAAATCATGAAACAGCCTGTTTTCAATAAATTATTTTAACCCGTTTTGTAAATTTAACGCATCGCTTTTTCTGTATTTGTACTCATGAGCGGCGGGCGTTGCTGTTTAACTGATCTAATCTAAATACGAGTGATATAATGCAATTTTGTCCGAAATGTAAAAGCATGATGATGCCGGCAGGCGGCGAATATAAATGCAGGAAATGCGGGTGCACATCCGCAATGGGAGACTCTTCCGGAATGGCTTTCAAATCTGAAATCCAAGAACGCGAAGTTGTCGTTTTAGAAGGAGATATCGAAGAAGGCCTTCCGACAACGGATGTGATGTGTCCGGAATGCAAGAACCGCAAAGCTTATTGGTGGCTCAGGCAGCTTCGTTCCGCCGACGAGTCCGAAACGCGTTTCTTCAAATGCACGAAATGCGCTTATACATGGCGCGAATACGATTAAATCAAATGTTCATATTTTCAAATATTAAATATTTATATCTGTAAACGGTTATAAGAGTGAAATTGACTCGCGTCACCTTTTACTTTATTTATTTCAAACGTGTTTATAGCAAACGAAGGGATTACTATGCTTAAAGCTTCAATCGATATTGATCTTCTCAGAGATTCTATTACAGCGCTTTCCGTCATTGTCAGTGAGGTTCGCTTAAAAATTAAGCCGGACGGCATTTCAGTCAAAGCCGTAGATGCCGCAAACGTGGCCATGGTCATTTTTGACTTAAAAGCCGGCGCTTTTAACAGTTATTTAGCGGAAGAAACGGAAGTCGGCATTGACCTTGTCAAACTCAATGACATTTTCGGAATTGTTGAAAAAAATACATTGGTCGACATGGAACTTGATATGGCGTCTCAAAAACTCCATTTGAATTTCGGCGGTCTTTCTTACACTTTATCTTTGCTCGACCCATCCACAATCCGGTCCGAGCCCCGTGTTCCTCAATTGGATCTCCCGGCGCGTATTGTATTGAACGGTCAGGATTTGAAACGCGCTGTCAAAGCCGCTGAAAAAATCAGCGACCATATGACGCTCGGTGTCTCGGGTGAAATTTTCTATATGGAAGCTCGAGGCGATACGGACCAAGTTCGGTTGGAAATGACCGCGGACCAATTGATTGATCTGAAATCCGGCGAAGCGAACTCTTTGTTCTCATTGGACTACCTGCTTTACATCGTTAAGTCCGCCGGCAAAGCCAGCGAAGTGACGCTTTCCATCGGCTGTGATTTCCCTATTCTGATTGAGTTTGACGCGGCGCCCAATACCTGTCATATAACATTTTTATTGGCGCCGAGGATTGAATCCGATTAATTCCGCCGTTCCTGTGAAAAATTCTTTTCCGCAATTTTTTTTAAATTTTTGATTCCAAAATCCTTTTTTTGGCTCAATAACTTTTTTTTGATTCAACAGTTCATTTTTTTGACTCAATAACTCTTTTTTTTGATTCAACAGTTCATTTTTTTGATTCAATAACTCTTTTTTTGATTCAAAAATCCGATTTTTTTCATAATTTGACCGGATATATTTGTCATTTGTCTTTTTATTTGTCCGTTTTTCTCATGGAATCAAATTTTTTGAGCGTTTGCTCTCGGATTTTTCAAACGTTTTCATAAATAATTGTCTTCGGATGATGTTGTTTTTGTTCTTTCCTCATTCGGATTTTATGATTTTTGTTTTTTGAATTCATTTGATGTTGTGATATTATAAAATCGTTGTAATTTATGATTTCACATCAAAATTTTTTCCCTCTTATGTTTTTTTTATTGGTGTGGAAATTCAAACAGGATTTGACTATATACTTTCTGGTGTTTTATACTCGCTGTACAATTTATTTTTTAGAGGTTTTTCGAATTGTACACGGGGGGACGCAAGTGTTTTTGCGTCTTTTGAAAAACCTGATTCAGACAAAACGCAATTAAAAATTTTGATGTCATAATCAAAGTTTACAAATTGAGTCATTTTACGGAGGTAAAATTAATGGATAAACAAGCACTTTTAAAGGAATTATCCGACGCTATGGTCAGCTGTAAAGCAGATGTTATCATGGCGGCTACAAAGAAAGCAGTCGATGCGGGCATGTCCAGCGTTGAAATCATTGACGGTCTCGCAGCAGGCATGACTGAAGTCGGCGACCAGTTCGAAAGAGGAAAACTTTTCCTTCCCCACGTCATGATGGCCGCAAACGGCATGCAGAAAGCTGTCGACACTCTCGAAATGGGTGACGCAGGCGCAACCGTTAAGAAAGTCATTATCAACGGCACTGTTGAAGGTGATGTTCACGACATCGGAAAATCCATCGTTTCTACAATGCTCCAATCCGCGGGCTTTGAAGTCCACGACCTTGGCAGAGACGTCCCTATCGCAAAATTCATCGAAGCTGTCAAAGAATACAATGCCGACATGGTCGGTCTGTCCGCTTTGATGACAACAACACTCAACGGCCAAAAAGACGTCATTGAGCTCCTCAAAGCCAACGGCTTGAGAGATAATGTTAAAGTCATGGTCGGCGGCGCACCCGCAACAACCACATGGGCCGAAAAGATCGGAGCTGACTGCTACGCAGAAAACGCAACCGAAGCCGTTGACAGAGCAAAAGAACTTTTGTTGTAATTTTCAGGGTGATTTTAAATGGCAACAGAATATGTTTTAAGAATGGGAGACGGTAAACGCGTCTTCATGACCAAAGACAAGATCAAAGAAGAAGCAATCGCCGGTGCCGGTAACGCAGTCGACTACGGCTTAGTCCCTGACCTTTCCGCTGATGAAATCGATAAGATCGTTGAAATTTGCGCAATGCCCGGTAAATCCGTCGCTGTCGAATTCGGTATGGAAGTTCCGGTCACGCACGACATCGGTACCATCCGTCTTGACGGTGACCAGGGTAACAGCGGCGTCGGTATCCCGTCCAGCCGCCTTGTCGGTATGATGATGCACGAACGCGCGTTCGGTGCCGACACAATGGAACTCGGTCACATTGACTACAGTTACAAACCCGTGAAACCCATCGTTTCCAACGAATGCCAGATGATGGAAGTCGCTCAGCAGAACATGATCGTTCCGCTCTTCTACGGCGCAATGCCGAACATGGGTCTCTACTACACCCCCGACGGACCGTTTGAGAACCCCGGAGACTTGCTTAAAGCCTTCAAACTCGAAGAAGCGTTCGCTTCCATGGAACACTCCGCAGAACACTTGACCCGTGACATTGTCTGGATCATGCAGAAATTAATGGCCTCCGGCGCAGACGGTGTCAACCTCGACACAACAGCGGCAGCAGGCGACGCAGATGCATTCGGCACCCTCAACGCCGTCAAAGCTCTCCGCGCGGAATTCCCCGAAATGTACATCGAAGTCGGTATGGCCGGCGAAAGCATCATCGGTATGCACGGCATGCTCGAATTCGAAGGCAGCATCCTCGCAGGCCTCTGGCCGCACCAGCAGGTCAAACTCGCTGAAAAAGCAGGCGCCAGCATCTTCGGTCCTGTCGTGAACACAAACACCAGCCGCTCCTTCTCATGGAACCTCGCGCGCGCTATTACATTCATCAAAGAATGTTCAAAAGTCGCAAAGATTCCGCTCCATGTCGATATGGGTATGGGTGTCGGCGGTATCCCGATGCTTGAAACACCTCCGATCGACGCTGTGACCCGCGCAAGCAAAGCAATGGTCGAAATGACCAATGTCGACGGTCTCTAGATCGGTGTCGGTGACCCGCTCGGTATGCCGATTGCACACATCATGGCATCCGGTATGACCGGTCTTCGCGCAGGCGGTGACCTCGTTGCACGTATGGAACTTTCCAAGAGCATGAGAATCAAAGACGCCAAAGAATATGTCGCCAAAAAAGTCGGCGTCGATGTCTTTGACTTAGCAGACGAATACGCAATGAGAGATGTCAGAGAAGAACTCGGTATCGGTGTCATCACATCCGTTCCGGGCGCACCCAAAGGCATCGCCGCTAAGATGAACATTGAAAAAGTACTCGGCACCAAAATCAACTGCTGTGAGACTTTCAGAAATCAGCTGAAACAGTGATGTAAACGATTTTTGATTTGCAGACAAACGAGGATTGTTTTGAAATTAACAATCCTCCGCAAATCATTTTTATCGGATTGCGGATTTGTGACTGATTCTGTTTTTCTTGATTCTTATTTTAAGATCATTCCGGCAGAATAAGCGTCGAATATTTAATTTATAAAATCACCGTCAAGCGGCTCGTAAAGGTGATTCGGGGAACAATATTTCCATTCGCAGATGAGTGCATACTCTCTATAAAATTTGAAAAATCCTTAAAATTTGTCTGAAAAATCTTAATGCATACACACCCGGAAACATATGCAAAACAAAAGGAATATTGTTTTTCCGTCTCATCGGTCCGATCATTTCGCTTAACAGAAAATTCAAATTTATAAAGCACGCTTCAGTGTGTGTTTTACTAAAATTACACAAAAATAAACAGAGGCTAAAAGTATGTCAAAATGTAATGCATTCGCAGCAACAAAATCAATCAATGGCATTGAATTTGAGCTCTTTACTCAAGACGAATTAAAAGCAATTCATGAAGCGACAATGGATGTCTTCATGGACCCCGGTATCCAGGTTTCTGACGCGAACGCCAGAGCCGCATTCAAAGCAAGCGGCTGCGACGTTGACGAAAAAACCAAGATCGTCAAGATCCCTGAGTTTGTTGTCAGAAGAGCGCTTCAGACGGCTCCTTCCAGATTTACTCTCTGGGCAAGAAACAAAAAATACAACACCGTTATGGAATGCGGCGGTAAGGTCCACTGGACCTGTTTCGGCACCGGCGTTAAGATGACCAACTACATCGCGCCCGGCAAATATGAAACTGTTGACTCCGTTGAACAGGACATCGCCAACATCGCAAAACTCTGCGACTGGGCCGAAAACATCGACTACTTCTCCCTTCCGGTTTCCGCAAGAGACTGGGCCGGCAAAGGCGCGCAGGACGTCCACGAAGTCTTTACGCCCTTGACAAGCACAGAGAAACACTACCATGACATTGACCCCGTCGGCGAAAACGTTGAAACCTACTGGGAAATCATCAAAGCCTACTACGGCGGCGACGAAGAAGAAGCCAGAAAGAAACCGATCATGTCCATGTTGGTCTGCCCGACCAGCCCGCTTGAACTCAGCAGCAACGCCTGCCAGGTCATCATGAAAGGCGCTATGAACAACATGCCGGTCAACGTTCTCTCAATGGCCATGTCCGGCGGTTCCGCACCGGTTTACCTCGCAGGTACGCTTGTGACGCACAACGCAGAAGTTCTCGCAGGCATCGTCCTCGCGCAAATCACAAACCCCGGCGCGCCCGTTTATTACGGAAGTTCCACGACCACATTCGACTTGAAGATGGGAACCGCACCGGTCGGCGCACCCGAACTGGGTCTGATCAGCGCAGGCGTCTCCAAGCTCGCTAAGTTCTACGGTCTCCCTGCCTTCGTCGCAGGCGCATAGACTGACGCAAAAGTTCCGGACGCGCAGGCCGGTCACGAAAAGACTATCACGACAACGCTCGCAGCACTCGCAGGATCCAACACGATCTACGGCGCCGGTATGCTTGAACTCGGTATGACCTTCTCCATGGAACAGCTCATCATCGACAACGACATCATCGCCATGGTCAAGAAAGCGATGGAAGGCATCGTTGTGACGGAAGAAACACTCGGCGTTGACCAGATCAAAAAGGTCGGTATCGGCAACAACTTCCTTGCCCTCAAGAAGACAAGAGAACTCGTTAACCTCCCCTCCTCCCCGAAACTCTTCGACAGAAAAATGTTCGGTGACTGGGCGGCAGCAGGTTCCAAAGACATCGCTGACAAAGCGCATGACACCTACCTTGATGTCATGAAGAACTACGAAGTTCCGGCAGTTGACAAAGACATCCTCGCGGCAATGAAATCAATTGTTGACAAGGCAGACAAAGCATTCAAAATCTGAATCTGAATATAAAAAATAACAGAGGTTTAATTATGGCAAGTAAAGACGAAGTTATGGCAATGGCAAGAGAAGCAATTATGGAATTCGATCCGGAAATAGCCGAAGAAGCAGCGCAGGAAGGACTTAAAGCAGGCATCAACCCTGTTGAAATCATTGAGGCCTTCACCTCCGCAATGGGCGACGTCGGTGTCCAGTTTGAACAAGGCACGCTTTTCCTCCCCCACGTGTTGGCCGCATCTGAAGCAATGAACGCAGGCATCAAAGTCTTAAAACCGGAAATGGAAAAGACAAAAGCCCATACGGTCAGCAAAGGGACAGTCGTTATCTGCACAATCGAAGGCGACATCCACTCCATCGGAAAAGACATCGTCGTTTCCATGCTCGGTATCGCCGGATACGATGTTGTCGACCTCGGCCGCGACGTTCCGGTCAAAACAATCGTTGAAGCCGTCAAAGAACACAAACCCGTAATCGTCGGGACCTCCGCTTTGATGACAACAACAATGATCACTCAGATCCAAGTCGAAGAACAACTCAAAGAAGCAGGCCTCCGCGGCTCCGTTAAAACAATGGTCGGCGGCGCGCCGTGCACACAGGACTGGGCTGACAAGATCGGCGCGGACATCTACGGTGAAAGCGCAACAGACGCTGTTTCGAAAGTTAAAGCAGCAACCGTTGCTTAAATAAATCACAATTAGAGACGGGAGGGGCGGCATGAATAAATTCCACACACACTCTGTCCCGCCCGTTTTTAATATCTGTGTCATCACTGCCGTCCTCTCGTTTTTCCGCTCGCGGAAAAGCGGCTCAAAACAGACGGCAAGAGATCACAACAACCCCCGTGTTGGAAAAGGGCAGTAAGATCTCAATTTTTCTGCTCCTTTTCCTTTTTTATTTAGGTTTGAATTAAAAACAAATCTATGACTTCTCAAATTCATATAAAGCTTTTTGATTCTGCGGTTATTTTGAAAAAGCCGTATCCGATTCGGAAATATTTGTCTTTTCTGTTCTTTTGGGACCTGCGGCAATATTAAAAAATAGATTGGGGATTCTGAAAAAATGACATTATGTTTAGGTATTGATACCGGCGGAACGTACACTGACGCGGTCATAATCGACGATGAGAGCAAAACCGTTTTAAAATCCGTGAAATCACTGACAACTTATCCTGATCCGATCGGCGGTATTCGAAGCGCGCTGGACAAAATGCCGGCGGATTTGCTCAAAAAAGTTTCTTTTGTTTCTGTATCAACAACGCTTTCAACAAATACGGTTCTTGAAAATACAGGTGAAGCCGCCGCGCTCATTTTGATCGGCAGTGAAAAACTTTTGAATTTTGATGATCAAAAAGCGGTTCAAAATTATGTCATTGTCTCCGGCGGTCACGATAATGAAGGAAATGAAGCTGAATCATTGGACCTTGACGCCATTGAAGCGTACGTTCTTTCTGTCAAAGATAAAGTTTCCGCTTTTGCCGTTTCTTCTTATTTCAGTGTCCGCAATCCTGCGCATGAATTACAAATAAAAACTTTGATCCGGAAGTTAACGGCAGCGGACGGCAATGACGGTCATCCTGTTGTCTGCGGGCATGAGTTGGCGCAGTCACTCGGCGCGTACGAGCGCGGCGTCACAGCTTACTTGAATGCGATGCTTCTGCCGGTAACGCATCGATTTATAAACGCGGTCGTTTCTGAAATTAAACGCCGCGGATTAAACGCCGATATTAAAATTTTGAAATGCAGCGGCGCGGTTTCAAGCATTGAAGAAGCGATGGAAAAACCGGTCGAATCTATTTTTTCAGGTCCCGCCGCAAGTTTGCTTGGCGCGTCTTTTTTATCCGGCAAAGAGACATGTTTGATGATTGATGTCGGCGGCACCAGCACGGATGTTTCTTTGATCGAAAACGGTTTTCCGGATATTTCAGATAATGATGCCGTTGTCGGCGGCTGGCGGACAAAAGTGCGCGCCGTCCGTATGGAAACGTCCGCGCTCGGCGGCGACAGCCAGATTTGGATCCGCATTCCGACGCTCTCCGATTCCGCCGTTTCGGACAGGATTAAATTCGGTCCGAGACGCATCATCCCGATTTGCCGCGCGGCCGCGCTCTATCCGGAAATCTTGAAAAGTTTGAATGAAAGATGGTTTGCCGATAAATATCATTTCAGTGAATATGTCCAGCCCGTTTGTTTTTATATTCGGAGCGGCAATCCTGCAACGGATTTAACTGAAGAGGAACAGAAAATCTACCGAAAAATCAAGCAGGACACGCCTGTTTCAATCAACGATATTATGTGGGACATGTCTTATGTTCCGGCCGATATCCTGAAGTCTTTGGTCAGCAAAAAGCTGGTCAATATGATTGGTTTGACACTGACGGATATTCTGCATGTTTTGGGCGATTACAATGAATTCAATACGGACGCGGCTGTTCTTGCGGCTCGCATCACGGCTTCTTTCTTGGATGCGGAATACATGGAGTTCTGCCGTTATTTAAAACAAGCCTTTTCATCCAAAATGGCGCAGGAATTGGTTTATTTCCTCGCCGGTAAAGGTTTGGCGGACAACGCTGAAAATATTGTCGTGACTTCCCGCTCTGATGTTTTCAATATGCGGTCGCGTTTTGAAGCATCATTCAGCTCCGAATTGACGGAGTCTCCCGTTTTTAAAGAGTCTGTCAGAGCTGTTTTATCATTCAAAAAACCGCTGTTCAAATACAAACTTGATATTCCGGTCGTGATGATCGGCGGTCCCGTGAAAGCTTTTGCAGAAGAGCTTGGTCAATTGATCGACGCTGAAATCCTGACGCCTGAATATTTTGATGTCGGAAACGCTGTCGGCGCGCTTGTCGGAAAAATCGTGAAACGTATTGATATTTCTGTCAGGACCGTTCAAAGCGAATCCGGATACATGCTGAAAACAAGCGGTTTCATTGTTTATTTCCCGGGCGGGCGGCGCGCGTTTTCAGACCGCGGCGATGCGCTGGCGTACGCCCGCAGCTTGGGCAAACAGCTGATTATGGAATACATGGAAAGTGAAGCGGTGCCGGCAGAACGCGTCGACTTCAAAATGCATGAAGAAGATATTGCCATCTCCAAAGGCGTTTTGCCTTACATGACGCGTTTTGTCTTTGAAGGTTTTGCGAAAAACGTTTTTTAATTTTTCCTTCATCCTTTTTCTTCTTCCTTCTTCTTTTTTTCTTTTTTCCTTCCTCTTTTTTTCATTTTGTCCTTTTTTTCCGCCTCCGCTTCATTCATAATTATGAGAAACACGATGTGCGGAACTATTTCTCTGATCTTTTAATACGGCTGAGTGTAACCTTTTTATAGTGTCAACTTCTATTTTCATTCGTAAAATAAGCGAATTTCAGCAGATGCGATTTTAAATATTTGTGAGGGAGTAGTTTGCGCGGGTTTCCTGCGTGTCAAGTCAACATCCCGGCCTTTTTTGTCTGGCTTGCCTTAATAAACGAGACTCATGTATATCGTCAGAATACATGATCTTTCTTTTTTGCAGATCTTGTCATTCCGGCGGCATCTGATGTTTTTGAATTGATTACATTGCAAAGGAATGGATTATGAACGATTTCATGAAAACACGAGACGATATTATAAAAGAAGCGGATTCTGACGCTTCTTTGGGTCTGTCTTCCGAACAAGCGCGCCGCAATCAAGAACGATACGGCTTGAATCTGCTGACAAAAGAAAAGCCTGTGTCTATGCTGAGGCGGATCATCGCCGCTTCCGGGGAGCCGCTGATCTTGCTTCTGATTTTTGCGGGTTTTATT
Organism: Candidatus Methanimicrococcus odontotermitis; assembly: GCA_031286065.1. GTDB lineage: Archaea > Halobacteriota > Methanosarcinia > Methanosarcinales > Methanosarcinaceae > Methanimicrococcus > Methanimicrococcus odontotermitis. The sequence continues at coordinate 3,048 of JAITUZ010000042.1, read as the reverse complement.
GCTTTGTCTGTCAATGTTATCCGTGCCGTCACCGGCGGTGAAGCGGATTACCTCGAATGCGCCGGTATTTTTGCCGCTATTTTTCTGTCTGTCGTCATCACGGTGGTCATGGAAGGCAGAAGCGCGAAAGCGTTTGAAGCTTTGTCAAAAATGAATGACGATACGATGGTCAGAGTCATACGCGACGGAAATGTCGGAATAGTGATGCAGGGAGAACTTGCTGTCGGTGATATCATACTGCTTTCGGCCGGCGATAAAATTTCGGCGGACGGCCGGCTTTTGGAAAGCGTCGGGCTCAGCGCGGATGAATCGACGCTCACGGGTGAAAGCGTGCCCGCCAAAAAAGACGCTGAAGCGATGTTCGCGGATGAAAAAACGCCGCTTGCAGAACGGCGCAACATGCTTTATTCCGGAAATTATATCACAAGCGGCCACGGGAAAATGATTGTCACCGCCGTCGGCGACAACACCGAATTCGGCAAAATCGCCCGCGAACTTGCCAAATCCATTCCTTCCGGCACACCGCTGCAGGAAAAACTAACGCGTCTTGGAAATACAATTACGATTTTCGGCGTTTTAGCGGCCGCCGCCGTTTTTATCATCCAATTGTTCTCATTTCATCAAACCGGCAGCTTAACGCTGGAAAACGTTTTGGAAGTTTTTATCACAAGCATTGTTTTGATTGTGGCGGCCGTTCCTGAAGGATTGCCGACCATCATGGCGGTTTCTTTGTCGATCAACCTCATCAAATTGTCCCGCCAAAACGCCCTGGTCAAGAAAATCATTGCTTCTGAAACCATCGGCTGTATCAATGTCATCTGTTCCGATAAAACAGGAACGCTGACCGAAAACAAAATGAAAGTCAATGGTTTTTACGATGACGGCTGGCATGAAAATACCGAAAGTCTCGCTTCTGAAAGGATCATTCAAAATATTTGTCTGAATTCCACCGCCGATGTCGGAGAAAACGGCGTTTTCATCGGAAACCCGACCGAATGCTCCATCTTAAATTTCTATGAACAATCCGGCCTGCGGCAGACAAGTGAAAAAAGTTATCGGGACATACGAAACGCTCACAAAACAGTTCATGTGTTCCCGTTTTCTTCCGAACTGAAACATATGACAACCATTGCCGAGGTAAACGGCGAACTGATTTCATTTGTCAAAGGAAGTCCCGAATGCGTTTTAGAAATGTGCGGCATCTCATCGGAGATGCAGGATTTGGTTGAAGATCAAATCCGCCGCTCCCAGGAAAAAGCGATGCGTATTCTCGCGTTTGCGCATAAGGAATTGGATCGCTCTTTGGATTACGAAGCGGAAGAAAACCACGATTTGTCGGAATCCGGCATGATTTTTGACGGATTCGTGTCGATTTCTGACCCGCTCCGCGCCGAAGTTTATGATTCAGTTCAAAATTGCCGGAACGCAGGCATCAATGTCAAAATGCTCACCGGCGATAATATTATCACCGCGACAGCGATTGCCGATGAACTTCGTTTGTTTGAAGGCGGAAAAATCGCGGTCGAAGCCAAGGAAATCGCGGATTTGGATGATACGGAACTGGCGGAAAAATTGCCTCAAATCGCCGTGATTGCCAGAAGCACGCCCGCAATTAAAATGCGTGTCGTCAATCTGCTGAAAAACCAAGGGAATGTGGTTGCTGTAACAGGCGACGGTATTAATGACGCTCCGGCGTTAAAGAATGCGGATGTCGGTATCGCGATGGGCATTTCCGGAACCGAAGTGTCCAAAGAAGCCAGCGATATTGTGTTGCTGAATGATTCTTTCTCAACCATCGTTCAAGCGGTTCAGTGGGGCCGCGGCGTTTATGAAAATTTCAAACGGTTTATTCAATTCCAGCTGACGGTCAACGTCTCTTCCGTCATCGTTGTTTTGGCTTCCGTCATTCTCGGCCTGAAAGCGCCTTTTACAGCTCTGCAGCTTTTGTGGATCAACATCATTATGGACGGTCCGCCCGCTTTGACGCTGGGTCTTGAACCGGCCGATGACAATCTGATGAACCGCTCGCCGACAAAGCGCAGTGAAAACATCGTCTCCAAAGAGATGCTTCTTAAAATCGGTTTGACAGGATTGTATATTTCCGCCGTTTTTCTGCTGCAGTATGTTTTTAACTTCCTGAACGCGGCAGACGCGCAGATTCCGACGGTCCTGTTTACGCTGTTTGCGCTGTTCCAGCTTTTTAACGCTTTCAACTGCCGTGAACTGCATACAGTCAGTATTTTCAAAAACTTCTTTAAAAACAGATTACTTCTGATTGTTCTGAGTATAACGTTTATTTTGCAGATTTTGCTGATTCAATTCGCAGGCGCGTTTTTCGGGACCGTGCCGCTTCCGTTTGGCATGTGGATCAAAATCTTCGCCGTCGCGTTCAGCGTTGTGCTGATTTCTGAAATCGCTAAGCTGCTGCTCAGAATATTTAAAAAGAGTCCGGCTGCTTGATTTTTAACAAGCCGTCTTTTGAAAAACGTGAATCAAAAAACCGGAGTTCTCCGGTTTTTATTTTTTGTTTCTGTTCTTTATTTTATCGGTATTCTCTGTTACTGCTACTCTTATTATCGCCGTATTATTATTTTTACACATATTTAAAAAAACTATTTATGTATTAATGTTTATATTAAAAATTGTTTAATATATTCTTGTCAAATCAGATGAAAACGGCAATTCTGTACAATATGCTCTTGTCTTTGATAACTTCTAAAACGAATAGAAGAGCATTATTTAAATAAAATCAGATCTGATTGAATTGATTTCTAATTCAATCGGATCTGCTTTCAGGTGATTCATATGATCCAAACAAAATCTTTGATAATCTTTCTTGTTTTAAGCATGTTTCTCATGACCGGTTTTTCCGTCTGCGCCGGCGATGATTCAGCCGCTGAAGTCTCAATCTACAACTCAACAGACTACAATGCGATAAATGAGATTTCAACGATGAGAGCGAATATGACCGGTTATCAATCCAACGTGGATTATATCAGCAGTGACTATGGGGTTTACTACGAATCTTAACGAGGTTAAAATGGGAAA
>JAITUZ010000034.1 GCA_031286065.1 Candidatus Methanimicrococcus odontotermitis | reverse complement strand
TTCCTGAAGAATGCGTTATCAGCGCCTATAATGTGAAAAATCTGTACGAACTGCCGAAAATCATTGATCGGGAAGGATTGACCGACCATTTGATTAAAGCGCTCAATTTGCAGCCGCCTGAAAATCCGCCGGCGACGGATTGGGACGAAATGGTCGACAAAATGAAAAAAGTGGCAGAACAGCCGGATTCGGAAGTTGTCAAACTGGCAATCGTCGGGAAATACACGGATTTGCCGGACTCGTATATCAGTATTTTCGAAGCGGTGAAACACGGTTCAACCGCTGCCGAAATCAAAGCCGCCGTCGAGCTTGTCAATTCGGAAAGAATCGAAACGGAACCGCTTCTTCTTGAAAGTTTAAAAAATTATGACGGTCTCATCGTTCCGGGCGCTTTTGGAGAAAGAGGCGCTCGCGGCATCATAAAAGCCGTTCGGTTCGCGCGTGAGAATGACATCCCGTTCCTCGGCATCGGTTTTGGGATGCAGGCGGCAGTCATCGACTTCGCTGAAAACGTTGCCGGCATGACGGGCGCGGATACAACGGAATTGAACATAAAGACGGACTATCCTGTCATTGACGTCGTGACCAAAGAGCGGGACATTTCGGGTTTTCGCGGCATCATGAAAGTCGGCGAATATGAAGTCGCCGTCAAAAAAGGCACGCTTGCCGGAAAAATTTACGGCAGAGAAGCGATTTCCGAGAGATTCAGAAACAGATACGAAATCAACAGTGAATATGTCAAGCCTCTCGAAGAAAAAGGCCTTGTCTTCTCCGGAGATATCAACGGCATGAAGCAAATCGTTGAACTGCCGGGAAAAAAGTTTTTCATCGGCACTTTATACCACCCGCAGTTTAAATCCCGGCCGCAGCGCGCCGAGCCGATTTTTACGGCGCTGGTGAAAGCGGCGAAAGAGAATAAGAAGTGAAATTGATTTTATTTTTAATTTCGGTGAAAATATGCCTCACACTATAAAATCATTAACAATAACCGGTAAATGTTTCAATGGGGAAACATTGGATTTTTTCACAGACGATAAAAGATTCCTAGTGATTTATGGTGAAAACGGATCCGGGAAAAGTACGATTTCAGAAGCTTTTGAGATTTTACAATCCTCTTCTAATTCCAAAAAACAAATAGAGATTCAAATTTCATGTAAAGGAAAGGATATTGAAGATTTTCAAAATCTTTTTGTTTTTAATGAATCTTTTATTGAACGAAATATAAAGCAATATCATCAAGAAGGATTGACCCCAATTTTACGAATCGGTCCTGAAGTTAGATTATATCAACAAGAAGCTGATAAATTTTATGAAAAAGTTCATAAAATATCATCTATTGATTGTTTAATCGAGAGTTATATTTCAAGAATTAATAAGTTTTTTAATTCTATTGCATACTATCTTAATCAGGTACAGATTCAGTGGATGATTAATACTACAACAGAAAGAGAGCAGATGATAGAGTATCATACAATATTTTATACTCATAAACAGCGTTTTCAGGAGCTCAAAACAAAAATCAAGTATATTATTATTGATTCGATGGATCTAAAATTTAGTTCAGTTATTGAGGAAATAGAGACATTTATAAAATTTTTAAATGGGTTTAAAAATTATATTCCAGAATTAGAAAGACATCTTAATCTGCAATATAATAAAGTAAAGGAAAAACAACAGGAGAAAATCGAAAAACAATTGTATTGTGACTCTGAAATGGAGGAAAAAATTAGTAATCCCTTGAATGAAATAGATAATCTTTCTTTAGATATTGAGTCCATAGTTCCTTTATTTGATGAAAAAGTGGAGATAATTAAAAACCTGAATGTAGTTGCTGATAAACTCAAAACGATGGATCGAAAAGAACCCGAAAAAATCTCTGTTAATTTAATTAATGAATATTTGAATTATATCTTTTGTACGAGTGATAATTTAAGAATTGAATCTTCTGATTATTATTATGAAATAAAGCGTGATGCCGGTTCAATCATACCTGCATATTTATCATCGGGTGAAAAAAATATTGTAGCACTTTGTTATTTTTTTACTGAAATCAATAAAGATTTAGATAAAAACAATGATTTTAAAAAAAATTGTTTGATCGTTTTAGACGACCCTATTTCCAGTTTAGACAATAACAATAAAATCGGAATTTATTGTTTCTTAAAAATGATGTTTTCACAAATTTTTAAGAATTCAGAAAGTAAATTAGTAATTTTAACTCATAAATTAGATGTTGTGTTTACTTTAGATTCCATTTTTTATGAAATTGGAGCAAAATCCAAATTCAAATGTTTTGAGTTGAAAGATAGAACTCTGAAATCTTTCACTGGGAAAAATATTAATATGTATGGTAAACTTCTCGAACGAATATGCGAATATTCATTTAACGAAGATGAAGATACGGATAATCTTGTAATTGGAAATTCAATAAGACAAGTATTGGAGGCTTATTCATATTTCAATTACGATTGTTCTATTAATGAATTTTTTAAAGACTCTCAAATTATGTCAAAACTAGACAATAAGAGAGAGTATTTTCATAATTCAATTTATAGAATTGTTTTGAATGATGAAAGTCACACAGAATATCGTATAAGAAGCGGCGAATATTTTTTTAATAAAATTAGTCTCAGTGAAAAACGTCGAATTTCAAAAGATATCCTAGCTTTATTGTATATTTTGGATGAAAATCATATACGTCGCCATCTTTTAATATCTAAAAAGGGCAAAGAAAGTATTAATAATATTAAAAAATGGATTGTGGAAATCAATTCAAAAATTTAAATCATACACAACAAAAATCCATGCATAACCAAGAAGTATATTATTGAACTGATATCCATCCAACAGTCTTTTTCAAATACGGTTCAACTCTTCCCTATTTTATCAGTTTTCTTTTTTTTTACATAAACGCCGACGGGCACATATCCTGAATCGGGCAAACTTCGCATTTCGGTTTTTTGGCGTCGCAGACGCGGCGCCCGTGGAAGATCAGAGTGAGCGATAAGTCGTCATATTCTTCTCTTTTCGCCAGTTTCATTAAATCCCGTTCAATCTTTTCGGGATCTTCCTGCTCGGTGAATCCAATTTTGTTGGCCAGGCGTTTCACATGCGTGTCAACAGCGATTCCGTCATTGATTCCAAAGCCGCGGGAGAGGACGATATTCGCTGTTTTTCGGCCGACGCCGGGAAGTTTGGTGAGCTCTTCCATCGTGTCCGGAACGGCGCCGTTGTAGTCGGCCAAAATCATATTGGCGCTTCCGATGATGTGTTTTGTTTTGGAATTATAAAATCCGGTCGAATAAATATCTTTTCCGAATTCCGCCGGATCGGCGTTCGCGTAGTCTTCAATCGTTTTGTATTTTTTGAACAAAACTTTCGTGACCGTGTTGACTTGGCGGTCGGTGCATTGCGCTGAAAGAATCGTCGCCGCCAGCACCTCCCACGGCGTTTCAAAATCCAGCTCCACATCAGGCATTGGATAAAGCTGCCGCAAAATTTCCCAAACCGCGTTGAAATTTCGGCGGTTATCCGGGTTTCCCGAAATCGGAAACTTCGGGAGCTTTGAAAGCGGCACGGGTTTGATTGTCCGGTTCACTTCAGGCATTCGGGTGACCGTTTGCCGCGGGGTTTTCGTGTCGGGATTTCCCGCCGATTTCCTGAATGCTTTTGCTGAAGCTGCCGAAGCCGCCGCTGTTTTTTCGGACACGGGTATTTTCTTTGTTGGTTCTTTCTTTGCTGCCATAGAATCATCACCGATGAAAAAATAAAATAGATGAATTTATTAATTGAAACTCATATTTTAAATAATTAAAGACCTTTTGATTTTCCATGCTTAAAATTACGTTTCTCGGAACGGGCGGCGCGCTGCCTTCCAAAGAGAGAAATCCTGCCGGCATTATGGTCAACAGAGAAGGCGAACTTTTGCTTTTCGATTGCGGTGAAGGTTCTCAGCGGCAGATGATGACAGCCAAAACAGGTTTGGTCAAAATCAGCGCGATTTTTTTATCCCACTACCACGGCGACCACATTTTGGGACTTCCCGGCCTTCTTCAGACAATGGGATTTTTCAGCCGCGAAGAGAAACTTGAAATTTACGGCCCTCACGGTCTTTTTGAAGTCATGGAAGCCTTTGAAAAACTCGGCACGCACAAACTGCAATACCCGATCATTCTAAAAACGCTTGCGCCGGGAGACATTATCCCAAGAAACGGCTACATTGTCAAAGCCGTCCGCGCCGATCATGACCGCCCCGCGCTGGGTTTTATCCTGGAAGAAGAAAAAAGACCGGGCCGCTTCGACCGTGAAAAAGCGATTGAACTCGGCGTACAGCCCGGCCCGAATTTCGCCAAACTCCACCGCGGCGAAAACATCACGCTCGCGGACGGAACGATCGTTTATTCCAAAGACGTTGTCGGTCCCGCGCGCCCCGGCCGGAAAATTTCATACAGCGGCGACACGCGTGAAACGGACGTTTTCTTTTACGAGTCCGAAGGCGCCGACCTCGTCATTCATGAAGCGACATTCGTGTCAGAAATGGCCGTTCAGGCAAATGAATACGGTCACTCAACCGCCAAAGGCGCCGCCAAAATGGCTAAAAAATACAATATCCGAAAACTCGTTTTGACGCATCTCAGCCCGCGCCTGACGGACGAAGAAGAAAATGTGCATGAAGATGCGGCAGCCGAATTTGAAAATGTGATTGTGGCTGAAGATTTCATGGAAATCGACGTCGAATTAAGAGACGAGTGAAAAATTATAAAGACCAAAAAAAGAAGATTTTAGAATGCGGGTGACAAATCATGGATAACATTATTACGACTTTTATCATCGCTTTTACGGCCGTTTTCGTTATCGTTAATCCTCTCAGCGGTCTGTTCACTTTCATGTCTATGACCAGCGGATACCCGCAGAAGTCCAAAAACCAATACGCTAAGAAATCAATACTGCTTGCGGCAGGAATGGCGCTTTTTTTCGCAATTGCCGGATCTCTTGTTTTAAGCCTGTTCAACATCAGCATCGACGCTCTTCGAATCGCCGGCGGCATCATTTTGCTTTCAGTCGGCTTCAATATGATGACGGCGAAAATCAATCCGATTGTTTCACCCGCTGAAATCGCCGAATCCACGGACAAAGACTTTTGGGTTTTCCCAATCGCCATTCCGCTTCTGTGCGGACCGGGAACAATTTCAACAGTCATCATCTTAACAGGCGGCCGGGATATTTGGAGCGTGCTGCTCGTACTGCTCTCAATCGTCTTGGTTTACACGATTGCCTACATTATGTTCCGTTCGTCTGAAGCCATCAGCAAACGTCTCAGTTATACCGGCATGCTTGTCATCACACGTCTTCTCGGGCTGCTGCTGTCGGCAATCGCGGTCGGCATGATGATGACAGGCTTTGAAAATTATATTACCGATATGCTGAGAAATCTGCTGTCGGAATTCGCGGAACCGATCAATACAACCGCCGGCACTGTAAAATAATAACAATAATAATTATACGAATTATAAGAATCACTTGAATTATTATAATTTATATAAGTAACTAATTGTGACAATAATTTAAATGATTATTATGAAAAAAGAAACGCTGACCATTCTGGTGTGTCCTGCCTGCCGCCGTCAATTAACGGCGAAGCCGGAGATTGAAACCGACAGTGAACTCCTTTCCGGAAATTTATATTGCGGAAACTGTGGCATTTACTATCCGATTGAAAACGGCATCGCCAATATGCTGCCGCCGGAACTCCGCGATGTCATTTAAAAAATTCAGGAGAAAAACTCGGAGAAAAACTCCGATGCCGTTTTCAAAAAAAGGCTGTCCGATTACAAATCGACCGGACAGGAACACATTTCAAGAAGCGCCTCTTCTCCGGAGTGCGATCCGCGGGCGATGAGAACGTCGTTTTCCCGAATCGTAATTTTGCCGCTGACGGAATAAATCCAGCGGTTTTCTCTTTTGATTGCCAGAACGTGAATGCCGGTTTCGGTTTCCAGCCGCAGTTCCTTCAATGTTTTTCCGATAATCGGAGAGCAGTCGGCAACTTCCACTTTTATGATGACTTCATCGGATTCGCGGACGGCCATTGCGATAATCGGGTGAAGGCCGATTTCACGAATCACCGGATCAGCAATATCGGAAGCCGCATTTGAAATCTTTTCCGACGCGCTGGAGAAAATCAAAAG